>NZ_JSBW02000048.1 GCF_000772705.2 Xanthomonas vasicola
CGTGATCGGCGTTCTTGGTCGAACTGGGTGCAGCGATCAGCGTCGCATCGACGATCGTGCCCGACCGCAGGCTCTGGCCCTTGCGCGCCAGATGCGCGTTGACCGCTTCCAGCATCCGCGCGGCAAGACCATGGGTCTCCAGCAGGCGCCGAAAATTGAGAATCGTGGTCGCGTCGGGAATGTCGTCCAACCCGCCGAGCTGGGCAAATCGCCGTAAGGTCGGAATCTCGTGCAGCGCTTCTTCCATTGCCGGATCGCTCAACGCATACCACTGCTGCAGCAGATGAATCCGCAACATCGTCGCCAGTGCGTACGGCTGCCGCCCGGGCCGCCCCGACACCGGATAGTGCGGCGCGATCAGCCCGAGCAGTTGCTGCCACGGAATCACCTGCTCCATCTCGGCCAGGAAGATCTCGCGCCGGGTCTGCTTGCGCTTGCCCAGGCCCTCAGCGTCACCGAACGTCAGTTGCATGGATCACTCCTCAACATGAGGCGGGTAGTGTCGCGTATCTGTGGTGAGTTGATCAGACCTTCCTTAAGCGATTGCTTACCGATCAGCGACCGGAAATCGTGGAAGCGTGGCGCCGCATCCGGGGGCGGGACCGTTGGCGGCATGGATGCCGCCATCGCGCCGCCAGGGACGGATTCACGGCGTGTCCCGACACCGGTGCGGCGCCGCGCACCGATAAACCAAGCATGACGCCTGCCGCCGCGTATGCATGCGCCATCAGCACCGCTGGTGAACGCACAGTCGCCACTGATCGCCATCACTACCGTTGGCAGAAAAATATTTATCCACTGAGGCCGATGCAGCACCGGCAGCACCAGCCATGCAGCTGCTGCGTCAGATCGACCACACGCGATCCGACAAATCCAATGCCAACCGACCGGCCCTCTACACGCTGGCGAGTTCCGCATGCACCTCTTCTTGCTACCCGCCAAGACCGCGACCAACAGCGCCGCCGCGATGTGAAACGCCGCCTCCATCAGCCCCGTGAACTCCCCACTTTGCGCAAGCACCACCCAACAGCTCGCTAGCGCAGTTCTGTCCGTGCCCGCCGTGGCTTGGCTGCGGGCAGGCAGGGAGCGTCTGAATGCCGCTCACCTTGCCCCCTGTCACCCCCTGCTCTAGGCTTTCTGTTTTGCCGTCAGCAGCCCCGGGGATTGGAATGGTCGAAGGTTTAGGAAGGATCGGTTTCGGCCTGTTCGGTCTGGCGGTGCTCATCGGCATCACCTGGTTGTTTTCGAGCAACCGCCGCGCGATCGACTGGAAGCTGGTCGCCACCGGTCTGGCCCTGCAGATCTCATTCGCCGCACTGGTGTTGCTGGTGCCGGGCGGGCGCGACGTGTTCGACGCGCTGGGCAAGGGCTTCGTCAAGGTGCTGAGTTTCGTCAATGAAGGGTCTACCTTCATTTTCGGCAACCTGATGAACATCGACAGCTACGGCTTTATTTTTGCGTTCCAGGTGCTGCCCACCATCATCTTCTTCTCGGCGCTGATGGGCGTGCTCTACCACCTGGGCGTGATGCAGGTGGTGGTGCGTGCGATGGCGTGGGCGATCACCAAGGTGATGCGCGTGTCCGGTGCGGAAACCACCAGCGTGTGCGCCAGCGTCTTCATCGGCCAGACCGAAGCGCCGCTGACGGTGCGCCCGTACATTCCCAAGATGACCCAGTCCGAACTGCTGACGATGATGATCGGCGGCATGGCGCATATCGCCGGCGGCGTGCTGGCTGCCTACGTCGGCATGCTCGGCGGCAGCGATCCTGCGCAGCAGGCGTTTTATGCCAAACATCTGCTGGCCGCCAGCATCATGGCCGCGCCCGCCACCTTGGTGGTCGCCAAGCTGCTGGTACCGGAAACCGGCACCCCGTTGACGCGCGGCACGGTCAAGATGGAAGTGGAAAAAACCACCAGCAATATCATCGATGCAGCTGCGGCCGGTGCCGGCGACGGCTTGCGCCTGGCGCTGAACATCGGCGCGATGCTGCTGGCCTTCATCGCGCTGATTGCGCTGATCAACGCTCCGCTGACCTGGCTGGGCGACGTCACCGGCGCCGCCGCGCTACTCGGACGCCCCACCAACCTGTCGACGATCTTCGGCTACGTGCTGGCGCCGATTGCCTGGGTGATCGGTACCCCCTGGGTGGATGCGACCACAGTGGGTTCGTTGATCGGCCAAAAAGTGGTGATCAACGAGTTTGTTGCTTACAGCGAGTTGTCGCGCATCGTGAAGGGCGAAGTGCCGGGCGTGGGCCTGAGCGCCGAAGGACGCCTGATCGCCACCTACGCGTTGTGCGGCTTCGCCAACTTTAGTTCGATTGCGATCCAGATCGGCGGGATCGGCGGGCTCGCGCCGGAACGTCGTCACGATCTGGCCAAGTTCGGCCTGCGTGCGGTGCTCGGCGGTTCGATCGCCACCTTCATGACCGCTACCATTGCCGGCGTGCTATCGCATTTCGGTTAAGGCGGCGCGGGTTCATCGGCGTAACGGTCTAATCACTGCACGCCGCGTTTCATACAGTCATTCAAGTCAGTCATTCAAGGCAAGGGTATTTATGAGTTCGGTCGTCGTTGTCGGGTCCTTCAATGTCGATCACGTGTGGCGCTGTGATGCCTTGCCTGCACCGGGCGCCACCATCGCCGGGCGCTACAGCACCGGCCCGGGCGGCAAAGGCTTCAACCAGGCGGTTGCGGCTGCACGTGCCGGCGCCAAGACGCATTTCTTGTGCGCGCTGGGCGACGATGCCGGTGGTGCGCTGGCGCGCTCGCTGGCGGCGCACGATGGTTTTGCGCTGATTGCCGAACCGAGCAATGAACCGACCGGCACCGGTGGCATCTATGTCGACGGGCACGGCCGCAACACCATCGTGATCGGTGCCGGCGCCAATTCGGTGCTGAGTGCGGGCTTTGTCGACAATCAGCGTCCGCTGATTGCTGCGGCAAAGGTACTGCTGGCGCAGCTGGAATCGCCAGCCGAAACCGTCGAATCGGCACTGGCGCTGGCACGCGAATGCGGCGTGCTGACTGTACTCAACGCTGCGCCGGCCAATGCGCCGACCTCGATCAGTCTGCTCAAACTGTCGGATGTGTTAACGCCGAACGAAACCGAATTTGCCGCCCTGCTCGGTCGCCATGTCGGCGAACGCATCAATGTCGACGATGTCGCCGCGCTGGATGGCAATACGTTGCACTCGCTGTGCCGCAAACTGCTGCCGGGCGGTACCGTTGTGGTGACGCTGGGTGCTGTGGGCGCCTTTATTTCGCACGCCGAAGAACAACTGCGCGGCGATACCGCAGCGCATTACCGGGTGGGTGCGGAAAGCGCACAGACCATCGATACCACCGGTGCTGGCGACGCGTTCAACGGGGCGTTGGTGGCATCGCTGGCGCAACTGCCGGCTGTCAGCTTCGCAACCCACGTGCGCTTTGCCACACGTTATGCAGCGCGCTCCACCGAAGTGGAAGGTGCGGCTGTGTCGATGCCGCGGCTGCGCGCAGACGACTGAGACCGCGTTTCACGGCAGTTCGGCGTGCGCTACATGCGCACGCCGTCGATACGATACGGCACCCACATTGGCCTGCCCAGGTCTCCTGAAAGCATGCGTGCGCGTGTCTCGCGCTCCATGACGACTACAACAATCCGGCAACCCCGTCGCACGGCCTTGCGCCCACGACGTGACACTGCAATGACCGCATCTTTTTCCTCGCAGTGCTGCGCACGTCCTGCTGCTTTCGGCACGCCACCCGATGCGCCATCGCGCTCACGCGTGACCGAGCGCTGCTTTCTGTGCTCGAAAAGCGAAAGCGCATTGCATAAAACGTGCTGACCGGTTGCGCGCGCTAGCGCGTTGTCCTCGCCTCACTACTATCGCCGCATCACCGGGCGCACCACGACCATTGCCTGTTGTCATGCGGGGCCGCCTTTGGCGGCGCGGCTTGCCAACATGCGGCCTGCATCGTCGAACTGGCACACTCCACGCCACGCAATCGGCAGTGCAGCGTGCGCCTGGCCCTGCCTCCCCAAGCTCAACGGAACAACCGATGATCCTGCGTCGATCGCGCAAGCCAATGCTGCTGCCATGCGCCTTACTTCCCTGCCTGCTCAGTTCCTGTGGTGGCCAGGATGCTCCCGATACCAGCGCCGCTGCGATGCCATCGCCGGCGGCGACAGTCACCGTGAGTGCTCCCCGCGCCATGACGTCCACCACTACGCCGGCGGCCACGATAACAGCGAGCGTGACCTCCGATCCGTCGCTACGCCGCACGCTCTCGCCCGACCAGCCGATGTTCGTCATCACCGCCGACACCTGGAATGCGGCCGACCCGCAAAAGATCATCGACCTGATTCCCGCCGATCTGCGCCCGTATTCGGTTCTGCTGATCTCGCTGTCGATCAATCACAAAGGCGCCACCGGGAATCAGTGCAACTGGATCCAGGTGGAAAACGGCATCGAAACCGCGCGCTCGTGGATCAAGACGGCGGCCGCCAATGGGGTCTGGGCGATGATCCAGCCTTCCAGCGGCGGCTTCAGCCACTTCCCCGATTATCCCGCCGGCACCGATCTGGAATCGACCGTCTACGGTGAATTCTTCCGCGACTATCCGAACTTCCTCGGCTTCAATTATGCCGAGCAGTTTTGGGGCTTCGATGAGCCCTGTTCGGTGTCGGCGGCGCAGCGCTGGGAGCATTGGTCCAACCTGCTCAAGCTCACCAACAAGTACGGCGGCTACCTGGCGGTGAGCTTCACCGGCGGCTACTGGGGCGCAAACATCAATCCATTGGCGATGGTCAAACGCAACGAAGCGCTCCGCAATGCGCTCGGCAGCTATTCCAAGAATTTCATCATCGAAGAAAAGTTCACCGCCAACTACGGCTTCCACGACATCGAAAGCGTTAGCCTGGGCATGTTCCTGTCCGGTTTCGCCGGACACTACGGCATCCGCCCGGATCGCACCGGCTGGTACGCCGCCGATGGCAGCAGCTATCCGGTGCAGGCAGGTGCGCCGCATTTGATCGAGCACTTAACGCTGACCGGCGAAACCTATTTCGACGGCCCGGAGTTGATTACCGCCGACACCGTGCATAGCTTGTCCAATGGCCTGACCGCCGATGGCTACAGCACCCGGCGCTGGGAATTTTTCCCGCAGTTCAAGAACATCCACATGGATGTCTACCGCAAGATCATCGATGGCACCCTGCGCATCCTCAGCCGCCAGCAGGTGATCGACCGGACCAAAGTCGTCGTGGTGGACGACACCACCAGCGGCAACGACCGGACACTGTATGCATCGCCGGAAACGCTGTTCTCCGGCCTGTATTTGATGGACGACGACGGGACGTATCTCAACCAGCACAGCTGGTACAAAAAGAGTGGACGCTGCCCGGCCATTCCGACCGTGTTGAAGCTCACCGACGAAGCGGCCAAGTCCTTTCCGGTGCAGATCAAGCGCAGCGAATACGCCACGCGCTGGCCCAGCATCGCAGCCAAGACCCAGGAGTTGAACGCGCTGTTTCCGCAGGAATACAGCGGCGATATCTACGCAGGACGCCAGGACAACACCTGGGTGACCTACAACCCGTACAAGACCAATCAGAGTGCAAGCGGCACGCTGGACCTGAAGTACAACACCTGCGCATCCGTCAAACTGACCTACGGGCAGTACACGACCGGCGTGATCAAGGAATTTTCCGACTCACTGTCGATCTACCTGACCAATTTCGATTCCGAAACCGGCCCGCTCAAGACCGACACCCTCACCATCAGTGGCGCCAGTGCTCCTCCCACCTACACCTTTGCCGATCGCGGCGACCACCAGCCCAGCACGATCACGGCCACGCGCAGCAGCGACGGGCTGACACTCAACGTCGCCCACAACGGCCCGCTGGACATCACCGTGAAATGTTCCGGCCCTGCCACCGGGCGCCTGAGCGCGTTCCCGACCGCCAACATCCAGGCACCGGCCGCGCCAGCCACCTACACCGGTGTGCGCCAGTACGAGGCCGAAAACTTCGATTTCCGAAGTATTGGCAGCCTGGTCGCCAACGGCCTCTACGGCGCCGTTCGCAATTACCAAGGCATGGGATATGTGGACGTCGGCGGCAACCCGGGCGCACGTCTGCGCACCACCGTCACCGTCCCCACGGCCGGCACGTACACCTTGAGCACCCGCTATTCCGCACCCGGCGGGAGCCTCAACACCATCGACCTCTACGTCAACGGCGTTCGGGTCGGGACGCCGGCCTTCACGCAGACCAGCTCGGCCAGCGACTGGGCCAGCAGCCCGCAGACGGCAACACTGACTGCCGGCGACAACGTGGTCGAGTATCGCGCGCGCGCCGGGGCGCAGACCAAGCTGTATCTGGACAACCTGGCCATCTCGCAATAAGCGCAGCTAACAAAACGACTGCGCAGCCCGGCCAGTGCTCGGACATTGCCCTGCACCGTCGCTAGCGGGCAGCACGCGGCGGCGGCAGGCGCACACACACGGCAGGCAAGGACGCCTGCCGATACACTAGTGCCATGCAAATCGGCCCTTACTCCATCGCCCCCAAGGTGATCCTCGCGCCCATGGCGGGCGTCACCGACAAGCCATTCCGGCTGCTATGCAAGCGGCTGGGTGCGGGGCTGGCGGTATCGGAGATGACCATCTCCGACCGGCGCTTCTGGGGCACGCGCAAATCGCTGCACCGCATGGACCATGCCGGCGAGCCGGACCCCATCAGCGTGCAGATCGCCGGCACCGAGCCGCAGCAACTGGCCGAGGCGGCGCGCTACAACGTCGACCACGGTGCGCAGTTGATCGACATCAACATGGGCTGCCCGGCCAAGAAAGTGTGCAACGCCTGGGCCGGGTCGGCGCTGATGCGCGATGAAGACCTGGTGGCACGCATCCTCACCGCGGTGGTGCGGGCAGTGAACGTGCCGGTGACCTTGAAGATTCGCACCGGCTGGGATTGCGACCACCGTAACGGGCCGGTGATTGCGCGCATTGCGCAGGACTGCGGCATCGCCGCGCTCGCCGTGCACGGGCGCACCCGCGACCAGCATTACACCGGCAGCGCCGAGTACGCGACGATTGCGCAGATCAAGGCCGCGCTGCAGATTCCGGTGGTGGCCAATGGCGATATCGATTCGCCGCTAAAGGCAGCGCAGGTGCTACGCGAGACCGGCGCCGATGCAGTGATGATCGGCCGCGCCGCACAAGGGCGCCCGTGGATCTTCGGCGAAGTAGCGCACTTCCTCGCCACTGGCGAAGTGTTGCCGCCACCGTCGCTGGCGTTCGTGCGCGACACCTTGCTCAGCCATCTGGAAGCGCTACACGCGTTCTACGGCCAACCCCAGGGCGTGCGCATCGCACGCAAGCATCTGGGTTGGTACGCCAAGGATCACCCGCAAAGCGTAGACTTCCGTGCGGTGGTCAATCGCGCCGAAACGCCGGAAGCCCAGTTGGCCCTGACACGCGATTACTTCGACGCCTTGATCGCCGGCGTGCCGCCCGCATTGTCCGACGCTGCCTGAGTCTTTCTGCATTGCTGGAGCCGCACGCATGAGCGCACCGAGCGACACCCCGACCTATCTGCACGGATTTTCGGCCACCGAACAGGCGCGTCTGCTCAAACAGGCGCGCTTGCTCGAAGCCACGCTGTTCAATCAGATCGATTACAGCGGCGCGCGTCGCCTGCTGGAAGTGGGCAGCGGCGTCGGTGCGCAGACGGAGATTCTGCTGCGCCGTTTTCCCGACCTGCATGTCACTGGCGTGGATCTGAGCGAGGCGCAGCTGGGCGCGGCGCGGGCAAATCTTGAACGGCTGGCGTGGTGCCGCGAGCGCTACACGCTGCAGCAGGCCGATGCGAGCGATCTGCCGTTCGAAGCGCGTCAGTTCGATGCGGCGTTTCTATGCTGGGTGCTTGAGCACGTGCCCTCGCCTGCGCGCGTACTCAACGAAGTGCGGCGCGTGCTGCTGCCCGGCTCGCCGGTCTACGTGACCGAGGTGATGAATGCCTCGTTCCTGCTGCATCCGTATTCGCCCAACCTGTGGCGCTACTGGATGGCATTCAACGACTTCCAGCATGACCAGGGTGGCGACCCGTTCGTCGGCGCCAAGCTGGGCAACCTGCTGCTGGCCGGCGGTTTCCGTGACGTGCACACCGAGATCAAGACGCTGCATCTGGACAACCGCGAGCCGGGTCGGCGCAAGACCATGATCGGTTTCTGGGAAGAAGTGCTGCTGTCGGCGGCCGACCAATTGCTGCAGGCCGGCGCGGTCGACGCCGCCACCGTGGATGGCATGCGCCGCGAACTGGCGCAGGTGCACAGCGACCCGAACGCGGTGTTCTTCTATTCGTTCGTGCAGGCGCGCGCCACGGTCTACTGAGTTGCCGATGCGGGCGCGGTGGCCGGAGCGCCGGCGTGTTCCAGGTCGCCGGTCAGCACGGTGCTGCTGGGCTCGTGCCAGATGCGCTGCCACATCTGCGCCAACACCGCGCCGATCTGGTCGCGTGCCACCGGCGCGCGGTACGCCGCCTGCACTTGCCGCGGCACGATCGGCTGCCACGTTCCATTGTCGCGATGGGCAACCACGAAGTTAGAGTTGTAGTCCGGCTCCAGCCCCATGCGCAGGTCGCTCAGCATCAGGTCGTCATCGACCAGGCGCGCGCGCATGAAGCCGCGATTGAACCAGGTAAGCCGGCGCACCGAGTCGAACGCAGCCACTTCGCCCAAGGCCTGGGTGTTACTGGAAAACCCGCGAAAGTGCATCGGGCCGGTGTCGGCCACCAGCGAACGCTCGCCGATGACGTAGCCGCTGGGCGTCATCGCCACCACGCGCCACAACAACGTATTGAGCGGCATCGGTACCGAGAACCGCGGTGCATCGGCCAGGCCCATCGCCCCCAGCGCACGTTCGGCTTGGCGGTCGACCAGTTGCTTGGCAATCAACGACCAGCCCAGATACGCGGTGCTCGCCACCAAGCCGATCACCAGCACGTGCTGCGCAAACGGACGCGCACGCGCAAACCAGGCCACTACGCAGGCCAGCAGGAGCCACAGGGTGTACGCCGGATCGATGATGAAGACGCTCGACCACATCGTCGGATGCGGATGCAGCGGCCACCACAGCTGGGTGCCGTAGACGGTGAACGCATCCAGCAGCGGGTGCGTGATCAGGGCCAGCTGGATCGCCCAGAACCAGCGGGTGGGCGCACCGGCTACCCGTCCGTTGCCATAGCGCCGGAACAGCCACCAGATCAACCAACCGACCAACGGCAGCACGAACAACGAATGGCTGACGCTGCGGTGCACCGTCATCAACGTCACCGGGTCGTCGGTCAGCGGCAGCAGCGCCAGTGCATCAAGGTCGGGTAAGGTGCCCAGCGCCGCGCCGGCCAGCAAGGCGGCACGCCGCTGTCCGGGCGGCGCAATGGCGGCAGCGATGGCGCCGCCAAGAACGATCTGGGTCACTGAATCCATCGGCCGATGCTAGCAGGCCGGACATGCACGGATACGACTGTTTAACGTGGTGTTCGGCCGGCTCGCACCGGTCCGTCACCGGACAGTTAATCGCCGTGCCGACGTAAGGCCGCCGTGCGTGCGGCCGGTTTGCACCGATATCGGCTTAACCCTAAAGCGATCCATTCAGGCGCACAATACAATCGACACACGGGGCGTGTATCATCCGCACCCATCTTTTCATCCGAATAAAGGGATATAAGCCTGATGTCCAGCTACCTGTTCACCTCCGAATCGGTCTCCGAAGGCCATCCGGACAAGATCGCCGACCAGATCTCCGACGCAGTGCTGGACGCCATCCTGGCCCAGGACAAGCGCGCCCGCGTGGCCTGCGAGACGATGGTCAAGACGGGCGTTGCGATCGTGGCCGGCGAAGTGACCACCAGTGCCTGGATCGACCTGGAAGCCTTGACCCGCAAGGTTATTCTGGACATCGGCTACAACAGTTCCGAGGTCGGCTTCGACGGCGAGACCTGTGGCGTGCTCAACCTGATCGGCAAGCAGTCGCCGGACATCAACCAGGGCGTGGACCGCAAGAACCCCGAGCAGCAGGGTGCTGGCGACCAGGGCCTGATGTTCGGCTATGCCACCAACGAAACCGACAGCTTCATGCCGGCGGCCATCCACCTGTCGCACCGCCTGGTCGAGCAGCAGGCCAATATCCGCAAGAAGAAGAACTCGGCGCTGTCGTGGCTGCGTCCGGACGCCAAGTCGCAGGTCACCCTGCGCTATGAAGACGGCGTGGCGACGGCGATCGATGCGGTGGTGCTGTCGACCCAGCACGACCCGGGCGTCAAGCAAAAAGACCTGATCGAAGCGGTGCGCGAGGAAATCCTCAAGCCGGTGCTGCCGGCCAAGTGGCTGCACAAGGGCACCAAGTTCCACATCAACCCGACCGGCAAGTTTGTGATCGGCGGCCCGGTGGGCGACTGCGGCCTGACCGGTCGCAAGATCATCGTCGACACCTACGGCGGCTGGGCGCGTCACGGTGGCGGCGCATTCTCGGGCAAGGATCCGTCCAAGGTCGACCGTTCGGCCGCCTACGCGGCGCGCTACGTGGCCAAGAACGTGGTGGCTGCGGGCCTGGCCGACCGTTGCGAAGTGCAGGTTTCCTACGCCATTGGCGTGGCCGAGCCGACCTCGATTTCGGTCACCACCTTCGGCACCGGCAAGATCGCCGACGAGCAGATCGAAAAGCTGATCCGCAAGCATTTCGACCTGCGCCCGTTCGGCATCATCCAGATGCTCGACCTGATCCACCCGATGTACCAGCAGACCGCGTCCTATGGCCACTTCGGCCGCAAGCCGAAGGACTTCACCTACACCGACGGCGCCGGCGCGCAGCACAGCGCGACCTCGTTCTCGTGGGAAAAGACCGACCGCGCCGACGCTCTGCGTGCTGCTGCGAAGCTGAAATAATCACGCCGCTCCCTGCGGGAGCGAGCGAGATGCTTCATGACTGGGCCGCTGATGCGGCCCAGTTGCGTTTTAGGGTTTGTCGGTAGGATGCAACGGATGCTGTTGCAGCTATCTCGATTGCAGTTTGTATCGCTTGCAGTGGCCTGATGCAGCAGCTTGGCGCGGCATGGCTGGAGCGATGGTGTTGTTGTCGTCATTAGATGCGGCGCACATCGGCGTAGGAGATAAAGCCCCTCTCCCCACGGGAGAGGGGTTGGGGTGAGGGTACGGAGCGATGCAATCGGTGCAGGCGCGTGGCAACGCATTGGTCATTGCAGAAACTGGTGACTCTCTGCCGCGCACCCTCATCCACCCCTGCGGTGCACCTTCTCCCCCATCAAGGAGGACACTGTTCCGGTGGGAGGAAGCAATAGCACGCTCCTGATGTAAGCGGGTAAGCTCCTCTCTTTCCAAGCTCCAACGCACACGCTTGAGCGCCGCTGGTGCAGCGCCCTGGAGCGCACACGCAGCAAGCGTAGGCAGCGACGCAGGGCGAAAATCGCCAGCAGGTATGCGACCAAGCTACACCGCATGCCAACTACTCAAAGATAGCCATCGCGATCATGCGGCTATTGATCAAGCCGCAATTGCTGCTCAAGCGCCTTGGCAAATTCAGACAATGGGCACGCGATGCGCCGCTCCGGAGCACACAGACCCAGCGCCACCTGCTGCTGCAAGGGTGGGTGAGCGAGATCCAGCGGTGCCAGGGTGCGCAATTGATCCAGCGATTGCGCCAGGTATTGGGCGCGCACGACCCGCTCGCCATTGGGTTCGCGCCACAAACCAAGCAACAGAGCGCCGCCCGGTGGCGGGTCGTCGGCGCCGTAGCCAGGCAGATGAAAATGCACACCCAGCAGGCCACTCAAGGCGGCGATGTGGGTGTCGCTGCCGACGAACAGCGAGACTTTCGGTGCCTGGGCATCGCTGAAACGTTGCAAGACCTCGCGCGCCAGCGGTGCACCCGACCGTGCGGCCATGTAGTGCGGCCGTGCATAGATGTCGAATAGCAATGCGTGCAAGCGCGACACTTGTGCCAGGCGTTCGGGTGTGGCGCGCCCCCAGCCGACCTGCGAGAGCGGCAGACCTTCTGCGTATTGCAGCAGCAACACCTCGCCAGTGCCGGAGGTCAGGTCGATCGGGCCGCCTAATTTGAGGCCACGCCCGTTGGCCGATGGCGCCAGCGTGGAAGGCATCTGTGCGAAATCGCAGGGCGTCTGCGTGCAACCCAGAATCTGCTGCAGCGCCTGCAGCTCGGCGGCATGGCCTTGCAGCAAGGCAGCAGGGCCACCGGTCTGTTGCTGGATCGATGCCACCGCTGCAGTCGCGTCGAACGGTACCGCGCCGGCTTCGATCGGTCGGAACAGCGGATCGTTGCTACCAGCCTCCCGATGCCCGGCGACAATGCCGCAACCAGGGGCCAGTGCATCGGCCAGCAACGCGCCGCTAGCGATGGTGCGTTGATCGGTATTGGCCCACACCGACACGCTGCCGCTGGCCGGGCAGCTGCTGCTCGGCAGCAAGGCCTGCTGTGCCAACCACTGACGCAGGTACTCGCCGCTCAATTGCACACCTTTGCGACCATGCGCGGTGAGCAGGCTGGCAGGCGTGGACCACTGCGGCCAGGGTTGATCGGCATAGTGCGCAGCGGCGGCCTCGCCTTGCAGCGGTGCGCGGACGCCGTGCCGGAACACCACCACCACGCGCTCCAGTTGTGCGGTTTGCGCAGAGGCCGGCGTACCCGTGCCTGCCTGTTGGCCGGCGGTGTCGGTCGATTGATCGCCAACACGCGGCGTGGATGCACTCGGCGTTGAGGCTGCGCAGCCACCCAACGCAAGCCCAACCACCAACAGCATGCACAGCGCGCTGCCAGTTGCCACGGACATGCCGCTAGGCATTTTGTTAGGCATGCGCGCAATGCCAACGCGCTGCATGCGTACTGCATATAACGTGCGTGCCGCGATCCCCATCGCGTCACGCACGCCAACGACCAAGCGCGCGGCCAACGGCGGTTCCCCACCGCCGGCCAACAGCGCAGGTTGCGACGCCCCCTGCCCCGTTCCATGGCAACCATCTGCGCGTCCTGCGTCTTGTTGCGCATCAGTCATGACATTGGCGCCTTGCTGCGCGCCTGCTAGGTCGTCGCCTGCGCATCGTGCTTGATCAGAACACATATTTTGCGGTCACCAGACTGGTCATGCCGGAATCGACGATGTCGGAAATTGCATCACTATCGTGGCCCACGTGTGCCCAGTAGCTGTGCTGCTTGGTGAGGTTGGCCACCGACAGATCCACGCGCAGGTGGTCGGTGGGCGCATAGCCCAGGTGCAGATCGACGCGGGTGATCGGCTTGATCCACACGTTGTCCCAATGCGCGCCCCGGTTGAGATAGTCGTACACCGACACGTATTCACCGGAGTAGTGATAGCTCACGTTGACCGACCACGGCCCCTTTTCATAAAACAGTTCTGCGTTGGCGAGCAGGTTGGGGGCGTTCTGGATGCGTTCGTGTGCGAAGCCTTCCGTCCCCAGATCCACGCGCGTGGTCTGACGGGTGACATTGGCGCCGATGCCGAAGCCATCCAGCGGCGCGGGCAGGCCCTGGAAGGTCTGCCGCACAGCCGCTTCCATGCCCAGCACGCGGCCGTCGCCGCCGTTTTGCGGACGCACGAAACGGGTACTGGCGGTACCGCTTTCGCCGGGGTTGGCGGCATTCGACCCGCTCTCGTAGATGTAATCGGTGAGGCGCTTGTAATAGCCGGCCAACATGGCGTGGCCGCCGCTGTCGTTCTGCCATTCGCCCGACACATCCACATTCAGCGACTTGATCGGTTTCAGATCCGGGTTGCCTTCGGTGATGGTGGTCTGGCCGTCGCTGGAAATATCGGTGGAGCGGCCGCCGCCCAACTGCACAAAGGCCGGGCGCGTGTAGCTGGTCCACACCGAACCGCGATACACGGCGCCATCGCCATCGGGCCGGTAATTGACGAACACGCTCGGCAAAGCGACGTTGTAGCGCGTGTGATTGTTGGCGAATGCGCCGACCTGCTCGGCACCGTTGATGGCGGCCGGCTGGGCCCAGAACGTGTTGGTGATAGCCGTATGTTCGAAACGCATGCCCGGCAGAATTTCCCAGTTACCGGTGCGCAAAGTCGCCATTGCGTAGGCCGCGCTCACCGCTTCGGTGGCGCGCATGGTGTTGCAGTTGAGGTTATTGATCGCCAGCTTGCCGCAACTGTCGAAACTGGCCGGCGTGAGCGTGCGCGCAATCAGGTCGTTGAGCGCTGCATTGCTCAGGCGCACGGTGGGAAACGCATATTGGTCCGGATAGACCGAATCGTAACGCTGCGCGATCAGGCCGGTGTCGCGCAACAAGGTACCGTCGGTGTACTTGGCATTGGTCCAGTCGCGATCGGTGAAGTTGCGCGAGCTGTCAACATACTTCACGCCGAACGCAATGCGGCTAAGCAGCCCGGCATCGAAATCGTATGCCACATCGAACTTGCCGCCACCCTTGTCCTGGCCGCTGTATTGCCTGGAAATCTGCCCGGTGCGTCGCGCGTACAGGCTGCCCACATCCGAGGCCTGTGCCTGCATGGCCGGAGTGAGCAGCGGCATCGGAAAGCCGTTGGCGTCGTAGCTGATGAAGCGGTTGGCGCCATAGGCGAAGTTGCTTGACCTGTATTGATCGTTGCGCGCTGAAATTTCCACGTGGTCCGGGCGATCGTTATTGCCGGTGCCGTAGAAGATGTTCGGTGAGAATGTCCAATGCCCGAGCTGCTTGTCTGCACCGAACTGCACGGTGGCAAGGTCAGCCTCTTCGGGGTTAGTTTCATACCAGTAACGCACTGCAACGCGATTGATCTGCGGCTGATACACGCCGCTGCTGCCGATCTGGGTGAAGCTGACATTGGCCGGGACAAACTGCGTGTAGCCGGTGTTTTGCTCGGTCTTGGCGAAGGCGTAGGTCATGCGTGCATACAGATGCAGGCTGGGGTCCACGCGCCAATCGAACGCCGCATTGCCGCCGTAGCGGCGCGTCTCGCCTTGCGAGTAACCGATATTCATCCCGGTGCTCTGCAACACATCCTGCGGGTCGGCGCCGGCTGCCAGATTGCCGCTGGCATCGGCACGGGCAAATTTCCACGCGCCATCGTTGCGTGCAGCCGAAGCGGCGGCCACTTCGCTGTTCACGAAATGGCGCTCGTCGTAATAAGCACTGACCGCCACGCCGAACTGCCCGGCATCGCCAAAACGCGCATGCCAATCGCCGGCTGCGCCGCTGCCCAGACCGGAATCGCCGTAGTCGCGTGCACGGCTTTCCAGTCGTCCGCTTAGCGTCACGCTGCCGCCCTGGCGGTCGGTCGAATCGAATGCGCTGGGGGTGCGGTAATCAATGGTGCCGCCGATCGCATCGCCGTCCATATCGGCGGTGGAGGTTTTGTTCAGGGCGATGGTCTGCAAGCCGGAGGGCGGCAGCAAGCTGAGTTGCACACCGCGGCTATACGGCATGCCCTGTGCCACGTTGATGCCGTTGATCAGGTTGACGTTGTATTCGGCATTGAGGCCACGCACCGATGAGAACATGCCTTCGCCGCGTGCAGCGCCGTCGATGCCGCCGAAATACGATTGCCCGGTATTGATCACATTGACGCCCGGCATCAGGCCCAACGCTTCAGCCACGTTGTGCACGGCGGTGGTCTTGAGATCGTCGGCTGACAACACATTCACGGTGTTGGTCGCGGCCATCTGCATGTCGGTCGCGTTGTAACGCGTGGCAGCGACAGTGACTTTGTCCAGCGTGGCCATCTCACCCTTGGCAGGTGTGGTGGCCTGCGCCTCCTGGGCAGCGGCATGCCCGCACAGCGCACACAACGATAAACACAGCGCCTGCGACAACCGCGAAGGACGCAACAGCGAACAACGAAAGATCATAGGTAATCCGATGAATGCAGCAGCGCGCCATGTACCGAAGCCACAGCTACGCCACCGCGAATGTGGGGAGCGAGGCAGCCAGCAGCGGCGCTGCTGCATCACACCTGCAAGCAGGCGCCGCGCATGGTGGTGATGCGGTATTTCAGTTTGGTGACCGTGCCTGCGAACATGAAAAATGCACGCATCGCATGCGCAAGTCGGCACATTCACGGACGTATTAATGCTAATTTTGTGCTGTCCTGCGCGTGCGGCCGCTTAGCCAGTCGGCGTGCCTGCGTGCAAGACAACATGTCGTAAGCGACATCGACCGTCATGCTGCCGGCAGCTGTCTCCCCCGAGGGAGCCGCCATCCAGCAAAGACATCAGACCTTCCATGGGTCAACTTCTCAGTTACTGCCTGTCAAGTCATATGTTCCAGTGCAGCGAGGCATTGTCGACGCAAGTGTTGCACTCTTACAGCGGAGGAATGGGTGGCCAGAGCGACGTTGGTTTTTGTAAACGGGTTGGGGATGGCATTGGACCCAACGTTCTTCTCGCTGGACAACGCCATCGGGCGCACGTGGGAAGATAGCGTGGCTCTTGATGAGCCCACAAAGGACCTGGTCCGCTACTGCTTGAGCGATGAAGGAGACCGTCCTCATGGCGAAGACGACTTGGACGACCTGCAACTCGTCGTATCGGCCTGCGATTTTCTTTCTCGAACCGGGAGTGGCGAGCTTCATTGGTTAAGCGACGACGGGAAGCGCTTTCCTGAGGCGGTCAGAAAATTCCTCTACCAAACGTCACTCCATTTCCATCGGCGGGATTCTGGGCTGCCCATGGATTTCATCACGTCTCTTGTCGCTTACTCCAAGAAAACAAAATCTCACGTCGCCACGTTGAACTACGACAATCTCCTTTATCAACCCATGATTAAAGAAGAAGTTATCGATGGCTATAACGGAGCACTTGTGGACGGATTTTTGAGAAATGGATTCGCAGAAGACAACCTTGAGAGGAAATACGGGCGCGACTTCGGCTATTACATGCACCTGCACGGATCGCCGCTATTTGTTGATCGAGATGACGGCGATAGAGATAAGAAAGTAATTAAAACTTCGGCAGGCAGAGCTCGGCACTGATCAAGACATTACCGACTCCCATATCGTACTGACCCATGTGAAGCACAAGGAGACGGTGATTGCCGCGTCGCGGTTGCTTACCTGTTATTGGGAGCATTTTGAAAGCACTGGAAGAATCCGAATCAGCCGTGCTTGTTGGTTACTCGGGAAGCGATAGACATCTCGACTCAATTTTAAGTGCGCGAGGCCCATCAAAAATCCGTGTGGTCGAGTGGGACGGAGCAGGACAAAAGGAAAGTCGTCAGGATTTCTGGAACACTACTTGGACACGAAGTTCATTTGGTGAGGCTCAATAACATCTTGAAATTCACCGACTGGTAGTGGCGTTAGCAAAACGCTCAACACCCATGCGGACACGTGTGGCGCGTGTCATCACGTGCGGTCTCAAGACACCTGCATGCCCAGCGCATGCATCAACAGATCGGCCGAGCGATGCGCAAGCCGCTTGCGTTCGGCTTCGTCGCTACCGCGCAGGCAGCTGCCCAGCATGTCGATCACCAGCAACAACTGCTCGTCATCGACATCGGCCCGGCACAACCCGGCGTCGCGGGCGCGATGCACGAACGGCAGAAAGATGCTGACCACGCGCCGGTCCGCGGCGTGCACTGCCGGGTGCGCGCGTTCGATCGAGCGCCAGAAGTCCACCATCGGCGCGGACTGGGCGATGTGCTCGGCCACATCGTGCAGCAGCACCGCCAAGCCATCCGGGCGGTCGGCCAAGTCGGCGGCCATACGCTCCAGCCCATCTAGGCCACGCGCCATCAACGCCGTCATCAGCGCGAGCCGGTCGGGGAAATTGCGGTACAGGGTGGCGCGGCCAAGACCGGCGCGCTCCACCACCAATTCCAGCGGGGCATTGACGCCGTGTTCGCTGAACACTTCGTCGGCGGCATCGAGAATCTGCCGGCGGCGCAGCGCGGCATCGGGGCGGGAAGTCATCATGCCGGCATTATCGGACAGATTTGTCCGGTTACGCCAGAGTCCGCTTGCCGCTTGCGTGCCCTTTCCGACCAACGGCCTGATCGCCGTTGGCTTGTCGTGGATATGCTCCCTGCCCGGCCTTGCAGCCGGCCATGCGATCAGCCGGTGTTCTGCACGCCTTGCGAGACGCCGTTGACGCAGGCCACCAGCGCGCGCAGCAGTTCCTCGTCTTCGCCATCGGTGGCGCGCCAGCGCTGCAGCAGGTCCACCTGCAGCACGCTGATCGGGTCGATGTAGGGGTTGCGCAGGCGAATCGACAACGCCAGCCGCGGGTCGTGCTGCAACAGCGATTGCTGCTGCAGCAGCGCCTTGACCCAGCCCTTGGTCAAGGCCAGTTCGTCGCGGATCAGCGGGAAAAACCGTGTGTGCAAGTCGCCCGACAACCGCGAGAACAACTCGGCGATGTTCAGATCGCCCTTGGACAACACCATGGCGATGTCGTCCAGGAAGGTGCGGAAGAACGGCCAGTCCTGCGCCATTTCGCGCAAGGTGTCTTCATGCCCGGCATCCACTGCCGCCTGCAGACCGCTGCCGACGCCGTACCAGCCCGGAATCACCGCACGCGCCTGACTCCATGCAAACACCCACGGAATCGCACGCAGGTTTGACAGCGCCGCATCCTGGCCTAGCCGCCGCGACGGGCGCGAGCCCAGCGTCATGCGCTCGATCACATCGATCGGCGTGGCCAGGCGGAAGTACTGCATGAAATCAGGCGCGCCGACGAACGCGCGATAGGCGACGGTGCTGCGTTCGGCCACCAGATCCATCGCCGGGCGCCAGCGCTCCTCGCGCGGCTCGGGCGCACGCGGGCGCAGGCTCGAAAGCAACACCGCGCCGGTCATCTGCTCCAGCGAGCGCAACGCCAATGCACGAATGCCGTATTTGCGGTGGATCACCTCACCTTGCTCGGTAACCCGCAAGCGGCCATCGACGCTGCCGCGCGGTGCGGCATCCAGCGCGCGGCTGGTCTTGCCGCCACCGCGTGCGATTGAACCGCCGCGGCCGTGGAAGAAGGTCAGCCGCACGCCCAACTCGGCGGCCGCTTCCAGCAACTCGACCTGCGCGCGTTGCAGGCCCCAGCGCGAAGCGGCGATGCCGCCGTCCTTGCCGCTATCCGAATACCCCAACATCACCATCTGCGTATCGCTGCGCGCGGCCAGATGCTGGCGATACACCGGGTCGGCGAGCAGGTCCTGCACGGTGCCGGTACCGCCACGCAGATCGTCCACGGTTTCGAACAGCGGCACGATATCCAGCGGCACGGCGCCAGCGTCGTCGACCAGCCCGCCGCGACGGGCCAGTGCGAGCACGGTGAGCACGTCGGCGCGGTTGTGCGCCATCGAGATGATGTAACTGCCCAATGCATCGGCACCGTGGCGCGTGCGTGCATCGGCGAGCGCGGCGAACACCGCATCCAGCCGCGCATTGCCTTCATCCTGCACATGCGGCAAGGGCTCTTTTCCGGCGGCATAGGGGCCGAGCACGGCGGCGCGCTGGGTGGCGTCCTGCACGTCCCAGTCGGTCTGGCCCAAGGCATCGGCCACGGCGCGCGCATGCACGCTCGATTCCTGGCGCACGTCCAATCGCGCCAGATGGAAACCGAAACTGCGCACGCGCCACAGCAGACGCCGCACCGCGAACCAACCGGCATGCAGGCCCTTGTTGGCTTGCAGGCTGTCCAGGATCAACTGCAAGTCGTGTTCGAGCTCCGATGGCGCCGCGTAGGCGCCGTCGGCATCGTCCAGGGTGGCCTGCAGGCGTGCGCGCATCAGGTCGTTGAGCAGGCGGTACGGCATGTCGCCATGGCGCGGGCGCGAACGTGCGGCGGCCTCGGGGAGCAGCGCGCGGTAGCGTTCCAGCTGCGCGGTGAGCGCAGGGCTCACCTGCACCAGCGTGGTCGATTGGCTGAGCAGGCTGGCCAGCTGCCAGAGTTCTTTCTGATAGCGGTCCAGCACCGCGCGCCGCTGTGCATCCAGGGTGCCGGCAATGGTGTTGGCATCCACATTGGGATTGCCGTCCATGTCGCCCCCCACCCAGGTGCCGAAACGCAGCAGGCGCGGCAACACTGGCACGCTGCCGTAGGTTTCTTCGATGGCGTGTTCGAGCGTTTCGTACATCACCGGAATGACGCGGTAGAGCACCTGGGTAAGATAGAAGCCCACATGCTCGCGCTCGTCGTCCACGGTGGGGCGCACCGGCGAGGAATCGGCGGTCTGCCACGAGGCGGTCAAGGCCATGCGGAAGCGCGCGGCGTCGCTGGCGCGTTCGTTGGGCGTGCGCATGCCGTCCAGGTTGTCGACCAGGCTGGCGACCATCAGCTGTTCTTTTTCCAGCAACGCGCGGCGCACTGCCTCGGTGGGATGCGCGGTGAACACCGGCTCCACATCGATACGCGGCAACCACTGGCTGAGTTCGTCCAGGGTCACACCCTGCGCCTTGAGCCGGCGCAATGCGTCGTGCAGGCCATCCGGCTGCGGCGTGTCGGTACCGCTGCGCTGGTACTCGCGGCGGCGGCGGATGCGATGCACGCGCTCGGCGATATTGACCACCTGAAAATAGGTACTGAAGGCGCGCACCAGCGCTTCGGCGTCACGCGGCTCGCGCCCGGTGAGTTGTTCGCTCAACGTGGATGGCGGGGCGTCGCTTTCGCGCCGCGAAATGGCGGTGGTGCGCACGCGTTCGATTTCATCGAGGAATTCCGCAGACACCTGCTCGGCGAGCAGATCACCCACCAGTGCACCGAGCCGCCGCACATCGTCGCGCAAGGGAAGATCGGGGGTAGCGAACACAAGACTGCTGCGGTACTCGTTCATCGGAAACGCACACCCTTTTCAAGCGCAAAGTCGTCGAAGACTAACCCAAAAGGATTAGATGATCGCGACGACGGCGATGGTTTCACCACCAACCATCGTGTGCCAGTGCCCCGTATCCGATGGCTCTCGTAGGAGGCGCGCGACGTGGCTTTCCCGGTAATGCTTTGGCGGGCAAGCCCGCTCCTACGGGTGAACGCAGCAATCATCTGGACGGCTCAGCAGATGTTGCCGGCAGCGCCCCAGCCACATCCGCTGCAGCAGCGCACCCGGGCGCGAAGAAGCGTTATCGATAAAGCCGCAGCGCGCGCAGGCGTGCTCCTACCGGTGCAAGCAACCATCGATCAACGTGTGCGTGAAGCGCCTGCATCCTTCACCGGATCGCCAACATTGGTCTTCAACCACTGCTCGCTTTCGGCCAGCATCTGCATGATCGACTGCCGCGCGCGGTACGCATGCGATTCATTGGGCAGCAGTACCAGACGCGCAGTGCCGCCCAGGCCGTTGATCGCAGCGAACATGCGCTCGCTCTGGATCGGGAAGGTGCCGGTGTTGTTGTCGTCCTGGCCGTGGATCAGCAGCAGCGGGTCCTTGATCTTGTCGGCGTAATTAAACGGCGACATCGCCTGATACACCGGTTGCGCCTGCCAGTAATTGCGTTCCTCTGCCTGGAAGCCGAACGGGGTAAGCGTGCGGTTGTAGGCGCCGCTGCGCGCGATACCGGCCTTGAAAAGGCGTGTGTGCGCGAGCAGGTTGGCGGTCATGAAGGCGCCGTAGGAATGCCCACCGATGGCGATGTGCTCGCGGTCGGTGACGCCACGCCGCACCACTTCATCCACCGCGGCCTGCGCATCGGCGATCAACTGCGGCACATAGGTGTCGTTGGGTTCGGCATCGCCTTCGCCCACGATCGGCATGGTCGGGTTGTTGAGCACCACGTAGCCGATCGCCAGAAACGCCTGCGGCCCCCAGTAACTGATCGCGTTGAACCGGTACGGCGAGTCGGTCACCTGGCTGGCGGTATCGGCGCTTTTGAATTCGCCCGGGTAAGCCCACATCAGCAGCGGCCGTGGGCCATCGCGCTTGGGGTCATAACCGGGCGGCAGCAGCAGCGTGGCCGTAAGGTCCACACCATCGGCGCGCTTATAGCGGATCTGCTCCTTCTGCACGCCGCGCAACTGCGGTAGCGGGTGTGCGAAGTGGGTCAATGCCCGTGGTGCGGGCGCTGCATCGCCCAAGGTCTGCACGACATAGTTAGCCGGCTCCTCCGGCGATTCGCGGCTGAGCAACAGCTGCGTGGCCTGCGCATCCAGTAACGCCAACGGTGCGGAATAGCTCGGCGCCTGCGAATGGAACAGGCGGGTGGCCTGCTTGCTGCGCAGATCGAATCGGTCCACGAACGGGCGGTCGCCTTCCGGCGAAGCGCCCTTGCCGAGCAGGAACAGGCTGTTGCCATCGCTGCCGGTCTGCAGCAGCGGGCGGCCCTTGCCATCGGCTACCGTCGCCGGCGTGCCCGGGTCTCTGTAGCGGTCCTGCGAGGAGCGGTCCCACAGCAATTCGGGCGCGCGTTGCGGTTGATCCGGTGCAATGCGCCATTGCTTGGTGCGGCGGGTCTTCCACCAGCTTTCGCTCAAGATCGCCAGATCGCCGCGGCCCCACTGGATGCGCTCGAACCGACTCTCCAGCTGCGCCAGCGTGACCGGCGCGCGCGTGAATGGCGCTGCCTGCATCCGCACCGCATCGCGGAGCTTGCTCTCGCGTGCCGGGTCGCCGCCGTCCAGCGCTTCGGCCCACACCAGCGTGGCCGGTGCATCGTGCCGCCAGCTGATGTCGCGCACGCCGGTCGGCACAGCGTCGTTACCGGTCGGCAGGCCTTCGACCAGCGGCAGTTGCGCGATCTGACGCACCAGCTTGCCCTGCAGGTCCAGCACCTCGATGCGCCGCGGAAAATTAGTCACCGGCACCAGGTACGAGAACGGCCGCTCGCTGCGTTCACTCAGAATGTAACGGCCATCCGGCGACACCGACAGATTGAGATAGATGCCCGGCGCGGCGATCGGGAGCACCTGCCCGCTCAGCGTGACGATGATCGGCTGGCCGGTGGCGTAGTACTCGAACACGCGCGCGTCGGCTTCGTTGCGCAGCAGGTCCTGGTAGGTCGGCAGCGAGCGCACCCCGGCGGCCGCGCTGGTCTGCTGGATCGCGGGGCCGGCCGGTGTCGCATCGCGGGTCGGCGGCGCGCCCTGCCCTGCAACCTGTTGCTGCAGCAGCAAGCCACTGCCATCGGGCAACCAACGCAAGTCGTCGTCGACGCTGGTGTTCAAGCCGGCCACCAGCCGCCGCGCCTGCCCGGCCGCAACGTCCACCAGCCACAGTTCGTTGGCGCCGCTGGCAGCATCTTCGCGGCGAAACGCCAGATAGCGCTGGTCCGGCGACCAGTTCAGGTCGGCCAGCGACAGCGGCGACGGCAAGCCGGCAATCTGCCGCTCGCTGCCGTCGGCCACCGACAACAGCCACAGCTTGCTGGCGAACGAAAACCGGCTGGCGGCAAACGTCTTTGGATGGATGCGCATGCCGGCCAGCTTCAGCTCCGGCTGGGCCACCTCGGCAATGTCCGGCAGAGCCGGCATTTGCAGCATCGCGGCCAGGTCGCGCTTGGGCGACAGCTGCAACAGCGGCGCGCGCGGGGCGTCCACCACCGCCTGCAGCGCCGTGGACGGCAGCTGATACCCGCCGCCTGCCACAGTGCCGGGTTGCACGGCTGCCGGGCTGGCAGGTGCCGGGCTAGCGACCGCCACCACCGGTACACTCAACGCCAAAGCCCCTGTCAACACCCATGTGTGCTGCCGCCAGCCTTGCGCATGCCGGTTCCTCTGCATTGTCTGTCCCCGATGATAATCGACCCCGGACCATAGCAGCCGCCCGTCGGCCGCTCCCCTGCCGTTGGTAGGGGGTGGGCTGCAATTCATGCCGAGGGGGGGTGCTGCCGATATAATCAACGCTGTTGTCGAGGGGCGCTGCGACCGGTAGGGCGGACTGATCGCTCACTGCACCACAGGTGCAGGTAAATACGGCCAGGCTCGACCAGCAGTTATCGTTCAACGGCGCCCGGAATTGCAGACATTCGTTTGCCTACCGGAGCCATTGCATGAACGCTGTGACAAAGATTACCCCGCACGCCGATTACAAGATTGCCGACATCTCCCTGGCCGATTGGGGCCGCAAGGAGCTGGACATCGCCGAGCACGAAATGCCGGGCCTGATGTCGATCCGCCGCAAGCATGCGCAGACCAAGCCACTGAAGGATGTGCGCATCACCGGCTCGCTGCACATGACCATCCAGACCGCGGTGCTGATCGAAACGCTCAAGGACATCGGCGCCAACGTGCGCTGGGCCTCGTGCAACATCTTCTCCACCCAGGACCACGCAGCCGCTGCGATCGCCGCGACCGGCACCCCCGTGTTCGCCTGGAAGGGCGAAACGCTGGAAGAGTACTGGGACTGCACCCTGGACGCGCTGACCTTCACCCTGCCCGACGGCACCCTCACCGGTCCGGAGTTGGTGGTGGACGACGGCGGCGACGTCACCCTGCTGATCCACAAGGGCTATGAGCTCGAAAACGGCAGCACCTGGGTCGACGAGCCGGCTTCCTCGCACGAAGAGAGCGTCATCAAGGCCCTGCTCAAGCGCGTGGCCGTCGAGCGCCCGGGCTACTGGGCGCGTGTGGTCAAGGATTGGAAGGGCGTCTCCGAAGAGACCACCACCGGCGTGCACCGCCTGTACCAGATTGCCGAAGCCGGCAAGCTGCTGATCCCGGCCATCAACGTCAACGACTCGGTCACCAAGAGCAAGTTCGACAACCTCTACGGCTGCCGCGAATCGCTGGCCGATGGCCTCAAGCGCGCAATGGACGTGATGCTGGCCGGCAAGGTCGCCGTGGTCTGCGGTTACGGCGACGTGGGCAAGGGCAGTGCCGCCTCGCTGCGCGCTTATGGCGCCCGCGTGATCGTCACTGAAATCGACCCGATCTGCGCGCTGCAGGCATCGATGGAGGGCTTCGAGGTCAACACCATCGAATCCACCCTGGGCCGTGGCGACATCTATGTCACCACCACCGGCAACAAGGACATCATCACCGTCGAACACCTGCAGGCGATGAAGGACCAGGCCATCGTGTGCAACATCGGCCACTTCGACAACGAGATCCAGGTTGATGCGTTGAACGCGCTGAAGGGCGTGGAGAAGATCAACATCAAACCGCAGGTGGACAAGTACGTGTTCCCGAACGGCAACGCGATCTTCCTGCTCGCCGACGGCCGCCTGGTGAACCTGGGCTGCGCCACTGGCCACCCGAGCTTCGTGATGTCCAACTCGTTCGCCAACCAGACCCTGGCCCAGATCGACCTGTGGGAAAAGCGCGACACCTACGAGAAGAAGGTCTACATCCTGCCCAAGCACCTGGATGAAGAAGTTGCGCGTCTGCACCTGGAAAAGATCGGCGTGAAGCTGACCACCCTGACCAAGGACCAGGCCGACTACCTCGGCGTGGACGTGGCTGGCCCGTACAAGCCGGATCATTACCGCTACTGAAACGTGGGCGCACCGTCGCCCATCCTCGACAGTGTGAATCAACGGGCGCCGCACGGCGCCCGTTGTGCATCAAGGCATCTATGGGTGAGACGTCGAATCTGAATCTGCCCACGCATCGCGCTGTGCGTCGTCGCTTGCGCTGTGGTCGATCGAAAGTGGCAGACCGCCCAGCGGCCAAGGTCACGACACGGTGACACTTGCTGCAGCCGCGCCGGCCCATCTTGGCCGATGGCACCGTCAGCGGCGTGCGCTCGCCGCGTCTGCATCCATCGCGGCAGGCTCATACACGGAAATCTGGCTACGGCTGCGCGCGGTATAGGGATGCCCGCTCCAATCGCCCCATCTGGCCCGCAAGCGCAAGCCGGCGATCCGTGCCATCAGATCCAGCTCGGAAGGCCAAAGATAGCGATAGCGATCGTTGAAGACGCGGGTCGCCGACGCCCCGATCATCACGATGCGCTGCTGGATCAGTTGCCGGGCAGGATCAGCGCTGGAGCACATCAGCATCACCGGCACGTCGCCCTCGTCTAGGGCCGGCGCCTCCAACGACCTCACCTTGCCGTCCGCCAGCAACGTCTCCGCCTGGGGCACCATCGTCTGCAGGACGAACACGCCGGAGGTTGCCAGGCGCTCGCGCACCGCGCGCAGGCAACGCAACTGCTCGTCCTGCGTCAACAGATAGCCGAGCGAATACACCGAATAGATCAGGTCGAACGGCCCGGCGACCGGGACATCGACAAAATCGGCGCAGACCAGCCTCAGTCGCTCGGCACCGGGCTTGGCACGAAGCATGTCCAACATGCCAGGCGAGTTGTCTATGCCGCAGACTGCCGCGCCGCCAGCCGCCAGCGGCAGCGCAATGCGGCCGGTGCCGATCCCCAACTCCAGCGCCGTGCCACTGCCGACCAGTGCCGCCAATGCCCGCGCACCCTGCGCTGCACTGGCAGCGGCCCAGTGGTCCCTCAGGCGATCGTAGTATCGTGACACCTGATCGTAGGCATGCGCTGACGATCCATCCATGCTGCTCTCCGCGAAAGACCCGCTGGCCACCCTAAGCAACCATCCCGGTCGTCGCGTGCGCCGACGACGCAACGTCGCCGGTGGCGAGCCAATGCGCGCACTCGGCGCCAAGCTCGGTGACAACACGCTGCCGATAGGCCGAATCGTCGGCCGGTGCCAGTCGGTCCCGCCACCGCCCATTGAGACCTTGATTGAAGAAGGCTCGGCCGCCGTCGCGCCAGAAACCGGCACCCTGTGGAACGTAGCGCGCCGCATGCGCGCGCATGTAGTCCAGACTGCAGTGCGCCAGCACGCGCTCGCAGCACTGGTCATCCAGCGGGATATCAAGGAATGCGGCAATGCGCCGCACTTGCGCACGCAGGTCATGAAGCAACGCGGCGTAATGCACCAGCAGCACGTTGTCGCAATCGCGCAGCGCCCACCAGGAACGCACGCCCTCCCAGAACGGCCACAGCGGCGCCCCATCGGCGCGCATCCAGGTCTGGAAATAGGCCTCGACCGAGCACGTGGGCGGCGGCATGACCTTCAATTTACCGTTGCCGGAGGGCTCCGCATCCAGACGCGCCTGCGCATCGGCGCTGACTGCCCGCTGGTGGTCATACAGGCTCCAGACGATGTCGCGCGCATCGCGGCCGACGTAGAGATAGCGGGCGCGTTCGGACAGCACCAGCGCATCGGCGGGCAGATGGGTTTTCACGAAGCGGCGATGGCGTTGCTCGGCGAGCAGTCGCTGCTTGGTGGCCTTGTCCGGATACACCGAGTCGAACCAGGGCGACAGCCGCGAGACGTCGATCTCCTCGGCGCCGCCGAAGATCAGTTGCGCGACGATCTGCTGCACCCAGGTCGTCCCTGCCTTGGCATAGCTGGCGATGACGACATCGTCGTCGCGAAAGGCGAAGTCGTTCCAGACTGTCGAGTCGAAAAAGCGATTGGAATATTCGCGCTGCTTGGAGGGCATGCCCACATCGGCGTCCTGTCGGTTGTCATCGCGTCGGGCTCATCAGATGTGCACACGCCAACACCTCGCAGCCGCATGCTACGCATGCGCGCCCGGCTCCAAGGCCAGGCAATACCCCGTAACGAGCTGCTGCACATCCGCACACTGCACTTGCAGGCCACCGTTGACCTGCGGCAGCGCGCATCGCCGTCGCCGACGATGCGCGTGCGTGCGGGCCATCCGGCCAAGCCCGCCCTGGCATTGCAGTTACTGCGTGTAGATATAGGCCACCTTGCGCGGACCAACCATTTTTAGAATCTTCGAAAACACGAGTGGCAGCATGGTTTTGGCAAATTTCATCACGCGCACCTTTGTCTGGAAGTTTCAGAAATGACGAACTCTGACATTCGCCTTACTTCAGGCTAGCAATAGTCATATGGCCAATCAACATTACGATTGGTACTTTATCTTTAAAGTAAAATTACCGGGCATGTGTCGCAGAAACAAGACACGCAATGTGCCCTTATCCGAACAGATTTTCGCGCAGGTACTCCAGATATTCGCGCACATGCCGCTCGCGTGCGGCAACGTCATCCGGCAGACGCAGGCCGCGCGTAAACCAACGCAGCCGCGGCCGTGCGTGCAAGTGTGGGTAAGGCTTATGCGGCACCGGTACGCCGAGGAAGCTGCACAGTGGCGCCCAGCCTTGCCGAGACGAGAACACCAACAACCGATCGGCTGGCACGGTATCGATCACCGCCTGATTCCAGCGGTTGAAGTAGTCGACCATGAAGGCACGGTCCTGACTGCGCCCACCCATCTGCTGTTTCAGAAACGTGCTGAATGTTTCGCCCTCGGGGCCGACGAAGGTGCTCTTTCTGCCCGGCATCAGGATGGTCTGGGTCACCGACTCGAACCAGCTGTCGGGATCGCGCACCGTCAGGACGACCTTGGCCTGCGGATATACCTCAATCAATTGCCGCCAGTAATAGCAACCAGGATGGTCGGTGCTCGAACGGTAGCCGGCGAAGATGGCCGACCAGTCTGCGACACCGCGCTCGGCGGCATTCCACAGCGGCAGTGCCGTACGCATGTTAGCGGCGACCTCCGTGGCGTGATAACACGGTCCAAATCCCAAATGTTCCAGCGCGAACTTCAGCGACAGCGTCCCGGTTCTGCCTAGGCCAGCACCAAGCACTTCTAACGACATGGCGATTCTCCGATCCATTACACGCAGGGCGGCAACCTAGCACGCACCCATGGCGTACGCGTCCCGGCACTGGCAGTCAGGATGGATGTGGCAACTACATGCACCACGCGCAATTTAATTGACGGACAAGAACGCGGACCGGAGCCAAACGCTCACCCACGCCAATTGGCATTGCGCTCCCAGAACGCGACGCTACGCCGATAGGCATCGCGGTCCAGCGGCGTGCCAGAGCCGCCCTCTTCCACGCCCAGGGCATTGCGCAACATGGTGATCGGTGCCATCGGAATCTCGTCCGGCTCTGCGGTGTAGAGACAACCGACCACACCCCACTCTGCCTCGATGGGCGTGCCTTCCTTGGCCAACTGCTCGCGGCTGTAGAGGATGGGCAGCAGATAGGCAGCCACCGGTGGTTCGACACCTTCGAACCAACGCACCAGCACGGCCAATTCCTGCGTGCTGCGCGCCTCGTAGCCGGAACGCAGCAGGTGCCGGTTGTCATCGGTGACGGGAATGGTGAGGCAGCGGGTCGAAGTCCAGTTGCGGTGCACATGCAATTGGCAAAACGGCGCATAGCCTTCGATCACGCGTAGCGGCGCCTCGTCGTTGAGCCGCTGGATGAACTGCTCGGGCGCGCAGTCCTGAATGGCATTGCGACGCCCATCGCGCGGAAACAAGCGGGAGCGGGCGAACTGGGTCAAGACGATCGACATAAGCGGATATGCGGCGACTAAGAGCGTCAGAGTAGCGCGCGGGCTGGGCTGCGACTACGTTGCGCGACAACGCGGCCAATGCGCGGCGACTAAGCCGGCGCGAGCAGGTGTTCGCAATCGATTTTCGGCAGTTGCGGAACACCCGTCGATAACGCGCAGATACGCAGCAGGTAGTGAGGACGCGAACACGATGCGGGCAAATCCGTATCTGCAGTAGCTCGTCAGCGCTACCAAATCAAATCGTCCGGCACCTTGAACTGGCTGTAGTAGTCATCATCGCTATCGGCCGCAGCCGGCGCGCTGTTGCGTCCGTGATCCAGCACCACGGCATCGGCATCGCGGCTGTAAATCTTGTCGGCGGCCGCGCGCGGAATCAGCTCAAAACCATCACCGTACCGCACGATCACCAACGCACCGCTGGCCAACTGGTTGCGCAGCGTCGTGTTGACCAGCACGCTGCGGATCACGCTGCCGTCGTTGAAGCGGTAGTCGATCTCGCCTTCGCGCTTGACCTTGTTGGTCTCCACGATCTGCCGCACCTGCGCAAGCACTTCCTGCCGGCGCACCTGCACGTTGCGCTCCTCGGCCAGCGCACGATCGCGCTCGGCACGCTCAGCCTGCAGGCGCGCCGCATCAACCTTGTCCGTCGCCGCCGGCGGCACCGCCGCGCCCTTGGCATGACGCTGCTTGACTTGTTCGCGTGCAACCTTGTCCACCTGGGCTTTTTTCACCAGGCCGGCCTTGAGCAGCTGTTCTTGCAAAGGATTGCGCATTGGGAAGTTAGGCAGTGGACTGGCGGCTAGTTTAACGCGGCAGGCACTAAGCTATCGTCGTAGCCTGACCGACCCGTTGGCATCGCCCGTGGTCCTAGCCGCGGCCGTGTAGCTGCCAGCCGCGGCAGGCTGCCCACTCCGGTTTATCGCCGCATCGGCGGGCTGGTGCGGCTGGGCCTGATGGCAGCTGTGATGCCATTCGGCGTCTACAGTGTCTCCGCAGGTCACAAAGCACAATGACGCATGGCTTGCCCAAGCTGCGCAAGGCCATCTGCAGACCGTGCCCGCCGTTTACGACGGAATGCTGGCGGCGTGATACGGGTGAAGCGTGTAAGCCGCGGGGTCGTCACCTTGGCATTGCCGAACAAGGGCTGCGAGGCGTGGAACGGTGACGTGCGCGGGGTCGGCGGAAAGCTAGCGGCAAGCAACGCGAAACAATGTGCCTGCGTCATCAGCGAATGTATCCAGATACCACTGGCCATGCTGCGCACACTGCCTGTCAGCCATGAGCTTCGCCTATCGCTGAGCCTGGATCGATATAGCCGGCGCAAGCTGCGCGCTGCAGAACTTCCGGCATGCTGCGGGCAGCAGTCAACGTTAGCCAAGCAGGCGCACGGCCTTACCAGGCGAACGGTGCGGTGACCTTGCGCGCACCCAGCAAGAAGGCATCGGCCACATGCACGAACGGTGCGACATCTACTTCTGATTGACCGGCGCGCACCAACTGCACGAAGCGCCGGTACAAGCCGTCGTATTCGCTAGCGGTAGGCAGCGCCTGCGGCTTCCCATCGATGCTCAGTTTGGCACCGCCTTCGCTGAGCACGAGCATGCCCGCGGTGGTTTCCACTTCAATATCCCAGCGTTGGTGACCGGTCTGCAGAAAGTCGAATTCGGCCGTCACCGGTACGCCTGCGGTATCGACAAACGCAAGACGGGCATACAACGGCGCCTGCCGGTTGTCGGGGGTGTGCAACTCTGCCTCGCGCAGCGCGAAGCTGCGCGGCAGCAGATGGGTCGCAATGGAGAGCGCATTGATGCCAGGGTCGAACACGCCCATGCCGCCGGGTTCAAGAATCCAGTCCTGGCCCGGATGCCAGTGGCGAATGTCTTCCTTCCAGCTGATGCGCGCGCGCACGAGTTGCTTGTCGGCCAACCATGCACGGGCAGGCTCCACACCGGCAGCGCAGCGCGAATGCCAACTGGTGAACAGGCTGCGTTGCGCACGCTGCGCCACGGCTTGCAGGTCATGAATTTCGGCGAGCGTGGCGGCCGGCGGTTTTTCCAGAAACACATGGCGGCCAGCCACCAACGCGGCTTGTGCCAGCGCATGTCGGCCCACCGGTGGCGTACACAAGGCCACCGCCTCGATCTGCGGCTGCGCGGCGAAGGCGTCTTCCAGTGTGCGATAGGCCGGCACACCATCGACCGTGCCATGCCGGCTCACGGTGGCCACCAGCTGCACATCGTCCAGGGCCGCGATGGTGGGCACGTGCTGATCGCGGGCGATCTTGCCGATCCCGACAAGGGCAATGCGCAATGCGTCTGGATGCTTCATCGAAACCTGCGTGCTGATAGAGGTGGTAATAACGGGTGCGAACGCCTGCTCACGCACACTGCATGGTCACCGCTAGGCGGTTCGATGCTGGTCGTGCTCGCGATGGCGCAGTGTACGGTCAGGGTGCAGCCACTGCGAGACATCGCTCCTGCTTGTTTTGCTATACCTGCGCGCTGGCCACCGCGCACGGGGACGGCTCACTTGCACAACGAAGGCGGCGTACAAAGGTTGCGCTCCGCGTTGCGGAATCAGCAACTGGCCAACCTCGACCACAACGTCACAGGCCCGCTGTGCAGTGCGCGATTGACGCCAGCGCGCATGCAGATGAGCATCGCTGCCGGCACGCCAAGGTGCCGTCGCCATTGAAGGCTGCACCGATGTTGCATCACGTTTCGCTGGGCGTTCGTACGATCGAGATATCCGCCGCGTTCTACGACGCAACGCTGGGCGCGCTTGGCTATGTGCGGGTGTGGTCCGATCTGGAGCCATGCACGCACGACCAAGCTGTCGGCTATGGCCGGCCAGGCGGCGAGGATTGCCTGGCGTTGAAGCAACGCCACGCCATGCAGTGTGCGCCGGGGCCGACTTCCATCTTGCGTTTGCCGCCACCGGTGCGTCGGCCGTGGACGGCTTCCATCGCGCCGCGCTACAGCACGGCGGCCACTGCAATGGCACACCCGGCGTGCGACCGGACTATGGCGATGACTATTACGCCGCGTTCGTCATCGACCCGGACGGGCACCCCATCGAAGCGGTGGTCGACCGTACGCCAACGCGGCAACCGGCACCGCCGCTACGCGACGTTGGCATGTCGGTGCTCTAAGCCGCAGCAACGGCAAGCTCACCGCACGCATTGAACGTCATGGCAATGCCTGCGTCAGGAAACGGTCGAAGTCGCCGATGTTCATGCTGCCCCAGCCCGACGCGAAGTCCCATCCAGAGCTGGCATTATATCCATCGTGATAGAGGCCGTTGCTACCGACCACGACGTCATGGGCACGCTGCGCATCATTATGCTGGCTGGCGTACTGATAGATCTGCGGCGCGACGAAGCCCAGCCTGGGGTGAGAGTGCAATAGCCGGGCGATATAGCCGGCGAAGGTCGGAGCAGCCGCACTGGTGCCCCACACATACCAGGCAGCCTCATTGCCCTGGGCGTTGGTGCCGCGAATCTGTGCGCTGCTGTAGAACGAGCCATTGAAGCTGACGTCGGGCACGGCGCGGTATCCAGACGCCGTCTGCCCAGGCAGGAGAGTGCGTTGCCACTGTGGCGCGTAAGCGATCTTGCTAATTCCCCCTGGCTGAGCTGACGGCCGACACCGGCGTTCCAGACGCGCTCGGAGGAGTAGCTGCCGGGGTTGCCAGCCTGGGTCTGCAATTCAGTGGCGCCGACAGCAATCGCGTAGCGGTGCGACGCCGGCCAACCGACCTGGCGCAGATCCGGGCGGCCCACCAGCGTGTCGTAATAAGGCGCGTTGGCGCGCGCACTCAGCGGCAGATAGACGCCGTCGTCGCCGCTGCAGATCACGAAGTTCTGCCCCTGACGTACCGCCTTGCTGAGGCTGGCATCCATGGCCTGGAAGATGGCGTCGTTCACCTGGGTCTCCTGCGCATAGATCGACATGCTCACCACGCGGGCCAGATTGTCGTCAGCAGCCCGGGCCATGCCATCGATCATGCTCTTCCAGGAAAAATCCGGGATGTTGTAGATGATCAGCTGCTTCAATCCGCCGGCGCTACCCACCAGCAGTTGGGTATCCATGTCCCACTCGACTTCGGAATCTTTGCTGGCGGCGCTGGACTGGTAACCCGGTGCACTGGGGTCGCCCACCGTCACCACCGTGACCAGAGTGCTGAGGCCATGCAGCGTCTGGAAGCTCTGCAGCCGCGCGAGGGTATTTTCCAGATTGCCGGCGGCGATGACCGCACCGACGATATCGCTGGCCGGTGCCAGGGTATCGGCGCCATAGGCGCTATTGAGCTCCTCGATGCTGTGGCGTACGACTTCTGCGCCGCCGCTGTTGGAGGCCATCACGGCTCTGCTATTCCACAGAGATGTGCGCGCGGCGCTCAGCGGCGCGCCGTGCGGTGTGACCTTGGCACCAGCAGTGCCGTCCAGGCCGACCACACCTTGCACCACCGTCTGCAAGCCAGCCGGTACTGCGACCGCGCCCTGCGCTGCGGCAACGCCGACGCGGCCATCGGCAGTCACCGCACGCAGCTGGGTACCAAGGGCGGCCTGCAACGCCGCCACTGTTGCACGGACTTGCAGCAAGCGGCCATCGGTGGCCGGGCGCACATCGGTGATGCCATACCGGCTCAGATATGCCTTGACCTGTGCGATATCGCTGGCGGAAGCAGCCGACGCCCGGGCCAGTGGACCGCGCAACAGCGGATCGCCGCCATCACGGGTCAACCACTGCTCCACCGCCGCATGCTGCTGGGCCATGCTCACCTGCGGCTTGAGCACGAAATCCACCTGCAGGATGCGCTCCGGTGCGAGGGCAACACCGGTAGCCACTTGCGAAGGTGTCGGCTCGGCCGCGTGCGCGGTGCCGGTCAGGCCCAACGCGATGGCGCAGGCCAATACGACCCGGCAGAAAGAGCGCGTCACCATGCGTTTACCGCCATTGATCGTGAGTAACAGGCTGCGGATTCTCATGAGGCAGCATCAATTGCAGACGCAGCAGCGCGAAGTCTCTGTGCGTAAAGCGATGCGAATGCCAACTGACGCTCAAGCCCTGCGCCGAGGTGCCTGCCCACTGCACGCGGTGGCCCTGCCGACGCTGGCCAATCGCAACGCACGGCGACGACAGCCGCCGGCGCCGGTCGGTTATTCGCATGCCTGCGTCCTACATTTCCAACACCACCTTGCCCAGGTGGCTGCCCTGTTCCAGATAGCGATGTGCCGCGGCCGCTTCGCTTAGCGGGAAGCGCTTGTCGAGCAGCACACGCAGCTTGCCCTGTTCGATCCACGGCCACACCACGCGTTCCACTTCTGCGGCCAGCCGGGCTTTTTCATCGGCATTACGTGGGCGCAGCGTCGAGTCGGTGATCACCGCCTGCTTGCGCATCAGCACCGGAATCGGCACCTCGATGGTGGCGCCGGCCTGTGAGGCGATATAGACGATGCGTCCGCGTGGATTGAGCGCTTCCAGCGTGTCGGCGAATACTGTAGCGCCCACCATGTCGAGCGCGACGTCCACACCGCCGTGCCCCTTGGCCACCTCGACAAACGATTCGCCGGTGGAATCGACCGCCACATCGGCACCCAATTCGCGCGCCTGTGCGGCCTTGCTGGCCGAGCGTGCGGTCGCCAGCACGTGCGCGCCTGCCGCCTTGGCCATCTGGATCGCGGTGACGCCGATGCCCGAGGTTGCACCGTGCAACAACAGCCATTCGCCCGCCGCGAGCCGGCCGTGTTCGAACAGGTTGGCGTAGGCGGTGAAGATGGTTTCCGGCAGCGCGGCGGCGTGCACCAGATCCATGCCCGCAGGAATCGGCAGCACGTGACGCGCATCGACGGCAGCGTATTGCGCATAACCGCCGCCGCCCAGCAGTGCGCAGACGCGGTCGCCCACTTTCCAGCGACCAGCCGGCTCCACGATCTCGCCGGCGATCTCCAGCCCCAGCGTTTCCGGTGCGCCAGGCGGCGGCGGATAGTGCCCGGCGCGTTGCAGCAGATCGGGTCGATTGATGCCGGCGGCGTGCACGCGGATCAGCACCTGGCCCGGTGCAGGACGCGGGCGCGGTTGCTCGATGGCGTACAGCGCGTCGGCGTCGCCCTTGCCATCGCGGATGGCGATGGCGGTCATCGTGGTATCGCTCATAAAGGCGCTCCGTAGAAGTTGCGCCAAGTGTAGGCGCGCAGACGTCAACGCTTGGCGCAGAGGCATCGCACGTTTACCTGCAAGTGGTGCCGCAGCAGCTGCAGACAGGTGATGCGGTTGCGTAGAACTGCGCTGCAATGCTGCTGCGTGTGCGAACGAGGTATTGCGCAAATGGACGAGCGGTTATCATCGACAGCATCTCGAAAAAGTTCAGGCAAGTATCGGATTGCTCGCCGGCGCAAGCGCACCCGCAAGCTCGTCGAGGCTGCGCGCCGGCACGACTCAGATGCGCCCCAAGGATTCGGCGATACAGCCATCGCCCTTTCCGACATGTCGCACTCCGACTAACTGGTTTGGAATGCCTGAAGCTCACCGAGCGCGGCGCAGGCTCGCGCATCTAAGCGACCCGCCGGTGCAGCAATCGCCCCCGAACAAGATGCGATGACCCGCAAGCAGCCCCAACCAGGCAGACGCTACGCGTCGGCCCGCAGCACGGTGTCCCGGCCTATGCTGGCGTCTTGCTAGCCACCAGGAGCTGCCATGCCGATGCCGTGGAATGTGCGCATCACCGTCATCTGCGTGCTCGCATTGTGCGCAAGCACGCCCACACGTGCAGCGCAGGTGCGCATTGCCCAGCAAGCAGATGGCTATCGCCTGTTGGTGGATGGCGCCCCGTTCGTGATCAAGGGCGCTGGCCTGGGCAATGGCAGCATGGAAACGCTGGCCGCACGCGGCGGCAATGCGCTGCGCACCTGGCGCGTTGATGCTGACCCGCAACGCCAGCGCGCCTTGCTCGATCGTGCGCAGCGTAACGGTTTGAAAGTGGCGGTCGGCATCGAGGTCGGCAACCAGCGGCATGGCTTCGATTACAACGATGCTGCCGCGGTGCAGCAGCAACTGCAGCGCATCCTTGCGCAGGTACGGCGATCGGCAGCGCATCCGGCGGTATTGATGTGGGTGGTCGGCAACGAGCTCAATCTGGATTACAGCAATCCCAAGGTGTGGAATGCGGTCGGCGAGATCGCCGAGGCCATCCACAGCATCGATCCGGACCACCCGGTCACCACCACGCTGGCCTGCTTCGACAAGCAGCTGATCGACCAGCTCAAGACACGCGCACCGGCACTGGACCTGATTGCCGTGCAGCTTTATGGCGATATTGCGGCGCTGCCGCAGAAACTGCGCGATAGCGAGTGGCGTGGCCCCTACGTGGTCACCGAGTGGGGCCCCACCGGGCATTGGGAATCGCCAACCACAGGCTGGGGCGCACCGATCGAAGACGACAGCACGCGCAAGGCGGTATTGCTGGAACAGCGCTACCGCAGCTACATCGCCAGCGACACCCGCCAAGGGCTTGGATCGTTCGTGTTCCTGTGGGGCGACAAGCAGGAGCGCACGCCCACCTGGTATGGCCTGTTCCTGCCCTCGGGCGAAGCCACGCCCAGCGTGGACACGTTGCAACTGCTGTGGACCGGGCAGTGGCCGGCCACGCATGCGCCCGCCGTGTCGGCACTCACTCTGCATGGCCAGCGCGCGACCGACAGCGTGAGTCTGCGCCCGGGCCAAGCCGTTACCGCAAGCATTCACGCCAGTGGCGCATCCCTATTGCGCTACACCTGGCAGATTCGCAGCGAAAGTACTGCCCGCAGCATCGGCGGCGACCCGGAGACGTTGCCACCGTTGGTCGATGTCGGGTTTGAGCCGACCCTCGCCGCCGGTGATCGCGCTGGCGCACGTGATTCGGGCGACACGGTCCGCCTGATCGCACCACCGCCCGGCAACTATCGTTTGTTCGTTGAAGTACACGACAACGCGGGCCGCGCCGGTTACGCCAACCTGCCGTTCCGCGTTCTGCCGCCGCATCCCGCATCAGCGCCGCGCGAATCGGAACTGCCGCAACCAAATATGCATTCATCGCGATGAAGCGATATTATGCCCACACGCTTTGCCGAACCCGCCGCGATGACGCATCTCAGTTTCGAGTTCTATCCGCCCAAGACCGATGACCAGCGCGCGCAACTGGACCGCACCGCAGCCAGGTTGAAGGGCTACGCGCCGGAGTATGTGTCGTGCACCTTCGGCGCCGGCGGCTCCACGCTGAGCTACGCCTCCGAAACGGTGCGCCACCTCAAGCAGAAGCACGGCTTCGAAGCGGCGCCGCATCTGTCCTGCGTCGGCGGCAGCCGGCAGGAAATCCGCGAACTGCTCAAGCTGTATCGGGCGATCGGCTGCACCCGCATCGTTGCATTGCGTGGCGACCTGCCTTCGGGCATGGGTCATCCGGGCGACCTGCGTTACGCCTCGGACCTGATCGCCTTCATCCGCGCCGAGCACGGCGATGCGTTCCGGATCGAGGTCGGCGCCTATCCCGAGACCCATCCGCAAGCGACAGATGCGCTTAGCGACCTGCGCTATTTCAAGGCCAAGGTCGATGCCGGCGCCGATGCGGCGATCACCCAGTATTTCTACAACGCCGATGCCTACTTCCATTTCCGCGACGCGGTGCAGCGCATGGGTGTGGAGGTGCCGATCATTCCGGGCATCATGCCGATCTCCAACTTCTCGCAACTGCGGCGGTTTTCCGAGCAGTGCGGTGCGGAGATTCCGCGCTGGATCGGCAAGAAGATGCAGTCCTACGGCGACGACGCCGATGCGGTACGCGCGTTCGGCGCAGAAGTCGTCTCGGCCTTGTGCGAGCGCCTGATTGCAGGTGGCGCGCCGGCACTGCACTTCTACACGCTCAATCTGGCCAAACCGACCACGCAGGTGTTGCAGCTGCTTGGACGCTAAGTGCCCTTCGCATTTTCACGTGTTTCAAGGTGCGCTTGGAAGCACGTATCGGGCACGTCGTTCGCTGTCCCTTCCTCACAGCACAGGACGTCACGCGCCACGGCGTAAGTCACGATGCGCACGCGGGCTGACGACGTTGATGGAACGACAGACAGCCATCGCACCCGCCCCAGCGCGCACATGCATCGCCAACTCACACGCGCCCGGCTACGCTGTGCTGATGCCTCGCCTTCTGCCCCTGCTGTTACTGCTCTGCGCCTGTCCCGCCGCACGTGTGCAGGCGCAGGAGATCCATCGCTGCGTCTCGCCGGACGGGCAGACCATGTTCACCGACCGGCGCTGCGAAGACGTTGCCGCGGCAAGCCGCGCGCCATCCGACATCCGCCCGCAAGGTAATACCAGTCTGTATCGCTATGGCTGCCCAAGGCGGCTGAGCGAACTGGTGTCGCTGCTGCAATCGGCAGTGGACAGCCGCGACGTCAATCGTCTGTCCAGCCTATACCTGTGGAGCGGGCAATCCGATGCCGCCGCCAATCAGGTGCTGAGCCGCCTGGAAGCGATCGTGCAGCGTCCGTTGCTGGATATCGTGCCGATGTATCCGCAAAGCGACGACACCCCAACCTGGGACGCCGAGACCACCGCGCCCACCCCATCGCTGGATGGCAGCACCATCGACGCGCCACTTGCCGCCCCACCTAGCCGCCCGCACCCCTGGGGCCTGCGGCTGGAACAGAACCTCGCCAGCGGCACGCCTGCGCGCAGCGTGCTGAGGCTGCGCAGGCAATACAACTGCTTCTGGGTGACGTTCTAGCGGTGTCTGCGTGTCGCCGTGCTGTGTGGGATCGCAGAAGGATCGCCGAACACCGACTGCGTCGGTGCAGTCACTGCGGCCACAGCGAGCGGATCGCCGCGATGCCCTGCGCGCCATGCGACCGCGCCTCTCGCACATCCTCGATCTGCATGCCGCCAAGCGCGTAGATCGGCAGCGAGACCTGTTCGCGCAAGGCTTCAAAACCATCCCATCCGATCGGGGTGGCGCCCGGGTGCGATGCGGTGGCCTGCACAGGCCCCAACACCGCGAAGTCGCAGCCGATCCGTTGTGCGTGGCGCAAGTCGTCCAAGCCATGGCACGACGCAGCCACGAGGTGTTCTGCGGGCAGCGGGCGTTCCTGCAAACCAGCCAACTGTTCCGATCCCAGATGCACGCCGATACCAAGTTCCGCAGCCAGCGCGATATCGCGATTGAGCAGCAGCTGCGCGCGCGCGCGGCCACGCAAGCGCATGACCTGCTGCAACAGTGCTTGCCAACGCGCAGGCGCAAGCTGCCGCGCGCGTAGCTGGATCCGCGTAATGCCGTTGTGCAACGCGAGCTCCAGGCCCTCCAGCCAGCGCGCGTCGTCCTCCGGCTCGGGCGTGATCAGGTAACGGTCGGGCTGACGCAGCACCCCCACCACGGGCACGTCGGCGGGCGGCATCGAATAGCGGGCCAGCTTGTCTGCCGCCACCCAGGTCATGGCCTGGCCTTCGCGGCCGCGTGGGCTGCCTTTCCAGGCGGTGATATGCCGCACTTCCAGACGCAGCCGCTTGTCCGGATAGAGCTGCGGCACATCCATGAGCCAATCGCCGACCTGTGCCTCGATGCCGAGCTCTTCGTTGAGCTCGCGCACCAGCGCTTGTTCGGAGGTCTCGCCAGGCTCGCGCTTGCCGCCCGGGAATTCCCACAGGCCAGGCATGTCACGGGTTTCGGTACGGCGGGTCAGCAGGATGCGCCCGCGGGGGTCGGTGATCACGCCGGCAACGACGTGAATGGATCGAAGAGAATCAGGCATGGCGACAAGAGTGCCGCGAGTGAGCGGTGCAGTGCAATGCAGCCGGGATTGCGGATTTGGGATTCGCTAACGCAGGCGTTGCACCAGCGTTACCAATTGCCGATCACGCACTCCCAATCTGCGCCTCAGCGCAGCAGACCAAAGCCGCACTCGCCCGCCTAACTGCGCGTCCTTCAAAAGGCTATCGCAGTACTTCCGAAAGAAAAGCCCCGTTGGTAAGTGATAAGGGGGGCGCGCCGAAGGCGCAGGGAATCGGAAGCAGCACCGTGAGCCCGCTATCCGCAACGCGGATAGCGGGTGAGCAGCCCGCAAAGCGGGCTGCTCCACGGTCAACTCAGCATCAGCTGAGTTGACCGTGGCAGTGCTTGTACTTCTTGCCGCTGCCGCAGGGGCATGGGTCGTTGCGGCCCACCTTGGGTTCGTCGCGAGTGACCTGCGAGACCGGGACCGGCGCGTTGCCGCCCTGCATCTGCTCCACTTCCTCGTCGGCACCGTAGCCGCCCGCCTCTTGGTGCTGGAATTGCGAGGCCATCAAGCGCGCCTGCGCCTGCAGCCGTTCCTGCTCTTCCAGTTCGGCCACTTCTTCTTCGCTGCGAATGCGCACACGCGCGAGCAGGTTGATCACTTCGCGCTTGACGTTCTCCAGCATATCGGAGAACAGCTCGAAGGCTTCCTTCTTGTATTCCTGCTTGGGCTGCTTCTGCGCATAACCGCGCAGATAGATGCCCTGGCGCAGGTAATCCATCTTGGCAAGATGCTCCTTCCAGCCCTGGTCCAGCACGGTCAGCATCACGTGCTTTTCCAGCGCGCGCATGGTGTCGTTGCCTACGGCCGCTTCCTTCTCGGCAAAGTGCGCATCCACCGCTGTCTGCACCTTGGCGGCAATCTGCTCGGCATCGATTTCTTCCTGCGCGCGCACCATGTCTGTAAGCGACAAGGTCACGCCCAGCTCCGACTCCAGCGTGGCTTCCAGGCCCTTCAGGTCCCACTGTTCGTCGACCGAATTGGGCGGCACGAAGCGTGCGACCAGGTCGTAGATCACATCGCCGCGAATGCCGTCGACATTGTCCTTGACCGACTCGGCGTCCAGCAATTCGTCGCGCTGCGCGTAGATCACCTTGCGCTGGTCGTTGTTGACGTCGTCGAAATCCAGCAAGTTCTTGCGGATGTCGAAGTTGTGCGCTTCCACCTTGCGCTGCGCCTTTTCGATCTGCCGGCTGACCAGGCGATCTTCGATGACGTCGTCTTCCTTCATGCCCATCATGCGCATCGCCTTCTGGACCCAGTCCGAAGCGAAGATGCGCATCAGATTGTCTTCCAGCGATAGATAGAAACGCGACGAACCCGGGTCGCCCTGACGACCGGCACGGCCACGCAACTGGTTGTCGATACGGCGCGATTCGTGGCGTTCGGTACCGATGATGTGCAGGCCGCCAGCGGCCTTGACCGCATCATGACGGCGCTGCCATTCGGTCTTGGCAGCGAAGCGCTGCTCGTCGCTGATGTCTTCGCCCATGCCATGCAGTTCGGTTTCCAGCGAACCGCCCAGCACGATGTCGGTACCGCGACCGGCCATGTTGGTGGCGATGGTCACCGCGCCCGGCTGACCGGCGTTGGCCACGATGGTGGCCTCGCGCTCATGCTGCTTGGCGTTGAGCACTTCATGCTTCACGCCGGCCTTGCGCAGATGCTCGGACAGCATCTCCGAGGTCTCGATCGAGGTCGTACCCACCAGCACCGGCTGACCGCGCTTGGCGCAGTCTTCGATGTCGGCCAGCACCGCATTGAACTTGCCCTTGCGGTTGAGGAACACCTGGTCGGGATGGTCCTTGCGCACGGTCGGGCGGTTGGTCGGAATCACAACCACCTCCAGGCCGTAGATGCTCTGGAATTCGTAGGCTTCGGTGTCGGCCGTACCGGTCATGCCGGACAGCTTCTTGTACATGCGGAACAGGTTCTGGAAGGTGATGCTGGCCAGCGTCTGATTCTCGCGCTGTACCGGCACGCCTTCCTTCGCTTCGACCGCCTGATGCAGGCCGTCGGACCAGCGACGCCCGGACAGCGTACGACCAGTGAATTCGTCCACGATCACCACTTCGCCATCGCGCACGATGTAATCCACATCGCGCTGATAGATCGCATGCGCACGCAGCGCCGCGTTGAGGTGATGCACCACGCTGAGGTTCTGCGCGGCGTAGAGCCCGTCTTCGGCGTTTTCCAGGATGCCGGCCTGCAGCAGCAGTTCTTCGGCGTGGCCCATGCCCGCTTCGGACAGATGCACCTGCTTGCCCTTTTCGTCGATCCAGTAATCGCCTTCGCTCTCTTCGCTTTCCTGCTTGGTCAGCTGCGGCACGATGCGGTTGACGCGGATGTACAGCTCCGGCGATTCGTCGGCCGGGCCGGAAATGATCAGCGGCGTGCGCGCTTCGTCGATCAGAATCGAGTCGACTTCGTCGACGATCGCGTAATGCAGATTGCGCTGGTAACGGTCGGCGCGCGACAGCGCCATATTGTCGCGCAGGTAGTCGAAGCCGAATTCGTTATTGGTGCCGTAGGTGATGTCGCTGCCATAGGCCTCGCGCTTGTCGCTGTGCGGCATGCCCGGATACACCACGCCCACGCTCAGTCCCAGCCAGTTGTACAACTTGCCCATCTGCGCGGCATCGCGGCGCGCCAGGTAGTCGTTGACCGTGACCACGTGCACGCCCTCGCCCTGCAGCGCGTTGAGGTAGACCGGCAGCGTGGCCACCAGGGTCTTGCCTTCGCCGGTGCGCATCTCGGCGATCTTGCCCAGGTGCAACACCATGCCGCCGATCAGCTGTACATCGTAATGGCGCATGCCGAGCACGCGGCGGCTGGCCTCGCGGCACACCGCAAAGGCTTCGGGAAGAATCTTGTCCAGGGACTCGCCGGCGGCAAGCCGCTGCTTGAACTCCGGGGTCTTGGCTTGCAGCTCGGCGTCGGAGAGCTTCTCGATCGTCGGCTCCAGCGCATTGATCTGGGCGACGAGGCGGTTGAGCTGGCGCAGCTGGCGTTCGTTACGACTGCCAAAGACACGGGTAAGCAGACTGTTGATCATTGAAGAAACCGGTTGAAAAGGAACGGTTTGACCGACGCCGGTCCCCACAGACCCGACCGCCGTAAACGAAACAGGGCGCACTGCGCCCTGTCGATGGCAACACCCTATTGTAGCTTGGGGCGGGCCTTCACGAATCAAGCGCGGCCCGCGCCTTCTTCAACCGCGCCCTTGACGTCCCACCGGCGTGGTTTCGCCCAGGAATTTGCGCGGATTAACCACGCGCCCGTCCGCCCACACCTCGAAATGCACGTGTGCGCCAGTGGACCGACCGCTGGAGCCGGCACGCGCCACCTGCTGGCCGGCGCGCACCAGATCGCCCACCTTCACCACCAGGCGCGAGTTGTGCGCGTAGCGGGTCACATAGCCGTTGCCGTGATCCACTTCGACCACATTGCCGTAACCGCCGCGCACACCGGCGTAGCTGACCACGCCATCGGCAACCGCCATCACCGGGTCGCCCACGTTGGCGTGGAAGTCCACACCCTTGTGGAAGGCCGAACCACCGTCGAACGGATCGGCGCGACCGCCGAAGCCCGAAGTGATGTAGGTATTGCGAATCGGCATCCGCGACGGCACCGAATTCTGCTCGAGCTGATGATCAAACATCAGCGAGGCCAAGACGTTCAATTGCTGGCCGGAGGCGGAGAACTGCTGTTCCACTTGCCCTAGCGTCTCTTTGAGCTCTTTCACCGGCATGTCGCTGACCGGCTCGTCGCCGCCACCGACGCCGACCGGCTCGTCGAAGTCGAACTCGCCGTCCTTCAACCTGCCCATTTCGGTCAGGCGCTCGCCCAAGGCATTAAGCCGGGTGGCCTGCGCCTGCAGCTCGCCCAGACGGGCAGCCAGTGCATTGACCTGCGCCTGCGAGGCGCGCTGCGCCTGGGCCAGCTCAGCCTGCTGCTGCGCAACCTTGGCCTGCAGCGCGGAATTGGTCACCATGCCGGTAGCGGTGCTTGCACCGACGCCAACCAGCATGCCCAGGCCCAGTACCGCACCAAGCACCACCATCGGCCGATCTGCTGCAAAGCCCTGTAACTGTCGGGCCACACGCTGCGCCCGGGTCTGTCGAGATTTGATTACTACTTTATTCAACGCCATATGAGTGTCATGTCCAAGCCCAAGTCCAACGCACGCAACCCTTCCGCTCCACAACCGGCCATCGAGGCCGCGTTGGGGGAAAAGGCTGGCGACCCCTTGCGCCGAGCCTTGTGGCTCGATGCGCTGGACCGGCAGTTGCGCCCCCTGTTACCACCTCATCTGGCCACCCGTTGCCGGTTAGCCAATGTCCGAGGCGAACAACTCGTTTTTCTGGTGGATTCGCCGGTCTGGCATGCCAAGGTGCGGCTTGCCGAAACCCAAATCCTGGATGCAGCCCGATCCATCGGACTAAAGGCCACCGCAGTGACCATCAAGACCGCAACCGTGCCGCTGCATTCCCCAACGCAGCAGAACCGCGACCGTCCCAAACCCGTGTCCGAGGCGACGCACAAAGGTTTGCGCGACGCATTGGCTTCCTTGCAGGACGTCCTACCGACCAAGCGGTAAGGTCCTCACCGCCTATCCAGAGCGGCCGCCAGTGCGTGAAAGAGTTGCGAGGACCGCACACGACCCGACGCATCCTAGCGGGCATGTGGCCCCCGGGAGTTAGGGAAGTCTTAAATAAATGTTAAAAACAGACCCGAAATGCAACAGGGTTCACACTTTGAGTGCCAACTTGGCCATTCCCTGACACTACGCGTAGACAGGGCTGGCGTAGGTGACCGGCGGTTGCTCGGTGCCTTCCGGAAAGCTGACCCATTCCCAGGCGGCCTGGTCGGCCAACAGCGCACGCACCAGTTTGTTGTTGAGGGCGTGGCCGGATTTGAAACCTTCGTAGGCACCCAGGATGGCGCCGCCGGCCAGATACAGGTCGCCGATGGCATCCAGAATCTTATGCCGCACGAATTCGTTGGTGTAGCGCAGGCCGTCTTCGTTGAGGACGCGGAACTCGTCCAACACGATGGCATTGTCCATCGACCCGCCCAGGCCCAGATTGCGCTCGCGCATGTACTCAAGGTCGCGCATGAAACCGAACGTGCGCGCGCGCGAGATTTCCTTGACGTACGCCGAGGTGGAGAACTCGATTTCTTGGCGCGATTGCTTGGCCGGGATCATCGGGTGATTGAATTCAATGGTGAAGCCGAGCTTGTAGCCTTCGTACGGCTCAAAGCGGGCCACCTTGTCGCCCTCGCGCACTTCCACCGCCTGCTTGATCCGGATGAAGCGCTTGGGTTTGCTCTGTTCGACGATACCTGCCGACTGCAGCAGGAACACGAACGGGCCTGACGAGCCATCCATGATCGGCAACTCGGCCGAGGACAGTTCGACGATGACATTGTCGACGCCCAAGCCCGCCAATGCGGACATCAGATGTTCGACGGTCTGGATCTTGGCACCGTTGCAGGTCAGGCCGGTGCACAGCGTGGTCTCGGTGACCAGCTCGGCATCGGCGGGGACTTCGACGATCGGTTCCAGGTCCACACGTCGGAACACCACGCCGTGATCGACCGGAGCCGGTCGTAGCGTCATATACACCTTGTCGCCGCTGTGCAGGCCGACGCCGGTGGCGCGAATGGTGTTTTTGAGAGTGCGTTGCTGGGTCATATGCGAAGTCTGGCTGAACAAAGCAGACAGACGCTGAACCGACTGTCTAATCCGCTGAGATTATCCGAATTTTAACAAGTCGTGCGTGACGGAAACTGTCATCGCGCGGTCACGGCATTACAAAAGCTGCCGGATCGGCACCGATCCGGCAGAAATGACATGACATGGCAGTGCACCCCGAAGCGGACTCCGGGGCGGGATGGGCTGCGTCACCGTAGCGACGCAGCCGACGCTCCTTAGTCGGCCTGGCGGCGCAGGAACGCCGGGATATCCAGGTAATCGTTGGGCAGGTCAGCCGCCGGCGCCGAGGAGCCGCCGCCGGTGTGGTTGCTGCTGCCGCTGCCGACTGAGTCGCTGCTCGGACGACGCAGGCCCAGGCCCATGCTGCCGCCGACCGCCTTGGACACCGCGTCGCCACTGGTGGTGTCGAAGTCGCCGAACTCCGGCTGGCCGGTGGTGGCGTTGCGGACCAACTTGATCGGCGCACGTTGATCCGGACGCTGGGTCTGACGCGCAACCGCACGGTTCAGGCCGGTGGCCACCACGGTCACGCGCACTTCGTCCTGCATGTCCGGGTCGAGCACGGTGCCGACGACCACGGTGGCATCTTCGGACGCGAACGCTTCGATGGTACGACCGATTTCGTCGAACTCGGACATGGTGAAGTCCGGGCCGGCAGTGATGTTGACCAGGATGCCGTTGGCACCGGCCAGGTTCACATCGTCCAGTAGCGGGTTCTGGATGGCGGCTTCTGCAGCGGCCTGCGCGCGATCGTCGCCGCGTGCCGAACCGGTGCCCATCATGGCCAGACCCATCTCCGACATCACGGTGCGCACGTCGGCGAAGTCGACGTTGATCAGACCCGGGCGCACGATCAGATCGGCGATGCCCTGCACGGCGCCCTGCAGCACGTCGTTGGCAGCGCGGAACGCCTGGATCATGGTGGCGTTGCGGCCCAGCACGGTGATCAGCTTTTCATTGGGGATGGTGATCAGCGAGTCGCAATGCTGGCTCAACTCTTCGATGCCCTTCAGCGCCACCTGCATGCGGCGACGGCCTTCGAACGGGAACGGCTTGGTGACCACGGCAACGGTCAGGATGCCCATCTCCTTGGCCAGCTGCGCCACCACCGGTGCGGCGCCGGTACCGGTACCGCCACCCATGCCAGCGGTGATGAAGACCATGTCCGCACCTTGCAGCGCGTCCATGATGCGCTCGCGATCTTCCAGCGCCGCCTGACGGCCGACTTCCGGATTCGCGCCTGCGCCCAGGCCCTTGGTGACATTGGTGCCGAGCTGCAGCTGCAACTTGGCGCCGCAGTTCTTGATCGCTTGCGAGTCGGTGTTGGCGGTGATGAATTCCACGCCATCGACGTTGGTGTTGACCATGTGTGCGACGGCATTGCCACCGCCACCGCCCACGCCCACAACCTTGATGACTGCGTTGGGAGCCATTTTTTCAATCAGTTCGAAATGTGCCATGTCAGTGTCCTCTTGAGCCGGATTGGTGAGGTGGGATTGGGGATTCGGAAGGACTCCGTTATCCGCCCCATCTCTCCGTCCGGCGAGTGTTGTTGTTTGAAAGTCGGGTCTGGGTTGCGTGGCCATTGATGCGCTGTTGCGCTCTACGACTCACCACACCTGCTCCTCGACGCAAATGCCTGCAAAAAAATTTTACTGCCTACCTGCTCGCCGCTCTCTACTGTAATTTTAGCAACCGTTGACGCTTTGCTTTTTGCTCTTGCTCTTGCTCTTGCTCTTGCCAATCTTGAATCCCAACTCCCGAATCCCGGCCCGTCAAAATTCGCCGCGATACCAATTTTTCAATTTCTTGAACAAGCTGCCCGCACGCCCGGTCGGGATCGACGGGCGACGCGGATGTTCGATCTGGCTGCCCATCAGCAACAGGCCGACGCCGGAGGCGTGCACCGGGTTGCCGACGACTTCACCCAGTCCAGTGACGTGCTGCGGAATGCCCACGCGCACCGGCATCTGCAGCATTTCTTCGGCCAGTTCCACCACGCCTTCCATCTTCGAGGCGCCACCGGTGAGCACCATGCCGGCGCGCACCATTTCTTCGAAGCCAGACCGGCGTAGTTCGGCCTGCACCATCTCGAAGATTTCCTCGTAACGGCCCTGCACTGCCTGCGCGAGTGCATGACGCGGCATGCGGCGCGGCGGGCGATCGCCCACCGATGGCACCTGGATGCTTTCTTCCGCGGTGGCCAACTGCGCAAGCGCGCAGGCGTAACGCACCTTGATCTGCTCGGCTTCCGGCGTGGGCGTGCGCAGCATGTGCGCGATGTCGTTGGTGACGTGGTCGCCGGCGATCGGCAAGGAAGCGGTGTGGCAGATCGCACCTTGCACGTACACCGCCAGATCGGTGGTGCCGGCGCCGATGTCCACCAGCACCACGCCGAGCTCGCGTTCGTCGGCGGTCAGCACTGCGACCGACGATGCCAGCGACGACAACACCAGATCGTCGACCTGCAGGCCGCACTTCTGCACGCACTTGGTGATATTGGCGGCCGCGGACTGCGCGCACACCACCAAATGCGCATGCACTTCCAGGCGCACGCCGGTCATGCCAACCGGGTTACGGATGCCCTCCTGCGAATCGTCCAGCACGTACTCGCGCGGAATCGCATGCAGGATGCGCTGGTCGGCGGGAATGGCCACCGCCTTGGCGGCATCGAGCACACGCTCCAGATCGCTCCAGGTCACTTCGCCATCGCGGATCGGCACGATGCCCGGCGAGTTCTTGCACTGCACGTGATTGCCGGAAATCGATGCATACACCGAGCGGATTTCGCAACCGGCCATCAGCTCGGCTTCTTCCACCGCACGCTGGATCGACTGCACGGTGGATTCGATGTCCACCACCACGCCACGCTTGAGACCGCGCGATTCATGCGAACCGATACCGATCACTTCGATCGGATTGCCGGGCGAGTATTCGCCGACCAGCGCAACGACCTTGGAGGTGCCGATGTCCAGTCCAACGATGAGGGATTTGTCGCCTTTGCGATTCATGTATGCAGACTGCGTTGAAGAGTGAATGACGGAAACGCGTAGGCCAGACGATCGATCAGGCGTTGCGGAACACGGGTGGCGACGGGATGCACTTCCGCAGGCGGCGCGGCAGGCGCGGCAGGCGTGACCGGCGTGGCGCCCTTGGGCTTCTTGCTGTCGTGCGGCGTCTCACCAGGAGCGCGCTCGACGGTAAAGCCGTTGGTGTAGCGCAGGTCGGCGCGGGCGATCGGGCGCTGCGGATCGGCCAGCTGCGGCAATATGCGGGCGAAACGCTGCAGGCGCGCGCGGGCATCGTCGCGGCCGACCACAATCTGCACGCCATTGCTCAGACCCAACGACCAGCTACCGCGGGCGTCCATTTCAAGACGCTCCACATCCAGCCCGGTCGGTGCGAACAAGGCGCGCGATTCGTTGTACAGCGCCACCACATCCTGGGTCTTGCTGTCCGGCCCATCCAGCTGCGGCAACTTGAAATCTTTCAATAGCGGCGGGGTACGAAACAGCCGGCCCTGCTCGGACAGCATGCGGTCGGTGCCCCAGCGCGCAAACGGCTTGTGCTCGGTGACGTGCACTTCCAGCACATCCGGCCAGCGCTTACGCACCTGCGCACTTTCCACCCACGGCAAACGCGCGATGGCGTCCTGCGCCTGCTGCAACTTCACTGCGAAAAAGCCTGCGCGCGCATACGGCAGCACCACCGCACGCAATTCTTCGGCCGGCACGCGCTTGAAGTCGCCGGACACACGCAACTTCGCCAGCGGCCAACGCTCGGCACCGACCCAGCCATTGAGCACAGCCACCACCGGCAGCGCGACCAATGCCAGCGCGAGAAACCAGGCCAGAATGCGCAGGGTGGCGTTCATGCGCATGCTCCGCACGCGGGAATGGGGAATCGGGAATCGGGAATCGTCAACAGCGGCGCACTGCCGGCTGTCGCTTTTGCGATTCCCGATTCCCGATTCCCCATTCCCTGCATCACAGCGTCTGCTCCAGCACGCGCCAGACCAGCGTTTCGAAATCGATGCCGAGCTGGTGGGCGGCCTTGGGCACCAGCGAGTGGCTGGTCATGCCGGGAGCGGTATTCACTTCCAGCAGATACAGCTCGCCGCTGCTGCCATCGCGCATCACGTCCACGCGGCCCCAGCCACGGCAGCCGGCAGCGCGGAACGCGTCCAGCGCGAGCTGGCGGATCTGCGCTTCGGCATCGCCTTCCAGCCCCGGGCACAGGTACTGCGTGTCTTCGGCAAGGTACTTGGCGTTGTAGTCGTACCACTGGCCCTTGGGCACGATGCGGATGGACGGCAACGCGGTGTCTCCGAGCACGGCCACGGTAAGTTCGTCGCCTTCGATCAATTGCTCCATCAACAGCGCGCCGTCGTAGCGCGCAGCCAGGGTCACTGCTTCTTCAAGCTGTGCCTGGTCGAACACGCGGCTGACGCCGACGCTGGAGCCTTCATTGGCCGGCTTGACGATGACCGGCAACCCGATCTGTTGTGCAGCAGCGTGAATCTCCGCGGCGCTGGCGCCAGCAGCCAACCGCGCGTAACGCGGCGTTGATAGGCCAAGCGACAACCACACCTGCTTGGTGCGGATCTTGTCCATGCTCAGCGCCGAGCCAAGCACGTTCGAGCCGGTGTACGGCACGCCGAAGGCTTCCATCAAGCCCTGCACGATGCCGTCTTCGCCGCCGCCGTTATGGCCGTGCAGTACGTTGAACACGCGATCGAATTGCTGCGCGACCAACGCCTTGGCCAACGCTGGAATGCCATCGACCGGCTGTGCATCCACGCCGCGTGCGCGCAGCGCTTCCAGCACGTTGCTACCGGAATTCAAGGACACTTCGCGCTCGGACGAAGTGCCGCCGAGCAACACGGCGACGCGGCCAAAAGCGGCCGGATCGCTGATGCGGGCATTGGCGATGACCGCGCTCATGCCTGCTCTCCGACGAAACCGTTGTTGATGATGTGTTGTGCCACGTAACCGATATCGCCAGCGCCCATCATCAACAGCAGGTCGCCGTCTTGCAGCACGTCCGGCAACACTTCGGCAAGGCCGGCAATCTGGCCGACGACCACCGGCTCGCTACGGCCGCGCGCACGGATGGCGCGTGCCAGCGCACGTGAATCGGCGCCCGGAATCGGTGCTTCGCCGGCCGGGTAGACTTCGCTCAACACCAGCGCGTCGACGGTGCTGAGCACGGCAGCGAAGGCGTCGAACTGATCGCGGGTGCGGCTATAGCGGTGCGGCTGGAAGGCAACGACCAGACGCTTGTCCGGCCAGCCGCCACGTGCTGCAGCGAACACGGCTTCGAGCTCGCGCGGGTGATGGCCATAATCGTCGACCACACGCACGCGCGCGCCGGTGCTGGTGGTGACTTCGCCCAGATCGTTGAAACGACGGCCGATGCCGGCGAAATTTTCCAGCGCGCGTGCAATGGTTTCCGACGCTACGCCGAGCTGCCAGCCGATCGCGGCAGCAGCCAAGGCATTGAGCACGTTGTGACGACCCGGCAATGCCAACGTCACTGGCGTGGTGGTGCCTTCCGGCAGGCGCAGCGTGAAGCGCATGCGCGGACCGTCCTGCATCACATCTTCGGCGCGCACGTCGGCGTTTTCGCTCATGCCGTAGCTCATCACATGACGCGGCGTCTTGCCGGCCAGTGCAGCCACTTCCGGGTCGTCGATGCACAGCAGCGCCAGGCCATAGAACGGCAGGCGCTGCAGGAATTCGGCGAATGCGGCCTGGATGCGGGCGAAGTCGTTGCCGTAGTTTTCCAGGTGATCCGAATCGATGTTGGTGATGACCGCCATCAACGGATTCAGGCGCAGGAAGCTGCCATCGCTTTCGTCGGCTTCGGCAACAAGCCATTGGCCGCCACCGAGTTTTGCGTTGGCACCGGCGGCCAGCAGTTGCCCGCCGATGACGAATGTCGGGTCCAACCCGCCTTCGCTCAGCACAGCTGCAGCCAGGCTGGTGGTGGTGGTCTTGCCATGCGTGCCGGCCACCGCAATGCCGCGACGGAAGCGCATCAGCTCGGCCAGCATGGCGGCACGTGGCATGATCGGAATGCGCTGGCTGCGCGCTTCCATCAGCTCGGGATTGTCGTCGCGAATGGCGCTGGACACCACCACGCAATCGGTGCCCAACACGTTGGCCGCCGAGTGGCCGCGCATCACGCGCGCACCCAGCTTGGCCAAGCGACGCGTGGCCGCGTTATCAGAGTTATCGGAGCCGGAGACTTCATAGCCTAGCGTCAGCATCACCTCGGCAATGCCGCTCATGCCGGTGCCGCCGATGCCGACAAAATGCACGCGCGGAAATGCACGCACCAGATCGCCACTGTCCTGCAGACGGCGGATCACTGGGCACCTCCTGCGGAGGTGTGAATCGGGAGTCGGGAATCGGGAATCGTGTAAAGCTGAGCGCCAGCGGCGACGGAAACTTGGTCGGGGCGCTTGTCTGCGTGCATCAATGTCTGTTCCTGCGGTTGTTCTGAGCTCTGCCCATTCCCCATTCCCGATTTACCACTCCCGGCCTCTTGAAGAATGATGTCGGCGATACGCTCGGCGGCGTCTGGTTTGGCCAGGGTGCGTGCAGCGTTGGCCATCGACAGGCGACGGACCGGGTCGGTGAGCAGGGTCTGCAACACCTGCTGCAAGCGCACTGCCAGGCTGTCGTCCTGCTTGAGCAGCACGGCGGCGTCGGCGCCGACCAGGTATTCGGCATTGCGGGTTTGATGGTCGTCGACGGCGGCGGCAAACGGCACCAGCACGCTGCCGACACCGGCGGCGCACAACTCGGCCAGCGTGGATGCGCCGGCGCGGCACACGACCAGATCGGCCCACGCATAGGCGGCGGCCATGTCGGCGATAAAGGGCTCGACACTGGCGTTGACGCTGGCCTGCGTGTACGCCGCTTCGGCTTCGGCACGCAGCTTTTCGCCGCACTGATGGCGCACGTCGACCTCCGGATGACCGAGTGCGGCCAGCGCTGTCGGCACCGCCTGATTCAACACGCGCGCGCCTTGGCTTCCACCCAGCACCAGCACGCGCACCGGGCCAGTGCGGCCGACCAAACGGTTCGCCGGCGCAGGCAGTGCGGCGATTTCTGCGCGCACCGGGTTGCCTACCGCTTCTTCGCCAGCGAAGCTGCCGGGGAATCCCGTCAGCACGCGGCGCGCAAAACGCGACAACACCTTATTGGTCATGCCAGGTGCGCGATTTTGTTCGTGCACCAGCAACGGCGCACCAAGCAAGCGCGCAGCCAGGCCGCCCGGGCCGGCGGCAAAGCCGCCAAAACTGATCACCGCACGCGGCTGACGCTTGCGCAGCACAAAGCCGGCGGCGCGCACCGCGCGCATCACCCGCACCGGCGCACCAAGCAACTTCACCACGCCTTTGCCGCGCAGGCCGCTGATGGCCAGCGTATCGATTGGAATATCGTGCTGCGGTACCAGACGGGCTTCCATGGCGCCATCGGCACCCAGCCAGGTCACCGGCACGCCGCGTGCACGCAACACCTTGGCCACGGCCAGTCCCGGGAAGATATGCCCACCGGTGCCGCCCGCCAGAATCATCACTGGGCGAACTCCCGCGAATGGATGCGCGGCAGTTTGCGAGGGATGCGCAGCAACGCTCACGCAATCCTCCCAAACGTCGGCTCCACACGCGGCTGCATGCGGCTGGTGCCGCGCAGGATCGCAGAGGCCGGTGCCACGGGGGCCGCGGCAGCTGGTGCCGCTGCCACAGGCGCGGGTGCAGCAGCAGTTTCGCCCTGCGGCGACAACTTGCTGCGCAAGCGCTCTGCACGATCCATTTCGTAGGACACGCGCAGCAACAGGCCAATCGCCACACAGGTCATCAGCACCGACGAACCGCCGGAGGAGATCAATGGCAGGGTCAGGCCCTTGGTCGGCAGGATGCCCAGGTTGACGCCAATCGACACAAAACTCTGCATCGCGATCCACAGGCCGATGCCGAAGGCGATGTAGCCGGAGAAATGCCGCTTCATTTCCACGCAGCGCATGCCCAGCCAGAACGCGCGGCCGACCAGCAGCGCATACAGCGCGACCACACCGCAGACGCCGATGAAACCGAGTTCTTCGGCAATGACCGAGAAGATGAAGTCGGTATGCGATTCGGGCAGGTAATTGAGCTTCTGCACCGATGCACCTAAGCCTACGCCGGTCCACTGGCCGCGGCCGACCGCCATCAGGGCGTTCGACAACTGATAGCCGGAGCCGAGCTGGTCGGCCCACGGGTCCAGGAACGAGGTGATGCGACGCAGGCGATACGGCTCCAGGATCGCGATGAAGGCGAAGATCGGCAGCCCGATCACGATCGGCATCGACATGCGCGGCAGGTTCACGCCGCCCAGCACCAGCATGCCGGCGGTAATCGCCAGCAACAGCGTGGACGAGCCGAAGTCCGGCTGCATCAGCAACAGGCCGACCAGTGCGATCGCAACGCCCAGCGGCTTGAGCATCGCCGGCCAGGTGGCGTTGACCTCATCGCGGAAGCGCACCAGGTAGCTGGACAGCCACACGATGTAGAGCACCTTGACCGCTTCCACGGTCTGGAATTTCGACACGCCCAGATTGATCCAGCGCTTGGCGCCGTTGACGCTGCTGCCCAGCCCCGGCACGAATACCACCATCAGCAGGCCGAAGCAGGCCAGCAACAACACCTGGTTGTATTGCTCGATGGTCTTGAGCTCGGTGCGCATCGCCCAGAACGCCAGACCAACGCCGATACCCAGGAACAGCAGGTGGCGGGTCAGGTAATAGAACGGGTTGTCGGACAGCTCGATCGAGCTGGATGCCACCATCACCACGCCCAGCGAGGCGAGCGTGGCCGCGGCCCCGAGCAGCCACGGATCGTAGCGGCCGCCGATGGCGTCCAGTCGTGTGGCTTGGCGGGACATGTCGTTCATCAGCGCACCTTCAACGTGGCAAGGCCGATCAGCACCAGCACCACCGAAATGATCCAGAAACGCACGATCACGCGCGGCTCCGGCCAACCCTTGAGTTCGAAGTGGTGGTGGATCGGCGCCATGCGGAACACGCGCTTGCCGGTGAGCTTGAAGCTGGCCACCTGGATCATCACCGACAGCGTTTCGATCACGAACACGCCGCCCATGATCACCAGCACCATCTCCTGACGCACGATTACCGCGATGGTGCCGAGCACCGCGCCCAGCGACAGCGCGCCGATGTCGCCCATGAACACCATTGCCGGATAGGTGTTGAACCAGAGAAAGCCCAAGCCTGCCCCTGCGATCGCCGAGCAAATGATGATCAGCTCGCCGGCACCGGGAATCAGCGGGATTTTCAGGTATTCGGCAAACACCACGTTGCCCGACGCATACGCGAACACGCCCAGCGCGCAGGCCACCAACACGGTCGGCATGATGGCCAAACCATCCAGGCCGTCGGTGAGGTTCACCGCGTTGGAGAAGCCCACGATCCAGAAGTAGGCGATCACCACGAAGCTCACGCCGGCCAGTGGCAACGCGATTGACTTGAACATCGGAATGTAAAACGTGATCGCCGCCGGGACGTCGGCGGTGTAGTACAGGAACAACCCGGCGGCCAGACCGAAGATCGACTGCAACAGATACTTCCAGCGCGATTTCAGGCCGTTCGGGTCGCGGCGCACGATCTTGATCCAGTCGTCGTACCAGCCGATCGCACCGAAGCAGATCATCACCGCCAGCACCAACCAGACGTAGCGGTTACGCAGGTCGCCCCACAGCAGCACCGACAGGGTGACGGTGAGCAGGATCAGCGAGCCACCCATGGTCGGCGTGCCGGCCTTGGAAAAGTGCGTTTGCGGGCCGTCTTGGCGGATCGGCTGGCCGCCCTTGAACTGGGCGAGCTTGCGGATCACCGCAGGGCCCATCCACAACGACAGGAACAGCGCGGTCAGCGCAGCCAAAATGCCGCGGAAGGTCAGATAGTTGAACAGCCCGAACAGGCTCTCCAGTTGCTGCAGCCAACGGGCCAACTCAAGCAGCATGGGATGCGCCCTCCGCAGATGCGAGCAGCGCGGTGACGACGCGGTCCATCGCGCTACCGCGCGAGCCCTTCACCAGGATCGTGATGGAGGCGGCACCCGAAAGAGCGGCCGTGGACGGCGATTGCTGTTGGTGAATCACTGCATGTTCCTGCGTATTTCCTGATGCGTGTTGCTGTGTGCGTGTTTCCCGGCTGGCGGCATCGAACAGATCCGCCTGCAGGGCGTCGATCAACTCGGCATGGGTGGCGAACACGCGGCCTCCTTCGCCAAATGCCTGCGCCGCGGCGGCGCTGAGCTCGCCCAGCGCGTAGAGCCGCTGCAGCTTGGCCGCACGTGCGCGACGTCCGGCAGCGGCGTGCAATGCGACACCTTCGGCACCGAGCTCGCGCATGTCGCCGAGCACCAGCCAGCCGTCGCCCGGTGCGGCGGCCAAAGCGTCGATGGCCGCATCCAGCGAGCCGGGGTTGGCGTTGTAGCTGTCGTCGATCAGCACCGCGCCACTCGGCAAGGTCTGTGCAATTTGCCGACCGGCCACCGGATGCGCCTGTGCCAGACCGGCCGCGATCACCGGCAAGGCGATACCGGCACCGAGTGCCAGACCGGTTGCCGCCAAGGCGTTGAGCACGTTGTGCCGGCCCGGCAACGGCAGCGCAACCTGCGCCTCGCCCTGCGGGGTCACCAAGGTGAACTGCGCAGCACCAGCCTGCAGTTGCAGCTGACGCGCCGAGATATCGGCACTGATCTGCAAGCCGTAGCGCAAGATGCGACGTCCCTGCACCGGCTGCGCCTGCAACTGCTGCTCGAACCACATGCCAAACGCGTCATCGGCATTGATCACGGCCACGCCATCGGCGGGCAGCGCGGTGTAGATGGCGCCCTTGGTCTGTGCAACGCCGAGCAAGCTGCCCAGACGCTCAAGATGGGCAGGCGCGATGTTGTTGACCAGCGCGACATGGGGCTGCGCGATATCGGTAAGATAGGCGATATCGCCCGGCTTGCCGGCGCCCATTTCGTAGATCGCAAAATCCGCATCGTCAGGCGCGGCAATCACCGCCAGCGGCAGGCCGATCTCGTTATTGCGGTTGCCCGGCGTGGCGTACACGGTGGTGCCATCCACGCGCCCGGCTTCCTGCAGGATCGAGAGCAGCAGCGCCTTGACGCTGGTCTTGCCGTTGGAGCCGGTCAGCGCAAGCACGCGTGTGGCGCGGTCGCGCTGCATACCGGCAGCAACCCGCGCCAATGCCAGCTCGGTGTTTTCCACCACCACCTGCGGCACGCTCAGCGCCGGCAGCAGGCGATCCACCAGCAATCCGCTGGCACCGTGCGCGACGGCGTCGGCGGCAAAGTCGTGCCCATCAAAACGCTCACCGCGCAGCGCGATATACAGGCTGCCATTGGCGAGCGTGCGGGTGTCGTTGCCCACCGCATCGATCATGGCGTCGTCGCCATGCAGCTCGCCACCGGCCCAATGCGCAATCAACGACAGTGGAGTGAGCTTCATGGGCGCACTCCCAGCACGGTGCGCGGCAGCAGCGCCTGCGCCGCCACGATGGCGTCGTCGAAGGCATGCCGCACGCCGGCAACTTCCTGGTATGGCTCATGCCCCTTGCCGGCGATCAACACGATGTCGGACGCGCTGGCCATGCCGATGGCCTGATGGATCGCAGCAGCGCGGTCACGCTGCACGATGGCGGCATCCGGGCGCGCGAAGCCGCGCAGGATATCGGCCACGATCGCGTCGCCATTTTCGCCACGCGGGTTGTCGTCGGTGACGATGGCCACGTCGGCGTTGAGTTCTGCAATCGCCGCCATCTGCGGGCGCTTGCCGGTGTCGCGTTCGCCGCCGCAGCCGAACACGCAGATCAGCCGGTCCTGCGCATGCGAACGCAGGCTGCTTAATGCCTGTTCCAGCGCATCGGGCGTGTGCGCGTAATCAACCACCACCAACGGTGCGCCATGTGCGCCACCGAGCCGATTCATGCGGCCATGGATCGGCTGCAACTGGCCAAGCACAGTGGCGATCTGCGCAGGTGCAGTCTCCAGCGCCCACAACGCGCCAGCCACCGCCAATAGGTTGTCCACGTTGAAGCGGCCCAGCAGCGGCGAATGCACCGGATGCACTTCGCCTTGGATATTCAGCGCGAAGTTGATGCCGTTGTGGTCCAGCTGCAGTGCCTGCGCGCTCACGCTGGCATCGGCCTGCGCGCGCGAGCTCACACCGATTGCACGCAGTGCGGGATCGAGCGAGGCGAACAGCGTGCGGCCAAAGGCATCGTCCAGATTCACCACCGCCGCTTTCAAGCCAGCGCGGGTGAACAGCTTGGCCTTCGCAGCGCCGTACTGCGCCATGTCACCGTGGTAATCGAGATGATCGCGGGTGAGATTGGTGAACACCGCGACATCGAAATGCACGGCATCCACGCGGCCCTGATCGAGCGCGTGCGAGCTGACTTCCATTGCCACCGCCTGCGCACCCTCATCGCGCAACTGCGCCAGCAACGCATGCGTGGGCAGCACCAGCGGCGTGGTGAAACCGGTCGGCACGGCCGCGCCATACAGACCGACGCCCAGGGTGCCGAGCGTGCCGGTGGGTGTCCCGAGCAGCGTCAGCGCCTGCGCCAGCAACTGCACGGTGGAGGTCTTGCCGTTGGTACCAGTGACGCCAACCATCCGCATCGCATGCGACGGCCGGCCATGAAATTGATCGGCCATCACGCCAAGGCGCGCGCGCAGACCGGGCACGGCAATCGCATCGGCCGGGACCGGCATACCGTCTGGAGCCGGAGGCTCGAACAACACCGCACCCGCACCATTGGCGCGCGCCTGTTCGACAAAGCCCAGGCCATGCGCACCGAAGCCGGCGATCGCCACGAACGCATCGCCCGGAGCCACCACACGGCTATCCATCACCAGACCGGAGACCTGCACGTCGTGCGGCAGTGCCACGTCCGGCAGCAACTGCGAGAGCGCCATGGAGCGGCTCATTGGCGGCTCTCCTGCAACGGCGCAGGCTGCGCTGGCGCGTTGGCCGGCGGTGGTGCCACTGCGGTCGGAATGCCGGCAGACACTTCGTCCACAGGGTCCGGCACCAGCGCCGGATCCAGATCGGCCGGCTGCGGCTTGACCGTGGGCTGACCCGTTTTACCGGCAGCTTGCGCGGCCAGCCACGATTGGATGTCGTCCGGCGGCACGTCCATCAAGCGCAGCGCGCCTTCCATCACGCGGTGGAAGACCGGCGCCGACACCAGGCCGCCGTAGTACACCTTGCCCTGCGGATCGTTGATCACGATGACGGTGGCAAAGCGCGGGCGCGTGGCCGGCACCAGGCCGGCGAACAGCGCGTTGTAATGCCCGCGCTCGTAGCCGTTGGCGCCATTCTTGCGCGCGGTACCGGTCTTGCCGGCCACGTGATACCCCAGAATCGCCGCGCCCTTGGCGCCGCCTTGGGTGACCACGGTTTCCATCATGTCGATGACCTGGCGCGCCACTTCCGGCGTGATCACCTGACGGGTTTCGTTGTGCTGGCCGCGCACGAACGTCGGCGGCGTGAGCTTGCCGCCGTTGCCGAGCGTGGCGTATGCCTGCGCAATCTGCAGCGGTGTCACCGACAAGCCGTAGCCATACGACATCGTGGTCTTGGACGGGCCGCTCCAGCGTGCCGGCTGCAACACCACACCGGCCGATTCGCCGGGAAAACCGCTATGCGGCGCGCTGCCGTAACCGAAGTTGCGGATCGACTGATAAAAGGTCTGGTCCGGCACCTTGGCGGCGATCTTGGCCGCGCCGATGTTCGAGCTGCGGGTGATCACGCCGGTGACGTTGAGCACACCGTTGTTGCGCGGCACATCGCGAATGGTGAAGCGCCCCACCGACATGTAGCCGGGGTTGGTGTCGATGATGGTGTCTTTGGTCACCACGCCGGCCGTCAGCGCGGTGGCCACGGTCAGCGGCTTCATCGTCGAACCCGGCTCGACCAGATCGGTGACCGCGCGGTTGCGGCGCGCCGACGGGTTGATGCCGGTGACCGAATTCGGGTTGTAGGTGGGCAGGTTGACCATCGCCAGCACTTCGCCGGTGGCCACATCCATCACCACCATCGAACCGCCGGCCGCGTTGTTTTCGACCAAGGCGTTTCGTAGTTCCTTGTAAGCAAGAAACTGGATGCGGCGGTCGATGCTCAGCGTCAGGTCCTTGCCCGGCTGCGCCGGACGCACCAGGTCCACACTTTCCACGATGGCGCCGCGCGCATCGCGCACCACCTTCTTGGAACCGGGCTTGCCGCGCAGCCATTCGTCGAACGCAAGTTCGAGACCTTCCTGGCCGCGGTCGTCGATGTTGGTGAAGCCCAGCACGTGGGCCATCGCCTCGCCTTGCGGATAGAAGCGACGGAACTCGCGCTGCGAGAACACGCCCGGAATCTTCAGATCGACAATCGCATGCGCCTTGTCCGGGTTGATCCGGCGCTGCAGGTACATGAATTCCTTGCCGGCCTTCTGCGCCAGCTTGGCGTTCAATTCATCCAGCGGCTGTCCGAGCGCCTTGGCCAGTTCGGGAATGCGGTCCGGGTTACGCAGCAGTTCCTGCGGATTGACCCAGATCGATTCCACCGGCGTGGACACCGCCAGCGGCTCGCCGTTGCGGTCGGTGATCATGCCGCGCGAGGTGGCGATGGGCAGTTCGCGCAGGTAACGCGCTTCGCCCTGACGCTGATAGAAATCGCGATTAACCAGCTGCACGAACGCGGCGCGCCCGATCAGCGTCACCGAGCACAGGCCCAACGCGATGCCGACCAGGGTCAGGCGACCACGGAGATTGAAATTGCTGCGGGGGCGGTTGCGGCCGGCCTTCACCGCGCACCTCCCGCTGCGCAGCTGCGCCGTGCAAAGCGGCTGTGCTGCTGATTGGTCATGGGCGCACCACCACGATGTCGTTGGTCTCCGGGAACTTCATCCCGATGCGCGCACGCGCGACCTGATCGACCCGGTTGCTTTCCGCCCACGTGGCCTGCTCCAGCTGCAGCCGGCCGAATTCGATATTCAATTCGTCGCGCGTGTGCTCGAGCTTGGACAACTGCACGAACAGCTTGCGATGCATGTGGCGCATGTACACGACACCGATCGCCGAGGCGATGCTGCAGGCAAGCAGCACGATGAGCAGCAAGCGGCTCATGCGGCGCCACCGTTCGGTGACGCCGGGAATCGGGAATCGGGAGTCGAGAATCGGGAAGCAGCGGCGCTCCTGCCGTCCCCCATTCCCGATTCCTCATTTCCCATTCCCAGCTTCTCCGCCACCCGCAATACCGCACTGCGTGCACGCGGATTGACGTTCAATTCGGCGTCGTCGGCCTTGATCGCACCGCTCACCAGCTGCAGTGTCGGCACGAACGGCTGCGCTTCGGGCAGGCGGCGATTGCTCGGCGGGGCCTTGGCGTAGCGGGCCATGAATTGCTTGACGATGCGGTCTTCCAGCGAATGGAAGCTGATCACCGCCAGACGGCCGCCGGGCTTGAGCGCGGCCAGCGCTGCATCCAGGCCGGCTTCCAGATCGTCGAGTTCGCGGTTGATGTAGATGCGGATCGCTTGAAAGCTGCGTGTCGCCGGGTGGGTCTTGCTGTCGCCGCGCGGCATCACCGAGGCAATCAGGTCGGCCAGTTGCGCGGTACGCAGCAACGGCTGTTCGGCGCGGCGCGCCACGATGGCACGCGCGATGCGGCGGCTCTGGCGTTCTTCGCCATAGGTCCACAGCACATCGGCGATCTCGCGGTCGCTGGCATGCGCCAGCCACTCAGCCGCGCTCTGGCCGCTGTCCGGATCCATGCGCATGTCCAGCGGGCCGTCCTTGCCGAAACTGAAACCGCGCCCGGCCACGTCCAGCTGCGGCGAAGACACACCCAGATCCAGCAGGATGCCGTCGACGGTTGCCGCAGCAACCACTTGACCGAGCCCGGCGAAACTGCCGCGATGGATGGACACGCGCGCATCGCCACCGAACGTCTGTTCGGCCACTGCGATCGCTTCGGGGTCCTTGTCCATCACCAGCAGTCGACCTCCCGGGCCAAGATGTTCCAGCACACCGCGTGCGTGTCCGCCACGCCCGAACGTGCCATCGAGATAGGTTCCGTTTTCGGTCACTTGCAGGCCATCCAGCACCTGCGTGTACAGCACCGGCACATGGGCCGCCGGGGACTGCGACACCGGGTGACCGGGCTGCGCTTCACCGCGCATCCGGGCACCCCGGCTCACAACCTGAGATCGAGCAATTCATCGCCCAGATCCCCGTCAGACAATGTCTGTTGGATCAGTGCGCGATGTGCCTGCTCGCTCCACAGTTCGAACTTGTCGCCCATGCCCAGCAGCACGGCTTTTTTCTCGATGCCCACCGCGTTGCGGTGGCTGGCCGGGATGCTCAGACGGCCATTGGCGTCCAGCTCGAGCACGGCCGAAGAACCCACCAGTTTTTGCTGCAGCGTGCGGACTACGCGCTGGGTATTGGGCTTGGACATCACATCCTCGCGCACCCGCTCCCACTCCTTTTCCGCATACAGCCACAGGCATCCGGCTTCGAACGGGTTGTAGGTGAGGACCAGGCGGTTGCCGCTGACACGCGTGACGAGGTCGCGGTATGCAGTTGGCACCGCCATACGCCCCTTGTCGTCCACCGTGATGGCAGTCTCGCCCTGAAACACCGAATGCAACCTCGAATACCCGCTGGGGGATCATTGAACCACGAAAAACCACAAAACACCTGGTTTTCCCTCCGTTGTCCACCTTAGCAGCGCGTCAAAGGTTGTCAACAACTTTGAGGTCCATAAATCGCTAGTCGCATCAATGAGTTGCAGCACTCTTTAGAGACTTGTTCAAAGGTTATCCACAAGTTGCTGTTTCGTCTCAGATTTTGAGATTGAACGGAAATTCAGGGGCGTGAAGGGCATGTAAACTCGGCCGCAGTCTCACTTCACATTGCGCCAGCTGCATACCTCAAATTGCGCAAACACGTAACAATTGGTGGCATGTGCCTGGTCGCTCTTGCCTGGAAAGCTCACCCTCGCTGGCGCCTGCTGCTGGCGGGCAACCGCGATGAATTCCACGAACGCCCCACCGCGGCGCTGGCGCAGTGGGCGGCACCGGCCGCCAACGTGCTGGCAGGTCGCGACCTGCGCTCTGGTGGCAGTTGGGTTGGCCTGGGTCAGGACGGCCGCGCTGCGGTGGTCACCAACGTGCGCGACCCACTTGCCACCGCCTCGGGGCGCTCGCGCGGGCATCTGATTGCGGACTATCTGTCCGGCAGCCTGGGCGCTACCGCATACGCCGACGCACTGGCCGGCGCCGCCCACGCGTTCCCACCTTTCAACCTGTTGCTATGCGACGCCGACCGTTGCGAGCACCTCAGCAATCACCCGCCACTGGCGCGGCAACTGGCGGCGGGCGTCCATGGGATGTCGAACGGACCGCTGGACGCACTGTGGCCCAAGACCGCCGCACTGACCAACGTGCTGCGCCATTGGTGCGCAGACGGCGCTGAAGACCTGCAGCCGCTGTGGGCTGCACTGGGCAACCCAGCCATCGCCCCCGACGCTGCGCTACCGCAGACCGGCGTGGACCTGGCCACCGAACGCCTGCTCTCGGCCGCCTTCATCACCGGGCCCAGCTACGGCACCCGCGCCAGCACCATCGTGGCGGTGGACCATCGCGGCCACGGCTTCATCCATGAGCGCCGCTTCGGCCCGAACGGGATTTTCCAGGGCCAGACAAGGCTGGCAATCCCCGGAACGCTTTGACGACCCCCAATCATGCGCATACTATGCGCATAACATTGGGAGCCACGCATGAACCGCTACTACGATGTTTCTGCGCAGAAGAAGCCGCTGAATCTGACCATCAACGCCGACCTGGCAGCGCAAGCCCGCGCGATGACCGGCAACCTTTCGGCAAAGGTGGAAGAGTTGCTGGCCGAGTACGTCACCAAGGAACGCGATAGCCACAGCGCAAGAGCGCTTGAGCTGCAACGCGCCGCGAGCGAATGGAAGGCCTTCACTGAGGCGCACGGCTCCTTCGCCGACGAGTTCTCCACGCTATGACCGACCAGTTCGATGTCTACGCCAATGTCGGCCAGAACAAGAACATCCCGTACGTGGTTGTCGTTCAGTCGAAAATTTTCGACGCCTCACCACGCCGTGTCGTCATCCCCCTGGTTCGAAAGTCCAAGCACTCCCCGACCCCATCCCGCTTCACCCCGGAACTCACCGTCGCCGGCCACAGCGTCATCCTGCAACCCCTGGAAATGACCTCGGTGCCGCTGGCCGTCCTCAACAAACCAGCCGGCACATTGAAGGACCAAGGCCAGATCATCATCGACGCCCTGGACGAGCTATTCACCCGCTCGTTCGGTTAAACGCAAAACAAAAAAAAGCCTCAAGCAAGGGCGCAGCAACGGACAAAGCATTCGCCACGAGGGCGAAGCCCAAGCCAAGCAACAAGGATCGAAGCAGCAATCGCATTGATGGCAAACAGCCGAAAGCACCTGACAACTCACCGAGTGCAAGCCCACCCTTGAGTCAAGGGGGCGCGGTGACAGCCGCGGGGTTCTGGCATGCCACGGAGCGGAACCCGCGTTTTGTACCGCCAACAGCGGTACGCAGCGTGGGCGCCTTATTTTGGGCCTACGCCCAAAAAAGGCGGCGGAGCCGGCCGATAAGCCGGGTTCTGTCGTGGACAGTCATTCGTCTAGGCGCTACGTCACCGCAGCGCTCAAGCAACCTACCCGGATCCAGCGCGGGCCACGCCAATGGATCCCTATTTGGTCTTGCTCCAGGTGGGGTTTGCCGTGCCGGTCCGTTACCGGACTCGCGGTGCGCTCTTACCGCACCATTTCACCCTTACCGGCTCCCCGAAAGGAACGTAGGCGGTATCTTTCTGTTGCACTTTCCGTCGGCTTGCGCCGCCCAGGCGTTACCTGGCACCTTGCCCTATGGAGCCCGGACTTTCCTCGGCACTCTTGCGAGTGACGCGACTGTCTGGCCGACTCCGCCGGGGCGAACTATACGCTATTGCCAGACCACACCCCGCCCAGCGCTGTCTTCGGCATACAGCACCACACGTTCGAACTGATGGGCAAATGACCATCTAGCCGCCTCGGCTGGCATCGCGAGTTGTGCGTGCGAAGGCGCCCTCGGGCAATAGATCAGCAGCGCGACAGCGTCGGCATGCGCGCGATATCCCTCGATCTTCGCCTGCTTTTGCAGAATGCATGTCGACACCTGCAACTGAGCGAGGGCGGGCACTTCAAAGACGCCGCCCCCGACCACCTCCGCCCGGGCAGCAGGCCAGAGTTGCACATGTCTCAAGAAATCGGGGAGCCCTCTCCTGATGACCTGATTGCCTTCGATCAATCTCGACTGCCCGGCCAACAGATGCTCCACCTGTTCAATTGCGTCTGGGAGCTTCGGGAGCGGTTGATCCGTAAAACCAAGACTGATCTGTACGCCAGGCAGAAGCTGCGCCAATCGCGGCTTCAGCGACGCTAGTAATTTTTCACGCGCCCGAACGAGCGCTTTTCCATCCGGACGCAAAAGCCGGGTGATCTCGACTGCATAAGTTGAGCCGTCGTCAATGCGAAAACGGATGTCTGCAGCAGGCTCTTTGGGCTGTTCTATCTCGCCGATCGGCAGCGGAAATGCATCCGGCCAGTTCGTCAAGACACACTGGAACTGACGCAGCTCCAGCGCCTTCTTTTTGCCTTCGGCAGTCGTTGGGTCAGCCATTACCGCCATACAACGCCTTGCGCGGCGCGCCGGTCAGCTCGGCGGCGAGCTTGGCGGCGGTGGACGGCGGCAGGTGTTCGGCGAGCTTGGCGTAGACGCGGCGGCCTTCGGCGAGCTGGCCTTCGGCGGCGTTGGCGGCACCCTGCACCATCACCACGAATTCGCCCTTGCGCTGATTGTCGTCGGCTTCGACCTGCGCCTGCAGCTGCGCCAGGCTGCCGTCGAGCACGGTTTCGAAGAGTTTGGTCAATTCGCGGGCAATCACTGCCGGGCGCTCGTCACCGAAGGCAAAGCGCAGGTCGGCCAGCGATTCGACGATGCGGTGCGCCGATTCGTAGAACACCAGGGTGCGGGTCTCCCCTGCCAGCCGCGCCAGGCGCTCGCGGCGGGCGGCGCTCTTGGCCGGCAGAAAGCCTTCGAAGCTGAAGCGGTCGCTGGGCAGGCCGGCCACGCTGAGCGCAGCGATTGCCGCGCAGGCGCCCGGCACCGGGCTGACCTTGATGCCGGCGACACGCGCGGCGCGCACCAGTTTGAAGCCCGGGTCGCTGACCAGCGGAGTGCCGGCGTCGCTGACGATGGCCAGCGATTCGCCCTCGCGCAGGCGCGCCACGATGCGTTCGGACATGGCCTCTTCGTTATGGTCGTGCAGGGCCAGCAGCGGGCGGTCGATGCCGAAATGGCTCAGCAGCTGGCGGGTATGGCGGGTGTCTTCGGCGCAGATTGCGGCCACGCCACGCAACACCTCCTGCGCGCGCGGCGACAGGTCGGCCAGGTTGCCGATCGGCGTGGCGACCACGTGCAGGGTTCCAGGGGACGTCATCAGCGGTTTTCCGGGGGCAAAGGGTAGAATCGTAGCGTTTTTAACGGTCCGCCCCGGCGGCCCCTGTCCAATGGATCTGAAATGAACAAGCGTGTTGCAAGGATCTCCGCCCTTTCGCTGATGGTGATGCTGGCGGCCGGTTGTGCCACCAGCAGCATCACGCCGACCGCCTCGCCGACGCAGAGCGCGGCGCTGGCACTGCTGGATCAAGGCAAGCCGCGCGACGCCGCGCAGCAGTTGGAAGCCGAATCCGCCAGTGCCAGCGGTGCGCAGCGCAGCCGGTTGCTGGCTGCAGCCGCGTTCGGTTGGCACGACGCTGGCGACGATGCGCGTGCCCGCACGTTGCTGGCGCAGGTCAACGCGCGCCAGCTGAGCGGCGAGGAACGCGCCCGTTTCGGGCTACTCACCGGCGAGTTGGCCGTGATCGACAAGCAGGGTGCGCAGGCGCTGCAGGCGTTGGGCGACAGCCCGCAGGGACTGACCCAGCCGCTGCAGACGCGTTGGTTTGTGGCACGTGCCGCTGCACTGGAAGCCACCGGCGACCTGTTCGGCGCCGCCGCCGACCGCGCGCGCGCCGATGCCAGCCTGACCGGCACTGCACGCAGCGAGAACCAGCGTGCGATCGTGCGCCTGCTCGCCGCCGTCGACGATGCCACCCTCAAGGCTCGCACCGCCGCACTGCCGGCCGGCGACCCGCTGTACAACTTCGCCGGGCGTGCACTGATCAGCCGCGGGCTAGGGCTGCCGCGCGCGTTCGAGCGTGATGCGCAATGGGGCTTCGATACCAGCAAGCGCCCGCCGGCCGAGCGCGACGGCTACCGTCCGCCGACGAAGCTGGGTGTGCTGTTGCCGATCACCGGCAACCTGGCCACTGCCGCCGCGCCGGTGCGCGATGGCTTGCTGGCCGGCTACTACGCGGAAACCCGCCGCCGCCCGGAAGTGCAGTTCTTCGATACCGCCGGCACGCCAGCCGGTGCCAATGCCGCCTATGACAAGGCAGTGAGCGCCGGGGTGGATTACGTGGTCGGCCCGTTGGGGCGCGACGAAGTCAGCGCGCTGTTTGCGCGCGGCCAGCTCGCGGTGCCGGTGCTGGCACTCAACCGCCCCGCCGACAACAAGGCCCCGCCCAGCGGCAGCGCCGGGTTCTCGCTGGCGCCGGAGGACGACGGCATCATGGCTGCCGAATATCTGCTCTCGCGCGAGCGCCGCAACGTGCTGATCGTCGGTACCAGCGACGACAACGGCAAGCGCACCATCAAGGCCTTCCGCGACCGCTTCACCGAACGCGGCGGCGCCGTCGCAGGCAGCATCAGCGTGGCCGATGCGCCAGGCGACATCGGTGCGCAGTTGCGCAATTACGGCACCGCCGATGCAGTGTTCCTGGCAGTGCGCGGCAACACCGCGCGGGTGCTGGCGCCGCAGCTGGCACTGGCCGGGTTCGCCGGCAAATCACGCGTGGGCACCTCGCAGTTGGTGGCCGGCACCGGCAAGGTCGAAGACGATCTGGCGCTGGATGGCATCGTCTACCCGAGCGAAACCTGGACCGCGCTGGGCGTGTCCGGCCTGCCGGCAGTGAGCCAGGTGGCCAGCACCCTGCCCAGCGCACGCGGCCCGGCCGCCCGCCTGTTCGCGTTCGGTTACGACGCGTGGAAGATCACCGCGTATCTGGAAAAACTCGCCACCGGCAGCGATGGTGGGCTGCGCGGCGCCACCGGCACCTTGCACCTGGATGGCTTCGGCAATGTGCTGCGCACGCCGGCCTGGTCCACCTTCAACGGTGGCCGCCCGACACCGATCGCCGACGGCCGCTGAGACCATGCCGGCGGCACGTCAGCAGCGTGGTGCGGCGGTCGAAGCGGCCGCACGCGCGTTGCTGGAGCAAGCCGGGCTGCGGCTGGTGGTCGGCAATGCCAACTACCGCGGCGGCGAACTCGATCTGGTGATGCGCGACGGGCAATCGCTGGTATTTGTGGAAGTGCGTTACCGGCGCGACGACCGCTTCGGCGGCGGCGCGGCATCGGTGGACTGGCGCAAGCGCCGCAAGCTGGTGCTGGCTGCGCAGCTGTTTCTTGGCGCCCACCCCGCACTGGCGGCGCTGCCCTGCCGCTTCGATGTGGTCGATGCCAGCGGCGAGCCGCCGGTATTGCAGTGGATCCGCGACGCCTTCCGCGCCGACGATTGCTGACCGCCACCGACGCGCACACCGACGTTCCGATGCCAAGCATCATGACCCATGCTGCAGTGCCATTGGCGCTCTGGTGCGCCAGTGAACGCGGCCGCATCTCGCCGCGCCTGCTCGCGGCCGGCATCGTGGCGGCGATGCTGCCGGATGCCGATGTGCTGGCATTCGCGCTGCATATTCCCTACGCCGATGCGTTCGGCCATCGCGGCGCCAGCCACTCGCTGTTGTTCGCTGCGTTGATGGCGTTGCTCGGCCTTGCAGCGCATCGTCTGTTGCGAGCGGATGCCGTGCAGGCAACTGTGTTTTTGTTCGTCTGCACCGCGTCGCACCCGCTGCTGGATGCGATAACCTCCGGCGGCCTGGGTGTTGCGCTGGGCTGGCCACGGAGCGAGACCCGCTGGTTCGCAGCGTGGCGGCCGATTCGGGTGTCGCCATTCGCGACCGGCTTCTTCAATGCGCGCGGCCTGACCACGCTGCTCTCCGAGCTGCGTTGGGTCTGGTTGCCGCTCACCGTCGCCGTGCTGGGGTGGAAATGCATCCAGCGCGCGGCACCACAGGACCACGTGTCATGACCGATGTACTTCCCACCGCACTTGCCGAGCTGTTGGCCGCGCGCCTCGGTGCCGATGGCTGGTTGACCGCCGACGATGCACGCCGCCGCTATGGCGAAGACGATTCGCATCGCTGGGCATTGCCTGCTGCGGTGGCGTTGCCGCGCGACACCGATGACGTGGTGGCGATCGTGCAGGCGTGCCGTGCGCACGGTGTGCCGATCGTGGCGCGCGGCGCCGGCACTGGCACCACCGGCGCGGCAGTGCCGTTTTCCGGCGGCGTGGTGGTATCGATGGCGCGCATGAATCGCATCGTTGCGCTGCGCCCGGAAGACCGCTGCGCAGTGGTGCAACCGGGCCTGCTCAATGGCGACCTGCAACAGGCGCTGCAGCCGCACGGATTGTTCTGGCCGCCGGATCCGTCCAGCGCGGAGATCTGCAGTATCGGCGGCAATTTGTCCACCAACGCGGGCGGCCCGCGCGCGGTGAAGTACGGCGCGACCCGCGACAACGTACTCGGCCTGGTGGCGGTGACCGGTACCGGCGAGGTGATCCACTGTGGCGGTGCGTACACCAAAAATTCCACCGGCTACGACCTTACGCATCTGCTGGTCGGCAGCGAAGGCACCCTGGCGATCATCGTCGAGGCAACTTTAAAGCTGACCCCGCGCGCACTCGCCCAGGCTGGCTTGCGTGCGCTGTACCGCGATGCCTCCAGCGCGGCGGCCGCAGTATCGCGGCTGATGGCGCAACCGACCACGCCGACCATGCTGGAATTCATGGATGCCAGCGCGATTGCTTTGCTACGCCGCAACGGCAGCGATGTGCCCGACGCCGGCGCCATGTTGTTGATCGAAGCTGACGGCGATCACGACACCTTGCCGTACGCGTTGCAGGCGTTGCACGACGCCGCCGATGGCGAGGGCGTGCTGAGCCTGGACGTGGCCGCCGATGGCAGCGCGCGCGACAAGCTGTGGGCCGCACGCCGCGCCTTGTCGCCGGCCTTGCGCACCATCAAGCCGGGCAAGATCAACGAAGACGTGGTGGTGCCGGTGTCGCGCATTCCCGAACTGGTCGCTGGCGTGGAAGCGCTCGCTGCGGAATTCGCATTGCCCATCGTCGCCTTCGGTCACGCGGGCAACGGCAACCTGCATGTCAACATCATGTACGACCCGGCCGATGCCGACGAAGACGCACGCGCACATGCCGCGCTGCCACGCCTGTTTACGCTGGTGCTGGCGCTGGAAGGCACGCTCTCCGGCGAGCACGGTATCGGCGTGGCCAAGCGCGACTTCATGACCCAGGCATTCAGCGCACCGACGCTGGCGGCAATGCGTGCGATCAAGGCCGCTTTGGACCCGGGTGGCATCTTGAATCCGGGGAAAGTCCTGCCGCCCGCCTAGTAACGCGCTTGCCTCAGCGCGTCACGCCGATAAACCGCAGACCCACGCCAGGCTCGGTGACGATGTAGTGCGGGGCGGCGGCGTCGTCCTGCAATTTCTGGCGCAGTTTGCCGACCAGGATGCGCAGGTAGTGGGTGTCGTCTTCGTGGGTGGGGCCCCACACTTCGCGCAGCAACTGCGGTTGGGTGACCACGCGGCCGGCGTGCTTGAGCAGCAGTGCGAGCAGTGCGTATTCCTTGCGGCTCAGCGGCACGGCTTCGCCGTTGAGTGTGACTTCGCGCAGGCCCAGGTGGATATGCAGGCGGCCGTCGTCGAACACGCTTTCTTCCACCGTGCTGCCGGCACCGGCCTGACGCAACAACGAGCGGATGCGCGCCATCAATTCCTGCACGCCGAAGGGTTTGGTGACGTAATCGTTGGCACCGGCATCGAGCGCGGCAACCTTTTCGGTTTCGCCGGCGCGCACGGTGAGCATGATCACCGGCACGCTGGACCACTGGCGGATCTCGCGCAGTACCTCATGGCCATCGCGGTCGGGCAGGCCGATGTCCAGCACAACCAGTTCGGCGCCCTGCCCGGCCAGCAAGGCCAGGCCTTCTTCGGCGGTGCCGGCCTGCAGCACCCGGTAGCCCTGCGCACGCAGGCTGATATCGAGAAAACGGCGAATCTGCGGCTCGTCGTCGACGATCAGCACACGGGCTGGCGGGATGGCAGTGAGGTCAGTCGGCATCAGGGCGAGGTGGCGCGGCGGGAACGAGCAACGGCAGCGTAATGCGAATTGTGGTGCCGTGACCATGCGCGCCTGCCAATGCCTCCACGCTGCCGCCGTGCGCGCCGATCATGCCCTGGCAGATGGCAAGGCCCAAGCCGGTGCCGTTGCGCCCACGGTCGCCGCGCTCCACGCTGTAGAACATGTCGAAGATGCGCGCGCGTTCGTCTTCGGGAATGCCCGGGCCCTGGTCGCCGATGTCGATCTGCAATGCGCCAACGCGCAGCTGCGCCTGCACGGTCACCGGCGCATCGGCTGGCGAAAATTTCGCCGCATTTTCCAGCACGTTGAAAATGGCCTGTTCGACCAGCGCTGGGTGCACCCAGATCGCCGGCAGATCGGCGGCCAGTTCCAGCTGCAGGCGCACGTCGGGCTGGTAGCGCTGCAGGCGGCGGGTGGCCGAGCCGATCAATTCGTCCACGCCGATCCAGTCGCGGTTCAAGGTCAGCCCGGTGTGGCCGAGCCGGGTCATGTCGAGCAGATTCTGGATGTAGCGATCCAGCCGCTCGCCTTCGAGCTGGATGGTGTCGAGCAGGCTGTGGCGGTCGTGCGCGTCCATCGCATCGCCGTAGCTGGCCAGGCTGCTGGCCGAGCCGATCATCGAGGCTAGCGGCGAGCGCAGGTCGTGCGAGACCGACGACAACAATGCCGAGCGCAGGCGCTCGGTTTCGCCACTCACGCGTGCACCTTCCAGATCGGCGACCAGGCGCGTGCGCAGCGCCGCCTGGCCGATGTCTTCCACCATCGCGTCGGCCAGGCGGCGTTGTTCCAGACCGGGCCGCTGCACGCCCTGACGAAAGCGCAGCGCGGCGACGCCAAGGGTGCCGCGCTCATGGCGCACCGGCAAGCACCACCACTGCGCCCCGGCCAGGGTATCGGTGAAGCGGCCGGCCGGCTGGCCATGCCGCTGGGTCCAATCGGCGGCGCTACGATCGAGCGCACCGAAGCTGGTGGGTGCGTCGCTTTCGCGCTGCTCCAGGCGTAGCCAGACATCGGCATCCAGCGCGGTGGTCAGCGCGCGACGGCCGGCTTCCAGCACCTGGCCCAGATCGGCAGCGGTGCTGAGCTGGCGGGCCAGCGCCTGCAAGGCATTGGCGTGCGCATTGGCCGCGCGCAAGGCCAACACCTGGCTGCGCAAACGCGAGGCCAGGCGGCCCGCAACCAACGCGGCGATCAGGAACATGCACACCGTCACCACGCCCTGGCGCGCGCTGATCTGCAAGGTGAAGCGCGGTTCGATAAAGAAGAAGTTGTAGGCGACAAAACTCAGCAGCGCGGCGACCACCGCCGCGGCCATGCGCGTGCGCGAGGCCACCAGCACGACTGCGACGATGAACACCATCGACAAGTCGTCGATGTCGGTCCAGCGTTGCAGCAACCATGCCACGCCCACCGCACCGGCCGCTGCAATCGCAGCGAATACCAGGTCGTAGCGCTGCAGCCATTGGCGCGGATGACGCCAGCGCTGACGCGCACGTGCACGCGCATCGGCGGAGCTGACGATGACCAGTTCGTAATGCGCGCCACGTTGCAGCAGCTGCTGGGTCAACGTGCGATTGAACATGCGTGCCAGCGGGCGTTCGCGGGTGCGCCCCAGCACCAGGGTGGAGATGCCGTTCTGCGAGGCGAAATCCAACAAGGCCTCGGCGACATTGGTCCCGTGCAATAATGCGGTATCGCCACCGAGGCGACGCGTCAACGCGAACGCGCGGTCGATTTCCAGCTGCCAGGCCGCATCGGTGACAGTGCGCGTCTGCACGGTGACTACCGTCCACGGTGCATCGCGCCGCTCCGACAAACGCCGCGCCACGCGTACCAGATAATCCGAGCTGCCACGGCCATCGATGGCCACCACCACGCGGCGTCGCAATGCAGCGGTGCCAGGCAAACCGCGCGCAGCCTGGGTGTCGCGCAGATCGCTGTCGACGCGGTCGGCTGCGGTCTGCATCGCCAACTCGCGCAATGCGGTGAGGTTGGAGGGCGAGAAAAACGCCTGCAAGGCCTGCGTGGCCTGCTCGGGCAGATACACCTTGCCCTGCTGCAGGCGCTCGATCAGTTCGCGTGGCGGCAGATCCACCAGCACGATATCGCGCAAGCGGTCGAATACGGCATCGGGCACGGTTTCGGACACGCGCACGCCGGTGATGCGCAGCACGATGTCGTTGAGGCTTTCCAGGTGCTGAATGTTGACCGTGGTGTAGACGTCGATGCCGGAATCGAGCAACTCCACGATGTCTTGCCAGCGCCGCTCATGGCGGCTGCCGGGCACGTTGCGGTGCGCCAGTTCGTCGATCAGGGCCAGCCGCGGTTTGCGTGCCAGCAGTGCATCCAGATCGAGTTCTTCCAGCATGCGGCCCTGGTAACTCACGCGAGCGCGCGGCAGCAGCGGCAAACCCTCCAGCAACGCAGCGGTTTCGCTGCGCCCGTGCGTTTCGACCACGCCGGCCACCACATCCATGCCCTGCCGCAGGCGCTCGCGCGCCCGCGACAACATGGCGTAGGTCTTGCCCACCCCCGGCGCAGCACCCAGGAACACCGTCAACCGCCCACCGTGTTCGCGCTGTAATTCGCCGATCAATGCATCGGCTTGCTGGGTGCGGGCGTCATTCATTCGGGGAATCTGGAATCGGGAATCGCAGAGCGTACAGCTGCGTGATGATCCTAGTGCGCTTGCTTCACACCATTTTCCATTCCCGACTCCCCATTCCCAGCCTTATCCAGCGCCAGATTCAGCGCGAGCACGTTGACCCGCGGCTGCCCAAGCAGTCCGAACTGTGGCGCTTCGGTCGCAGCCTGCACCAGTGCAGCGACGCGTTGCTCGGGCAAGCCGCGTGCGGTGGCCACGCGGCGGATCTGCACCTGGGCGCCGGCGGGGCTCAGATGCGGGTCCAGGCCACTGCCGGATTGGGTCAGCAGCTCGCCCGGTACTGCCTCCGGGGCGATGCCGTCGCGTTTGGCCACTTGGGCACGCGTGGTAGCGATACGGGCCAGCAGATCAGGATTGGAGCGCGCCTGGTTGCTGCCCGACGCGGCGGTAAGGTCGTACTTGGCGGCCGACGGACGCGGCTGGAAATAGCGCGCATCGGTAAACGGCTGGGCAACCAATGCCGAGCCGACAACGCGCGCATCGACACGCACCAATGAACCGGTGGCCTGCTCGGAGAACAGCGCACCGGTGATGTCGGTGGCGACCAGCGAGTAGGCCAGGCCCAGCCCGAACAGGGTGAATACCGCGAGCATCAGCGAACCGCGCAGGGCGCCGTCGTCGCGTAACGGCAAGGAAGAAGACATGGACATGTTCCCAGAAGAAGAAAGGTGCATCACACGTGGCTCAGCCACCGAAGACAGCAACCAGCACCAGATCGATCACTTTGATCGCAACGAATGGCAGCAACACGCCACCCACGCCGTAGATCAGCATGTTCCGACGCAACAACGCGGTGGCGCTGGAAGGACGAAAACGCACGCCGCGCAACGCCAGCGGAATCAATGCCGGAATGATCAACGCATTGAAGATCAACGCCGCCAGCACCGCGTGGCGCGGGCTGGAGAGCTGCATCACGTTGAGCGCGGCCATCGACGGGATGGCGGCAGCAAACAGTGCCGGCAGGATCGCAAAGTATTTGGAAACGTCGTTGGCCAGCGAGAACGTGGTCAACGCACCGCGCGTGATCAATTGCTGTTTGCCCACTTCCACCACTGCCAGCAGCTTGGCCGGATCCGAATCCAGATCCACCATATTGCCGGCTTCCTTGGCGGCTTGCGTGCCGGAGTTCATCGCCAGGCCAACGTCGGCCTGCGCGAGCGCCGGGGCGTCGTTGGTGCCGTCGCCGACCATTGCGACCAGCCGCCCACCGGTCTGCTCGGCACGGATGCGGGCCAGCTTGTCTTCCGGACGTGCCTGGGCGATGTAGTCGTCCACGCCGGCCTCGGCAGCGATGGCGGCAGCGGTAAGCGGGTTGTCGCCAGTGATCATCACCGTCTTGATGCCCATCGCACGCAACTGCGCGAACTTTTCCTTGATGCCCTGCTTGACCACGTCGCTCAACTCGACCACACCCAGCACATGGCGGCCTTCGGCCACTACCAACGGCGTGGCACCGCCACGCGCGACTTCTTCGATACGGCCCTGCAATTCCGGCGATACCGTGGCGCCCATGCCCTGCACATACGCCACGATCGAATCGCCGGCGCCCTTGCGGATGCTGCGCCCGCCAAAATCGACACCGGACATGCGCGTCTGTGCGGTGAACGCGATGAACTGGGCACCCTCCGCTTCCACTGCCACGGCACCTTGCTGACGCGCCAGCTTGACGATGGATTTGCCTTCCGGCGTGGGGTCGGCCAGCGAGGCGAGCATGGCCGCATCACGCAGTTGTGCGCGGTCGACGCCGGCCAGCGGATGGAACGCGGTGGCCTGGCGGTCGCCGTAGGTAATGGTGCCGGTCTTGTCGAGCAGCAGCACATCCACGTCACCGGCCACTTCCACTGCCTTGCCGGATTTGGCCAACACATTGGCCGACAACGCGCGGTTCATGCCGGCAATGCCGATCGCCGGCAACAGCCCGCCGATGGTGGTCGGGATCAGACACACCAGCAGCGCGATCAGCAGCAGCGGGTCCAGCGTCACGCCGACAAAGCCCGCAATGGCCGGCAACGATGCCACCACGATCAGGAACGTCAGCGTCATCGCGGCAAGCAGTAACGTCAGCGCAATTTCATTCGGCGTCTTCTGCCGATTGGCACCTTCCACCAACGCGATCATGCGATCGAGAAAGCTATGCCCCGGCTCGGCAGTGACCTTGAACACGATCTCGTCGGAGAGCACGCGCGTGCCACCGATGACGCCGCTGCGATCGGTGCCGGCTTCGCGCAACACCGGTGCCGATTCGCCGGTCACCGCTGCTTCGTTGATGGTGGCAACGCCACGCACAATTTCGCCATCGGCTGGTACGAATTCGCCTTCGGACACCATCACGTAATCGCCCGGGCGCAACTCTGCTGCCGGCACGCGGGTTTCGCGGCCACCGAGTGCGGTTTCCACCCGGCGTGCCACCAGGTCCTTGCGTGCACGCCGCAGCGAGGCCGCCTGGCCGCGGCCACGCGCTTCGGCAATGGCTTCGGCAAAATTGCCGAACAACACGGTGACGAACAGAATCGCCGTCACCGCCCAGCCGAAACCGGCATGCGAATGCCCGCTGGCGGTGATCACCGCCGCCAGCACCGTGCCGCCCATCACCACTGCCATCACCGGGCTGCGCAGTAGATGCCGCGGCGCCAACTTGCCGAAGGCGGCGCGCATCGCCGCAATCAGCACGGCGGCATCGAACAACGCTGCGTCACCGCGCTCGCGTTTTTCAGTCGTATCGATCGTAGACATTGCTCAAACTCTCAGGACGCCGCCAGGGCGAGGTGTTCAGCGATGGGACCCAGCACCAGTGCCGGCATGAACTGCAGCACGGTCAGCACCAGCACGATCGCCATCAGGGTCAGCGCAAAGGTGGGCGTTTCAACTTGCAGGCTGCCGGCCGACTCCGGCGCGCGGCGCTTTACTGCCATGCGCGCAGCTACCATCAGCGGCAAGATCAGCGCCGGGTAGCGACCCAGGGCAAGCACCACCGAGCAGCTCAGATTCCACCAGTACGTGGCATCACCCAGACCTTCGAAACCCGAACCGTTATTGGCAAATGCGGAGGTGTACTCGTAGAACACCTGACTGATGCCGTGGAAGCCGGGATTGGAATTGGCAGTAAACGCCGGCACTGCCAGTGCCACTGCGGTAAAGCCCAGCACCACCAGCGGCTGCAGCAGGATCAACAGCGCCAGCAATTGCACTTCGCGCGATTCGATCTTACGGCCGAACAACTCCGGCGTACGTCCGGTCATCAAGCCGGCCAGAAACACGCTGAGCAACAGATACACCACGAACTGCTGCAAGCCGCAGCCGATGCCGCCCCAGATGGCGTTGATCAGCATGTCGACCAGCGTGACCAGGCCGCTCAATGGCGCCAACGAATCGTGCATCGCGTTGACCGAGCCATTGGAGGTCTGCGTGGTCAACGCCGCCCACAACGCAGAGGCATCCGCACCGATGCGCACTTCCTTGCCTTCCATCAGCGCCGGCGAGGTCGCACTGGCCGAATGCGCTTCGGACCACAGCAAAAACGCGGTGGACGCGGCCGACATCGTCAACATGGTGCCGAACACCAACGCAGCGAGTCGTTTGCGCCCGGTCAGATAGCCGACCATGAACACCACGCTGATCGGCAGCAAAACGATGGCCAAGGTTTCCAGAAAATTGCTCAGCGGCGTGGGGTTTTCCAGCGCCACCGAGCTATTGGGGCCATACCAGCCACCGCCGTTGGTGCCGAGCTGTTTCACCGCCACCATCGCCGCAACCGGGCCCACTGGAATGGTCTGCTTGGCCATGCCGGCGCTGCTATCCAACGGTGTAGCGGTCGCTGCGCCCTGGAATGTCGACGGCACACCCTGCCAGCCGAGCAGAACGGTCCACAGCAGGCACAGCGGCAACAGCACGCGCACGCTGGAGCGGATCACGTCGGCCCAGTAATTGCCGACGTCGGCTTCAGGCAGCGCTTCCAAGCCGGACCCCGTGTGTTGGCGTCCCTGACGCGGCGATTCTGGCTCCGAAATCTCCGCCACGGCCGTCGTGTCCGATACCGGTGCAGCACCCGACGCCTGTTTGGCAGCGCGCCCACCGAACAACGCACGCAGCGTCGCCACCGCCAACGCCAAGCCCATCATCGGCGTCACCACCTGCAGGCCGACGATGCCGGTCATCTGCGACAGATACGACAACTGCGCCTGGCCGGAGTAATGCTGCTGATTGGTGTTGGTGACGAACGACACCATGGTGTGCAGCGCAGTATCCCAACGCATGTTCGGGATGGCGTCCGGGTTGAACGGCAGCCACGCCTGGGTCATGAACACCGCCCAGGTCAGCAAGCCAAGCACTAGGTTGCTGAGCAGAAATGCCACGCTGTAGCCGCGCCACGACATGCCCTGCTGCGGGCGCGTGCCGAGCAATGCGTACAACGGCCGTTCGATCCAGCCGAACAGCGCGTCGCCGCGCATCGGTGCGCCGCGCATCACGGCGGCCATGTAACGGCCCAGGGGCCACGCCAGCACGATGGCCAGCGCGTAGACAAGAAAAGTTTCAGTCATTGGAGCGCACTCGGATCAGAAGTCTTCGGGCCGCAGCACCACGTACAGCAGGTACGCAGCGGCAACGAGTACGGCCACGCCGCACAACAGGGACAACCAGGCAGGCATGTCAGTTACTCCCCGAGACGTGCGCACGTGGCGCGATGGATGCGATGTGTCGCAGCGTCGGCAGCGCGTGCGTGCCAACATGACAAAGCGCTGCCGCACTCTGCGCGCAGCGCCGATGAAGCAGGCAAGTGAAGGGATGCATCGGGATCGTCCACGGCGGAACCGCTCCGCCAACGTGCGCAGTCTCTGCCTGGGCTGCGTAAAGTCGCTATGGATCTGCCGCCGGCGCTGCGTAAAGTCCGCATAAAATGCGAGGGCAGCCTGAGCCTCAACCAGGTAGCCCGCCAGGCGCTCCAGCGGTCGGCTTCCCTCACTGCGGTGACCTGGCTGCACGCAGAGGGCAGCTATGCTGTGAGCCCCATCTGCTCTCGGGTCGCGCCGGACAGGGTGGCGCCAGGCAGTGCGCGCCCGCTTGTGTGACTTAGAGCGGCTAACAAAACGTAGCGAGCAGTCGTCAGGTGGGTGCGGGCGGCGCACAGGAACCGGAGTGTACGAGTGGTACATGCCGATTCCGAGCACCGGCCGCGCCCGCCTGGCGGCTGCGCAGTAGTTTTGTTAGCTGCTCTAAACCACACTCAATCAAACAGTGCTCACATGTCCATATACCTGCGCGACACAGTCGCAAGCATCATGCTGGCCGTGGCGATCGCGTCATCGCATCTGGCGATGAGTTCGGCGGCCTGGTTCGGGATCGCAGCAGCCTGCGCACGGACGGAGGCAATGACTGGTATCTGCTCGCTCGGGAAGAGGCTACCCGCCGCTGCAAGCACATCCAGGCTGCACAGATAACGCACCGCGGCAGGCTGCTGCGGCAACGCCCCAGCCAACCTCCTCAACACCGCAGCGCTACTCTCGGTGCTGTCCAATGCGTGCACGGCCCGCGTCAATTCCCTGAAGGCAGCCTGGCGCACTCCCGGATTGGGCAGTGTGTTCAACAAGGCCACCAAGTGGGTCAAGGCTTCGGCTCCATCGCCGGAACGCGCGAGGTGCTCGGCAAGCTGCGCATACGCCTGCTGGAATCGATGGATCGGCTCCAATCCGACAAGATGCAGGCGTAGGGTCACCTCCGCCAGCAGGCGGGGGCCGGTCTGAAGCGCGGCAGCCTCGGTTATCGCTAGGTTGACTGCCTCCTCGGGCAGCTGCCTGATCGCCGATGCCAGCAAATTAAACGGAAGTGCTCCGCCGATGCCTCCGGCAGCGCCACCCTGAGCCGGAGCCACAGCGCCTTGCGCTCCTGGCGCAGCATCACCTTGCACGCCCCCTGCATCAGCCTCTGCTACTGCCACCATATGGCCACCGTGCGCTGCTCCGGCAGCAGCCTGCAGCGCTTGCCTCCGCGTGGCAATCAAACTGGGCAAGATTGCATGGAAGGCGAGCGCGCGCAGGTCCTCGGGCAAGCATCCCAGGTCATCGGTCAAGCGCGCCATCACGCGAAATGCCATATTCCCTGAATAGCGGGTTGCACGATTCAACACAGCGGTAAACGCCTCAAATCGCTGCGCCCGCGGCAATGATGGAATCCGCGCCGCAAGCCTTCCGTACCTGCGCAATATCTGCTCGCTGCGATCTTGATCGGCCGGGTACGGGAAATGCGTCACCGCGTGTAAGGCCGCGCGCAGACGCTCGCCGCTACCGATCTCACCGAAATCGGTGAGAAGGTCATAGCACGGGTTACGGTCCATAAACGCCTGCATTTCCTCACGGGCAACCGGCGCCATCTCCCGCGAAGTTGAGCCGAGCCGCGCCATGCTTCTTGGGTCCAATCGACGCACGATTTCTCGCCGAAGATCGCGCGGGATTGGGGAAAGTCTGTCGAAGCGCTCGTCCTGCTCGATTTGTGCCCGCAGCGGATCGGGCAGTGGTCGGCTGGCCTGCGGCTGGGACGTCGACGCCTCTTCGGTCTGGCTGGTCGACGCCGCAGCATGCGGCAGACCGGTTCGGTTGATCGGCATCTCGGGTCTCCTGCGGTGTGCCGCAGCAGCGGCATCGCTGCGGTTCTAAGCGCGTACTTTCTCCAAAGCAACATCCTGTCTGCGGGCAGTTTCAGAAATCACGTTCGCCTGCACGAACGCGACGGCGCACACGCACAGACAGCCAAAGCCGAAACCTCCGCAGCAGCAATCGAAGCGATCGATTCTGCTGTTGGGTGGGTGCTGTGATGCATTGATCTTCACTGCAGCGATGGAATCGGCATCATCACGTTTCGCATGCACGCAGACGCTCCCATCACCCCGACCGGACCATGCATCAAGGCGCACAAAGGCGTATGCGTGCTCTCGCCGCTCGACCAACGCACCGAACTCCACGCTGGTGATCGCACACGATCGAGCTGCCAGGAACGCCTGCAACTCCTTACCGACTGTCGCGCCATCTATCGCACGACGCGGTCAAACCATCCATGGTTTATAGGCGCTCAACGCCGTGGTTTGGCGGGTTGCCCGGCCCGCAACCCGGCAAGCAGCTGCATACATCCGCGCGCCAGGAACAACGTTTATGCGTCGAGCCTCGTGGCTGCGTCGCCTTCAGTGCGTGCGCCGCCATTCGGAGGGACACTCCCTCGGGGTCTGCGCCGGGCGCCCGAGCATCATGGCGATGCAATGGCCCGAGGCGCCGTGTCCAAATCCGTCGTGCGGCTGCCGATATCTCTGTCTACCAGCAACACCAACTGGATGCTGGCCTGGAATCCGCCAAGGCAGTCGTTCTTGCGCACATGGCGATGAAATCAGCGGAGCGTCCGGGGATCGCGTCTGCTTGGGCACGGACTGCGGCGCACACCGCCTTGAACCTTCTGCGATCGAGCTGCAGTGCCTCCAGGAGCAGTAACTCGCCACCTTGATAGCGCTCTGCTTCAGGCTGTTGCGGCAATACGTTAGCCAAACGCACCAGCAAAAAGGCAGTGTCCTTGCGGCGGGAAAATAGGGAGCTGGCATTCGCTAACGCACCAAAGGAAGTCCAGCGCATCTGCGGATCGGGCAGGGTGACCGACAAGTCGACCATATGGTTCAACACGTCCCGTCCGTTTGCCAAACGCGCACACGCCTCCACAACGTACTTGTGTCGTTCCATAAACCAGCCCGTGATCTGCAACCCCGCAGTCACTTCATGAAGCAGCGTCGCCTCCGCTTGCGCAGGCGGCCCTGGCTGCCCTGCAGCGAGGTTAGCGACCGCACGTAGCAACATCGATAATGGTATAAAATTGCGGATGTAAGCGATCTTTAATAGCCTGGATTCAGCAGACAACATCTCCAGTGCAGCATCCCCGCCCTGGACAGCATCGGGCTGGGCGACCTGGTCGTGAACGGCTTGCGCCGCTTGCAACACCTTCGTCAAATAAGCTTCACGTTGCTCTCTGGGCACGATTCCCAGCTGCTCTGTCAAGCGAGACAGGGTAGGCAGCGTTGGTTGGCCGGGAAGCTGGTTGATATGCTCCAACAACGCCATGAGCGCCTCGGCACGCTCCGATTGCGGTAGCTTTGCTGCGCGCTTAACTAACTGGAAGCATGCGGTCAAGCGCGCGCCGTGGTCTTCACCGCCTGGGTACGGGAGACGCGTGACCATTCGTAACGTAGCACGCATATCCTTAAGGCTGCGGACGCGACCGCAGTCGGTCAGTGGGTCGTAGCGTGGGTGCGCTTCTAGGAAGAGCTCCATACGGTCACGGGCGGCTTCCGCCATCGCCCGCGAAGTTGCGCCAAGCCGCGCAATGCTTCTACGATCCAATCGACCCAAGATTTCTCGGCGAAGATCGCGAGGCAGTGGAGTAAGTCTGTCGAAACGCTCGTCCTGCTGGATGTGTGCCGGCGGCGGATCGGGCAGTGGGCAGGTGGCCGGCGACTGGGAGGTCGACGCCTCCTCCGCTCGGCTGGTGGACGCCACAGCGCGCGGCAGAGCGATTCGATTGGTGTGCATCTTGCATCTCCTGAGGTGCGCCACAGCGGCGACATCGATTGCGTCTCTGGGCGTAATTTTGCAAAGAGCCAAATCGTGCCTGGAGGCAGCGAGGGAAATGGTGTTCACCCACACGAACGGAGCTTGCGCGCCCAACGTGGCGCAAACTTGCGCTTGACCGGCCCAGGCTGCGTGACCAACCTGCACGAAGGCAATATGCGCCGGGCAGCGCTGCTGCCCGGGGGCTACGCGCCCTTCGGCGCGCCGACCCCGCCTTGCCATGAAGGCAACTTTACCCAGCTGGCTGCGCTAGAACGGGTGGCAACAGGCAGATGCAGCATCGACAGCCACCCCGGTCCATCGCGTGTTCGCTTAGATGTCGAGCACCCAAACGAGCCCCCAAAGATGCCTTGTCGCAAGGGTCGAAGCCGGCCCGGCGATTGCCCGCTTGCCCAATCGCCCCCCTCGCATCTTGCGATGAGTTCGCCGGATTAGACGGAAGGCCGCTCGCGCTGTGCAGGCAAGCTGCGCCCCTGCTCCACCTCTCGCTGTCACCGTGCCGTGCAGCATGGGACGAATGCAGATACGACGATGACGACTATCGCAACGGTACGCTCAACTGCGACGGCGCTATTGCAGGCGATGTAAACGTCACGTTGCCGCCATCGTTGATGCTGCTATAGCGCGTGTCGCGGGTGTCGATCACCAGCACCAGCCGTTGCCCGGCAGGAACGTCAGCTGCGGCGGCTTGCAATGGCCACGTCAGCGTCACTGGCTTGCCGGGGGTGGTGTCGCGCAACGAATACGGCGCATGCGTAATCAGCTTCGCCGCGCCCAGCGCATCCATGCAGTAGAGATACGCGAATAGGCTGACCTTTGACTGACTGGGCACCACGGTCACGCGCAGCGACGGGCTACCGGCCAGGCGCCGGGTGCTGTTCGATGGCGAGCCGACCCATACGGCTGCACCAGCGCGATTGACCAGCGGAATGGAGGTTGTCACCGGCACGCCAATGCCTTGCAGCAAGCCGCTGACCAGCACCACGCCGGAATCGGCCAGGGTCGGCACGTCGGTGGCGATACGCGACTGCCATCCGCTCGACGTCCCGCCGGTCAATCCACCGGTCGGGCTCAACAACCCTGCGGGTGCGGACAGGCCAAACTGCGTGGTGGCCTGTTGCACCGACGCCCAGTCCGGATATTCAAGCCACTGCCCCGCACGTGGCGATAGCCGCACCGGCACTTCTGCATCCACCCCGTTGGGCAATTGCTTGAGATGGCGGTCGAACCAGCGCGTGGTTGCGGTGTAGATCTCGTTGGGCAACCCCAATGCGCCGGGCAGCTCTGCGGTGGCGTGATCACCCTGGCTGAGCAGCAGTTGTTTCGGGCCTCGCAACTGGTTGAAGAACGCGACGGTCTGGTTCGGCGGGAACAACCCGTCGTTGAACGCATTGCCCAGCAACACTGCGGTACCGCGCGCGTTGAGCGCGGCTACATCGGTGGCCGGGCTGCGCGACGCCGCTTGCGGCAGGAAGCCCTGCACCGCGTCGTCGTAATCGCCTTGCGCGACGCGTACGCCGATCTGCGCCAGATCCGGGCCGGCGCGTCCGGTCAGCGCGCCGGCGCCCACCAATAGCCCCACGCCCTGCTGGCTGACCGTGCGATTGGAATACAGCGAGGCTTCCAGATCGGCCCAACCGCTGAGCGCGGCCACGGCCTTGATGCGTGGGTCGCGCTCGGCCGCGAGCAGGCTGATGCCCGCACCGTACGAGATGCCCGACGCGCCGATCGCATTCGGGTTGGCCGGCGTATGCGCCAGGGCCCAGTCGATCACCGCGCTGACGTCTTCCACCGTGTCCGGCCCGGCGATATCGATCTGCCCGGCCGAATCCCAGAACCCGCGCGAGGTGTAACTGACCACCACGTAGCCGTCGCTGGCCAACTGGGTGGCGCGGCCGAGATATTCCAGATTGGGCAGCGACCAACTGGCCGGCATCACGATCAGCGGAAACGGCCCTGCACCCTGCCCCTGCGGCACCAGTACCAGTGCCCCCATCTGCGCACCGTCCCAGCCGGGGATGCGTTCATAGGTCTTGCTGAAGGCGCCCGCCATCGCCGACGCCGACGCCATCCACAACGCCAGTGAGGCGATGCTTCCGATCCAACGCTTGCTCATGCTGTTCTCTCCCACGCGAGGCCAGGCCGGGGTGGCCCAGCGGCAACTGCCATGCATCCGTTGTTCGGGGGAGAACGCCGCGAACGTACCAGACGGTACGGTATGGATCAAGAGCCGGGAGCCGGGAGCCGGGAGCCGGGAGCCGGGAGCCGGGAGCCGGGAGCCGGGAGCCGGGAGCCGGGAGCCGGGAATCGGGAATCGGGAATCGGGAATCGGGAATCGGGAAATTGAACCAGGAGCAGCGGGCGGCATCGCTGCGTAGTTGTCGTACTGCAGCCTGGCTGGTGGCGCTTTTGCAGCAAGCGCGGGCACGGCGCGCAAGTGAAAGCAGCCCGCGCGGATGGCTGATCGCGACCCGCGGGCTTTTGCGCGCCGCGCAACGCTTCCCGCGCCCTCAGCTCAGCACGAAGTGCTGATAGCCGCGCTGCGGCGGTTGCCAGGGGTTGCCGTCGGCGTCGTGCACCACCACGCCGGGTGTGGCGACGATCTGGCCGATACGCGTTGCGGCCACCTGCGCAAATTCCATTGCCTGTACCACTGCAGCGCGATGCTGCGGCGCGGCGGTGAAGCACAGCTCATAGTCATCGCCACCGCCAAGTTGCCAGCCAAGGCACTGCAATGCGCTGATGCCTGCGCTGCGCGGCATCGCCGGCAAAGCCGCAAGCGCCAGTTGCGCGCCTACGCCGCTGCGCGCACACAGATGCCCCAGATCGGCCAGCAGCCCGTCGGAGATGTCCACGCAGGCATGCGCAAGCCCGCGCAAACGTAGCCCCGCCTGCACGCGCGGCTGCGGACGCAGCAAGCGGCTGCGCCAGTGTTCATGCAACGGGTCGGCAGCCACGCAGGTCACGTCCAGTTGACCGGCCTGCCACAGCGCCAGCGCGGCGGCGGCCTCACCCGGCGCACCGGTCACCCACACATCATCGCCAACGCGCGCACCATCGCGCCGCAACGCCGCACCCGGCGGCAGGCTGCCGATTGCCGTCACCCCGCACGAGAGCGACCCGCGGGTGGTGTCGCCACCGACCAGCACAATGTCGTGCGCATCGGCCAGCGCGAAGAAGCCATCGGCGAATCCATCCACCCACGCCGCATCGTCGTTCGGCAGCGACAACGACAAGGTGCACCACCGCGGTTGCGCACCCATCGCCGCCAGATCGGAGAGATTGACTGCCAGCGTCTTCCAGCCCAGGTCGTCGGCGCGGGTTTCGTGCGGAAAATGCACGCCGGTATTGAGCGTATCGGTGGTGATCGCCAGCTGCTCACCGGCCGGCGGCTGCAGCAACGCCGCATCGTCGCCAATGCCCAACGGCACATCGGCACGCGCTGCAATGCGCGCACGCAGCCGGGCGATTAGATCGAATTCGGGCATGTGAAGGGCCGGGATTGGAGATTAGGCATTGGGGATTGGTCACAGCGGCTTTGCGCGGGGCGGCACGATTGCCTACCGCCTGCACTATCGAATGATGCGGCAGTCCGGACATGGCGTAACTCAACCCAAGGCTTATTCACTCAAGCAAGTGCTCGCACACTTGCATCGGCGGGACCGTCGCTCGCTGCCAATCACGAATCACGAATGCCGGATCTCGGCACCTCAGGCGCCCGACTCCACCTTGCGCCACTCCACTGCGGCGCGATCCAGCACCCCGTTGACATAGGTGTGGCCGTGCTCGGAGCCGAAGCGCTTGGCGGTTTCGATTGCTTCGTTGATCACCACGCGGTACGGCACGTCCTGGCGGTACAGCAATTCATAGGCGGCCAACCGCAGCACTGCGCGTTCGATCGCATCGACCTCTTCCACGCCGCGATCCAGGTACGGGGTCAGCGCGGTATCCAGTTCGGCGCGGTTGCTCAGCACGCCTTCGACCAGGTTCTCGAAGTACGCCAGATCGGCAACTTCGTGCGCCTGCTCATGGGCGAACTGGCCGATCACCTGCTTGGCGAAGCCACCGGAAATCTGCCACGCATACACCGCCTGCAAGGCACGCCGACGTGCGCGCGAACGCAGCACCGGGTCGATACCGTCGCGACGGCCGTGGCGCGGGTGCCCACCGGGCTTGCTCATGGCAACAACTCCATCAAATTCACCAGTTCCAGCGCTGCAAGCGCGCATTCCTCGCCCTTATTCCCGTGGCTGCCGCCGGCACGCGCTTCGGCATCTTCCACGCGTTCGACCGCCAGCACGCCGTTGAGCACCGGCACGCCGGTCTGCAACTGCACGCTCATCAGGCCTTCGGCGCACAGGTCGGCCACGTGTTCGTAATGGCGGGTATCGCCACGGATCACGCAGCCCAGCGCGATGATTGCGCCGTGCTGGCCGGACTGCGCCACGCGGTTGGCGGCGATCGGAATTTCCCAGGCGCCGGGCACGCGGATCACGTCGATAGCGTCGTCGCCAATGCCGTTGCCGGCCAGGCTCTGGCGCGCGCCGGTGACCAGCGCGTCGGTGATGCGGGCATTCCAGCGGCTGGCGATGATCGCAAAGCGCGCGGTGGTGGGGCGAAGATCGCCTTCGTAGTGGGTCATGCGGGTCGGCAACTCGAGGGGGCAGGAAGTTTAACAGCTGCCGGGGCCAGGCCCGGCCGACGCGTACAGACGGGGTCCACCAAAGCAGACCCGGCCATGCGTTTTAACGGCAATGTGCGATTGCGGTCAGCCGACTGCCCCACCCGATCAGGCCGGACCTACGCCTCAACCGATGGCCATGCTCTGGCCACTGCGCTTCCGGCACGTAGGCCATAGCAGCTGACAGATACGCGCTGTCAGTCACGCGAGCCGACACGGCCGGAACCATCGGCACGGGGCGGATGCCATCGGTAACGGCTCGCAGCCATCTCAGGGCACGGCGGGCGGCGACACCGAACGCACACCTTCGCCGGCGTGGCATTCCAGATACTCCACCACTTCCAGCCCGAACCCGGCCAACCCCACCTGACGCCGCGGGGTGCCCAGCACGCGCAACTTGCCCAGACCCAGTTCGGCCAGGATCTGCGCGCCGGCGCCGTTACGCCGCCACTGACTCACGTCCTTGGCGTTGGCGGCGGCTTCGGGTTGCTGGCGCAGCCGTGCCAGCAGCGATTCGCTGTCGCGCGGTGCCGACAGCACCACCATCACGCCCTGCCCTTCGGCGGCAATCGCGCGCAAGGCATCGGTGGCCGCCACGCCGAAGTCATCGCGCTGCCAATGCAGCAAGTCGGCCAGCGGATTTTCTACCTGCACACGCACCAGGGTGGGTGTGTGCGGATCGGCGCTGCCGCGCACCAACGCAAAGTGCAGGTCGTGCGCGATGCGGTCGCGGTAGGTCACCAACTTGAACGAGCCAAATTCGGTGGTGATATCGCGCTCGTCCACGCGCTCGACGGTGTGCTCGTTGGCCAGCCGGTACGCGATCAGATCAGCGATCGAGCCCATCTTCAGCCCATGCTCGCGCGCGAACACTTCCAGCTGCGGGCGACGCGCCATGCTGCCGTCCGGGTTGAGCACTTCTACCAGCACACCGGCCGGTTCCAGCCCGGCCAGCATCGGCAGATCGCTGGCTGCTTCGGTGTGCCCTGCACGCGTCAGTACGCCGCCGGGCTGCGAAATCAGCGGGAAGATATGCCCCGGCTGGCTCAGATCCTGCGGCTTGGCATCCGGCCGCACCGCGGTGCGCACGGTGTGCGCGCGGTCGTAGGCGGAAATGCCGGTGGTCACGCCTTCGGCCGCTTCGATGCTGACGGTAAAGTTGGTCTGGAACTGCGCGGTGTTGTTGCGCACCATCGGCGCCAGGCCCAGTTGCGCGCAGCGCTCGCGAGTCAGCGACAGGCACACCAACCCACGTGCGTGGGTGACCATGAAGTTGATGTCCGACGGCTTCACCAACTCGGCGGCCATGATCAGATCGCCTTCGTTTTCGCGGTCTTCGTCATCGACGATCACCACCATGCGACCGGCGCGCAATTCTTCAATCAACTCAGGAACGGGCGCGAAATTCATGCCACACCTCGCGTCCCGAGCAGGCGTTCGACATAGCGCGCCACCAGATCGATTTCCAGATTCACCGCAGCACCGACTGCCGTCTGCGCAAACGCGGTATTGGCCACCGTATGCGGAATCAACGCGACTTCGAAGCCTTCTTCGTCCACTTCATTGACGGTGAGGCTGACACCATCCACACAGATCGAGCCCTTCTTGGCGACATAGCGCAACACCGACGGCCGCGCAGCAAATCGCCAGCGCTGCGCGCGTGCATCGTCATGCACCGCCTGTACCTGGCCCAGGCCATCCACATGCCCGCTGACCAGATGCCCGCCCAGCCGGTCGGTGGGCCGCATCGCGCGTTCCAGATTGAGCAGCGCACCTTCCGGCAACGCGCCCAGCGTGGTCAGCGAGAGGGTTTCGGTGGAGGCGTCGGCCTGAAAACTGGCTGCGTCGAACGCAATCACGGTCAGGCACACGCCATTGACCGCAATGCTCTCGCCCAACTGGACAGACTCGAACGGCAGCGTGCCGGTGGCGAAGGTGAAACGCACATCGCCGCCCTGCGGCTGACGCGCAGCCAGCTGGCCGACGCCTTCAATGATTCCGGTGAACATCAGCATGCCTCCGCGTGCAGCACGGAGGCTGCTGCGATGGAGCGCTGGAAGGCCGCGGCGCGGCGCGGCAGGTGGTACATGGACATAGTCGTTTCTCGCAGAAGTTGAGCGAAAAACGCCGCAAGGCAAAGCAAACAGGCGCGCGCACAGCCGCAAGGCTGCGCGGTGGCCGTCTTCTTTCATCCGGACTATACCGTCGGCTCCGGCATCGGACCGGATCTGCTGACCTTCGCGCGATACCCGGCACCTGCAGCGCCAACCGTCGCGACGAAGCGCTCGCGGGCTCACATGCGTGCGCATGCCTACCGCCGGTGGGGAATCGCACCCCGCCCTGAAGACGTTCGTAAGTGCCGGCGAACCGGCCGGCGCAGTTTAACAGTGCGCATCCGCGCAATGCCTGAGCGTCAGACAAGGCTGGCAGGACGCTGTGTCGTGTCAGGAAACTCCCCATAGCCAGCTTTGTGAAGAAGCTGTTAAATTGCGCGCGGCGACGGGAGACGTCGTTCTTTTCCACCTCGCAATGGGGTGGAGACACGGACATCAATTCGGAGAGAACCATCCAATGCGCAACACCCTGATTCTGGCTGCCCTGCTGGCTGCCGCACCGTTTGCCGCCTCTGCGGAAGGCCTGAGCTACACCTACGTCGAAGGCGGCTGGAACCGCACCAACTTCAACGTCAATGATGACAACGAGGGCATCAACGGGGGCTACCTGCGCGGTTCCTGGCAGATCGCCCAGCCGGTTTACGTCTTCGCCGGCTACCAGCGCGCCACCAAGGACTACAACCTCGGCGCCGACTTCACGATCGACGGCACCCTGACGCAGGCCAACGCCGGCATCGGCTACCGCCAGGAAATGACTGAGCGCGTCGAGTTCATCGCCGACATCAGCGCGCTGCGTACCAAGGTCGATGCGGACCTGCGCCAGCGCGGCCGTTCGCTGGGCAGTAGCTCCGACTCCACCACCCTGGGCTGGGTGAACTTCGGCCTGCGTGGCAAGCCTTCGCCGCGTACCGAAGCATGGCTCAAGGCCGGCTACATCGATGGCAGCGACGTGGACAAGGGCGAGTTCGTGGGCACCCTGGGTGGCCAGGTGAACTTCACCCAGACCTGGGGCCTGGTTGGCGAAGCCCAATTCATCGACGACGCAAATCAGTACCGCGTCGGCGTGCGCGCGAGCTTCTGATCGGCATCGTGCATGAATAAAAAAGGCCCTGCATGCGGGGCCTTTTTTTTGCACTCACCCCACCGCTAGTGGCGCGTAGCGCAAGCGCAGATCCTGCCCAAGCTGACGCACATCGTGGAGTTGCAATTCGTAGCGCTGTGCCAGCGTTTCGATACCGAGGCCAGCAAGCAAGGGCCTTGCAGTGTCGCCCAGCAGCACCGGGGCCATATAGATCAGCAGTTCGTCCACCAGCCCCGCCTGCAGCAGCGCACCGCTCAGCGTGGCCCCGGCTTCCACATGTACTTCATTGATGCCGCGCTTGGCCAACAACGCCAGCACTGCAGCCAGATCGAAACGTCCAGCACTCAGCGGCAGTGCCGCAAATTCCGCACCATTCAGCGCAGTTGCCGCGACAGCATCGCCATGCAGATACAGCGTCGGCGCATCGCCATCGCGAATGTTGGCGCACGCCAACGTGCGCAAGCCGGAATCCAGTACCACACGCAGCGGTGGCGCGAACGCGGTGTCATCGCCCAGCCGCACCGTCATCGACGGATTGTCGGCCAACACCGTGCCAGCACCGGTCAAAATCGCGCCGGCACGCGCACGCCAGCGCTGTACGTCTGCACGTGCATCGGCACCGGTAATCCATTTGGATTGGCCGCTGGCCAACGCGGTGCGTCCATCCAGACTGGCGCCGAGCTTGATCCTTACCCACGGCCAGCCACGCTCTACCCGCGACAGAAATCCCCGATTGAGCGTGCGCGCCTGGGCGTGCATCACCCCGCTCAGCACCTCGATTCCGGCATCGCGCAGCAACGCAAAACCACCGCCATTGACCTGCGGAAACGGGTCGGCCATCGCCGCGACCACACGCGTTACGCCTGCATCGATTAATGCCAACGCACACGGCGGCGTGCGCCCGTAATGCGCGCATGGCTCCAAGGTCACATACGCAGTGGCGCCGCGCGCCAACTCACCGGCCGCACGCAGCGCGAAGACTTCAGCATGCGGGCCACCCGCACGTTGATGAAAGCCTTCGCCCACGCACACGCCATCGCGCACGATGACGCACCCCACCATCGGATTGGGGCGGGTGGTGTAGGCGCCGCACTCGGCCAAGCGCAATGCCTGCGCCATCCAGCGGTGGTCGTCGGCACTCGCGGCCGCCGCGATCTCCCTCATTGCGTGACTGCTCCCGGCCCGATGCACATCACCACGATGTGCATCGGGCCCAGCAAGAATTTGGTATGCGTCTGCCACCCCAACCGTTGATAAAACGGCATCAATTCCGGCTGGCAATACAGGTATAGCAACGGCACGCCCAGGCGCGCAGCGGCCTGCACGCAATGCGCCACCAGCGCCTCGCCAATGCCCTGCCCGCGCGCCTGCGGCTGCACATACAATGACGCCAACCAGGGCGACCATTGCCGAATGCGTGCATCGTCGTTTTCGAGCAGGCTCACCGAACCCAGCCACTGCGTCTCACCCAGTGCCACCCAGGTCGTTGGGATGACGCCATCGCGCGTATGGCTGCGCAATTCGCTCAGCGCCTCATCGAGGTTCCATTCCGGCAGCAGCGTGCCGAAGGCCTGCAGATGCGCTTGCGCAATCTCAGGCAGATACGCTGGCGTTTCCGCCACGCAGGCGATGCGCATCGCGCTCACCGCTTGCCGGGTTTGCCGGCGCGTTCCAGTGCAGCTTCCAGTAATGGCAGTTGTTCGCTGCCGACCGGCAGTTCGCGTTCGAGTTTTTCGATTTCCTCGCGGAAATCGGCCACGTCCTGAAAACTGCGATACACCGAGGCAAAGCGCACATAGCCAACATGATCGAGCTTGCGCAGCTCCACCATCACGTATTCGCCCACGCGCAGCGAGCCCACTTCGCGCTCGCCGGACATGCGCAGCTGATGCACGACTGCACGCACTGCCGCTTCGATTTGTTCCTCGGCCACCGGCCGCTTCTGCAGCGCGCGATCGAAGCTGGTGCGCAGCTTGCGTGCATCGAAGGCCTCGCGTCCGCCATCGCTCTTGACCACGGTGGGCAGCTTCAGTTCGATCGTTTCCAACGTACTGAAACGTTCGCCGCACGCCTCGCACTCACGGCGGCGACGAATCGTCGTGCCGTCTTCGGACACCCGCGAATCGATCACGCGGGTGTCGTTGTGCTGGCAGAAGGGGCAATGCATCAGGCGTCCGGAATCTGAGATTAGGGATTAGGGATTGGCAACAGCACAAACAAGGACACGCCGTTAGCGCATCCCAAATCACCAATCTCCAATCCCGGCATCTCAGCCATACACAGGATATTTCTTGCACTGCGCGGTCACTGCATCACGCGCTTTCGCCAACACCGCCTCATCGGTCGGGGCGTCGAGCACGTCGGCGATCCAGTTGGCCAGATCGATACTGTCCTGTTCCTTGTAACCGCGCGTGGTGATTGCCGGGGTACCCAGGCGCAGGCCGGAAGTAACGAACGGCGAGCGCGGGTCGTTGGGCACGGCGTTCTTGTTGACGGTGATGTGCGCCTTGCCCAGCGCGGCTTCGGCATCTTTGCCGGAGACGTCGCGGCCGATCATATCGACCAGCATCAGATGGTTTTCGGTACCGCCGGAGACAATCTTGTAGCCACGCGCAATCAGCGTATTGGCCATGGCCTGAGCATTCTTGACCACTTGTTGCTGGTAGGTCTTGAACGCCGGCTCCAGCGCTTCCTTAAACGCGACGGCTTTGGCGGCGATGACGTGCATCAGCGGGCCGCCCTGGATGCCGGGGAACACGATCGACTGCAGCTTCTTCTGCAACTCTTCGCTGGCGCCCTTTGCCACGATGATGCCGCCACGCGGGCCACGCAGCGTCTTGTGCGTGGTCGACGTCACCACGTGCGCATGTTCCATCGGGCTGGGATACACCCCAGCGGCCACCAGGCCAGCGATGTGGGCCATGTCCACGAACAGATAGGCACCCACGCTGTCGGCAATGGCACGGAAGCGGCCCCAATCGATCTTCTGCGAATACGCAGAGAAACCGGCCACCACCATCTTCGGCTTGTGCTCGGTCGCAAGGCGCTGCACTTGTTCGTAATCGATCAGGCCCTGCTCGTTGACGCCGTATTGCACTGCGTTGAACAGCTTGCCGGAGACGTTGACCTTGGCACCGTGGGTCAGGTGGCCGCCGTGCGCCAGGCTCATGCCCAGAATGGTGTCGCCCGGCTGCAGCAGCGCCAGATACACCGCCTGATTGGCCTGCGAACCACTGTGCGGCTGCACATTCGCATAGTCGGCATCGAAGACCTGCTTGATGCGGTCGATCGCCAGCTGCTCGGCAATATCGACGAATTCGCAGCCACCGTAGTAGCGCTTGCCCGGATAGCCTTCTGCGTACTTATTGGTCAGCTGGCTGCCCTGGGCTTCCATCACCAGGGGGCTGCAGTAGTTTTCGCTGGCGATCAGCTCGACGTGATCCTCCTGGCGGCCGGCTTCAGCAGCGATGGCCTTAGCCAGTTCGGGGTCGTAGGTTTCCAGTCGGACATCGCGCGAGAACATCAGGTCTCCAGAGGAATGGACAGATGGCAGGCGCATAGTTTAAAGCGTGTTACACCCTTTGAGGTGAGATGCCATGCACGAGGCCGGGGCCGAAATCACGTCAACCCCAGCAGGGCCGAAGACAGCTGCCTGCAAGCAGACGCAAGCGCAGGCAAGCCCGTGCCTGCGCCGTGGCGCTTTACAGCTCGAACGATCCGCCGAATGTGACCATCAGCGTGCGGTCCTGCAGAAGTTGCCAGGTCGCTGCCGAGGCGGTGGTGTCCAGTGCCGTGGTCGCCGAGAACATCAGCGCCTTACGGTTGCCTAAGTTGAACAGGTTGACCTTCAGGTAAGGCTTCTTCAGGTTGCCAATGTCAGCGAAGTTGTAGCCGCTGTTGAGGTTGACGGTGGCAAATCCAGCAGCGTCCGAGCCACCTGAGTTGAGGAATGTGCCCCAGATCCTGCTCTGCGCATTAACGCTCAGGCTGGCCCACAGGGCATGGCCTGTGTAGTTGATGGAAGCATATCCCGCGTTCCTCGGTGCGTTGACCAGTGTCTTGCCGTCGGTGGCATAGGTGGTGGCACCAAGCGCGACATCGCTCTTCATCTCGCTTTTGTTGTATGCATAGGAGGCATACACAGACCACAGGTCGTCGAACTTGTAGCTCAATTCGGTATTGACACCACGCATCTGCACGCTGCCTAGCTGGTAGTAGACCGGAGCGCGGGTCACCGGATCGGCGCCACTGAACTGCTTGTGCTCGAAGTTGGTCGCGTACAGGTCGAACACCGTGCTCAGATTGTCGCCGTAGTAGCGCCACCCCAGGTCGGCGGTCAGCGACTGCTCGGGTTCGGCATCGCTGATCGATGTCTGCGAACCGATAGCACTGGCATAGGCGGCATTCCAGAAATCGTACAGCGCGGACGTGTTGATTGGCGCGCGGTAAGCCTTTCCCACTCCGAGGAATAATTGGTTCTGCTCGTCGAGCTGGAATTTGACGCCCCCCGTCGGCGTGAACTTTCTATAGGTATTAGCGCCGGAGGCGTACAGCGAGCTGTTTCCCGGCGTGGTCAGATCGATGCCCAGGTCAGCGCCCGGCCAGGTCGAATACCAGCCCTTGCGCTGCACCCAGGTATAGGCGCCACCAACGGTCAGCGTCCACTGGTCGTCGGGCGTCCAGGTGTTGGTGGCGAAAGCACGGTAGGTAGGCGTGGTCGAGTAGAAGCGATAGGCGACCTGCGGGCTCCCGTTGGCATTTTTGTAGTAATAGCGGCTGTCATGGCCCCAGACATCGGCGGGGTGGCCCTGCGGGTCGGCCGGAAGGAAGACATTCGAACCTTGCTCACGCGGGCGCTCGACCAGCATGCCGTACTCCAGGCTGTCGCGCATGCCAAAGTCCTGCTTGAACTTGACGTGGATGCCTGGCCGGAAAGTGTCGAAGGTGTAGAACACATAGGTACTGGCGTACCCGTAGCCGCCGCCGCCGTAGCCGTAGACGAAGTACGGCACCACAGATAGGTGCAGGCTGTCGCTCAGTGTGAACTCACCGTCGAGGCTGGCGATCCAGCTGCGGAACGGATTGGTACGGGTGCCGACCCAGTCACTGGCGTCGGCCGACTTGTAGGACTGGACATAGCCAAAGTCGTAGCCATTGACGGCGATCTGCTCCTTGGTGAGGTTGCGGTAGTCGTTCCTGACATGGCGCGTGTATTGCAACGCGCCGGTAATCGCGTCGCCGTCGCCCAACGTCCACACCGACTTGGCGTCGATCTTGTTCACCGTGGACTGGCCATCGCCGCGCCAATGGTCGGTCTGGTTGTTCGAATAAGAGAACCACGAACGGACCGGTCCGCTGTCGCCGGTGTTGTAGCGCAGGAACGTGCGCTTGTAGTTATTGCTACCCAAGCTCTGGCTCAAGTCCAAGCCGGCATTGGCGGTTGGATCGACGCTGACCCAGGCGATGTTGCCACCGGCTGCGCCGATCACCGGTGAGCTCACGTCGGGAAAGCCCTGCTCGACGGTGATGTCGCCCATGTTTTCGGTGTCGCCGTACTCGCTGGCATACATCGTGTAATCACCCGAGTCATTGAGCGGCACACCATTGAGGGTCACGCCGACCTCGTCGGCGGGGAAGCCGCGCACAGTGAAGTTGCCGTCACTCAGGCCGGTCATGTCGTTGGTGGCCGAGATCGCGCCGGGGATGCTGGATAGCATCTGGGTGAAGTTGGCGCCGGTCACGCCCCTGATGACGGCCTGTCGACTGATGGTGGACACGGCCTTGGGCGCGTACTGCACCTCCATGTTGCCGCTGCCTAGCGACACCGAGCTACCGGTCACTTTGACCGCGTCGAGCTGGAGCGCGCGTTGAGTGGCGTTGGAGTTGGTGGTGTTGGAGGTCGTGGTGAGGCTGCCGCGCGAAACGGCGTCGGTGCCGGCGGCGTCCTGGGCGAAGGCGCCGGCGGCGGCCGCGTACAACACCGCCATCACGGCCACGGAAAGAAGCGCTTTGTTCATGAGGAGATTGCCAGTGTGGGGGAAGGTATCTGGTCAAGCCATTGTCGCGTCGGCACGCGCAGTCGCGGACCAACGTTCGGGCCGCGTCCATGGCCCGAGTGCTTGCAACTGCTGTCCGTTGACTTGGGCGTCGCCATCTTTCAGATGGTGGTCCAGGTCTGCGCAGTTGGACAAAGTGCCCGCCCTGTTCGAGTCGTCCACGCGCCCGATGTCCCGGACTAAGCAGCCCGACGTGCCGGTGGCATCGAATATCTTCATCCGCCGGAACAGCAGAACGCGCCACGCCGTCGCGCACCGGCGGTGCCGAGCTTCAGGCGAGAGTTGCCCCAACCGGTAATTTGGTGTGCAGCATGCGGCCGTTGCCAGCCAGATCGACGCCGGAAACGCTCTATTCCGGATGGGCGTGTCAGGCATGGCGGGTTGCGAAGGATCATGGGCGGTCAGATGGCGAGCGTTTGCGAATCAGGAAGGCGGCATGTTGGTGGGCGCGTCTTGACGGACGCCGATCACGGCATGGAAGTCTCGCCTCCGACACACCACATGGCCGATGGCAGCCTAAATTTTTCCCGCCAGACTTGCGGACTCTGAAGTCTTCGAATGTCCCGTTTTGCGATCCGAATGACGCTCCAGTGCATGCGATGTCATTTTCTTGTCCTCTTCTGTGGGCAAGGTTTGTCCCTTAAGCCCTCGGCACGATCCAAGAGCGCCTGAACAGCATGTCGTGCGCTGATCCGGAATAGGCGAAACAAGCAGCACTGCTGCACACCTGTGGCGCCAGAAAAAACGTGTCCGTCGGTGCGGATCCTTTGGACCGATGGATTGCTCTGGCCCAGTGCACTCTGACACCGAGGGCGGTCAGGTCGAACCACCATCCTGCTGAGCTGCCGCGGCAACGGAGTGCCCATCTATAAAGGCTTTGCCACCCGCAGTCAGAGGAGCGATGTACGTGAAGAACAGAAGCTTGGGTGTTCAGCGGGCCGCAAGCTGATGCCGGAAGCAGCAAGCCGACAGCGACGGCTCCAGCAGGTTTGCCGGTACAGGCGCAGCAGCGCTCGCTGAGCCGACTGTCTTCTAGGACATAGACAAGTAAAAGATGGTCGTTGCCTGGCGCAGACCATCTACTGCACTAACCCAAGCGCAGCTTCCGAGCCTGCAGATGACCGAAGCGCTTGAACTGATGCTCAACGGTGTGAGCCTCGTGGAGATACCGACAGAGCCGGCGAACTTGGGCGATGCCGCACGCCGACGCTTCAGCAATGCCTCCTATGCCGGCTCACACAGGTGCTCGGCCATTGCCGCAGGCACCAACACACAATGTGCTGCAGGATGTCCTTTCGATCGAACAACACGCGCGACAGGGCGCGTTGGTGAAGCCATTGGTTAGTCGGGGCGTGTCAGGCGGGATGCCACAATGCGACAGGGCGTACCGAAGTACGCCCTGTCGCCGTTACCAATCTGCGGCTGCGCCTAGCCGCCCTGGTTGACGGACACGCTCAATTGTTGAGCACCAGGTCGGCAATGATGCCGGTGGCAATGGCGACCAGCAGCAGGTTGCCGCGGTCGTCGCGCTGCCAGCGGTAGCCGTACGGTGGGCGGCGCAGGTCATAGCGGTCGTAATCGTTCACCACATAGACCGGGCCGTGATACCGCTGGCCACGGGCCCAGTACGGACGCGGCGGCGGGCCGGGGCGGTAGTACCCAGGGCGGTCATAGACGTAGACACGATTGCGGTCGTAGCGGCGGTCCTGGTAACGCGCGTCCCGATAACCCTCGCGGTAGCCATTGCTGTAGTAGCGACGGTCCTGACGCCACTCGCGGCGGTCGTCACGGCGATCGTCGCGCCAGTCGCGGCGATGATCCGGGCCATGGTCGCGGTCATGTCCGCGGCGATCGTGGTCGCGGTCCCAATCCCCGGCGAACGCAGACGGTGCGAAGGCACCCAACGCCAGGATGGAGGAAAGCACAGCGGTAACGATGCGTTTGCGGTTCATGACAGCTCCTGTTCGCGGTGTCGTAATTTCATTAAGAGGATGGCCGCCTTAACGCATTCTTGCTGGAATCGATTACGAAAAAGCCTATTCAGGTCGGAAGCAAGGTGTCGTTTAGCTGCAAGCGCGCCGCCGCGGGCCAAGCCACTTGCCCGTATAATGGACGCAATCCCTTTTTCGCCGCCCCCGGCCTTGGCCGGCGGGCTGCCTGCGTCCCCGGAGCACCCATGTCGCAATACATTTACACCATGAACCGCGTCAGCAAGGTGGTCCCGCCCAAGCGGCAGATCATCAAGGACATCTCGCTGAGCTTCTTCCCAGGCGCCAAGATCGGCCTGCTCGGCCTGAACGGCGCGGGCAAGTCCACGGTGCTGAAGATCATGGCCGGCGTGGACACCGACTTCGAGGGCGAAGCCCGCCCGCAGGCCGGCATCAAGGTCGGTTATCTGGCCCAGGAACCGCAGCTCAATCCTGAGCACACCGTGCGCGAAGCGGTGGAAGAAGGCGTGGGCGACGTGCTGCAGGCACAGGCCGCGCTGGATGCGGTGTATCTGGCCTATGCCGAAGAAGGCGCCGATTTCGATGCGCTGGCCAAGGAACAGGAGCGCCTGGAAGCGATCCTGGCCGCCGGCGATGCACATACGCTGGAAAACCAGCTGGATGTCGCCGCCGATGCGCTGCGCCTGCCGCCGTGGGAAGCGATTGTCGGCAAGCTGTCCGGTGGTGAAAAGCGCCGCGTGGCGCTGTGCCGCCTGTTGCTGCAGAAGCCGGACATGCTGCTGCTCGACGAACCGACCAACCACTTGGACGCCGAGTCGGTGGAATGGCTGGAGCAGTTCCTGGCGCGCTACACCGGCACCGTGGTGGCGGTGACGCATGATCGCTACTTCCTCGACAACGCTGCCGAATGGATCCTGGAACTGGACCGCGGCCGCGGCATTCCGTGGAAGGGCAACTACACCGACTGGCTGACCCAGAAGGACGAGCGCCTCAAGCAGGAAGACAACCAGGAAAAGTCACGCCAGAAGGCGATCCAGAAGGAACTGGAATGGTCGCGCCAGAACGCCAAGGGCGGCCGCACCAAGGGCAAGGCACGTCTGGCTCGCCTGGAAGAGCTGCAATCGGTCGATTACCAGAAGCGCAACGAAACCAACGAGATCTTCATCCCGCCGGGCGAGCGCCTGGGTAACGCGGTGATGGAGTTCAAGAACGTCTCCAAGAAGTTCGGCGACCGCTTGTTGATCGACAATCTATCGATGATCGTGCCGCCTGGCGCCATCGTCGGCATCATCGGCCCCAACGGTGCCGGTAAGTCGACTCTCTTCAAGATGATCACCGGCCAGGAAAAGCCGGACTCCGGCGAGATCGTAGTCGGCCCCACCGTGCAGCTGTCCTATGTGGACCAGAGCCGCGACGCGCTGGAAGGCAACCACAACGTCTTCCAGGAAATTGCGGGCGGCCTGGACATCCTCAACATCAACGGCATCGAGATCCAGTCGCGCGCCTACATCGGTCGCTTCAACTTCAAGGGCCAGGACCAGCAGAAGATGGTCGGCTCGCTGTCCGGTGGTGAGCGTGGTCGTCTGCACATGGCCAAGACCCTGCTGCAGGGCGGTAACGTGCTGCTGCTCGACGAACCGTCCAACGACCTGGACATCGAAACCCTGCGTGCGCTGGAAGATGCGTTGCTGGAATTCCCCGGCAATACCTTCGTGATTTCGCATGACCGCTGGTTCTTGGACCGTATCGCCACGCACATCCTGGCCTTCGAAGGCGACTCGCACGTGGAGTTCTTCCAGGGCAATTACCGCGAGTACGAGGAAGACAAGCGCCGCCGCATGGGCGACGACGCCGGCCCGAAGCGTCTGCGTTTCAAGGCGCTGAAGTAAGTTGTCGTCGTTCAAAAAAAGGGCGCCGAAAGGCGCCTTTTTTATTCTCTACTTGGCGACTGGGCGCCGGCGATGGGCCTGTCTTGCCGAGCGGCGTTTGCCTATCGCGATGTATCTTGAGGCGCCCCGCAGCTAATGGTTCCTGCAAGTGCACTACCCGCGTGCATGCTTGCTGCCTACCGGGATGCGCCCTGCACATGCCTTAGTCCATCAACGACAGACCATAGAGATGTATTACAGGTCGTAAGACAGCACGTCTTCGAAACCGAAGGTGTCGAAGTTTTCGATGCGCGAGGGATACAGACGGCCGACCAGGTGGTCGTATTCGTGTTGCACCACACGTGCGTGGAAACCTTCGGCTTCGCGCTCGATCGGGCTGCCATCGGGTGCAACGCCGCGGTAGCGAATGTAGCGATAGCGTGGAATCACTGCGCGCAGGCCGGGGATCGACAAACAGCCCTCCCAGCCGTTTTCCATCTCTTCGGAGAGTGGTTCGATCTGTGCGTTGGCCAGGGCCGTACGCGGTACCGCAGGCGCTTCGGGATAGCGCTCGCTGGCGTCGAAGCCGAACACCATCAATTGCAGATCCACCGCGATCTGCGGCGCTGCCAAACCGACGCCACGCGCAGCGTCCATGGTTTCGAACATGTCGGCCACCAGCGCGTGCAACTCGGCGCTGCCCAGGTTGGTGACCGGTGGCGCCACACGCAGCAAGCGCTTGTCGCCCATGCGGATAATGTCGCGAATCATGCATGTGCTCCTGAAGATCGTGACGTGCAGTTTAGAGTGGCTGACAACACGTAGCGAGCAGTCTTCAGCCGGCCATAAACAGCGCGCGAGAACTGCAGTGTACGAGTGGTAGATGCCGGCATTTGTGCATGCCTCCTCCAAGCAGCGCTCGAGGCGCGTCGCGGTGGGTACAGTCCGCCTCGTTAGTCACTCACACAGCGGCATGTTATGCATGCAGACGGCATGTGCAGCAACCTGCTGATCAGTGGTTGATAGCCCTACGAGCCGCCGAACGGATACCCCATGGATGAGCGCACTACGTCCAATCGCCAACGCTGCAACCAGCGTGACAAGCGCAATGCCGGCTGCGCGCGCCGGTTGACCATGTCAGCGGCGGATGCGTTGCCCCGCCTCGTCCAGCAGACGCTCGCCGTCTTCCTTGACGAAGCCCTGCGTGTCTGGCGGCAACAGGTCGAGCACCAGTTCGGAGGGACGGCACAGGCGCGTGCCGCGCGGGGTCCGTACGAATGGGCGGTTGATCAGGATCGGGTGCGCGAGCATTGCGCTCAACAATGCCGTGTCGTCCAGGGCAGGATCGTCGAGCCCCAGTTCCAGATATAGCTTGCCTTTCTGGCGGATGGCCTCGCGAACCGTGATGCCGGCAGCGGCGATAAGCGACTGCAGCGTCTCGCGGCTTGGCGGGTGCTGCAGGTAATCGACGATTTGCGGTTCGACGCCGGCATGACGAATCAGCGCAAGGGTATTGCGGGACGTCCCGCAGCCGGGGTTGTGGTAGATGACGGCGTACATGGTGGTCTAGGGTTGACTGAGGATGTAGCGCGCTGCCGTCGACTGGCGTCGGGCGGCGCTGAGAGCGGCCAGTGTAAGAGTGGCCTTGTGGGTATGCCGAGCGCTGAGCGCGTGCGCGTTAGCAGGTTGGGTGACGACGCCAGGGAAGGCCGCTGGTGTGACATGCCGCTGGAGGCTGCAACCGTACCCTCATCCGCCCCTTCGGGGCACCTTCTCCCGGTGGGAGAGAAGCGCAGTTGATGCCTGCCGGGGCATCGGCCCTTCTGAAGCAGCGGGCTGCTTGGCTGAGCCAGCTCGGCACTGTGCCAGCGCGTGACCACGATCGTGCCCTGGCCTGCCTGCCTGCGCCTGCACCTATGCCTGCGCCCGCACCCGCGGCCGCGCCAACAATCTGTCTGGCTCCGAGCGACTCAGCGGTACCGGGCCCAAGAAATCCCCAGTCCACAAGCCCGTCGATGAATTTTTCAGGCTTCCGCCTCGCACTCGTCGGCGAATGCGTCAAAAGATTGACATAAGTCCCGGATTCATGATTCAGTCATGAACAGACTGAATGGAAGGATTCTCTCGAGCGCCGGTGTCAGCACGGCGTTTTTTCCCCTGTTGGACACAAGGAAACCCCAACGATGATGAGCTTTCGCAAGCCCGGATGGATGCTCTCCGGTCTGTTGTGTCTCGTGTGCCTGCCGGCAATCGCCGCAGCGCAGGAAGCGGCCACCAGCAGTTCAAAGGTCGGTATCGATCCCACCACCGGCAAGTTGCGCCCGCTGACCGACGCCGAGAGCGCGGCGCTGGAGCAGCAGGCCGCCGCGGCCAACTCCGCAGCCCGCAGAGCCGCACGCACCTCGGTTCCGCGGACCGAAGCGGCCGCACGCGCTACCGAGCGTCGCCTGCCCAACGGCACCGTGGCGCGCAAGTTGCCGGCCACCCAAATGAGTTCGCTGACGGCAACCCGCCAGGCCGACGGAAGCATCGTCATCGAACACAGCGAAGACGCCGATACCACCCAACCCGCCCACGCCGAGCACGGAGCGCTGCCGCATGAATAAGCCCTTGTTGCTGTTGTCTCTGGCCGTGGCTGCGGCACTGGCACCGCTGCATGCATCGGCGGCCAATGTCACGCTGATCAATGGCGATGCCGGCACCGTGGTCGGCTTGAACGACCCGACCGCTGCCTCGCCGTTGGGCGGCAATCCGGGGCGCTCGATCGGTGAGCAACGCCGCATCGCATACCAGTACGCAATGGACCTGTGGGGCGCGGTGCTGCAGAGCAACGTCGAGATCAAGGTGCATGCCTCGTTCGCACGGCTGAACTGTACCGCCACCGGCGGCACGCTGGGCCAGGCCGGCCCGAACTGGATCGTCAACAACTTCCCCGGTGCCAAGGCCAATACGTTGTACCCGTCCGCGCTTGGCGATGCGATCGCCGGGCAGGACCTGGTGCCGGATCCGGCCGATCCGGCCGACGTGTTTTCGCAGTTCAACGGCGACCTGGGCAAGGACGATTGCCTGGCCGGCTCGGGCTGGTATCTGGGTCTGGACGGCAAGACACCCGAAGGCCAGATCAACTTCCTCAACGTGGTGATGCATGAGATCGGCCATGGTCTGGGCGCGGCGGGCTTTCTCAACAAAACCACCGGCGTGCTGGGTTCGGGCAGCGGCCTGACCGACGTCTACACCTCGCAGGCCTACGACAACGTTCAGAACAAGCGCTTCGACGACCCGACCATGACCAACGCTATGCGCGCCGAAGCGATGCGTACGCCCGGCCGTACGGTATGGGCCGGGACGCGCGTGAACCGCGAGGCGGCGTTGATCCTGGATCCGCGCACGCTGCTACGCGTCACCGCACCGGCCAGCGCTGCGGGCAAGTTCGAAGTGGGCTTTGCCAGCTTCGGTCCGCTGGCCACGGCGGCCAATTTTCCGGCGCGTTCGGTGCTGACGGTCAACGACGGCGTGGCGGCCGCATCGGCCAGCGATGGCTGCGAAACCCCGTTCGTCAATGCGGCCGATGTGGCCGGCAAGGTGGCGCTGATCGACCGCGGCACCTGCGCGTTCGCGATCAAGGTGAAGAATGCGCAGCTCAATGGCGCGGTAGGCGTCATCGTCGCCAACAACGCGGCCGATGTGCAGACGATGGGCAACGCAGCACCGCCGATCACCGACATCACCATCCCCACCATCATGGTCTCGCAGGCCGATGGCGAGCGCCTGAAGAGAAGCACTGCGGTGGTCGCTGCGCTGTACGAAGATCCGCAGCTGCTGCAGGGCACCGACAGCGCAGGCCGCACGCGGCTGTACTCGCCTAGCGTCGTGGCGGGCGGTTCGACGTTCTCGCACTTCGATACCGATCTGCAGCCCAATGCCTTGATGGAGCCGTTCGACACGCCGGAAGTGCAGGCGCATGTCAACTTCGACCTGACCGCGGCGCTGTTTGCCGACATCGGTTGGACCTTGAACACCGGGCCGGCCAAGTTGGGCACCTGCAGCACCTTGGTCCCGACGGTGGAGACCGGCGGCCTGATTCCCGGTGCGAACGTGTCTGCCGAAAGCAGCTTGTGCAAAACGCAGAACGTCGGCAACCGCCTGGGTTACCTGACCTGCATGGACGAACACGCGCGCGAGTTGCAGAGCCAGGGCGTGATCAGCCGCGTGCAACAGGCAGCGGTCTTCGTCTGCGCCACCAAGGTGCGTCCGTAAGCGATAAACGTGGTGTGTGAGATTGTGTGATGCGAACGGCGCCGCAAGGCGCCGTTTGTTTATTCGCACTCGTGCTGTTCAGTGCAGGCGAGTGCATCGATGCAACGCTGCGGCGACAAAGAAGGCGTGGCCATGAAGCGTGCGGAGGCCATGCATAGGCATCCAGCTGCCCCTTGGCCCACTGCACAGAACTGCTCCGCACGATCACCGCGATGCGGAGGATCTGCCACGTAATCAGTTCCCAGACCGCGTGGCCGGATTTTCGGCAGTGCATGCCACCCTGCCTCAATCCGGTGGTGTGTGGTTACGCCGTTTGGCTAAGCCTCTGCCATGGGCGGCAGCCCAAACACGTCGCGCAGATAGCGCAAATACCCGATGTCCTCGCACATGCTCTTGCCGGGCGAATCGCTGAGCTTGGCCACCGGCTGGCCATTGCAGCGCACCATCTTGATGACGATCTGCAGCGGCGTCGGCCCCAGATCGTTGGTCAGGCTAGTACCCACCCCGAAGGCCAGCCGGCAGCGGGGATGGAAATGCGCATACAGGCGCATCACCTTGTCGATATTGAGGCCGTCGCTAAACACCAACACCTTCGTGCGTGGATCAATGCGGTGCGCTTCCAGATGCGCGATGACGCGTTCGCCCCATTCGAACGGGTCGCCCGAATCGTGGCGCATGCCGTCGAACAACTTGCAGAAATACAGGTCGAAATCGCGCAGGAACGCATCCAGCCCGACCACGTCCGACAACGCGATGCCCAGATCGCCACGGTATTCGCGCGCCCACGATTCCAGCGCCGCCACCTGCGAATCGCGCAACCGCGGCCCTAATGCCTGGAAGGCCTGCAGATATTCGTGCGCCATCGTCCCCAGCGGGGTCAACCCGTACTGCTTGGCGAAATACACGTTACTGGTACCAACGAACTGTTCGCCCAGGCCATCGCGCAACAGCGGCAGCAATTGGCCATGCCATTGCCGCGAGTAACGCCGGCGCGTGCCGTAATCAGCAATCTTGCAGCCGGCCGGCATGCTGCGCAGGCTGCTCACCTTCTCGCGCAGGCGGCTGCGGCCTTCTTCGAAATCCGGCTCGGAGGTATTGCGGAACCAGACCTCGTTGATGATCGCCAGCAGCGGTACCTCGAACAGGATGGTGTGCAACCACGGGCCGCGGATGGTCAGTTCGATCTCGCCCGGATGAGTCGCCGATGCGGTGAGGCTCAGATACTTGCGATCTAGATGAAACAACGCCAGGAAGTCGGCAAAGTCCGGCTTGATGAAGCGCAGGCTGCGCAGGTAATCCACCTCATCCTCGCGCAGCCGCAACCGGCACAGCGCATCGATCTCGCGCGAAATCTCGTCGATGAACTGCGCCAGGTCCACGCCGGGAGTGCGGCATTTGAAGCGGTAATCCACCTGCGCGGCGGGATGCTGGTGCAGCACCGCCTGCATCATGGTGAATTTGTACAGATCGGTGTCGAGCAGCGAATGGATGATCATGGCGCCGGATTATGCCCGCTGCAGCGATGCCGGCGTGTGCACTGGCCAAGATCCGAGTGACAGCGTCGTGCGTTGAACCTGCGTTTGAGGACGTGCCTTTGCTCACAGGGGCGCTGGTTGGTCTCGACTAGTCCTGAGTAGTGCATTCAACAGCGGAACGCGCGCGTCGCGATCACGAACGCGCAGCAGCCGCGCCCGCCTGACGCGCGGAGAAGTTACGCAACACACTTGTGTCGTAGCGACCTACAACGGCTGACACAATGCAGACGCGTCTATTGTGCGCGTCCTTCCAGCAGAAATTCGGCGCGCTGGACGCGCTGACGCAAAGTTCAAATTTGATCTGCGTGCTCCACCGGCAGGCGTCGCGGCATGTTCATGCTCGCTGGGATCATCGAAACTTTCCAAGTAGACCGCAACTCGCTGTCGCCAACCGAGTGTGGTCGGCGCGCTGGACCGCAGCGTGCGAGCGCTGCAGGTCGATCTCAAGCACCGGCAGCGCCCTGCCCTTCGGCAAGCACAGTCGTTTACTCGCCGCTCTTAGCGCGCCAGCACCTGCTGCGCCGGCTTGCCCTGCACGGTGAAGTCGCTGTCGCCCGGGCCACCGGCCTTGGGGTCGGTGTACCAGCACCACAGCGCGATGCCTTCCACGCCATGCGCCTGCAGCACCTTGCGCCACTGTTGCAGCACCTGCAGCTGCAGCTTGGTATCGACGGCGGCCGTGCGTTGCTCCGGGCTTTCCCACGGCGCCGCCAGACTGCCGCGCGCCGAACGCAGGCCCAGCTCGGCCACCCACACCGGCTTGCCGACACGCTGACCCAACTGCTGCAGGCGTTGCGCGGCAGCGTTCATTTCGGCGGTGCGCGCATCGGCAGCGTCGGACAGGCGCGGATACAGGCTGGTGCCCACCGCATCGAACAACGACCAGTAACGGAAGCTCTCGGCATGCTCCATGCCGTCGGCCACGTACAGCAGTTTTCCGGTGTAGACCTTGCGTACTGCCGCGACCAACGCCGGCCATTGCGGCGCGTCCTGCAATTTGTGCAATTCGGTGCCGATCACCAACGCTTCGGCGTGTTCGTCCTGGGCCACCTTGGCCAACGGCAGCAGCGCGTTCTGATACGCCGCAAACCAGGCTGCTTGATCGGTGGGCGCGGCATCGCCCGCCCAATGTCCCGGAATCCAGACATGCACTTTGAGCGCTGGCTGCAAGCCAGCCTGGAGGCTTGCTCGCAACGCAGCGCGCATGGCCTTTACACTGCTGTCGCTGCCCAACACCGGGTCGTTGGACTGCGGGTCGGCCTGCCACACGAACGCAACCAGCAGCGCCTTGCTGGCGCCGGTCTTGGCTAAGGCATCCAACGACTGCGCTGCAGCCTGGCTATCCCACGGTGCATTAGCGGACACCTTGACGTTGGCACCCATCCACGTGGGCGCGGCGGCGTTGCAGCCGTTTGCCAGCAGACAAACGCCGATCAACGTTGCGATGCTTAGAACGCGCTTGAACATGCAGCAGACACCTCGGCATTCGGCGGCGCCGCGTGTTGAGCACACGCTGTCGCCCGCAGGGATGCATTGTTCTTGTCCGTCGGCGCCACCGTGGCCGCTGACGGGTTTGCCTGGTTGGCGTAGTCCGCAGGTGCTACTGCAGTTGGCGCCACGACAGCACTATCCGCCGTCGCCGGCCGTACCACGCCAGCATCCTGCGTAGCAGCGGCAACCGATGCACTCACCGGCAACGCCACCGGCTCCGTCATGACAACAGGCTCGCCCTGCATCAGGGAGTGTTCGTCGCCAGTTGCGGCATTCATCCAGCTGCCCCATCCCTGCGGCTGCGCCCAAACCGCACCCACCAGGCCCAGCAGCAGCAATCCGGCCGCCTGGCCGCGCTGGTCGACGTGCAGCGCGCGCAACAACAACGCCACCGGGACCCAGAGCAGCAGCAAGGCATCAAAGCCAGCCCAGCCGAATGCGAACGACAACGCCGCAGCGCAGATCACGGTGCCGGCACTGGCCACCACGCCACGCGTCAGCGCGCCACTACGCGTCCGCGTCACCAGCGCCAGGACCGGGAAGCACACCGCTGCCGCAACGCCCCAACGCACCGCCGGCAACCAGCCTTCGGCGTGACCCGCCAGCGGCAATGGCAACGGGTTGGAGGCCGGCGCGATATTGAGCATCGTCGGCCACGGCGCATTGAATACGATCAGATTGACGTACGCCCACATGCCGATCAGAAACGCGAACGGCAGGTAACACACCAGATAAAACGAACCCGGCGCCTTGCGCAGCATCTGTGGCGGCATCACCAACAACAGCCACGGCGCGACCATCGTCGACAGCGCCAGCGTCTGCAGATCCAGACACAGCAGGATGCATAACCAGCCGGCAATCCGCAGATAAGTGAAGGCTTCCACCTGCGCCTGCAACCGGCGCAAGGTGCGGCACAAGCCGTAGAAAGCCAACAGCCCTACCGCATGACTGCCACCGGCAGCGATCGGCAGCAGGAACAGCGGATTGCACCCAACCAGCAACGTCAGAGCGCTGGCCCAGCCACGTCCGAACACGCCGGCCAGATCGCGCCACAGCAGCGACAGGAACAGTGCGTTCGCGGCGACCGCCACGAACGGCCACACCTGGAACGGCAGATTCCAGCCATGTTGAGTGAGATCGACTACCCACCCCAACAAGCCGGTCGCCGGCAGTCCGCCACCCGGTGCGTACACCGTCGCCGCAGTGCCCACCGACTGCACCAGCAACGGCTGGCTCAGCAGCGACAACGCCACCACGGCGATCAGGAACGCCGGCAGCCCACTATCGTGCCGCGTCGCGATCGGCTCACTCTTCGAGTGCGGCACGGCGCTCGTTTTCCGAATGCTTGCTGATGCCATGCGTAGTCTTCTCCCAATAGAACGGATTGTGGATCAACTGCCACAACCCCTTGTAGGCAGCGATCGACTGCAACGCCCAGTAGAACGGTACCGTCAGCGCGTACGGCGCCAGCTTGAAGTAGTCGCGCTTGAACGCAGCGACCAGCGTGATGTAGATGAAGAACGCATTGGCCAGCAGCAGATTGACCAGTGAGACAGCAGCCAACCACGGCGGGAAGAAGCGCTCGAACATCGTGGTGCCTGTGAGCATCCACACCGCGTACAACGCCCATAGCACCGGCACGCCCAAGGCAGTGAAGAAGCCGCCGCCGATGAAGAACTGAAAGCCCCAGAACCCCTTGAAGCCGGTACTGCGATACAGATGCACCGGGTCGCGCATGTGCACCAGCCAGGTCTGCATATAACCCTTGAGCCAGCGCGAACGCTGCCGGATCCAGTTGGGAATACTGACGTTTGCTTCTTCGAACGTGGTGGAATTGACCACATTGACGCGGTAGCCGTTCTGGATCAGCCGCACGCCCAGATCGGCGTCTTCGGTGACGTTGTACGGGTCCCATGCGCGCACCTGGCGCAACACGTCCAGGCGAAAGTGATTGGAGGTGCCGCCCAACGGGATCGGAATGCGCAGGTATTCCAGCGCTGGCAGGTAGAAGTCGAACCAGAGGGTGTACTCCAGCGTGAACATCCGCGTCAGCCAGTTTTCGTCAGCGTTGTAGTAGTTCAGCCGCGCCTGGATGCACACCACATTCTTCTCGGCCTTGCGGAATGCCGCCACCACGCGCTTGAGCTGATCCGGCTCGGGTTTGTCTTCGGCGTCGTAGATGGTGAGCAATTCACCGCGCGCAAAGTGCAGCGCGTAGTTGCAGGCCTTGGGCTTGGTCTTGGGCTGCGACGGCGGCACCCGGATGATTTCGAAGAAGGCTTCCAGGCCGAGTTTCTTGGCCGCTTCGATGGTGTCGAAATCGTCCGCTTCCAGCACCAGCTTCACATCCAGCTTGCTGATCGGGTAGTCCAGCTTGCGAAGCGCGTTGGCCAGAATCGGCAGGACTTCCGGCTCCTTGTACATCGGCACCAGCACGGTATAGACCGGCAGGTCGTCGTCGTTTAATGCGGCCACTTCGTCTTCGGTGACCTTGATGTCGATGCGGTGGCGCGAGCCGAACCACACCAGCAGCAACTTCAAACCGAAGGTGGCCAGAAAGCCCAGCGCCACCAGCACGTTGACGGTGATCAATGCAGGCACTGGGAATAACACCAGCGTGACCAGCATGACCGCAGCCAATGCCCACAACACGAACTTCTGCCCGCGCGTGACCACCTGGCGTGCGGAATAGGTCGGCGCATGCGCGGCAAGCAGATTCAGCGCGTTGTCGGTGAGCTGCTCATCGGCGTAGCGCTGCAGGCTCCAGATGATGTCGAACTTGGCGGTGCCGACAAAGCGCACGTCTTCGCCGTAATGCGCACGCGCCCAGGCGAACAGCGCCGGATCCGGGTCGGCCACGGCCAGCACCAGCACGCCGTCTTCGCGCCGCCACGGCAACACCAAGCGTTGCGCGTAACTATCCAGATCGCCGGAAGTGAGCAGCGCAGGATCCGGTGACTGCTGCACCAGATCGATGAATTGCAGCCCGAAGTGCGCCGCAACGATGGCGTAGAACCGCTGCGCCGGCACACCGCGCTGGGCCAGAATCACATCGCCCAGGCGCGAGTTCCAGCGCTGCTGCAAGGCCAGCGCCGAGCGCAGCTGTTCGTCGGTGATGACGCCTGCCGAAACCAGCGCACGACCTAGCAAACCGCGCTCGCGGCCGATGTCCGGCGCGCGTCCCAGCGCTTCCATTTCGCAGGTGACCGTCATGTGGGGGGAGCCCTTAGAAACGCCACCAGGCGGCCACGAATGGCCCGCCTGCGGCACCGGTGTTGCGGCCCATCACCGGCTGCTGATAGCCCACCTGCCACTGGCTGCCGCCCGGCGCCGTGTACAGCGTGGACAGCTGCAGCTTGGTGAGATCGTAGTTGGTGCCGGTGGCGACGAAGCCAACGCCACCGGCGCTGCCGGCAACGTCGAAGTTGCCACGCCCGTTGCCCAACCCTTGAATCACGTTGAGTTCGCCCAACAGCAACCAGCTCGGCGCCAGGCTCAGACCTGTGGACGCGTCCACGCGCAGTTCGTCGGACGCAGCGCTCCCGCGCAGGCGGACAGCGCCACCTAGATCGACGTAGCCGTTGTGGTCGCCAAGTGTGTAACCGCGGCCACGGCTATAACGCAGCTCAAGACCATAGTCGCCGAGGCCGAGCGCAGGGTCGGAATTGGCGGAAGGGTTGTTCGGGTGGTAGGTCTTGCTACGCCCATAAGCCGGGATGCTCACCAACGCCTGCACGGAACTGCGCCAGACATCGTCCTGCGCGCTCGGCAGCGCATAGCGCAGGCCGATTTCCTGATCGGCAAAACCAGTCGTTGTGGTTTTCTGCCGGCCGTTGACGGCATCGTGGTTGCTGAAACCGACGTCGTTGAAATAGAAATTACCGATGAAGCTGAGCTTCTCGGTCAGACCATGCTCGACGTAGACGTTGAGCTGATCCTGCCGACTGCGGCCGTTGCCATCGAACTCTTGGCCGTCACCAAACGTTGTGCGGTGATGACCGTCGTCGAACCACCCACGGCCATCGCTATGCAACGCCTTGATGATCACCAACGTGTCGCCCTGCGGCTGGGTCCAGGCACCGGCCAGGGCGGTGCCCGGCAACGCGACCAGCAGGCAGCTCAGTGCAAGCGCCGATGCCACCGACGGCGCACGATGTTGCGTTGGATTGGGGTGACACGGCGAGGCAACCAAGCTGGACTGCAGCGGGTTAGCGCACCGCTGACGGCCCCGTAATTGCGGGTCGTTCTGTAAAGACATTGCACGATTCCTGACGGGGGAGCAGGGGGGGACAGGACGCTAGAGACTGATCACTGTTCGGGCGAAACCTATCACAGTTCCAATCCGCCACTCATCACCGATTTATCACAAATTTAACGCGTCTGAGGCGATTTCTGCTGTAACAACCGCGGCACCTGCGCAGCTGCATGGGTCCAGATCGCAAGCCACACGCCGAGCTGAGTGAATAGCCCGCGCTGGCTAGCTTCGAACTTGCGGAAATAGCGCCACAATCCACGATGTTTGTGCCATTCCACGAAAAATGGCCGCGCGCGGCTGGAGACGCCGCGCACATGCAGCACCTGCAGATCGTTAGCCACCGCCACCAGGGCGCCGGCCTGGCGGGCACGCCGGCACAGGTCCAGATCTTCGGCATGCAGCCGGTAACTGCCGTCCCAGCCGTCCAGCCGGTCGAACAGGCTGCGCTGCATCAGCATCAATGCGCCGGAAATCGCGTCCACCGGCTGCAAGGCCCGTGACGGGTCGGCCGGCACCGCCAGGCTGGCGGCGGCGCGCGGCGCGCGCAGCATCGCTGCAAAGTCCGGGTCGCGGCGGCGCACGGCCGCGTCCGGCCGCCCCTGCTCGTCCACCTGTTCAACCCCCAGCAGCACCGCCGGATGTCCCGCTGCGCGGTCGCATAGCTGCAACAAGGTGTCGCGTTCGACCATCAGGTCTGGGTTGATAAAGACCAGCCAGGGCGCCTGCGAGTCGCGCGCGCCCTGGTTGCAGGCGGTGGCGAAACCGGGGTTGTCGGGGTTGGCGACGAAATGCAGCCGTGCATCGGCCAGGGCATGGCGCTGCACCACTTCCAGGGTGTCGTCGCTGGAGGCGTTATCGACCACCCGGATCTCGCTGATGCCCTCGGCCGCGCGCAATCGCGACAGGCACGCATCGATGGTGCTGCTGCTCTGATAGGTGACGACGACGGCGGCGATCTGGACGGGAGTCATCCGGGCATTATCCAGCGCCGGAGCGGCGCAACGCCATCTCGGGTTCGCTGCTGCACGATGCGCGTCAGGCGCTGCCGCGGCCGCATTTGCATTGATGTCGGGGCATGCGGGTAGACATTGCACCACGCTCCCGCTTGCAAAGCAGTTACTCGCGCGAACACACCTTGCGACATAGCGCCATAGCGACCCATCCACGCAAGGCGCATACTGCGCGCCCGGAGCCGCCATGCGGTCTCCGTTCGCGACTTTTGCGCGACCAGCAAAACGACTGTGCAGCCATCAGGCGAGCGCGGGCGGCACTCGATGCATGTACACGCGTACATCCGCTTCAGCGCACACCGCCCGCACCCATCTGATCGCCAGCCGTTTTGCCATTCGCTTTTGGTGCACTCCACACCTGATTGTTGAGATGACGGTTAGCGACCTTTCGGTTTCGCGCTGCCTTTTCATGCATTGCGTTGCTGCCGCCTGATGGCGGATGCGATGCAACAACGGCCCGGCAGCGCCGTTCTTGTCCTTGGCGGCGCATGCGCCGCCTCAGCCGCTTCTCCTCCGATTACCTGGTCTATACCACTGGCTAACACCGCACGATCCCTGCTGCCGGGAGTCAGCCGATGAACGTGCCGCATCAGGTGCATGGCATGAGCCTGGAACTGGCGCTGCCGGACTGGCCGGTGCTGACCACCGATGAAATCCATCGCGTGCTGCAGGGGTTTCCGGCGCTTGGCCGCCTCACCGAGGTGCGTTGGCATAGCGCGCGCCCGTTCTCGGCGGCGGCTTGCGTGGAAACTGCGAGCGGCCCGGTCATCGTCAAGCGCCACCATCGCAGCGTGCGCAGCGTCGCCGCGCTGCGCGAGGAACACAGCTTTATTGCCCATCTGCGCTGGGCCGGCGCGCCGGTGGTGGAGGTGCTGCATGACGCCCAGGGCCGCACCGCGCTGGCCTACGACGATTGGGTGTACGAAGTGCAGCGCGTCGGCGCCGGGCGCGACCTCTACCGCGATGCCTTGTCGTGGACACCATTCACCGACCTTGCCCATGCGCGGGCGGCCGGGGCCGCGCTGGCGCAACTGCACAACGCCGCCCAGGGCTTCGATGCACCGGCGCGCTCCACCAGCGTGTTGGTTGCCAACCTGCGGCTGTTTGCGCAAGCAGACCCGTTGCAGGCGTTGCACGATGCCTTGTCAACGCGGCCGCACCTGGCAGCCGCCTTGCAACACCGCCCCTGGCAACATGACATCGCCACTCATCTGCTGCCCTGGCATGCGCGTGCGTGGCCGCTGCTGTGCGCGCCGGGCGCGCTACCGCCGCTGTGGACGCATGGCGACTGGCACGCATCCAACCTGCTGTGGGACACGGTCGACGGGCACACCCGCGTCAGCACCATCTTCGACTTCGGGCTGACCGATTGCAGCAGCGCGCTGTTCGATCTGGCGACCGCTATCGAACGCAACCTCATCCCCTGGCTACGGCTGGACACCGACGCACGCGCGCAGGCCGAGCTTGCTCAGCTGGACGCGCTGCTGGATGGCTACGCGCAGCATCGCCCACTGGATGCCAACCAGTTACGCCGCCTAGCCGCACTACTGCCGATCGTGCATGCCGACTTCGCCCTGAGCGAAATCGAATATTTCGCCGGCGTCACGCGTTCGTTCGCCAACGCCGACATCGCCTATCACCGCTATCTGCTCGGCCACGCGGACTGGTTTGCCAGCGCCGATGGTCAGCAGCTGCTTGAGCATCTGCATGCGCGTGCGCGGCGGGTGCCGTGAGCGCCTTCCTTTATCTCTGTCGAGTCTTGCCAATGCCTGTGACGCTCCCCCTGCTCTCCCGCTGCCCGCTGGCACTCGCACTGGCATTGTGCTGCGCCCCTGCACTGGCGCAACAGCAACCCGATGCCGATGCCGTCGAACTGGATGCGGTCAATGTGCGTGGCGAGCGCGTCGACACCAGCACGGCATTGAGCGGATTCGGCGCAACCCGGCTGCTCGACGCGCCTGTGTCGATCTCGGTGATCGATCGTGCGCAATTGCTCGATCGTCAGGCACGCGTGCTCAGTGAGGTATTGCGCGCCGATGCTTCCGCTGGCGATGCGTATGCGCCGATCGGCTATTACGAAAACTTCGTGGTGCGCGGCTATTCGCTCAATGCCGCCAACAGCTACCGCATCAACGGCATGAGCGCGGTGGGCGAACAATCGATCGCATTGGAAAACAAGCAGCAGGTGCAGATACTCAAGGGCCTTGCCGGCTTGCAATCGGGCGTCAACGAACCGGCCGGGTTGATCGACTACCGCACCAAGCGGCCCGAGCATGTGCGCAGCGTGACGCTGGGCACCGACGAACAAGGGTCGCGCTACGTCGCCGCCGATCTGGGCGACTGGTTCGGTGCAGAGCGCACGCTGGGATTGCGCATCAACGCCGCACGCGAAGACATCCACAGCTATGTCGATCATGCCGACGGCTATCGCAATTTCCTGTCGCTGGCCGGCGACTGGAAGATCACCCCGCAAGCGCTGCTGCAGCTGGACGTGGAATATCAACATCGGCAACAGCGCTCGGTGCCGGGCTATCAACTGCTGGGTGGCACGCAGGTGCCGCGCGATATCGATGTGCATCGCCTGCTTGGCTATCAGCCGTGGGCACGCCCGGTGGAAATGGATACGCTCAACGCGCAGCTGCGGTACGCCTACCAACTCAACGACGACTGGCGCGCCACCGCCGAAGCATCGCGCAGCCGCTCGACGATCAACGACTTCTCCGCGTTCGCCTGGGGCTGTTATGGCGCGGCAAGCTGCGCCGACATCGCCACGCCGAACTTTTTCAGCGCGCAGGGCGAGTACGACGTCTACGATTACCGCAGCCCCGACGACACCCGTGTGCACGATCAACTGCGTGCCACGCTGGAAGGCCATAGCGTCACCGGCGCGCTGGAGCACCACCTGAGCATCGGCGGCGAATGGCTGCGCCGCACCATCGACCGTTTTGGTTCGGTCAACGAATTTGTCGGCAGCGGCAACATTGATCGCGATCCGGAGGTGTTCGCGCAGACCGATGTGCCGCTGGACCCCAAGCAGCGCCGCCTGGATAGTCGCCAACGCGCGTTGGTGTTGGCCGACCGCATCGGCCTGGGTGCGCAGTGGGAGCTATCGCTGGGCGCGCGCCATGTGCAACTGGACGAACGCGCCTTCGATCGCGAAGGGCTGTTGGAACGACGCACCCGCAAAGACACGGTGCTGCCGCAGGCGGCATTGTTGTTCAAACCACAGCAGAACGTGTCGCTGTATGCCAGCTACGCCAAGAGCCTGGCGGCCGGTGGCACTGCGCCGTGGTTTGCCGACAACGCCGATGAAATCCTGCCGCCGACCAATGCCTATCAACTGGAAACCGGCGCAAAGATCGACCTGCAGGGCCTGCGCCTGGGCGCAGCGCTGTTCGACATCCGTCAGGCCTACCAGTTCACCCAACCGCAGGCCGATGGTGGACTGCTGTTCGTGCAGCAGGGCCGCCTGCATAACCGCGGCCTGGAGCTGTCTGCTGACGGCGCAGCGACGCAGCAACTACGCCTATTCGCTAGCATTGCGGCAATCCGCGCGCACGCGGAAGACACCGACATTGCTGACTACGAAGGCCACCAGGCCATCAACGTGCCCAAGCTGCGCGCCAGTCTGCAGACCGATTACAGCGTACCCGGCGTCGATGGATTGGCGTTGTTGGCCGGTATGCAATACAGCGGGCGCAAGTTCGCCGACCGCCTGGGCAACGCCAGCGTGCCGGCCTACACCGTGGCAAATCTCGGTGCGCGCTACGCCACGGCACTGGGCGGTCTGGCGACCACCTGGCGCCTGAACGTGGACAACGTGTTCGACAAGCGCTACTGGCGCGATTCCGGCGAGTACCAGGGCGATGCATATCTATTCCCAGGTGCACCGCGCACTGCGCGTCTGACGGTGCAGGTGGATTTCTGACCTGCCATGGCATGCACTCGCTACGTGCCTTCCCATGCATGCGCGGGAAGGACGCGGAAGTGATGCATGGTTTGGCAGCATTGACCGCCGACACATCTGCAAGTTGCCGTGATCAGCGCCTGGTCGCGGGCCTTGCTGGCATGTTGCGCACCGCGCGTTTGCTGCACGCATCGTCCGGGTTCGAAGAACAGCGACCAGCGCCTAGCGACCAGTCCTCACGTGGGGATGAACGGCGCTGCGGAACCGACGTTTTTGCGAGGTACACGCCGCACCGGGCACTGGCTGCACCTGCATGGCGACCGGGCAGGCGTTTTGTTAGCCACTCCCGGTTGTCTTACGCATCTCCACCGTAGTCCAGACCGCACCAGGAACCGCATGTCGCTGCTCGAATCCATCGCCGTCGTGATCAACCTGCTGGGCGTGTGGCTCACCGCGCGGCGCATTCGCTGGTGCTGGCCGGTGGGCATCGTGGCGGTGGCGTTGTACGCGTGGCTGTTCTATGAGTGGAAGCTGTACTCGGACATGCTGCTGCAAGGGGTCTATGTGCTGACTCAACTCTACGGATGGTGGCACTGGCAACGCGGAACCCCTGCAGACACACGCATTCGCCCGCTGCCGATGCCATCCGCGGAACTCTGGTTCTCGCTGGGCATCGGCGCGGCGTTCGCTGCGGCGCTCGGCGCCCACATGCATTACCGCACCGATGCGGCGCTGCCGTGGCTGGACGCGGCACTGGCCAGTTTCAGCCTTGTGGCCAGCGTGTGGGCGGCACGCAAGCGCATCGCCAATTGGGTATTGTGGATCGTGCTGGACTGCGTCTATGTCGGCGTCTTCCTCAGCAAGGGGCTGTATCCCACTGCCGCGCTCTACGCCGGCTTCGTGGCGCTTGCGGTGTACGGCTGGCACAGCTGGAAACCCCAACAGAACCCGAACCTGGCCAGCGCACGCTGAGCCAGGCGCGGTTTACGCGCACTTTCTTCTTTACCATCGCAACATGCACGCCTTTCACCTCTTTGCCTTGCGTATATCCAGCGCCCTCCATCAACGGTTCGGCGTATGAGCGTCTCGCGCCAGCACACCATCACCGAAGCGATCTCCGCGCAGATTGCAGCCGGCGAATGGGGCCCGGATCAACGCTTGCCGGTGGAACGCGCATTGGCCGAGCGGTTCGCCTGCACTCGCATTACCCTGCGTGAAGCGTTGCAACAACTTGAAGCCGAAGGCCGCATCTACCGCGAGAACCGGCGCGGCTGGTTCGTGAGTGCGCCGCGCGTGCGCTACGACCCCACCAGCATCGCGGGTTTCATGCAGTACGTGACAGCGCAAGGGCGCAAGCCGCGCACAGAATTATTGAGCGCCACTCGGCAGATCGCGGGCGCGTACTACGCTGCGGCATTGCGACTGGACAGCCAGTACGACGAGGTCTTCGTGATGCAACGCCGGCGTTGGATCGATCGCCGCGCCGTGCTTCTGGAAACCAATGTGGTGCTCGCGGACTGGGCGCCGGGCCTGCTCGAACACGATCTGGCCGGATCGCTCTCGACTGTGTTCAACCAGCGACTCGGGCTGTTTCTGAGCCACGCGCAGCTGTCGATGCACCCGACCGGTTTGGATGCAGCACAGGCGATGCTGCTGCAATCCACTCCCGGTACGCCATGCTTCCGGCTGCAGCGGATCAGCTTTGCCGAAGACGGCCGCGCGGTGGAACTGGATATCGAGTCCTGGCGTCACGATGCACTGGATGTGGTGGTGCGTACGGAGGCACAGACGCGCGCAGCTTCTTAGAGCAGCGGACAAAACTACTGCGCAACCACCAGGCGGACTCGGCCGGTGCTCAGAATCGGCATGTACCACTCGTACACTGCGTTTCCTCCGCGTCGTCCACGCCGACTTGGCGTCTGCTCGCGACGTTTTGTTAGCGGCTCTTAGCGCCGGGAAGCGGGAATCGATAAGAGCATGCTTCGTCGTCATCGTTGTTGCGGGTGCGGCGCTTCCTTGCAGCCTCAACGTAACTGAGACTAGATCACGAGCTATCGCGATGGATGCGGGTGGTGCGCTCGGAGCAGAGAGCACAGATGATACGTGCAGTGCCTGGCAGTGGCTGGCAGTGGCTGCAAACGGCTGCCGACTGCGTGGTGCGTTTGTCAGTCGCTTGATCAACTGCATCACTGCGTTGATCCGAGGCCCTGCGAGGCACGGTCGCGAGACGAGGAAGAGCGACTAACCACAAGCCGTGGCGGGCAGCCGTCAGGTGGTCGTAGACGGCGCGCAGGAAACCGCAGTGGACGAGTTGTGTACGCCGCACCAGGCACCGGCCGCAAACGTCTGGCGTTAGCGCCATTGTTTTGTTAGCTGCTCTAGGCGTCAAACAACGTGCGTTGCGGGTCCGGTGGTGGCAAGTCGGCTAGAAGTTGAGCCAACTGATCACGCTGCGCGCGCAGCGGGTCGTGCATCAGGAAGCTGGCCAGACGCGCGTGCCAGGCCGGCCAGCGGGTGGCCAGGGCATCCATGTCGCCGTCGACCGGTCGGCCCTCGCGTGGCGAGGCGACGAAGGCGGTGTCGCACAAGACGTTGCGCCAGCCCAGCCCGCCCATGCGCAGGCTGAGGTCCACCAGTGCGGCGTACCACGAGCCGTAACTGCTGGCATCCAGGCCGCCGGCCTTGCGTCGCGCGGTGCCGCGCAACAGCACCGCGTGGCCGATCGCCGACGGGAGTTCCGGATGCAGGGGCGGCATCGCGGCGCAGGCAGCTGCAAGCCGCTCGGTTGCATCCGGCATGGGGTTGAGTTCGCCCAGCCGCGGCCAGCTGCAGGCTTCGCCCACATTGCTCCATGGCGTGGCGGTGGCAATCGCAGCGTCTCGTGCGAAACATGCGGTCAGTTGCTGCAACCACCCAGGCAACGGGCGGGCATCCACTCCGAGCACCACCACGTCGGCATCGCCACAAGCGCTGAGCATTTCGTCCAGATGCGCGACCTCGCCAAGCATGCGCTGGCGGCGGGTGTAATGCGCCTGCAATTGGGTGCGTGCCAGCCAATGGTCGATCACTGCGCGCCCGCGCGGGCCGGCCTGCGCATCATCGACCAGCCAGACGCGTGTTCCTGCGGGCGTGGCCGCATCCAGTGCGCCCAGACAGGCATCCAGCGCCTGGTCGTCGGTGCCCACCGGCATTAAAATAATAGGCTCCATTCGCCCTAATATCGCCAAATAAAAATGACCTCATTATTAAGAAAGTCTCGGCAATACTTACCGAGACTTTCTCGCCTCACAATTAATAAATCTCTAAACTAAATTTCCCGGGTGCAGGTCACTGTTGCGATAACGGTCAACCCCAAGACGGGGTCTTGCCACCACGTATAAGACGTCATAGGACATGTTTTTGGCGACAGAGCCGACTGCCCCCAACCGTCGCCACTATAATAAGCCTTCATCCTTGCATAGCCTGCCGCAATATTAATTGCATTAGAAAGCGGTATGCCGCTGTATTTATCACTATAGGACAGACTAAATGGGACTGCGCTAGCACTGCCCGCTATAAAAAAGCCAGCCATTAGTAAACTAGCCCGAATAAAACGGGAGCACTTATTGTTACTCATCTTTTACTCTCCATGTTGTTTGACCCCCCCTGCAAATTCAGTTGCGACTTTTTAGAGGCTTCATTGCATTAAATTTAGCACCATACTCGTCGGTTAAATTACGCGCCTCCTGAGGATTGCGAACTATTGAAGGCGTTATAAGCACGATAACTTCTCTGCGGCTAGTATTTTGTGTCTTGCGCCCAAAAAGAGCACCCACAACTGGTAATCTACTAAGGAATGGGATGCCATTGCTACCATCAGATGTATTGTCATCAATCAGGCCAGCAAGCATGATGGTATCGCCATTTTGAACAGCCGCCTCGGTTTTAACTCGACGAGTATTGATATCAACGTTACATGCCGCACTATTAACTGTTGTAGTTGCTGCAGCCGTGCAAGCTGCGGGGCGAGCACCAGGCGTACTAACCTCTTGGACAATATCAAGAAAAACCATCCCATCTTTAGTAACGCGAGGGCGAACCTTCAAAATAACGCCGGTATCGATGTATTGAACTGAAGAAAAACTACTATCGCTACCTAGCCCCGTATTTATCGACGTCGAATTAATAGGAATTCGAGAACCTACATTGAGTGTAGCCTCTGCATTATTCCGCACAAAAACTGAAGGAGTCTGGAGGATACGTAAATTTGTGACATGGTCTAATGCACTAATTATTGCGGCAGCGTTTTTCCCCAGAAAAGTCCAGGCAACACCATTATTTGTAACACTACCGGATATGTCCCCCCATATACTTCTGCCCGCAGCTGATGGCAGACCAGCACCACCCGTACCATCTGCGTTTACGGGTGCGTTGACTGCATTCTCGAAATACCAGTTAACACCGTATTCCAGCTGGCCAGTCAAAGTCACTTCAGCGATCTGTGCCTCGATGTGCACCTGCATAGGCATCACATCGAGCCTTTCAATCACATCACGAATAGAGCCCCATGCTTGAGCACTTGCACGTACCAGCAGCGTATTAGTTTCAGCAACTGCCGAAACGCCGACTTTGCCGCCTTCAACTTCAAGAGTTACGCTACCGTTTTGGTTAGTGCTGGGCTGTAGCTGGAGCATGCCACTGCCATTTCCACTGCTTCCGCCGAAGCTCCCAAACGTATCCGATTGACTCGAACCATTACTCGTGCCACCGATCTCTCCACCAGTGGTGCCACTGCTACTTCCAAGACTTTCATCCCGATCGGTCGCGCCACTGTTATTTCCTAACATACTCACAACACCGCCCGGCACCAAAGAAGGACCGCTACTACCGCCATTGCCACGGCCGCCGAACACTTCCGAAAGACGGTCAGCCAGGTCCTTGGCCTTGATGTACTTCAACTCATACGAGAACAGCCGCACGCCGCCGCCGGCACTGTCGATGCGATCCAGCCACTGCTGGATTTGATCCAGATAGCGCGGCTGCGGGGTGATCACCAACACCGCATTGGCGTTTTCCAGCGGCATGAAACGGAACATGCCGGCGCTGGGCGTCTTGCTCTGCTCACCGAAGACTTTTTCCAGATCGGCAGAGACTTTCTCGGCCTTGCCGGACTGGATCGGAAACACGCCCACCGACATGCCCGACAACCAGTCCACGTCGAAGATCTGCACGGTGCGCAGGTAGTTTTCCAGTTCGGCGCGGGTGCCGCCCAGGGTGATCACGTTGCGCGCCGGGTCGGTGCCGACGATCGCATTCGGGCGTGCGTACGGCTCCAGCACCTTCTTCATTTCGCTGGCGGAAATGAACTTCAGCGGCACCACGCGCACTTCGAAACCGCGTGCGGCCGACGGCGATGCGGTGCTGGGCGCAACAGTGCCGGCCAACGCCTGGTCGGCCGGCACGATGTTGTAGCGGCCACCGCTGAACACCATGCGGGCATTGTTCCAGCCCAGCACCATCTCCAGCAGGTTCAAGGCCTGCGCCGGAGAGACCGGATTGGGCGTGGCCAAGGTCACGGTGCCCTGCACGCCGGGCGCGATGACGTAGTTCTGACCGAGCATGTCGCCCAGGATGGCCTTGACCACCGCCTGCACCGATTCGCCTTCGAAATTGAAGGTGGCGCTGCCGCTGCTGGCCATGCCCAGCGTGGGCGCCGGCGCGGATGCAGCGCTCTGGTTGATCATGGTGCCGCTGCCGCGCCGGATCACCGGGCTGGGCTTGGCGATCACGCTGCCGTCGGCACTCTGCTCGGCGGTGGTCTGGGTGGCGCCGGCAGCGCCGACTTTCGGATCCAGGCGCGCATCGCGGCGCACGTCCGGCGGCGGAGTGGTGGCGCAACCGGCCAGCAGGCCAATTAACAGGGACACGGGGAACAGGCGCGGCGTCATGCGTTCACTCATTGGGTCTGACCGGGGGTAGAGCCGCTCTGGCGCTGCTGTTGCAGCTGGCGGCGTCGGGCTTCGATGCGTTCGCGGATGGCACGCATCTGATCGTCGGAGGGGCGTGGGGCTTCCTGCGCGCCATCGCTGCGCTGCGGCGGCACCGTCGGCGGCGCCTGTCCGCCAGGCTGTTGCACAGGCGTCACAGGTTGCGGTTGTTGTTGCGGCGGCTGCGGCGCGGCAACCGCGGCAGCGTCGGGAGACTGTACCGGCGGGGTCGCAGCGGCTGCACCACGTGCGGCGGCATTGGCGGTGGGCGGCTGCCCGCCCTTGCCGTTGAACACGTGCAATTCCAGCGTTTGTGTGCCGCCGGGGCCTTCGATGGTTGCGCTACGCGGCTGCAGGGCGAGCAGGCGCCAGCCCTTGACCGCATCGCCGCCCAGTTGCACGCGCACCGAATCCTGCGGGTCCAGGGTCAAGGTCGCCATTTTGAAGGTATCGGTCAGCAGTACGCCGGTCAGGCGCACCGTGGAGGCAGCGCTGCTGCCGTCGTTGCCGGACAGGAAGAACGGATGCGGCAGGCGGTCTTCGGCGAATGCGGGATGCGCAGCAATTTCAGAATATTTCTCGAACGCACCCAGGCGTTCCGGTGCCGGTGCAGGCAAGGTGGGCAGCCGCTGCACCAGTGCCGGGTCGTCGGGCAGCAGCTCGACGCGCTTGCCCAGGCCGGCAACGGCCAGCACGCACACCAGCAGCGCCCATCCGACCACGGTGGCCAGCAACCAGGTGCGCAGGCCGATCATGTCAAGGCGCATTGCTGGCCTCCGCGGCGTCGGGGGCGGCAGGTGCGGCCTCGTTATTCAGCGGTGCGGCGCTGGCGCCCGGGCGCAGATAACCGGCCAATTCGAAGGCGATATCCAGACCGTTGCCGCTTTCGTTCGGCGAGAGTTGGTAGCGCTGCGCCATCACGTTGAGGTTGTCTACGAACAGCCGCGGCGTGCCGTTTTCCAGGCTGTACAACACCGAAGCCAGTTCCGGCGTGCCGCAGCGCAAACGTACCTGCACGGCCACGCGGGTGAAGCGGTTCTTGCTCTCCGGCTGCAGCGGTGAGCGGTTGCTGATGGCGCAGCTGCGGTTGCCGGGGCTGGCCTCCACCACCGCGCGTTCCAGCCGCTGCACGAGCCCGGCGGAGGCGAGTTCGGCCGAGGTTTCCGGCAAGAACCCCGGGCGGCTTTCCAGTGTCTGACGCGCCTGCCGCAGCCGTTTACTGACTTCCGGTGCCTGCTGCAATTGCACGCGCACGCGCAGCTCGCGCTCGCGCAGCGCTTGCAAGTCGTCCTGCACCGCGATCATCGGTTGGGTAAACCACGGATGCACCAACACCAGGTAGGCCACGCCGATCACCAGCAACAGCAGGCCCAAAGCGATCCAGCGGTCGCGCTTAACGCTGCGTGGCATCGGCCGCCTCCTTCGCATCGGGGCCGGCAAGCTCGGCGGTGATGGTGAAGCGGTCGACATTGCGCCCGGCATCGCTCTGCAGCACGCCGGTCAGCGACGGCTTGCGCCACAGCGGCGAGCCTTCCAGACGACGCACCAGCGAAGAGGCTTCGTTGCTCAATCCGATCAACTGCAGTTGCCCACCTTCGACCGAGAATTTTTCCAGATAGGTACTACCGGGCAGGCGCCGACTCAGTTCGTCCCAGATCTCAACCGAGGTCGGGCGGGTGGCGCGTTGCTGCTGGAAGAACCGTGCGCCTTCAACCAGATCCATCAGTTGCTGCCGTTCGGCAGCGACCTGGCGCGCGCGCGCCGCGTTGGCCTGCACCTTGGCGCGCAGATCGTCGGCAGCCTGGCGGCGATTGTCGAGCAGCAGCCAGCCGGCCACCGCCAGCAACACCAGCGCTGAGGCGGCGAGCAACAGATTCCAGCGCTGCATCGGGTCGCTGCGGCGCAGGCGGCGCGCCGGCGGCAGCAGATTCACGCCCAGCGGCGACCCGTTGGCGTCGGCAACATCAATCCCCGACAGCGCGCTGTTCCATACGTCCGGCACACCGGCCGGGCCATCGATCATGCGCCGCGGCACCACCACCAATTCGGCATCGAGCTGGCCATCTTCGCGCACGTCGAGCACACGTGCATCGACATACACCTGGTCGGCGGTGAACGGGGTTTGCCGATCGATCTCGAATCGCGCCACATCCTGCAACCGCGCCGCCGCCGCTGCAGGCAGGCGCAACGGCCGGCGCAGCGCGTGCGCGGCCGGCAACAGCCAATACCGGGGCAGGCCTTCCAGCGCGGTCGGCAGCAAGTTATTGACTTCCTGCGGATGGACCGGCCACGGCAGGCTGGCGACGCTGTCGCAGCTATGGTCGCGCTGGCGCAGCAATTGCAGCGTGTCGCCGTCCTGTTGCAACAACAGGCGCGCCTGCGACAGACCCAACTGCCACTGCCACCGCTGCGGCAGCCATGCCAGCAGCGATTGTTGCCACCAACGCCAGAAGCCTCCGGCTCCCGGCATGGCGCGTACGCCGATACGACCCAAGGTATCCCGCCATGCGGTCATTGCACTACTGCTCCCTCTTCCCAACGCAACACGGTATAGGCCGACCCTGGTAATGCAGACGCGCTGGTCGACACCACCGCCCGCAACACGGCCTCGCGTCCCTGACTCAGTCGCGCCCGGCTCTCGATACTATAAGTGCCCGAGCCACCCACCGTCGCCTCGCTGCCGGGCAAACCCAGCGGCGCGTCACGTTGGGCCAGCAGTTGCTGCGCATCCAGCCCCATCGCGGTAAGCACCGGAGCGGGCGCAAACCGCGCTTCAGGCCGCGAACGACCGCTGTACAGCGTGACGTTGGGCAATAGCTTGCGATACAGCTCGCCATCGATACCCAGCACCAAGCGCAGTTCGCCCAGCGTTTCAAACGGGCTGTCTTTTGCGCCATACGGCAGCCCGGCATCGGCGTAATCGCGATCTTCCGCGCCACCGCCCGGCTGGCTCAATGAATCGGTATCGCGCCAATCGACGATGGCACCGGCGATGCGCGTGGCACTGGCCTGGTCGCCGCCTACCGCACGCACCAGACCAGCCAGCAAGCTGGGCTCGGCCATGTTCAGATCCACCTTGCCGCTTTCATCGGTAATACGAATCTCCACGCTGGCATCGTCCATCTGCCAGCGATAGCGCCGGCCGTCTGCGCGCCAGCGTGCCTGGGTGTCGGCATCTTGCAAGCGAAATAATGCGTATTCCAGGCCAGCGCGCGCGTATTCCTGCGCCTGCGCGCCGTTGCGCAACATGCTGCCCTGCAGTGCCTCCACGCGTGCGGTGAGCGCAAACGCGCCGATCATCGCGGTAAGCAACGCGATCAACCACAACACCAACACCAGCGCGGCACCGCGCGCGCGGCTCATTGCCCTGAGCCCGGGTTGCTGGATTGCGGCAATGCCACCACCATCGGCGGCCATGCGGCATCGTCACTGCGGATGTCGATGCGCACTATCAGCGGCAGGCGGTCGTGCCATTCCCACTGCGGCAACCACGCGCTCAGGCGCCCGGTCTGCGGATCCATGCCGCGATAACGAAAACTCACCTGCTGCACGCCTTCGGCAAGCTTTTCCGGCGGCAGCGGGGTGCTCTCTTCAATCGACGTGCCCGATTGCAGCATGGTCAGCGCAATGAGCAGGTTGCTTTGATCGCCATCGCCGGCCACCGACAGATCGTGCAGATACGGCCCACCACGGCCAAGGTAATCTGGCACATCCGCGGCAAAGCGCAGCCGTTGCGGCTCGCCGATAAACAGAATCGGCTGCTGGCTTTGCGTATCGATGCCCATGGCGATCGGCAGTGCCGCGGCCAAGCGCCGCCGCAGGAATTCTTCCACTGCACGCACGCGCTCGCTGCGTTGTGCGATCGCCTCGCCGCGCTGACTCACCGCACTGGCCGAGCGCAACGTGGCAAACGCCAACGCCAGCCCGCCGACCAGCAACATCGTGGCCAGCAACACTTCGATCAACGTAAAGCCCGCGCTGCGCGAACGGCTCATGGCGGGCTGCCCTGCGCGTTGGCCGCCACCAGCCGCAACGTGCGCCATTGCAGCATCTGGTTGGGCTGCTCACCCCAGCGCACCACCAAGGTCAGCTGCAGCAGACGGTGCGCACCGGGCGACATTGGCGCCTGCGGGTTGCGCCGCGGTTCGTCGTAGGGGCGCACATCCATCGACCAGCGAAAGTGGCCATTCTCGAAGGTGCCTTGTTGCTGCTCGGGCTCCAGCGGCTTTTCGATACCTTGCACGGCCAGCAGCGATTGCGCGTGCAAGGTGGCGCGCGTGCTTTCATCGGCGGCGCGCACCTGGCGTGCGGCGCCGGACAACGATCCCAGCAACAAGCTCAATGCCAGCGCCAGCAACGCAAAGGCGACGATCACTTCGATCAAGGTGTAACCACGCTGACGCTTCATGGCGATGGTGTCCGCACTGGACCCGAACGCACCTCGCCGGTGATCCAGCCCACGTCCACACGCCATCTGGCGTCCTTGACCTGCAGATCGATGCGCCCGCCGGTGGAGGCACCATCCGGAAAGAACTGGATCGCGCCCTGATCCTGCCGCGATTGCACTTGGCGCGCGCCGGTGAAGCGCACTTCCAGCGACGGCGGCAGATCACCGTGGTGGCCGCCGGGTGCTTCCCAGCGACGCTGCTGCGGGTCGATCAAAAACCGCTGCGGCGTGCCGGTGGCAATCGCCTGCGTGCGCGTATAGCGCAGCTGCGAAGCGATCGCCTTGCCAGCGGTGCGCAGGCGCATGCCGTCGATGCCGCCATTCAATGCCGCGGCTGCGAGCACGCCGGCCATTGCGATCAACGCGATGACCAGCAGCATCTCCAACAACGAGGTGCCACGCGTGCGTGCCCGACCAGGGCCGACCACTCCATGCGGATGACGCAACGGCTGACACGCAACGCGCATGGCGAATGCTTATTGGTACTTGATGTCCGCGTCGTAACTGCTACCGCCGGGCTTGCCGTCCTTGCCCAGGCTCATCAGATCGAACGGCTGACCGTCGCCGGGCACGCGGTATTCGATGGTGTGGCCCCACGGGTCGTTGAGTTCGGCCGGCTTGGCGTACGGACCCAACCAACCGCTGCTGTCGCCGGGCTGGGTGACCAGGTCATCCAGCTTGCTCGGTAGCTTGCCGGTGTCGAGCTGAAAATTCTCGATCTTGCCGGCCAGCGTCTGGATCTGCGACTTGGCCAGGTTGGCCTTGCCGCGATCGGCGCCGCCGAGCACGCGGCTGCCGACCAGCGTGAGCACCGCACCGATCAGCACGATGACGATGATGATTTCCAGCAAGCTCATGCCGGCCTGGCCTGCGCGCGACGGACTGCGGGTGATGGAACGCTTGATCATGAACGATTTCCTTGCACGTCGATGAAAGATGCTGCCGCCAACAAATGACACGGCGAGCATTGCAATGGTTCCCGCATGGCTGTTGTGCGGTCACCGGAACGGTGTTGTGAATACGCTGCCCAGTCAACACCGCTGGCACAGCGCTGCGCGAGCTTGGCCGTTGGGCGTAGCGCGCGCGCAGGACGTGCAGTGTACGAGCGGTCCAGGCCGATGCCGAGCACCGGCTGCGCTCGCCTGATAACTGCGCCGTTGCAGTGACCTCCGCTCTCAGCCGATTGCATTGGTGAGGTCATACAGCGGGACCAGTACCGAAATGATGACAAGCCCCACCACCGAGGCCAGCACCAGCGTGATGAACGGCACCAGCGCGGCCAATGCGCGGTCGATAGCCTGCGCGGTTTCCAGTTCGAACGTGTCGGCGGTCTTGAGCAGCATCGTGTCCAGTGCGCCGGATTCTTCGCCCACCTGAATCATCTGCAGCGCCAGCCGCGGAAAGCGCTTGCCGCGCGCCAGCGACATCGACAGGCCATGGCCGTTCTTGACGTCGTCGGCTGCGTTGGCAACATCTTCCACCAACGCCAGATTGGACATCACATTGCGCGCGATGCCGATCGCCGCCAGCAATGGCACGCCGTTGCGCAGCAAGGTGCCCAACGTGCGTGTCAGGCGTGCGGTTTCCAGCCGCGCGATCAGGCTGCCAACCACTTTCTGGCGCAGCAGCCATTCGTCCAGCGAGGCGCGAAATGCGGCATTGCGGCGCTTGCGATCCAGCCACAGCCCCAGCACGCCCGGCACCACGACCAACACCAGCCACCAGTCGCGCACCAGCAGGCCCACACTCAACACCGCCTGGGTAAACCACGGCAGCGCGACATCCAGGCTTTCGTACATCTGCGCAAATTGTGGCACCACATAGCCAAGCAGGAACAGCAGCGCGCAGCCCACCACCGCCAGCAGGATCGCCGGGTAGATCAACGCATTGATCACCTTGCCCCGGAGCGCGCGGCTACGCTCCAGATAATCGGCCAGCCGTTGCAGCGTGTCCTGCATGCTGCCGCCGGCTTCGCCCGCGCGCACCATGTTGATGTACAGCTTGGAAAACAGCCCATGCTGGCGCTCAAGTGCAGACGACAACGGCGCACCACCGCGCACGGTGTCGCGCACATCGCCGATCACGCGCCGGCTTTTTTCGTCTTCGGGTAGCTCCATCAGAATCGACAGCGCGCGATCCAGCGGCTGCCCGGCACCGATCAAGGTCGCCAGCTGCTGAGTAAATTGCATCAGCGCCGCGTTATCGAACGGCTTCTTGCGCAACAACATGCGCAGCGAAGGCGAATCGTTTTCGCCGGTGGCCAGACGCGTTTCTACCGGCAGATGCCCCTGCTCCTGCAGACGCAGCGCCACCTCGGCGTCGCTGCCCGCTTCCATCTGGCCGTCGAGCATTTCGCCGTGCGCGTCCAGGGCCTTGTAGCGGTAGAGAGGCATCAGGCTGGGAGGCCGGGATTGGGGAATCGGGAATCGGGAATCGGAAGAAGCACATCGCTGCGTACTGGCGACATCGCGCACGCATCGCTGTCCACGCACAGCAGAGCCAGCGGGTTGATGTGCTGGCGGGTCGTTGGCCCGGTGCCTGCTAAGCGTGTTTCTGCCACCTTACCGATCACGCATCCTCCGTGACGCGCAGGACTTCTTCAATGGTGGTTTCGCCGCGCAGGGCCTTGGACAACCCATCTTCGTACATGGTGCGCATGCCGGCCTGGCGGGCCAGTTGTTCGATCTCGCCCATGCCGGCGCGGCGCATCACCGCACGCCGCAATTCGTCGTTCATCACCAGGAATTCGACGATGGTGGTGCGGCCGAGATAACCGGTGGGTGCGGCGGCGGACGGACGCGGGCGATACAGGAAAATCTCTCCCTCGGGCTGCAGGCGACGCAGAGTGAAGCGTTCGATCTCTTCGGGCGATGCGGCGTAGCGTTCGGCGTTGGCCAGGTCGAGTTTGCGTACCAGCCGTTGCGCCAGGATGCCGTTGATGGTGGAGGTGAGCAGATAATCCTCCACGCCCATGTCGAGCAGACGGGTGATGCCGCCGGCCGCGTTATTGGTATGCAGCGTGGACAGCACCAAGTGTCCGGTGAGCGCGGACTGGATCGCGATGCGCGCGGTTTCCAGATCGCGCATTTCGCCGATCATGATGATGTCCGGATCCTGACGCACGATGCTGCGCAACGCGTTGGCGAAATCCAACCCGATCTGCGGCTTGGCCTGAATCTGGTTGATGCCTTCGATCTGGTATTCCACCGGGTCTTCGACGGTGATGATTTTCACGTTGGAGGTATTGAGCTGGCTCAACGCGGTGTACAGCGTGGTGGTCTTGCCCGAGCCAGTGGGGCCGGTGACCAACATGATGCCGTGCGGTTGTTCCAGCACCTTGCGGAACTGCGGCAAGAAGTCTTCGGTGAAGCCGAGCTTGTAGAAGTCGAACACCACTGTTTCGCGATCGAGCAGACGCATCACCACGCTTTCGCCATGCGCGGTGGGCACGGTGCTGACGCGCAGATCCAGCTCCTTGCCCTGCACGCGCAGCATGATGCGGCCGTCCTGCGGCAAGCGGCGTTCGGCGATGTTGAGCTTGGCCATGATCTTGATGCGACTGATCACTGCGGCAGTGAGCTTGGCCGGCGGGCTTTCGCCTTCCACAAGCACGCCGTCGACGCGGTAACGCACCTTGAGCCGGCTTTCGAACGGTTCGATATGGATGTCGGAGGCACGCAGTTCCACCGCATGCTGGATCACCAGATTCACCAGCCGGATCACCGGCGCTTCGGAGGCCAGATCGCGCAGCGCTTCGATGTCGTCGCTGCTGTTGGCATCGCCATCGGCGGTTTCGACGATGGTGCCCATCGCGCTGCGGCCCTGGCCATACCAGCGCTCGATCAAATCGTCGATTTCCGAGCGCAAGCCGACCTGCAACAGCAGCGTGCAGCCGGTGGCAAGACGCACCGCATCGATGGCGTAGTCATCGTACGGATCGGCGATCCACAGCTCCAGCCGGCCATCGCGTTCGCCGACCGGGCACAGATGAAATTGTTTGAGAAAGCGCAGCGATAACCCCTGCACTTCAGGCAGCATTTCCGGCGGGGTATCGCCAAGCTGGCGTGCATCCACCAATGGCAGGCCGAGCACCTCGGCGCAGGTTTCTGCGTGATCGCGTTCGGACACCAGACCCAGGCGGCCGAGCAACGTGAGCAAGCCCATGCCGGATTCGGTCTGCAATTGGCGCGCGCGCAGCAGATCGGTGTCTTTCAAACGACGGCGTTCAAGCAGCGCATCAACAATGCGCATTTCCGCATTTCGATGCTCGATAGGATCGACGGCAACCGCGTTCACACTCGTCTCCACTGGTCCGGCGCCGACTGTAGCAGTTTGCCGCGACGATCAACCGCACGCATCTGAATCGCCCTGAAAAGCAATGCCCCCGGTGGTTGGCCGGGGGCATCGGTCACACTATTTCGCTACTTACTGTCGCGCAACGAGCGTCAGCTTCGCATAGTCCGCCGCACCAACCAACTTGATGTAGTAAGTGCCGGCCTTGGGCGCAGTGAAACGCACGGTTTCGCTGTTGCCCGGACGGGTCGACTTGGCGTCGTAGCTGGTCGCGCTGGGCTCGGCCTCAAAGCTGACGTACACCGACACATCGCCGGTTCCGCCGTATGTCATGAAGCTGAGCACCGCACCGGCCTTGGCTTCGAAGCTATACAGCGTGGAGCTGCCTGCGGCGCCGCTCAGTCCAGCCACCGGTGCCTTGTTGGTCAGTTCGATAGCGTTTGGTGCGCAGCTCTCGGTGGCCGGGTCGCACGGCTCTTCTAGCAGTGCTTCCAGCGCGGCCTTGGCATCGACGATGCCGCTGCCGATCGGGGTGCTGGCCGGCGGGGTCACCGGGAAGCGACGGCTGGTCTGCTTGAGCAGCGCTTCGACCGCAGCCGGGGTCAGCGGGCCTTCGCCCAGACCGATCGCTGCGCTCTGCACCAACGCCACGACGCCAGCCACATGCGGCGAGGCCATCGAGGTGCCGGCCATACCCGTATATGTATAGCTACCCGAGGTCGGCGTGGTCGCGCCGGTGTAGCCGGCCTGCCAGATGTAACCGCCCGGATTGCCGTCCACGCTGCCACCGCCGCCCGGGCCGGACAAGTCGACCTTGCTGCCGTAGTTGGAGTAATAGGTGATGCCGCCGGTGATGCGGGTGGCGCCAACGGTGATGGTGTTGTTGCAGCTGGCCGGCGAGTGGTTGGCTGCATCTTCGCCGTCGTTACCGGCCGCCACCACCACGGTGGTGCCGCGCGACACCGCACCATTGATCGCAAGCTGGGTGGCCGAATCGCAGGCACGGCCGCCGCCCAGGCTCATGTTGATCACTTCGGCCGGGTTGGTGTTGGTCGGCACGCCTTCGACGGTGCCGCCGGAAGCCCACACGATGGCATCGGCGATATCGGAGGTGTAACCGCCGCAACGGCCGATCACGCGCACCGGCAGGATGGTCGCCTTCGGCGCCACGCCAGCCATGCCCACGCCGTTATTGATCGCTTCGGCAATGGTGCCCGACATGGGTGCCGTGCCAGGAACTTTCCTGCGCCACCGAGCCGGTGTAGCAGACGTTGTCGGCCTCTTCCCAGTCGCCGTAATCGAGTGCGCCCGGCACGCGCGCATCGGTGGGGCGACGCGAGACTTCGGCGTCGCTGATGAAGTCATAACCCTGCAGGATGTTGCCGGCGAAATCCGGATGGCCCGGCAGGATGCCGGTATCCAGCACCGCCACCACCACGCCTGCGCCCTGCGACAGATCCCAGGCGCCCGGGGCATTGATGCCGCCGTTGGGTTTGCTCAGGTGCCACTGGTACTGCGCGTACAACGGGTCGTTGGGAGCCAGCTGCGGGCTCACATCGGTGGCGGGAACGCTTTTGCTGATGTCGATCGGGCGCAGCATGCGGTCGATCTGCACGTCGGCCACGGACGGGTCATTCTTCAGCTCGACCACCACCTTGTCCACCTGCGCGGCGTTCAGCGTGCTGGACAGCTTGATCAGGTCCGAACCGATAGCGAGCTTGCGCACATACGTCGCCTTGGCAGCGGCAGCGCTGCTGCGCGCGCCAGTGCTGGCACCGACGCGGCCCACCGCGGCCTGCACGGCGCTCAGCTTGCTGCTGCGATCAGTCGCAGCAGCGGTGTTGTCCTTGTAACGCACGATCAACCGGCTACCGAACGCTGCGCCGGCCGGGGCTGCCTGGGTTGGTTCCTTGACCAGCAGTTTGGGGGCAGCAGCGAGGCCGCCAGAAGCACCAAGGGCCATCATCAAGATGGCGCCGGTCAGCGGGTTGAGACGGAAATTCTTGTCGATCACGGTGAAGTCCTCTTCGTATTTTTCGTGAATCAGGCTTGGAGCAGCCAGCGCAATCGCTGCGTCCCGCGTGCGGTTCGCTGCGTCCTTGTCAGCCACCCCTGGTACGGCCATCACTCCATGCGAATCCGTTGGCCGGCCCAGCCACGGTCCTTGCCTGCCCCCTCAGGCCTTACTGATCACGACGGCGCACCTGGCGCCGCCGCGTTTGATGAAACTGCGCTTACCACCCGAAACCGGCACCCACGCCGACCGAGCGGTCGTCGCCACTGAGTGCGCCACCCACGGTGACCGTGGCGCGCGGGCTGATCGCACGCTGATAGCCCACCGACAGTGCCGACTCGCCGTTCTGGAAACCGACACCGGCACCGATGCGGTTCTGCGAAGCGATACCGGCCACGCTGGCGGACATGTTCAACATCGCCGAGCTCATTGCGCCCTGACGGTCCAGACGTCGGTTCTGCCGGCGCAGACGGTCTTCGATATCGCCCTGATAGGTTTCAAAGCTATCGGCCATCGCGTTGTAGCGGCTGTCGGTGTAGCTGTTGGCCGCAGCAACGCCGCTATCCAACTGGCCCTTGTTGACCGCATCGGTGGCACGCGTACCGGCGGCCACATTGGCTACCTGACGCTCGCCGCCGACGCTGCCCACCGACACCGTGTCGGCACGATCGGCAACCGAGCCCTGACCCAGTGCGACAGCGCCTTGTGCCGTGGCACGTGCGCCCTGGCCGATGGCGGTGCCGGACGCAGCGGTCACTTGCGCGCCTTCGCCCATGGCCACGGCATTGGTGGCCACGGCCGCGATCTGCGTATTGGCACCTACCGCCGTGCTGCCGTCGGCATTGACGCGTGCATTGCTGCCGATCGCGGTGTCGTTGGGGCCATGCGCATACGCGCTGCCACCAATTGCCGTGCCGGTGACGTGGTTGGCCACGGCTGCCGTACCAACCGCCGTGGAGGTGGCTGCCGGGGTGATGCTGCCGACCACTGCTGCCGTCGGTGTGCCCTGCACAGCGGCGGTTGCCTCGCTCGCAGCAGTTGCGACGTTGCTTGCCACATCGCTGACCGCAGTTGCGGCCACTGCCGGTACCGTTGCGGTGCGTAGCGACGCGGTGCGTGCTGCGGTGTTGGCAGGAGCGGTACCACTGCGTGCATCCAGCTCGGTGACCTTGCTGTCCAACGCAGTCAATGCCGCACCGACGTTATTGTAGCTGGCACCTTGGATGACGTAGGTCGGCGCCACGAACACACCCTGCGCACCGATCGCCGCACCGCCGCCGAGGAAGCTGGCGGCATTGCTCAACGATTGGAACAACTGGCCGCCATTGATCGCCTCAAGGCTGGCACTGGCAATCGCGCCGGCGCCCACATTGACGATGCGCCGCGTGGCCGGGCCGCCGCGGCCGTTGCCGCTACCCACCGACACCGTATTGGCGTCATAGGTGCGCGAGCCCGAGCCCAATGCCACCGAATCGGCACCGCTGGCACCGGCGTTCGCACCGAGCGCCATGGCATTGCTGCCGCTTTCGCGCACGAAGGAGTTGTAGCCCAGCGCAACGCCGTTTTCGCCGATGGAGTTGGTCTGCCGGCCCATCGCGGTGCTGTTCACGCCGCTGGCGCTGCTGTCCACACCCATCGCGCTGGCGCCGGTGGCCGCAGCGCGGCTCCCGGAGGCGATCGCCACGCTGCGTGCGCCAGTGGCCGCAGCGCCGGAGCCAGCCGCAGTGCTGCGGTCGCCCGTGGCCGTGGCCACCGCGTCGCCGGTGGTCTTGAACTTGCTGGTGCTGTTCTGCACATCGGCCGAAACCGCATCCAGCTGGCCCTTGTTGACCGCATCGGTCGCTACCTGGCCGTCGCTGACGTTGACGATGCGACGCGTGGCCGGACCGCCGCGGCCATTGCCGCTACCGATCGATACCGTGTCGGCTTCGTAGGTGCGCGAACCCGAGCCCAGGGCCACCGAATCGGTACCGGTTGCACCAGCATTGGCACCCAGTGCCACTCCGTTGACTGCGCTCTGGCGCACGAACGAGTTGTAGCCCACCGACACCGCGTTTTCGCCGATGACGTTGACCTGACGACCGACGCCGGTGCTGTTGACGCCGGTGGCCGATGCATCCACACCGATCACACTGGCACCCACCGCATTGGCGCGGCTACCGCCACCCAAGGCCAGCGTGTTGTCGGCAAGCGCGGCTGCACTCTGGCCCAGCGCGGTTGCATTGACACCGTCGGCATAGGAATTCCAGCCGATGGCGGTGGTGTAGTCCGCAGTGGCCCAGGCACCGGCACCGAAGGCCGCTGCGCCCGTGCCCGATGCACGTGCCGGAATGACGCCGAAGAACGTGCTGCCGCCGACAGCCACGCTCTCATCGCCGGTGGCTTCGCTGAACTCGCCAACGGCGACCGCGCTGGCACCGGAGGCCAGCGCCACCGCGCCGAGGGCGGTGCTGTAATCACTCGACGCCACTGCGCCGTAGCCCAGCGCCGACGACAAGCGACCGCTGGATTCGCTATAGCCCCCGAAGGCGGCACTGCCGACATTGGAGGCGGCACTGCGGAAACCCGCAGCAATGGCCTGATTGTCGGAGGCCACCGCTTCGCTGCCGAGTGCGGTGGTGTAGGTTGAAATCGCCTGCGCGCCTGCACCATTCGCCGTGGCGCCGATATCGTTGGCCACTGCGTTGCTGCCGACCGCACTGCTGTTTTCGCCCAGCGCCTGCGCATTGTTACCCAGCGCTGCCGCGCCGTTGCCGCCAGCCAATGCGCCAACGCCCACTGCGGTGGCGTTGTCGACCACTGCCTGCGCGCCCGCACCCAATGCGGTGGTGCCAGTACCGGTGGCATTGGCGCCCTCGCCCGCAGCCAATGCGTTTTCACCCTCGACATAGGCACCGGCATCGCTGTCGGCGCCGCCACTGGCCTTGAAGTGCTTGCTGGTGGTTTGCGCGGTTTCGGCAACGGCGTTGAGCTGATCCAGATTCACCGCGTCGGTGCCTTGCGTACCGGCCGCCACATTGGTGATCTGACGCTCGTTACCAGCACTGCCCACCGACACCGCAAAGCCGCGATCGGCCACCGAGTCGGCACCCAATGCCACGCTGCTTTCGCCAGTGGATTCAGCGAGATTGCCCAGCGCGGTGCTGTTGAGGCCAGGTGCCCACGCCGCGCCACCGACTGCAGTGGAGTCGTCGCCAGAGGCTTCGGTCGGCAACAGGCCGAGCAAGGCGCCACCAACCGACACGCTGTTGTAGCCGCTGGCCACACTGCCCTGGCCGGCGGCGATGCTGTAGGCGCCAGTGGCGGTGGCATCACCGCCCACGGCCACCGTGTTCGAACCGCTGGCAGTGCTGAAATTACCCAGCGCCGTGCTGTTGAAACCGCTGGCGCTGGAATACCCACCCAACGCGGTGGAGTAATTGGACGTGGCCTCGGCACCGAAGCCGAACGCCGTAGCACTGGTGCCGTTGGCGACGCTTTCCGCACCCACGGCGGTGGCCGATTCGCCACTGGCGCTGGCGAAATAGCCCATTGCGGTGGATTCGCTGCCCTGTGCTTCGCTCAGCGCGCCGACTGCCAGCGAGCCATCGCCATACGCACCGGCGGCGGCACCAAGCGCGGTGCTCTGCGCACCGGCCGCTTCGCTTTCGCCCCCCACGGACACGGCGTAATCGCCACTGGCCTGGCTGAAGGCGCCATTGGACACGCTGCCAAAGCCGCTGGCCGCTGCGTTGTAACCGGCGGCATTGGCGTACTGCGCCGTGGCGCTGGCACCGCTGCCGATGGCCACGGCACCGATTGCGGTGGCCTGGCTGCTGGAACCGAATGCGCTGCTGTAATCGCCGTCGGCCGTGGCATTGGAGCCCGCTGCGGTGGCGTCTTCGCCCTGCGCATCGGCAGTGCCGGTGCCGGTGCCCGCGAACAGGCGCGCGGTATTTTCCGCTGCGCCAGCCACGGCGTTGAGCTGGTCGAGATTCACCGCATCGGTGCCCTCGGTGCCCGCCGCGACATTGGCAATCAGCCGCTCGCTGCCGGCTGCCCCCACCGACACCGTGTTGGCGCGATCGGCGATCGTCCCTGCGCCCAGCGCAACGCTGTTGTTGGCAGATGCCAACGCACCGCCACCCACGCTGACGCTCTGCGTGCCGAATGCACTGGCTTCCCAACCCAGTGCGATGCTTTCATCACCGGTCGCATTGGATTGGCCGCCGAGCGAAATGGCACGCGGACCAAATGCATTTGCGTAGGTGCCCACCGCAATCGAGCCGGTGTCGGCCGCAGCCGCGTTCGCGCCCACTGCCATGCTGTCGTCACCGTAAGCAAGACTTTCGGTACCGATCGCGGTACCACCGTCCCCCCACGCCACACTGGCGAAACCAAGCGCGGTCGATGCAGTGCCATTGCCGATGCTTTCGTAGCCGATCGCCGTTGCACCACGCCCATTGGCGATGCTGGTGCCGCCGACGGCGGTGCTGAAATAGCCGGATGCATTGCTGTCACCACCGAGCGCGGTGGCGTAGTCATCGCCGGCACTGCTGTTGTTACCGACAGCAGTGGCGTTGGCGATGCTGGCATTGGCATTGCTGCCGACGGCCGTGGTGCCTAGCGCAGAGGCCTGGCTGCTCGCGCCGAGTGCAATACTGTCGTCGCCCGATGCATTGCTGGAACCACCCAGCGCAACGGTGCGCTCGCCAAAGGCACTGCTGTTTGCGCCGATCGCAGTGGATGCCGTACCGCCGGCAGCGGCATTGGCGCCGAACGCAGCACTGTCGGTACCAAAGGCCACGCTCGCACCGCCCACTGCGGTGCTGGTGTCGCCGAACGCCACGCTGCCCACACCCAGCGCAGTGGCGTCCGCACCGTTGGCGATGCTCTCGTAACCCAGCGCAGTCGCGCCGCTGGCGGTGGCCTGGCTTGCGCCGCCAACTGCGGTGCTGCCATCACCCAAGGCGCTGCTGTTGCCGCCAAGCGCAGTAGTGTTTTCCGCGACTGCGGTGCTGTTGAAACCGACTGCCGTGGCGTTGTCGGTAGTGGCATTGGCGCCACTACCAACTGCGGTTGCGCCCTGCGCCGATGCCACGCTGCTGGAACCCAGCGCGGTGCTGTAATCGTTGAATGCTGCAGCGTTGGAACCGGCCGCGACGCTGTCGACGCCTTCTGCAACTGCGGCGCCCTCGCCGGTGGCGACGAACGCGCGCGCGGTGGTGGATGCAACGTCGGCCACCGCGGTGAGCTGGTCGAGATTTACCGCATCGGTGCCTTCGGTGCCGGCCGCCACGTTGGTGATCTGACGCTCATCGCCGGCTGCGCCCATCGACACGGTGTTGGCGCGCGTGGCGACCGAGTTGGCCCCCAAAGCAACCGAATTGGCGCCGCGTGCGGTGCTGTAATACCCCAGCGCCGTGCTCAGCTCGCCGCTGGCCCAGGATTCCGGGCCCACTGCGGTTGCGCCTTCGCCCGGTGCATACGCGAAGTAGCCCACGGCAGTGGCTTCGGTGCCGGAGGCTTCGCTCAGCGTGCCGACTGCGGTGGTGTACGTGCCCGATGCAATCGCGCCCGCGCCGAGCGCGGTGGACGCTTCACCGCTGGCCTGGGTCTGCACGAAAAAGCCCAGACCAGGAATCAGATCAACCGGGCCGCCGACTGCAGTGCTGCTGGTGCCGCTGGCGCTGGTTTGGGTGCCAACAGCGGTGGCGTAATCGCCGGCCGCATTGGCCACCGCACCGAACGCAGACGCCTGCGCGCCGGCCGCATAAGCACCCACGCCGAACGACGATGCCGCAAAGCCATCCGCATTGGCGCTGGCACCAACGGCAGTTCCGCCGACGCCGGCACTGGTGGCGCCAGTGGTGACCGGCACGCCGCCATTGGTGATCAACGGTTCGCCATCTTCGTTCACCGCAGCGCCGCCCACGGCCACGCTGGCCGGGCCATTGGCCTGCGCGTTATGGCCGAAGGCTGCGCTGTTCTGCCCGGACGCCAGCGCATTGGCGCCGACCGCAGTGGCGTTCTCGGCGACCGCATTGGCGCCGGTTCCCAGCGCTGTGGTCGCCGTGCCGACGGCATTAGCACCATCGCCTGCAGCCAGTGCGCTGTCGCCTTCGACATAGGCGCCCACGCTGTCTTCGCCCGGGGTCGCCTTGAAGAACTGCGCGGTGTTTTCAGCCACATCGGCCACGTCGCGCAGCTGCGTCACGTTGACTGCATCGGTTGCGTTGACACCGGCAGTGACGTTGGTAATGCGGCGCGTGGCCGGGCCACCGCGGCCGTTGTCGCTACCGATCGACACCACGTCGTCTTCGTGGGTGCGCGAGCCGGCGCCCAGCGCCACCGAATTTGCGCCGGTGACGCCCGCATTGGCACCGAGTGCAACGCCGTTTTCGCCGCTCTGGCGCACGAAACTGTTGTAGCCGATGGCCACTGCGTTTTCGCCGATGGCATTGGTCTGACGGCCGATTGCACTGCTGTTGACGCCACTGGCGCTGCTGTCGGCGCCGGTGGCCACCGCGCCGGTTGCGCTGGCGTGGCTATTGGCACCGATGGCGGTGGCCTTGCTGGCCGGTGCCGATGCACCGCGGCTCACTTCCACCGACTGCGCATTGGCGGGAAGCGGCGTGGCGAATCCGGCGCCACCCAGCGCCAGGGCGATGGCGGCGGTCAGTGCCAGGCGATGGCGGCGATCGATGAACGAGGCTGACGCAACGGCTCCGGGGCTGTTACCGCTGGCCAGTTCCGAGGCCACGGCCCATACACCAAGCGATTTGTTCCAGACCTTGCGATAAATCCGATTCATCGACGCGCGACTCCTGAGTTGTTGGACTGGTTTTTGGCGGACACACGCAGCGGAAGGCTTCCAGCCTGCGATTCACAGCAGTTATTGGCGCTATGGGCCTTGTGAGCGGGGCGGCTTGCGCCTGCTCCTTGGATAGTCAAAAAAGTGAACGGTACCCAACCATAGAACTGAGCGGAGTGTTAACAGCCGTCGTTTGAGGCGTCAAGTTTTTGACAGGAAGCGAAGATAAGTGCGCTCTTGATCACATTTCTGTTTGCTTTCATTAGATTTTTGATAAATCTTTGGAAAACAGCGACCTAGATCATGTCCGTAGGGACATTTCAGGGCTGAATAGGCAGAACTAGAAAAGACAAAACCCACCCTCGCGGGACATCGGCGGGCTTGATTGCGCAAAAAGGCATGGGTGGCGGGCCGGTTCTGTGGCCAATGTGTCGCACCGCTAACACACCGTCATCTGGCGCATGGGACATGCCCCGTCAGGCAATTTCCGCCAAAGAAATGACGATGCTGCGGGACAGAGCGACAAGCGTCGAATCATTGGCGCGCCAACAGGCTGCCGCGTCGAAGGCGGTGCCCTCCACTTTGAGGGGCTTCGGTGCCGGCACGCAGCGTCGCGAAGTAGGTCGTCTGGCTAATGCCGTAAGGCATGGATGCTGGCGCCAAGACAGTTTTCGCTGAGCACGTCGAACTGCCCCGGCTCGCGCTCGTAGGCAGTCCATGTCAGGTACGAAGCGCTGCAAGCCTTGCGTATCCACGCGCAACACGCCGGCGATGGCGACACCTGCAAACAACGTGGCGCTTTGAAAACCATCGTCATCAATTCGCTCTAGCATCCGCCGGTGACCGCAGCACTCGGCGAAGCTTCAAACTCCCGACGGCTGGAAGCGCAGCACGGCCTGCCAAAACGACAACGGCCGTGTGCATTGCTGCACACGGCCGTCGGGTGATGCATCAGCGGCTGCAGATCAGCCGCACGCCATCAACCGCACCACACCCGCGCGTTGCGGAACATCCGCAGCCACGGCGAGTCATCGCCCCAGTCGGCCGGACACCAGCTCAGATTTGCGCTGCGCGGCGTGCGCTCCGGATGTGGCATCAAGATGGTGACGCGGCCGTCGCTGCTGGTCAGCCCGGTGATGCCGTCGGGCGAGCCGTTCGGATTGAGCGGGTACTGCGAGGCCACCGCGCCATCGCCATCGATGTAACGCAATGCCACGCGTGCGGCAGCCTGGTCCACGGCGGTATCGAATTCCGCGCGGCCTTCGCCATGCGCCACCGCCACCGGAATCCGCGAACCGGCCATGCCACGCAGGAAGATCGACGGCGACTCCACCACTTCCAGTAGCGCGGTGCGCGCTTCGAACTGTTCGCTGCGGTTGCGCAAGAAACGCGGCCAGTGCTCGGCGCCGGGAATGATGTCCTTGAGCTGGCTGAGCATCTGGCAGCCGTTGCACACGCCCAGCGCGAATGTATCGATGCGCGCAAAGAATGCAGCGAATGCATCGCGCAGTGCCGAGCGCTCCAGAATCGAGGTCGCCCAACCGCGGCCGGCACCCAGCACGTCGCCGTAGCTGAAACCGCCGCACGCTGCAAAGCCGACGAACTCGCTCAGATCCACGCGGCCTTCGATCAAGTCGCTCATGTGCACGTCGTAGGCACGGAAACCGGCGCGCTCGAAGTTGTAGGCCATTTCGATCTGGCCGTTGACGCCTTGCTCGCGCAGGATCGCCACCTTGGGCCGCGCACCGGTGGCCACGAACGGCGCCGCCACATCTTCGGAAGGATTGAATACCAGCTTTGGACGCAGGCCCGGCGCCTTGAAATCACGCGCCAACGCGCGCTCTTCGTCGGCGCTGTCCGGGTTGTCGCGCAGCTTCTGCATGGCATGGGTCACCGACCACCATGCATCGAACAACTCTTCCCAACGCCACTCGGCCAGCACGCGGCCCTGCCCGCTCACGCGGATGCGCGGCGTGCCGGTGGGCCGTGCAATGCGCTGCGCGCATTCGGTCAACGCATGGCGCTCGACCAGATCGGCGAACGCGGCGCGGTCTTCGCTGGCGATCTGCACCACCGCGCCCAATTCTTCGTTGAACAGGCTGCGAAACGCATCGTCGCCCCACGCATCCAGCGTGATATCCAGACCCTGCCGCGAGGCGAACGCCATCTCGCACAACGCCGCAAACGCACCGCCATCGCTGCGATCGTGATACGCCAGCAACAGCCCGCTGTCGCGCGCGTCGCGGATCAATTCAAAGAAACTGCGCAGACGCTGCGCATCGTCCAGATCCGGCACGTCACCGCCGAATGCCGGCAACGCCGCATCATCGGCATACACCTGCGCCAGCACCGACCCACCCAGACGCTGCTTGCCGCCGCCCAAACCGATCAACCACAACTCGCTGTCCTCTTCGCTGCGCAGCAACGGTGTCAGCTGCGTGCGCACATCGCCGACTGGGGCGAAGGCACTGATGATCAGCGAGACGGGTGAAACGCTCTTCAGCGTTTCACCGGGAATGGGGAATGGAGAATCGGGAATGGTGGAAGCGGAGGGCTCTGGCGTTTCACCATTCCCGATTCCCGATTCCCGATTCCCGACCTGCCACTGCGCCTGCATCGACAGCGAGTCCTTGCCCACCGGCACGCTCAGTTCGAGTGCGGGGCACAGTTCCATGCCGATCGCGCGCACGGCGTCGTACAGCAGTGCGTCTTCGCCGCTATGGCCGGCGGCGGCCATCCAGTTCGCCGAGAGCTTGATGCTGTCCAGTCGCTGCACCGGCGCAGCGCACAGGTTGGTAATCGCTTCGCCCACGGCCATGCGCGCGGACGCGGCGGCGTTCAACAGCGCCAGCGGGGTGCGCTCGCCGATCGACATCGCCTCGCCTTCGAAGGTGTCGAAACCGGCCATGGTGATCGCGCAATCGGCCAGCGGCAGCTGCCACGGGCCGATCATCTGTTCGCGCGCAGTCAACCCACCCACACTGCGGTCGCCGATGGTGACCAGAAAGCTCTTGGACGCCACGGTGGGATGCGCCAACACGCGCAACCCGGCCTGCTGCAGTTCCAGCGCTGCGGTCTGCAGCACCGGCCACTGCGGCGCGGCCGGATGTACCGCATCGCGATGCATCTTCGGCGCCTTACCGAAGAGCACGTCCATGGGTAGATCGATTGGAAGCTGGGATTGGGGAGTCGGGATTGGGGATTGGTGAGAAGCGGCATCGGTTGCCGGCAATGCGCCGTTGCCAATCCCGAATCCCGAATCTCCAATCCCGTTATCGAGGACGCCGTAACCAACCACCAGCCGCTCCTCGGCCGTCGCTACGCCGACCGCGGCGAACGGGCAGCGCTCGCGGGCGCAGATGGCGGCGAATTCTTCCAGGCGCGCCTGCGGCACGCCGAGCACGTAGCGTTCCTGCGATTCGTTGCACCACAGTTCCAGCGGCGACAACGACGGGTCGTCGGTGAGCACGCGGCCCAGGTCGATGATGCCGCCCACGCCCGAATCGTGCAGCAGCTCGGGAATGGCGTTGGACAGCCCACCCGCTCCCACGTCATGGAACCAGCGGATCGGGTTGTCGATACCCAGCGCCACGCAGCGGTCGATGACCTCCTGGCAGCGCCGCTCCATCTCCGGGTTTTCGCGTTGCACGCTGGCAAAATCCAGCGCCTCGGCGCTGTCGCCTGCGGCCACTGAACTGGCCGCACCGCCGCCCAGGCCGATCAGCATCGCCGGGCCGCCGAGCACGATCACCGCGTCACCCGGCTGCAGGCGCAGCTTTTCCACCTGATTGCGATCGATCGCGCCCAAGCCGCCGGCCAGCATGATCGGCTTGTCGTAGGCGCGCGTCAGGCCCGGGCCCTCGGCGAGCTCGAAACTGCGAAAATAACCGAGCAGATTCGGGCGACCGAATTCGTTGTTGAACGCTGCGCCGCCGAGTGGGCCGTCGAGCATGATGTCCAGCGCCGGCGCCATGCGCGGGTTCAGCGCGCGCAGCGCTTCCCACGGCTGCGGCAGGGTCGGAATACGCAGGTGCGAGACCGAGAACCCGGTCAGGCCGGCCTTGGGCTTGCCGCCGCGGCCGGTTGCGCCTTCGTCGCGAATTTCGCCGCCCGCACCGGTGGCCGCACCGGGGAACGGTGCGATCGCGGTCGGGTGGTTATGCGTTTCCACCTTGATTGCGAAGGCCGACGGTAGCACCGCTTCGCTGCGGTATTCGCCGGTAGCCGGATCCGGGCGATAGCGCGCCGCCGACACGCCTTCCACCACCGCCGCGTTGTCGCTGTAGGCCGACAACGTGTGCTGCGGGGTTTGCTGGTGGGTGTGCTTGATCATGCGGAACAGCGAGCGCGCTTGCGGCTTGCCGTCGATGGTCCAGCTGGCATTGAAGATCTTGTGCCGGCAATGCTCCGAGTTGGCCTGCGCGAACATCATCAGCTCGACGTCGGCCGGGTCGCGGCCCAGCGCGGCGAAGCGTTCGCGTAAATAGTCGATCTCGTCCTGCGCCAGGGCCAGGCCCAGGTCGCGGTTGGCCTGCTCCAGCCCATCCAGCGGCACGCGCTGCAACTGACCCGGGTCGGGCACGTTGAACAGCGCCTCGGCCGCAGCGGCCGAACCGAGCAGCGATTGCGTCATCGGGTCGTGCAACAGCTTGGCCACGGCGGCCTGCGCGGCCGCGTCGTCCGGCCAGCCGGCCAGGTCGATGCGGGTACCGCGCTCCACGCGCTGGATCGGCTGCCCGGCGCCGCGCACCAGCTCGGTGGCCTTGCTCGACCACGGCGACAGCGTGCCCAGGCGCGGCACCACATAACGCGAAGCCGCATCTGGATCGCGCGCGGCGGGCGCAGCGTTGGCCTGCAGAATCCGCTGCAAGGTGGCTTGGTCGGGCGACTGCCCGGCCTCGGCGCGGATGAAGTACACGTGCCAGGCGCCAGTGAGGCGCAGCGCGGGAACGAGGGTTTGCAGGCGGGTTTCGAGCCGAGCGCGGCGGAACGGCGAAAGGGCGGAAGCGCCCTCGAGGACCATCATGTCCGAGGAACCGTGTCAGAAACGGGGCTGCAGATTGTAACGGAGCTGGTGGATCGACGCCGGACTGCGCGCGCGCTGACGGGCAATGGGTGGGTTCATCAGGCCCTGTTGCCCTGTCTCATCGCCCTGCGCGGCACCGGTGGCGATGGCTGGCTGACCCGCTGGCCTGTCTGCCTACGTGCTGGATGCTGTGGCTGCTGTCGCTGCTGTCGCTGCTGTGGCTGGTCTGCCTGGTCTGCCTGGTCTGCCTGGTTGGCCTGGTGGATCTGGTGGATCTGGTGGATCTGGTGGGTCTGGTTGGCGGCTTATAGCAGCTAATAAAACCACTACGCAGCCACCAGGAGCACGGCTGGTGCTCGGTGACCGGCATGTACCACTCCACACACTCGGGTTCCTGCGCACCGTCCACGCCGACCTGACAACTGCTCGCCACATTTTGATCGCCGCTTTCAGCACCCCGGGCCCACCAACTTGCCGCAAAAACGCGGAAGGCCGGAATGCATCTGCATTCCAGCCTTCCGTTCGATCACGCCAGCCACCGAGGTGACCCGCCAAGCGGCATCACACCGCCGCTTTGCCGTGGATCAGCGGCTGCCGCCGGCCGTGGTGACAGCGCGCTTTTCCAGCGCCTCACGCAGCTGCGCTGGCGGCAGGTAGCCACCGAGCTGGGTGCCGTCGGGCGCGAAGATTGCCGGCGTACCGTTGACGCCCAGGCGCTGGCCCAGGGTGTATTCCATCGACACCGGGTTCTTGCAGTCCTTGGACGCCACCGGCTGGCCGGACTTGGCGGCCGTCAGCGCCTGCTTGCGATCGGCCGCGCACCACACCGCAATCATTTCCTTGTGGTCCTGGCTGCCCAGGCCCATGCGCGGGAACGCGAGGTATTCCACCGCGATGCCCTGCTTGTTGAGCTCGCCGATTTCGCTATGCAGCTTGCGGCAGTAGCCACATTCCACGTCGGTGAAGACGGTGACGGTGTATTTCGGATTTGCCGGCGCAAAGACAATACGGTCGGCCTTGGGCACGGTGTCCAGCTGCTTGCGGCGGTAGGCCAGCAGGCCCGGGCTGGCGGCGAACTGCTTGTTCTGGATGTCGAACGGCTGCGCCTGCATCAGATACCGGCCGTCATCGCTGACGTACAGCACCTGCCCGCCAACGACCACTTCGCGGAAGCCGGGGAACGGCGCGGCACCGATGTAGTCGGGTTTGAAATCCGGGTCCAGCGCCTTGAGCGCCGTGCTCACGCGCTGGTCCACATTGCCGGCGGCGGCGGGCGCGGTGGCGGGCTTGGCGCCGGCGGTGCTTGCCGCAGGCTGCGACGATTGTGCGCAGGCGGTAAGGCTGATCGCGCCCAGCAGCGCGGCGATGGCAAGACGATACATTCACGCATCCAGGTGGAATGAGGTGCCCGGATTCTCGCACAGCGTAGATGAAGCCCGGCAGCAGCCGCGACTGTCGATTGCGACGGCAAGCGGTCAGCTGCTGCATCGATTGGACAAACCCAATGTAGAGCGCGTTATGGCGGCTATGGCGGCAGGTCTGTCCGTTGGCAGCGCAGAGCGTCCTGAAATCCCCCAAACGTCCAATCCCGCTCGCTCCGGCTCGTTGAGGTGCACCCGCGCCGCTCGGCGCTGACCACTGGCGTGATGCATGGTGCGAGGAGGCCACGCTCAGCCGACGCCAGCCAGACTAACGAGACCGTCGCAGAGGCCGAGCGCGGCTGATGATGCCTTGCAACCTCAGCCATGCGTTGTTCGTAAATTATGTGTTGTTCGTGCTGCCGTTGGTCATTCATTGACCGGGCACGTATCCCGCCCGGCCCTCAGCGCATCATCAGTGCGCCCACGCGCGGCTGGTCAAACGCGCGCGGACTAACCACGCGGATGATGGCTAGCGTGCAGCTTCTGCAGATGCTGGCGCGCCACCAGCGTATAGATTTGAGTGGTCGACAATGAGCTGTGGCCCAGCAGCATCTGCAGCGCGCGCAGGTCGGCGCCGTGGTTGAGCAGATGGGTGGCAAAGCTGTGGCGCAACCCATGCGGGCTGACCGTTGCCGGGTCGATGCCGGCCACCGCGGCGTAGCGTTTGACCAAGGCCCAGAATTGCTGACGGCTGAGCGGTTGGCGGGCGGCGTCGATGAACAACGGCACCTGCCCGTCCACGGCCGCCACCGGCCTGTTCGCGGCCAGCAGCGGGCGCGCCTGGCGCAGATAACGCTCCAGCCAGTGCTGGGATTCCTCACCCAGCGGCACCAGCCGGTCCTTGCTGCCCTTGCCGGTCACCCGCAACACGCCCTGACGCAAATTCACCCCAACCGCCGGCAGGTTGACCAGCTCGCTCACACGCAGGCCCGCGGCGTACATCAGCTCCAGCATGGCGCGGTCGCGCAGGCCCGCCGGGGTATCCACCTCGGGGGCGGCCAGCAGCGCCTCGATCTGGCTCTCGGTCAACGCCTTGGGCAGCGAGCGCGGCAACTGTGGCGGGTCGATCAATGCTGTCGGGTCGTCGCTGCGCATGCCATCGCGCAGACACAACCCATAGAACGCACGCAAGGTCGACAGCAGCCGCGCCGTGCTGCGTGGAGAGTAATTGGCCTTGGCACGCCAGCGTAAATAGTCGAACAGTGCCGCGCGGTCGATACCGAGCAAGCCACCACCGGCGCCAGCGCGCCAGCGCGCCAGCCCTTCCAGATCGCGCCGATAGCTCTCCAGCGTCTGCCGCGCCACGCCTTGCTCGGCCCAAAACCGGTCGAGGAAACGCTCGATCACACCGGCATCGGCCGCCTGCAGCGGCGGTAGCTGCTGGGCAAGTTGGCGGCGTTCGGCGGGGCTGCTGGCAGACATCGCCACAGCATAGAACGTGGCGCGCGCTTTGCGAGACAACGCATTGCGAATCGCCGGTACGCGGCAGGCTTGGGTGCGCTGCATTGTGGCAAGTGGGCTGCACACCAGTGTTATTTGTGACCAGGCCATGCCATCCGCACGCAGGGGCTTTTTGCGTGCTTCCTCTTGCGTGCATCGCATGACGTGCGCAGCAGAAGAGAGTACGCGTGCGCGTGAGGCCGCGATCAGGCAGACAAGACGCAAACGCGAATGGTCCATCGGAAATGCAGCAGTCCACCCACCGCATTGATGCCACAACAAGAAGCCCTGGGCGTGGACATGCGCCGATTGACTCCAGCCGACGCAGCGAACGCGTCAGCGCGAGCAAACACCCAGAGCGTGGCTACCGCAGCGCGGCGTTGCACCGTGCTTGGCGACCGTTATGCTCGCGCCATGACCTCGCTCTTTTCGCCCCGCATAGCACGCGCCCCTGCTCTGGTGGGCTGGCGGTTGCTGGCGATGTGTTACGACGCCTGGCCAGTGCTGGCGCTGTCGATGCTGATCTCCACCGTCTTCACGCTGGGCTTTACCTTCGCCGGGCACCCAGCACGCGAAAACATCGCACCCTTCAGCAGCTGGCAATGGCTGTTGTGGCTGTGCTGCTGGATCGCCGCCGGGGTCTACGCCACCGTGAGCTGGCGCCGCGGCGGACAGACGCTGGGCATGCGCCCGTGGCGGCTGCGCCTGATCGATCCACAGGCCTCATGGCGTGCGCTGTGGATTCGCTACGCAGTGGGCACCTTGTCGCTGGGGCTGGCCGGGCTGGGATTCTGGTGGGCGTGGCTGGATCGCGACCGGCTGACCTGGCACGACCGTGCGAGTGGGACCCGGTTGGAGCGAACTGCCAGGCCCTTGACGTAATCAGGTCAGCAGCACGCCCTCCCTGAATATCGATCATCCCCGCATGCTCAATGCATACGAGCTGCGCCTGAGTGCGACGAAACTAGCGTAGGCGACCAAACAAGGCTGCAGCTTATTTTGCGCCCGCGAAGGGGCGCGCAATTAACCCACTGAACTGCATGCCCAAACGCATGCAGGACCGCTAGCAATGGCGGAACCAGCAACGCATAGCATGTCGCCCAAGGCATGTTGGTTAACCAAGCATCAGCGCTAGGACATCCAGGGCGGCCAGCTGAAGCGTCAATGGCAATTGCGGCAGAACGATGTGGCCCTTGGAATCGCCCTTAGCGCTGAGCGCTCCCCACATGCACAAAGCAGTCACCGCCAGCCAGCTAAAGCAGGCAGAGCACGACACCCACGATGCTCACCCGCCGCATGCGGTCAGCTACTTCGCCTGCGGAACAACCACGCCGACACACCCAGCATCACCATCGGCGGTAGCGCATAAGCGATGCGGTAATCGAGCTTGAGCGCGCCAGCCATGCGGCCGAAGAACAACTGCAGCAGCCAGAAGCCCAGCGCGAACAGGATGCCCAGGAACAGACGCTTGCCCAAACCGCCGCTCCGCAACGAACCGAACGAGAACGGAATTGCCGCCATGCACAGCGCCAGCACATTGACCGGGTAGAACCAACGGCTCCAGTACTGATCTTCGTAATCGCGCGCGTCCAATCCATTGCGGCGGCGGTATTCGATACTCTGCTCCAGATCATGCGCGGACAGATTGCGCGGTTTGGCCAGACCGGCCGCCAGCGCTACCGGATTCAGCTGCGATTGCCACGGCAATTCGGGGAAGGTTTCGCGCTGCACCGAGCGTTCCTGAAAGGTATCGCGACGTACCTGGCGCAAGGTCCAACGGCCGTCGCGGTGCTCGGCCATCGACGCGTAGGTCAGCTGCTGCATCCTGCCGCTAGGGTCGAGGTGGTAAAGCCGCACATCGTGCAGATCCAGGGCGGTACCGCCGCCGTCGAGCAGCTTCTCTTCACCACTCAAGGCGTTGAGGAAGGTGTTGCCCTCACGTGCCCACAGGCCGGAATAGCGCGAAGACGCCATATCGCTGTTGTAGCGCGCACTGGCCTTGAGCGTGTCGGCCTGGTCCTGCGCCCACGGCCCGATGGTTTCGCCACTGATCACCATGCTGGCAGTCAGCAGCGCCATCGCTGCGACGACGGAGGCGGACATGCGTTTGCGCGACACGCCCAGCGCACGCAGCGCCGTCAGCTCGGAAGTGGCGGCCAACTGACCCAGGCCCATCAGCGCGCCAATCACCGCCGCAGTGGGAAACAGGGTGTAGGCCCGGCGCGGCACGGTATAGGCCACGTAAGCCACCGCATGGCCGAAGGTGTAGCTGCCCTGGCCGATGTTCTTGGCCTCGCTGGCGAAAGCGTTGACCAGGTCCAGCCCCAGCAGCACCGCCCAGGTCAGCAGCACGGTGGACAGCACCACCCGGCCGACATACCAATCATGGACCCGCGGCGTCAGCTTCATGCGCGCGCCCTCGGCCGACGCACGCGGCCATCGCGCGCATACGCCCATACCGCCACTGCCAGCAGCGGCAGCGTCAGCCACCACAGGCCCAGCGCCGCCGGGGTCTTGCCGTTAGCGATCCACTGGGTGCCGACGATCATCAGATTGGTGCCGACCATGTAGGCCAGGAACGCCAGCATGATCCGGCCGTAGCGCTGCTGCCGCGGTGCGCTGCGCGACAGCGGCAAGGTCAGCAATGCAAACGCCAGTGCCAGCAATGGCGGCGCCAGGCGCTCATGCAGTTGGGCACGCGCGGTGGGGCGCTCGTCGGACAGCAACTGGGTGGTCCACATCACTTCCGGGTCGTTGGCATCGTGCACGCGGGTACGGTCGGGCAAGGCGATGTCGCTGCTGGCGAACTTCATCAAGCGATAGTCCAAGGTCGCGCCGCCGGCCGGGCCCTCGGTACGGTAGCCATCGTCCAGGCGCAGGTAACGGTCGGTCTTGCCTTCAAAGAACATGGCACCGCGGTCGGCGGTGACCACATCGATGCGGTCGTTCTGCTGCCGCTGCATGAAGACCTTGCCCAGGCCCTTGCCGTCAGCAGAGATCGTCTGCATGTACACCACGCCACCGCCGGACAATGGCGTGAACTGGCCCGATTCCAGTCCAGCCATCAGCACGCTGCGGTTGGCATCTTCCAGCATCGCCTCGGCGGTGCGGCTGGCCCACGGGCCCAGCCACAGCGAGCACAGCCCGATGATCACCACCACCGGCACCACCAGCATCAGCATCGGCCGCAACATGCGCTTGGGGCCGACACCAATCGCAGTAATGACGGCCATTTCTGAATCGCGGTACAGCCGCGCCAGCGCCAATAGCAGGCCGAGCATCAGCGCCAGCGGCAAGATGATGGGCAGGTAGGCCACGAATTGCAGCCCCACTTGCGAGAGCAGCAAGCGCGCCGGGATGCGGCCATCGGCGATATTGCCGAGGATGTCGACCAGCACACCGCCGACGCTGACGACCAGCAGCACGATCAAGGTGGCCAGGAAGCTCTGGGTGAAATCGCTAAGCAGGTATCGATCGAGCTTCGGCATGGGGTGGGCTTGTTTTAAACTCTCGGATTCGTTCGCGGCGCCGCCAGCCTAGTTCGGTTGGCGTAAACAGCCCGCGATTGTACGGATTTGCCTACGGAATCTGATCAATGGCCCTGCAATTCACCCTGAACCAAGACGCGCCGGCAAGCGCTGCCGTCGACTGCATCGTGGTTGGCGTGTTCGCCGACAAGACCCTTTCGCCCGCGGCACAGGCGCTGGACAGCGCCAGCCAGGGCCGTTTGACGGCCTTGGTGGCGCGCGGCGACGTGGCCGGCAAGACCGGCAGCACCACCCTGCTGCACGACCTGCCCGGCATCACCGCGCCGCGCGTGCTGGTGGTCGGCCTGGGCGAAGCCAACAAGTTCGGCGTGGCGCCCTACCTCAAGGCCATCGGCGATGCGACCCGCGCGCTGAAGACCGGGGCGGTCGGCACCGCCCTGCTCACCCTGACCGAACTCACCGTCAAGGCCCGCGATACCGCCTGGAACATCCGCCAGGCGATCACCGTCAGCGACCATGCGGCCTACCGCTACACCGCCACGCTGGGCAAGAAGAAGATCGACGAGACCGGTCTGACCACCCTGGCAATCGCTTGCGACGACGCCCGCGCACTCGCCGTGGGCGTGGCCACCGCCGAAGGCGTGGAGTTCGCCCGCGAGCTGGGCAACCTGCCGCCGAACTACTGCACCCCGGCCTACCTGGCCGACACCGCCGCCGCCTTTGCCGGCAAGTTCCAGGGCGCCGAAGCCGAAATCCTGGACGAGGCGCAGATGGAAGCGCTGGGCATGGGCTCGCTGCTCTCGGTGGCACGCGGCTCGGCCAACCGCCCACGGCTGATCGTGCTGAAGTGGAACGGCGGCGGCGACGCGCGCCCGTACGTGCTGGTCGGCAAGGGCATCACCTTCGATACCGGCGGCGTCAACCTCAAGACGCAAGGCGGCATCGAGGAAATGAAGTACGACATGTGCGGTGGCGCCAACGTCATCGGCACTTTCGTGGCCACGGTCAAGGCCGAGCTGCCGATCAACCTGGTGGTGGTGGTGCCGGCGGTGGAAAACGCCATCGACGGCAATGCCTATCGCCCCTCGGACGTGATCACCAGCATGTCGGGCAAGACCATCGAGGTCGGGAATACCGACGCCGAAGGCCGCCTGATCCTGTGCGATGCGCTGACCTACGCAGAACGCTTCAACCCCGAAGCGCTGGTGGACGTGGCCACGCTGACCGGTGCCTGCATGGTGGCGTTGGGTCACCAGACCGCCGGCCTGATGAGCAAGCACGACGATCTGGCCAACGAGCTGCTCAGCGCCGGCGAGCACGTGTTCGACCGCGCCTGGCGTCTGCCGCTGTGGGACGAATACCAGGGCCTGCTGGATTCCACCTTCGCCGACGTCTACAACATCGGCGGCCGCTGGGGTGGCGCCATTACTGCCGGCTGCTTCCTGTCGCGCTTCACCGAAAACCAGCGCTGGGCGCATCTGGACATCGCCGGCGTGGCCAGCGAAGAAGGCAAGCGCGGCATGGCCACCGGTCGCCCGGTCGGCCTGCTGACGCAGTGGTTGCTGGACCGCGCCGTCTGATGTCGCCACACGCGGCACCGGGGCCGATTGCCGGCTTCTCCGTCGTGAACGGAGCAGCCAGCGCGGTGCCGGGCTGGACCAGCCCGGGCATCGACCTGCTCTGGATCGTCGTGCAGCTGCGGCTGTTGTTTGTGTGGCTGGCGGCCAACAGCCGCCGGCCGGCCTGGATAATATCGGCATCGTGGCGTTAGCCGCATTGTTCCTGCCGGTGTATCTGTACCGTTCGGGCCCGCCCAGGCGCCGCCTGCGTGCATTCGGCGGCCCGCTGTTAGCCATACTCGGCTGTGCTGGCCTGTTCGCAGCCGCCGGCGTCCCCACCGAATTCTTGCTCTCCTCTCGCTTTGTGACCGCCTGATGCCCCGTGCCGACTTCTACCTGATCGCCAAGCCGCGCTTCCTCAACGAACCGCTGCGGCTGGTCTGCGAGCTGGCGCGCAAGGCCAACGACGCCAACCTGTCTACGCTGATCCTGGCCCGCGACGCGGAGCAGGCCGAGGCGCTGGACGACCTGCTGTGGGCGTTCGACGACGAAGCCTACGTGCCGCACCAGATCGCCGGCACCGATGAGGAAGACGAACTGGCGCCGGTGCTGATCGCCGCCCCCGAGTTCGCCGCCCCCTCGCGCCCGCTGGTGATCAACCTGCGCGACGACCCATATCTGGGCGCTTGCGACCGCGTGCTCGAAGTGGTACCGGCCGACCCCGCCGCCCGCGAACCGCTGCGCGAACGCTGGAAACAGTACAAGGCTCTGGGCCTGGAACTGACCAAGTACGACATGTGAGTGCGGCCTGGATTGGGGAGTTGGGATTGGGGATTCGTCACAGCAGGTTTGCGCGCATCCACAGGCTGCAGCCAGCGAAGAATCCGACATCGCCACCCTCCGTTCCACAGCAACATCGCTGCCATTGATGCGTGGGTTGCCAGTGATCGCCACAGGCCCCATGACGCAACAAATCCCGAATAACGAATAACGAATCCCACCCTTATATGACCACCCTCGCCTCCAGCTACGACCCCTCTTCCTTCGAATCGCGCCTGTATGCGCAGTGGGAGGCGGCCGGTTATTTCGTACCGTCCGGCAAGGGTGAGACGTACACCGTGCTGCTACCGCCACCCAATGTCACCGGCACGCTGCACATGGGCCATGCGTTTCAGCAGACGCTGATGGATGCGTTGGTGCGCTATCACCGCATGCGCGGGTACGACACCTTGTGGCAGGTGGGCACCGACCATGCCGGCATCGCCACCGAGATGGTGGTGTCGCGCAATCTGGCGCTGGAAGGCAAGGGACACACGCGCGATTCGCTGGGGCGCGAGGGCTTCATCGCCAAGGTGTGGGAATGGAAGGCCGAATCCGGCGACACCATCGAACGCCAGATGCGCCGGCTGGGCACTTCCAGCGATTGGTCGCGCAGCACCTTCACCATGGACCCGCAGCCGTCGGCCGCGGTCAACGAAGCGTTCGTGCGCTGGTACGAGCAAGGCCTGATTTACCGCGGCCAACGCCTGGTCAACTGGGACCCGGTGCTGAAGACCGCGATCTCCGATCTGGAAGTGGAAAACGTCGAAGAAGACGGCTTTCTGTGGTCGATTCGCTACCCACTGGCCGATGGCGTCAACTACGAACACGTCGAGCACGACGCCGAAGGCAACGAGACGCTGCGCGAGACCCGCGATTATCTGGTGGTGGCCACCACGCGCCCGGAAACCATGCTGGGCGACACCGCCGTGATGGTGCACCCGGAAGATGCGCGTTATCTCACGCTGCATAACGCCCGCATCGTGCTGCCGCTGACCGGCCGGCACGTGCCGGTGATCACCGACGATTATGTCGACCGCGCCTTCGGCACCGGCGTAGTCAAGGTCACGCCTGCGCACGATTTCAACGATTACCAGGTGGGTGTGCGGCATGACTTGCCGTTGATCAACTTGTTCACCGTCACTGCCACCATCAACGACAACGCACCGGAGCGCTACCGCGGCCTGGATCGTTACGACGCGCGCAAGCTGGTGCTGTCCGAGCTGGAAGACTTGGGCATCTTGGTGGAAACCAAACCACACAAACTGCAGGTGCCGCGCGGCGATCGCACCGGCCAGGTGATCGAGCCTTACCTTACCGACCAGTGGTTCGTGAAGATGGATGCGCTGGCCAAGCGCGGGCTGGAACTGGTCGAGAGCGGCCAGATCAAATTCGTGCCGCCGAATTGGATCAATACCTATCGCCACTGGATGGAAAACATCCAGGATTGGTGCATCAGCCGTCAGCTGTGGTGGGGCCATCGCATTCCGGCGTGGTTCGACGATGCCGGGCGTTGCTACGTTGGCCACGACGAAGCCGAGGTGCGCGCCAAGCATGGCTTGGCTGCCCAGGTGGCGTTGCATCAAGACAGCGACGTGCTGGAAACCTGGTTTTCCTCGCAGCTGTGGCCATTCTCCACACTGGGCTGGCCGGATGCGCAAGCGATGGCCGAGCGCGGTTTCGAGCGCTATCTGCCGTCGTCGGTGCTGGTCACCGGTTTCGACATCATCTTCTTCTGGGTGGCGCGCATGATCATGGCCACCGACAGCTTCACCGGCCAAGTGCCGTTCCGCGACGTCTACATCACCGGCCTGATCCGCGATGCGCAGGGCCAGAAGATGTCCAAGTCCAAGGGCAACGTGCTCGACCCGTTAGACATCATCGACGGCATCAGCATTGAAGCCTTGGTCGCAAAGCGCACCAATAGCTTGATGCAGCCGCGCATGGCCGAGAAGATCGAAAAAGCCACGCGCAAGGAATTCCCGGACGGCATCATCGCCCACGGTGCAGACGCGCTGCGCTTCACCATCGCCGCACTCGCCACGCATGGCCGCGACATCAAGTTCGATCTGGGCCGCGCCGAGGGCTACAAGAACTTCTGCAACAAGCTGTGGAACGCCACGCGCTTTGTGCTGATGAATACCGAAGGCGCGCGCTTTACCGGCGTGCCGCAGCCGCGCACCGAAACAGAGAAGTGGATTCTGGCGCGCCTGGACAAGGTCACCGCAGAAACCCACGCGCATTACGCCAACTACCGCTTCGACCTGCTCGCGCAATCGTTGTACGAATTTGCCTGGAATGCATTCTGCGACTGGTTCGTGGAGCTGGCCAAGCCTGCGCTCAATAATCAGGATGCCGACGCTGCCGCCAGCACCCGCCACACCCTGCTGTATGTGCTGGAGTCGTTGCTGCGCCTGTTGCACCCGCTCACCCCGTTTGTCACCGAAGAGTTGTGGCAGCAGGTCGCACCGCGCCTGGGTATCACCACCGCCACGATTTCGTTGCAGCGCTTCCCGCAGGTTGGCGATGTCGATACCAGTGGCTATGCCACTGCCGAAGCCAATGTCGAATGGCTCAAGTCGATGGTGTCGGCACTGCGCCGCGTGCGCAGCGAGTTGAACGTGCCGCCTTCCAAGCAGGTGCGCCTGCTGCTGCAAGCCGGCACCGCTGACGACCGCCCGCGTGTCGCCCGCTTCGCCTCGCAGCTGTCGTTCCTGCTCAAGCTGGAAACCATCGATTGGCTTGAAGCAGGCCAGGACACACCGCCGTCGGCCGCCGCCATCGTCGGAGAACTCACGTTGCTGGTGCCGCTGGAAGGCCTGGTCGACATGGATGCCGAACGCACTCGCCTCGACAAGGAAATCAAACGCGTGGAAGGCGAGATCGGCAAGTGCAACAGCAAACTCAGCAGCGCCACCTTTGTGCAGAACGCACCAGCAGCAGTGGTTGAGCAGGAGCGTGCGCGCTTGAATGACTGGACCACGCAACTGACCGGCTTGCGCGAGCAGCGCGCGAAGATCTGAGGCAGTTGATCGGCTGCTAGCGTGTCGAGGGCGCGGTGCCCTCGCCGCTCGCGGGACACGCCGTGACACCGTCCCTAGGGAAGGTCTGAACAACGAGGCCTGGGATGGCGGGATGTCGCATCGTTCCGAAGAGGGGCGTTTGGATCTTCGGAATTTCGCCATTTCTGGCGCTTCCCGTGGAATTCCCCGGTTTACAGGTGCACGCTCCCCATAGCCGGCAGCAACTGCTTTCGCTTCATCCACAGATTGGAGAGCGCAAACAAGGTCAGCACGTGTGTGGTGTTCTTGGCCAAGCCGCGATAGCGGACCGTGGTGTAACCGAACTAGCGCTTGATCACCCGGAATGGATGCTCCACCTTCGCGCGCACGCTGGCCTTGAAGTGTTCCCAACGTTGTTCCCGGGCACGCTCGCGCTTGCTGCCGATGGCTTGGATCGTCGAGGGCCTGGCGGCGATGAAGAATGCAGCTTCGCAGTCCTGCAGCTCTTCGCGTTTGTCTGCACCGGTATAGCCGCTGTCGCCGAACACGCTGTCTTCGTTGCCATGCAGCAATGCGTGCGTCACCGTGACATCGGCGACATTGGCCGCTGTGCAAAGCACATGGTGCACCAGCCCGGAAAACTCATCGACGCCGATGTGCGCCTTCATCCCGAAATACCACTGATTGCCCTTCCTGGTCTGATGCATCTCAGGGTCGCGCGCGTGATCGGCGTTCTTGGTCGAACTGGGTGCGGCGATCAGCGTCGCATCGACGATCGTGCCCGACCGTAGGCTCTGGCCCTTGCGCGCCAGATGCGCGTTGACCGCTTCCAGCATCCGCGCGGCAAGGCCATGGGTCTCCAGCAGGCGCCGAAAGTTGAGAATCGTGGTCTCGTCGGGAATGTCGTCCAACCCGCCGAGCTGGGCAAATCGCCGTAAGGTCGGCCAAGCCGCTGAGCGCTCTTGAAGCGTCACATTGCGTGAAGATCTTTTAAGCGGGCTTACGGTACGGATAGCGCATGGCTTTTTCGCATTCATGGAAATGTGGATCCCATCACTGTATGAAGTTAAAAGCCACATCATTATCTTTATGCGGTTCAGTACGCTTATATCAATAGCTCAAAAGGAAATTAGCAATGAAAGGAATTACTTCTAAGGAAACTCTGAACAACTCCCCTTGATCCTGCGACAATCACACAGACGCAACGGACAACGACGATGCAACTGACCTTCGGCGATGCGGAGTACAACGGCAAGCGCAAGCGGACGCGGCGTGAGGTGTT
>NZ_JSBW02000049.1 GCF_000772705.2 Xanthomonas vasicola
AACACCTCACGCCGCGTCCGCTTGCGCTTGCCGTTGTACTCCGCATCGCCGAAGGTCAGTTGCATCGTCGTTGTCCGTTGCGTCTGTGTGATTGTCGCAGGATCAAGGGGAGTTGTTCAGAGTTTCCCTAACAATCTGTGGACCCTGGCTGCATTCGCACAGCTGCTTTCCGACACCTGCGTAATCCTGTTCGCCGATGTCTGGGTGGACAGCGATGCGCTGCGCGATCTGGTCCGCACCGAGGCGGAGATCGCTGTGCTGGCCGATGGGCGCGCCTGCCTCGAAGGCACAATGCGGGTGCTGGCACAGGGCGAACGACTTGTCGACCTGGGTAGCCACATCACCGTTGCGCTGGGCGACGGCAATTTCATCGGTATCGCCCGCTTCAGCGAGCGCGCCGCGTCCGCGCTGGGAGAACGCATCGTTGACCACGTCCGTCGTGGCGAGCTCCAGCAGGCGTACTACACCAGCGTCATTCCCGAACTGTCGGGAGAATTTCCTGCACTGGTCGTCTGGATGGGCGGGCGTCCGTGGATCGAGATCGACTGCGAGGAAGACCTGCGCAAGGCCCATCGGCTTCCCATCGCATCCTCCATGTCTGCGCCTGCAGTACTTGCTGAAAGGAACATCCAATGTGCGGATTCGTAGGTATCTTTCATCGTGACGGCGCCCGTTTCGAGCAACGCGACATGCTGCATGCGATGAACCAGACCATCGTGCACCGTGGTCCGGACGACGCGGGCATCCATCTCTCCGGCCCGCTCGGTCTGGGCTTCCGGCGACTCAGTGTGATCGATGTACCCGGCGGCCATCAGCCCATGATCGACGCGCACACCGGTGTTGCGCTGGTGTTCAACGGCGAGATCTACAACTACAAGCAACTGCGCGAACAACTCGAAGCGTTGGGCGCACAGTTCTGTACACGTTCGGACACCGAGGTATTGCTGCGCAGCTTCATACATTGGGGTGCCCAGTGCGTGGAGCGGCTGTCGGGCATGTTCGCATTCGCGGCCTGGGATCCACGCACGGGCACATTGACACTCGCGCGCGACCGCTTGGGTGTCAAGCCGCTGTACTGGACGCAGATAGGCGCGGATTTCGTATTCGCTTCGGAGGTCAAGGCGTTCTTCGCGCATCACGGATTCGAACGGCGGGCCGATCTGGATGGCATCTCCAGCTATCTGAGCTTCCGTCATCCAGTGTGGGACAACACCTATTTCGAAGGCGTGCACAAGCTGCTGCCCGGCGAGATGCTGGTGGTGACGCCGGCCCGGGTACATCGGCAGCGGTATTGGGCGCTGCCCACGCCCATGCCCGAGCAAGGCAGAACGGAATCCGACTGGCTCGAGGCGCTTTCGGAGAAGCTAGATGCGGCGGTGCGGCGATGCCTGGTGTCGGATGTTCCACTCGGCGCCTACCTGAGTGGCGGATTGGATTCCAACATCATGGTGGCGCTGATGGCCCGCCATATGGCATCGCCTCCGCAAACCTTTTCGGTCGGCTATGACACGCACGGCTACGACGAAGGCGCCTATGCGGCCGAAGCCGCCGCCGCAGTCGGCGCCGAACACACCCATCTGGTGATCGACCGCAAGGAATACATCGACGGAATGGCGCCATTGATCGTGCAATGCGATGCCCCGCTGATGATTCCGCAAATGGTGGCAGGGCTAAAGCTCTCGAAGGAGATCCGTCGCCACGTCAAGGTAGCCCTGAGTGGCGATGGCGCGGACGAACTGTTCGGCGGCTACGGGCCAGTCATGCGCTCGCCATTCGACTGGAAGAAGATCGCAGCTGCAAGGCGCTTACTTGGCCCGGCGGCGCAATGGGTGAGCAAGCTGGGCAAAGACCCGTACGGACCGGTCAGCAACCTCGGCTGCGCACGCCAGATCGAGCATTTCTTCAACGTGTATCACTGGATGCCGCTGGACGAGAAGATGGCGCTGTTATCGCCCGATGTGCGCAGCCGTTTGAATGGCGATCAAAAGACGCTAGCCCCGTTCGAGGAAGCCTTTGCGCAGACACGCGATTGCGATCCGCACGACAGGGTGTTGCACGTCTTTCAGAAAATCCATCTGGGGTGCGTATTGGACAAGGTGGACACCATCGGCATGCTCGCCTCATTGGAAGGACGCGTCCCGTTTGTCGACCACGAACTGGTGGAGACGTTTATCCATATGCCGCATCGTCTGAAGATGAAATGGCGTTCCCCGCTCGCGCTGATCCGCGCCCTTGGCACATCGGCCTTCAACGCGTCCGAAGTGCTGGACCAGAGCAAGTATCTGCTGCGCACCGGCGCCCAACGACTGTTGCCGCCGCATCTTGCGCAGCGCAAGAAGATGGGATTCCCCACTCCGCTGGACGACTGGCTCCAGGCCGGCATGCTCGACGATGCGAAAGCGATCCTGCTCGACAAGCGATCGCGCGAACGTGGGCTGTTCGATGCGCGGCGGCTGGAGCATTTCCTCTCGCACCCGCAATCGCTGGACTACGACTTCTATGGCAAGAAGGTGTGGATGCTGATGAACGTGGAGTTGTGGTTCCGGGGCGTGGTCGACGGCGCGCCAGCGGCAAACGCCGCGTCGCCGCCGCATGCCGTGCCGGTCACTGCGGAGATGGGTGCTGACAGTGCCCATGCGCAGATGCATTGAACGAGACGAAGGAGCCGAGGTGGGCAACATGCAATTGCGACATGAGCAGTGGCGTATCGCCGGTACACGGATGGATGGCGCCGGCGAGCGGCTGGAGGTGCGCTTCCCGTACAACGGAGCGCTGGTCGGAACGGTGCCGCTAGCGCAGCCTGAGGAGGTGCACTCGGCACTCGCCCAGGCGTATGCCTACCGTCCGACCCTCACCCGCCATCAACGACATACCATTCTTTCGACCGCGCGCGATCTGTTGATCGCACGCACCGCTGCATTCGTGCAGTCCATCGTTTCCGAGAGCGGGCTGTGCGTGCGCGATGCCAGTTACGAAGTCGGCCGAGCCGCAGAGGTGCTGCGCGCGGCCGCGCATCAGGTCTTGATCGACGATGGCGACATCTATGCATGCGACATCACCGAGCGCGGGCAGCAACGACGCGTCTACACACAGCGCGATCCGTTGCTCGGTGTCATCGTGGCGATCACGCCATTCAACCACCCGCTCAACCAGGTGGTACACAAGATCGCCCCGTCCATCGCGACCAACAACCGGATGCTCCTCAAGCCCAGTGAGAAGACGCCGCTGACCGCCCTGCTGTTTGCCGATTTGCTGACCGATGCGGGACTTCCTGGACCGATGCTGACGGTGATAACCGGCAAACCGGAGGTCATCGCAGACGTGCTGCTGACCAGCGCGCAGGTGGATCTGGTGACCTTTACCGGCAGCGTCGCCGCAGGCAAGCAGATCGCTGAGCGTTGCGTTTACAAACGGCAGGTACTGGAACTCGGGGGCAACGACCCGATGATCGTGATGGAAGATGCCGATCTCGACGAAGCGGTTTCGCTGGCGGTTGCCGGTGCCTATCGCAACAGCGGGCAACGTTGTACCGCGATCAAGCGCTTGCTGGTGCATCGGCAGGTCGCCGATGCGTTCGTGGAGCGCCTTGTGCAGGCCACGCAGCGACTGAAGGCAGGTGATCCGTTCGACCCGCAGATGGATCTGGGTACCGTGATCGATGCTGCGGCCGCCGCGCAGATCGAACGCCGCGTCGATGCCGCCGCCGCCGCTGGTGCGCAGGTTCTGTGCGGACATCGGCGTAACGGCGCACAGTATGCCCCTACGGTCGTCGACCACGTCCTGCCGACCATGGAACTGGTGCAGCGGGAGACCTTCGGACCGGTGGCGCCGGTCATTCGCATCGACTCGATCGACGATGCAATCCGGATCGCCAATGACAGCGATTTTGGCCTGTCGTCGGCGCTGTGCAGCAACCGCTGGGACTACATACAGCGATGCGTCGCCGAGTTGCAGGTCGGGTCAGTGAACATCCGCGAGGTGCCTGGCTTTCGACTCGAGTCCACGCCGTTCGGCGGCATCAAGAACTCTGGGCTGGGCTACAAGGAAGGCGTTCTGGAGGCCATGGCAGCCTACACCAACATCAAAACCTACTCGCTTCCCTGGGGCGAAAGGACGGTGGAGTGATGGACGCCATGAACTGGATCTACCCGCTCTTGATTCTGACCGGCATGCTGTCCGGATTTCTTTCCGGCCTGCTCGGCGTGGGAGGCGGCTTTCTGATGGTGCCGGTCTTCATCGTGCTGCTGCCGCTGCGGTTCCGGATCGACATCGCCATCCTTCCGCAGGTGGCAGTCGCCACTGCATTGGCTGCCACCATTCCTGCCACGGCTAGCGCCGTGACTGCGCAGTACCGACGCGGCGCGCTCCCGATCGGCTGGGTGCGACGGCTGGCACCGGCGGCCGGCGCCGGTGCTGCCATCGGTGCGATTGTCGCCGGCCGCATCCACGGCGTGTGGGTTGCGGCGATTTTCAGTGCGTATGCCGCGTATTTCGGCCTGCGCATGTTTCGCGGCGCGGGAATACAAGCGCCGCCGCTCGCCGACCCGCCGATACACACACTTGCCACGCGTGTGCCGACGCGCCTGATCGGTGGGTTGATCGGGCTTTTCAGCGCAACGGCCGGTGTCGGCGGCGCCAGCCTCACCGTACCGTACGTGCTCGTGCAGCACGACCGCCTGGAGATGCGTAACGCGGTCGCAGTGGGAAGTGCCGTCGGGCTGGCCATCTCCCTGATCGGCGCTCTCACCTTCGTTCTCGGCCCGGTGCCTGCGTTGGGCGACAGCCGCGGGTTGGTGGGGTTGGTGTGTTGGACCGCCGCCATCGCGGTGGCTGTGCCTGCCACGCTGATGGCCCCTGCAGGGGTCTCCGCTGCCCACCGCTGGCACACACGCAAGCTCAAGCGAGCCTTTGGCCTGATCATGTTGTCTGCCTCACTGGTGACGTTATGGAAGGTGTTCTGGTGATGCCTGCGGTAGGTCCCCGGCGTCTGCAGCTGCCACCATTCCAGACTCCCGACCGCATGATCGAACGACAGCAGACGGTGCTTACTGACTCGGCGGTGGTGCATATCGCCAGCACGCCTGCGGGACAGCGTTGGACCGCATGGATCACTGGAATCGTGGGGCGCGATACTCCATCTGCAGCGCAACTGCTGGCGTTATCGCAATCGCTTGCCGGCGAGCTGTGCTACGACGCGTTGTCCGACGGCATCGTCTATTCTCGCGCGTGGAGCGCAGAACAGCTGCAGCAGCCCGACGACGCGGCGATGCAACAGTTCCTGCAGGCGCACGCGCAGGCCCGCACCGCACTGATGGCCGATGATCCCCACACTGGCGACGCCCTGGCGCGTCTGACAGCGCTGGCAGACACGTTGGGCCGCGTCGCACCCGCTGCGCTCGGTGTGCGCAACGGTGATGCAGATGTAGTGGCGGCCGGGCTGTTGAACGCCGTAAATGCGGCGATTTTCGATGTTCGTCTGGCACGCCCGCCACACACCACAGACGCCGCCGCGCTCATCGCCCTGCTTGCATGGGTTGAGTCCACGCTTGGCGCTGCACCTTGCACTGCGAGTATCCGTAATGCGGTCCGCATGCAGCTCGCAATCGTGGCATCGCGCGACAGGCTTCCGCAGGCCTGGCAACTAGCGCATCACGATGCAGCCGTCCCCTATCTGTTCATGGATGGCGAATGCCATGCATCCTTATGGGGCAGATACCATTTCGAAAACGAGCTGGGTTATCTGGCCGGCTGCCTGCGTGCCATGTATGCGCTGATGGAAACGCCCGATCGGACCATGGATGCCGATCTGCTCTGCCAGCTGCACGACCTTGCGGTGGCCGATGTCTTCAAACGCGGCTCGCCTCCGCTGCATGCGCGTTTTCAGTTGGGCTACCGCACGCAGCCGGTCGAATTCGCGCTGCACCTGGGGCGCAACTGCTCGGCACAGGGGCTGGCCGAGTTTCAGAGCTCCATGGCCGCTACCAACGGCTGGATCGAGGTCGAACCGCCAACGTGCGAGCACGCCGGACGGCTGATCGCACATGCTCGCAGCCCCAGGCTGTGCTTTGAAAAAGCACAGGACATTCTGTCGCACTATGCCGCTCAAGTGCCCTTGCCCTCGAATCGCCGCATGGGTGCCGAACCGGACGATGCAACGCTGCACGCCATCGCGCAGTGTTGTCAGCAGCTCAACCAGCATCACCTGTTCGCCGAGGCCAACATCCGGACGATCGGCTTTCTGTGCTTGAACAAATTGCTGCTCGATCAGGGCGCGCCAGCCACGATCCTAGAGTATCCCAAGGTGCTGGATATGTACGCGACCGCCGACATCATCGCCGCGATCCGCCTGGGCCAGCATCGCTTCCAGGCCTTGCAAGCGGCCTGACGATCTCGGCTGACGCATTGCTAGGCTGTCATCGCACACCTCACGACCCGGAGCACATCATGACGCAATGGCAATCGGTACTGCTCGAACAACAACGCTACTACAACGATCGCGCAGCAGAATACGACGACTGGTGGTTCCGTCGCGGGTCCTTCGACGAGGGCGATGCGGCCAATAACAGGTGGCGCGAGGAAGCGGCACATGTGCAGGAAGCACTGGATGCCGCAGCGCTGCAGGGCGATATCCTGGAACTGGCGGCCGGTACCGGCATCTGGAGCATCCGATTGCTCCCGACCGCACAGACACTCACCCTGGTCGATGGATCGGCACAGATGCTGAAGATCAATCCGGCAACCCGTGACCAGCGGGTGCGTACCGTGCAGGCAGATCTGTTTCAATGGCAAGCCACGCGGACCTACGACGCAGTGGTATTCGCGTTCTGGATCTCGCATGTCCCTCGCCAGTTGTTACCGCAGTTCCTGCGCCAGGTGGCGGACGCGCTGGATGCAGGCGGGAAGTTCTTCTTCGTCGACAATCTTCCCAAGCCAGAAGCGCTTTCGCCGCATGTCGTGGGCCTGGAAGGCCAGTTGATGCAGCGACGCCTGCGTAATGGCAACGTCAGCACCATCGTCAAGAACTACTACACAACCAGCGAACTGCAGGCAGCATGCAGCGCTGCAGGACTGGAGGTGACGGTAGGCCAGACCCCCACGTTCTTTCAGTACGGTGTCGGCGCTCGCCGCTGAGGTCCTAGACGATCAGCCTGCTGGGTGGGCGTACCGCGTGCCTCTCTGCGGCTGGCGGCCCATGTCGGGCGCATGCACTGCCAATGCGCTACAGATTCCAGCGCAACCCAACCAGTAACTGCCGAGGGACACCGGGCGCGAGAAACCGCGAGGGGCCAGTTCCCACCGGCACGTCCTGCGGGCGCGCGAGTTCGCCATCGGGAAACACGTCTTCGGCCACCGCTGCGTAAGTTGCATAGTGGCGGTTGAATACGTTGTCGACGCGTGCGAACAACGACACCTCTCGCTGATTGTCCAGCGTGCATGCAAATCGACTAACGCATAACCCGCAGTGCCGATATCGATCCGCTCAGGCGCGCGCAGCAGCGTGCCATCGCGACGATCGAGCACGTAGGCAGAGCCGTTCCGGTCTTGCGGGCGAACAAGGTCATTGACCACTTGTTGTCATGCTCGCCGTTGTTGCAGTCCTCCTGCGAGGTCTTGCCGCAACGATACGACGGGCTCCACAGGCCGGGATTGCCGGTGCCGTAATACACCAGCTTCAACGTCGGGTCGTAGCTATACCAGCCCCAGGCAGAGCCACCGCCGCGCTTCCATTCTTCGTTGGGAAAGGTCTTGACGCCCAGATCGCCGAGCTGACCATGTTGCGGATTGGCCCTGTTGAAATCCGGGCCCAGGCAGATCGCCTTGTCGGTGCCGGCCGCCTCGCAGGACCATGCCTGTTTGCCATCGGACAGGTTGTAGGCCGCCACGCGACCAAGCACACCGGACTCGTTGCCGCTGATGCCGGCAACCACTTGCCATCGGCGATGATCGGCGCCATGGTGATGGTTTCACCCTTATCCGGGTGGGCGAGTTTTTGCTTCCACACTTCCTTGCCGGTCCTGGCATCGAGTGCAATCACATCGCCGTTGAGGCGACCGAACACCAGCTTGCCGTCGGCATACGAGGCACCGCGGTTGACCGTATCGCAGCACGCCACCGCCACCGCGCGCTCATCCTGTTGCGGGGTGTATTTCCACAGCACCTTGCCACCGTCATCCTGCGCCGCCAGGTCGATGGCGAACACGTTGTTCGGATACGCACTGACCATGTACATGATGCTGCCGATCACCAGCGGCTGGCCTTCGTGGCCGCGCGTGGCGTCGGTTTTCATCTCCCACGACATCTTCAGATTCTTGACGTTGTCGCGATTGATTTCGGCCAGCAGGCGATGCCGGGTTCTCGGCCAATACCGCCCCAGTTATCCGCGTTGCTGGCGTTGGCGGTGAACTCGCTCTCGGTGTCGACCACAGCCGTAGCTGCAGGTGCAGCGACATGTGCTGCAGCCCGGCGCGGGCGTTGCCGTTTCAGCCGGTGTGTCTTTCTTGCAGCCAGACAGAACTGCGCTCGGCGCAAGCACGAGCAGCGCGGTGCTGCGTACGCCGCGACAGGAAGAGTGGTGCATATGTGTCTACCCCTCTCGTTTGAACAACAGTCGGTTGAAACATACCGCGGCGCAGGCGCTCTACCCGCCAGTGGCGACACGGACGTCGGAAACGTCGAGAGAAGCTGAGCAAACTGCATGCCAGCGAACTGGTGCGTTGCACCACGTCGAGTTAACAAGGGTTTGTGGTGATGACGGCGGGCGGATCACTTGGCACTGTCACGCTTTTGGCACAGTTTGCGCCGTGCGTGCTGTGACACAGGCGGTGCAGCCCATTACCTGTCAGTCCGTTGGACAGGATTGGCTAAGGTGTTTTCTTGCTGCTCTCATACCGCGCAAATGCAGCGCGCTATGGCAAGTGGACGCGGCTCGACGTACCAAGCACGGAGCCTGTCTTTGCCGGAGAGATGCTCGAATGGCCAGTGAGACTGCAGTGGCTGGCGACGGTGAGAATTTCTGATCGCTGGCGCTTTGCGAACAGTAAACAGCCTGGCGAAGAGCAGAAACACGTGCGCCTAACGTTCGCTCTGCCACTGCGCAAGTAACTGCGTGCAATCGTGTAGGCGCCAGTCGGCAAAGCCAGGCCAGGGGTCGCCCGGCGTGTTGACCAAGACAGTGCAGGCGCCGACGGCACGGCCGCAGGCGAGGTCATTGTGGTGGTCGCCGACCATCACCAGCGCGCTGCCCTGCACCGACCAGCGCTGTTGGAAATAGTGCAGCCCATCGGGCGCTGGTTTGGGTGCGGCTTCATCGCGGCCGACGATGTCGTCCCAGCCGAACGCATCGTCCAGGCCGATCGCCTGCAAGGTGATGGCTGCCAGTTCGCGCGCATTGCGGGTGAGCATGCCAAGCCGGCATCCGGCGGCATGCAATGCACGCACCAGCGCCACTGCGCCCGGTGCCGCGCGTGCGGCCTGCGCAAGCGCGCGCTCGTGTTCGAGCAACCACGCGTGCTTGGCTGCTGCTTCATCACCTGGCAGCGCTGCCAGGTGATGCAGGATGTCGGCCTCTGGCGGAATCTCCAGCACGCGGCGGATCAAGGCGAAGTCGTGCGCAGCCTCGGTCAGCGTGCCGTCCATGTCGAAGACCCAATGGCGGTAGTCAGACAATCTGGGAGAGAGCGCGGTGAGCGTCATGCTGTCCATCCGTAAGAAGACATGAAAGTGAGTGATTCAATGCTGCAGGCGGCGGTCATGGCATGCACGGTGCGCAAGCAGCAGCGTCGCTAAGAGCGAATCACAGAACGACTGCACAGCCATTCCTACGCGCAGTTCGTGCCCACAGGACGACGGCTTGCTACGTGTGTTAGACATTCCAAGCGCTCTATGCCGATACAGGCGGCGACACAGACAGATGGACCGCGTGGCCGATCAAACTTGCTTGCGCGGCACCCGCTTGCGAGCACGTTGTATAAGCAAATCTTGTGTCAACGTTGCGCTTAGAGTCCCTAAACGTTGCGAGCAGTCGTCGGGCGAATGCGGACGGATGTGGACGGCGCGCCGGGACCGCAATATCCGCGTGGTACATAACGATTCCAAGCAACGGTCTCGCCCACCCAGCGGCTGCGCAGCAGTTTTGTATCCGCTCTTACTTCCAGCCCGGCATCTGTGTGGTATCCAAGCCACCAACCTCGAACTCGGCCGTGCGCGTTCCACCGGCCTTGACCGGGAAGGTAATGCTGATGCGCTTTGCATTACGCACCAGCTTCCACAACGCTTTGTCGTCATCGATGAACATGGCGATGGCTTCGTCGGTGTCCGGACGGTGCGCTGCCATCGCGCGCGGTGCGCCGCCATCGGCAGCAACTTGCACCTTGCACCCGCCGTAGCAATTGAAATCGCCGGCATTGAGTACGAGGTAGCTGTGGCGCTTCCATTGCGGGTGATCGCGGAACACCAGGCTGACCGGCTTGGGCCCGCTGCCATCCACGTCCACACGTTGTTTGGCATCGATCATCGCCGAGCGCTGCGTGCCCCCCTTGGCCGGCACTTGCGAGTATTGCCACAACGCCTGCATGCGGCGCAGCTCGCGCTCCTGCTCGCCCTTGGCTTTGATATCGGCATAGCCCGGTTCGATCCGCTTGGCAGCCGCAGTGCCAGCATAACCTTCGATCAAGGCTGCACCGTGCGCACGTGCCATGTCCCAGTTCTGCGCCTTCACCGCTTCGTCGTATTGCTTGGCGAGCGCATCGGCCTGGGTTTCCTTGGCCTGCGCCTGCGCGGTTGCCTGCGCCTGACGTTGCGCCTCGCGATCGGTGCAGGCACTCAGGGCGGCGACGCACAAGGCCGCACTCAGCAGATACTTCATCGTCGACTCCGAAAGGCGTGAGAAACGACAGCAACCATAGCAGCCTGGCGTTGCAGGCTGCATGCACGACGGCCAGAATTCGCGCCAGCTACGCAGACAACACACGGGGAGCACAAGGCTCCCCGTGTGTTGCACTTGCCGCCGGACTGACGGCTCTGCGTTGCGCTGCGATTTACTGCTGCGTCGGAGCCGGCTTCTCTGCAGGTGCTGGTGCAGCTGCAGGAGCTGCAGCAGGCGTTGCCGCCTTGGCCTTGGCGATCATCTCGGCCACCGAGGCAGTGGTGATCGGGTGATAGCTGGGCTTGGCTTTTTCGAAGGCCTGTTCGGCAAACGCGATGCCGTCCGGCGTCTTCAACAGCTCGGCGTAGATCGGCAGCACCAGCTTGCGACGGCCGACGCGTTCGATGAACTCGCCCGCAGCAGCACGCGCGTCGGTATAGCCGCTGCGGATCGCCAGCGGATACCAGCGCATCGCGATCTCGCCATTCGGCGTGCCGGTGAAGTGGTACGCATCGTCCAGCTGCTTGAGCTGTTCGGGCTTGAGCGTGGCGCCCATGCTGCTGAGGAAGTGCACCCATTCCTGCGTGCCCCACTCGCTGGTGACCTGCTTGTTCGGCAAGGTGCCGCTGCCGCTCCAGGCGATGCGTGCGGTGTCCACGATCGAGAAACTGCGCGAGCGCGCTTTGGCCGCAAACGCCGGAATACCCGGCTGCTTCAGCCACGCATCCACTTCGGCTGCGCTCACGGTGTTGGGATGCTTGTCCAGCAGATTCTTCTTGAGGTAATCGACGAACTGGTCGGTGGTGGCGCTCTGGAAAGCGTGATCGTCGAACCAGCCACGCAGGAACGGGTCGAACACCTCGCGACCGAAACGCTGCTCCAGGAAATGCAGGAACCACGCACCCTTGACATAGGCGACCTGGCTCAAGGCTTCGTCGGGGTCGCGCTGCGCCAGCGGCGGCAGCTCCAGCACCTGGTCGGCCGGCGGCATGTCCTTCACTTCGGCCAGCAGATCGCCCTGGTCGATCTCGCGCTCCATCTCGGCCATCTCGGTGCCGTACAACGCCTCGGTGATGCGGCCCTGCACGTAGGTCGTAAAGCCTTCGTTGAGCCAGATGTCCTTCCAGCTCGCATTGGCTACCAAGTTACCGGACCAGCTATGCGCCAGCTCGTGCGCGACCAACGACACCAGCGATTTGTCGCCGACAATCACGGTGGGCGTGGCGAAGGTCAGGCGCGGGTTTTCCATGCCACCGAACGGGAACGACGGCGGCAGCACCAGCATGTCGTAACGGCCCCAGCGATACGGGCCGTAGAGTTTTTCGGCGGCACCGATCATTTTTTCGGTGTCTTCGAATTCCTTGGCGGCCTTGTCGGCCATCGCCGGCTCGGCCCAAACGCCCGAGCGCGCGGAAATCGGCTTGAACACCACATCACCGGCGGCAATCGCCAGCAAATACGAGGGAATCGGCTCAGGCATCTTGAAGCTGTAATCGCCATCGCGCACGGCCTTGGGGTCGTTATCGGCGCTCATCAGCACCATCACGTCCGGGCGCGAGGTGACATGCGCGCTATAGGTGAAGCGCACGCTCGGGGTGTCCTGCAACGGCACCCAGCTGCGCGCGTGGATCGCCTGCGACTGGCTGAACATGAAAGGCAGTTGCTTGCCTTCGGTCATCGACGGCTCCAACCACTGCAGGCCCGAGGCAGTCGGCGCGGTGTGATAGGTGATCACCACCTTGCGCGGCTGATTCGGCGCTTCGATGGTGAGCTTGCTGCCGAAGGTCTTGTCGACCGGTGCCAAGGCGAACTGCAGCGGCGTCAGGCCGCCCTTGCCATCGTCGGCCTGTACCTGCGCAATGCTGAGCTCGCGCGTGTCCAGCACCAATTGCTTGGCGGCCTTGTCCTTCCACTCCAGCGTATAGGTGGCGGTGCCACCGATCTGCTTGGTATCGAAATCCAGCTTCAGGTCCAGCGCCAGGTCCTTGATGACCACCAGCTGCGGCTGGGCGTAGGAACTTTCGTCGTGGTTGCGGGCTTCTGCTTTCACGGGGGCCTTGGCAGTAGCGGCCGGCGCGGTGGTGGATGCCGACGGCGCGGAGTCATTGGAACAGCCGGCCAGCGCGATGGACACGGCAAGGGACAGCGACAGAAACGAGAAGCGCATCGACGGCACCGCAGCAAGGGAATTGGGCATTTTAGCGCTCTGCGCCGCAGCCTGCCCGTGTCATCGGCGGCCAATGCGCGGGATTGCCTGCCGCTTGCTGCCGCAACCTGGCGGCTAGTGGTCAGGTCACCGGATGTCCGCGCGGGGTGTCGTGCCCGTCGCGCACCAGACGTCGGCCACCGGAGAACTTGGCCCGGTACATCGCCGCATCGGCGCGGCGATACAGTTCGGTGGCATCCAGCCCTTGTTCGCACACCGCACTGCCGGCGCTCACATGCAGCGGCGCGTCGTGGTCATCTTCGCGCTCGAGCATCGACAGCCATTGATTGAGCTTGAGCGTGGCGTCGTCTTCACTGGCATGGATGCCGAGGAGGAATTCGTCGCCGCCCCAGCGCCCGACCCAATCCTGCGCGCCCAGCCAGCCATAGGCCGAGTCCACCAGGCGCACCAGCACGCGGTCGCCGGCCAGATGGCCGAAGCGGTCGTTGACCTGCTTGAGGTTGTCCATGTCCAGCACGAACAGCACAAACGGCCAGCCTTCGCGCTGCGAGGCGGTTACCGAATCGCGCATCGCCTGTTCGCAGCCGCGCCGGTTCAGGGCTTCGGTCAACGGATCGAACAAGGCATGTTTTTTGAGGTCGCGCATGCCGGCATCGATGCCGCGCAGGCTGCGGTTGATGCCGCGCAACAGCCGCCCCAATTCGTCGTCACCCGTTTCCGGAAGCGTGGGCAGGCGCTGATCGGCGTAATACGCATCCAGTGCATCGGCGGCGATACGCAGCGGCGCCAGCAGGCGATACAACGCCACCAAGGTCAGCGCGGTGCCGGCCAGCGTGGCAAGCAATGCCACGAGTACCACCGACCACAGCGGGCGCCCGCCCAGCTCGCTTTGCGATGCCAGCCATGCGATCAACAGCAGCAACGGCAGATGGATGCCAACGAACGTCACCGCCAGCAGCTTGGCGCTGAAGGAGCGGGGAAACACGCGCGAGAGTCCGGCGTACAAGCGCATCCAACACTCCGGCAAAAGAGCGCTTAGTGTCGCCGAGAGTGTGAGGAGCCAACGCGACGGAGGTCTCAGAAATCCTTGGTGCGCGCATGCCAGACTGTCGCTTCGCTGCGAGAGGCGACCCCATGCAAGACCTTGGCGAACGCCACTGCACAGCGCGCATGCGACTCTAGGAGCGGCCAACAAGACGTAGCGAGCAGTCGTCAGTTAGATGTGGCCGGCGCGGGGAACCGCAATGGACGCGTAGTCCCTGCCGCACCGAGCACCGGCCGCGCCCGCCGCGCGCTTGGCGGTCGTTTTTGTTAGCTGTTCTAAAGCGCTGAAACGACTTGCCTAGATCTTGTAGCCGGAGTGGATCGCCACGATGCCGCCGGTGAGATTCTTGAAGTGGCAGCGCGCAAACCCGGCCTCGCCCATCATGCCCTTCAGCGATTCCTGCGGCGGATGCTTGCGAATGCTTTCGGCCAGGTACTGGTAGCTGTCGGCATCGCGGGCGAACAACTGGCCCAGCTTGGGCAGGATCTTGAACGAGTGGAAGTCGTAGATCGGCTTGAACCAATCGGCGGTAACTTCGGAAAATTCCAGCACACGCGCCTGGCCGCCCACCTTCAACACGCGATACATTTCGCGCAATGCGGCGTCTTTGTCGGTGACGTTGCGCAGGCCGAAGGAAATGGTCACCAGATCGAAACTCTGGTCCGGAAACGGCAGCGCTTCGGCGTTGCATTGCACGTAATCGAAGCCGGACACCAGCCCGCGGTTGGTCAGCCGGTCGCGGCCCACCGAGAGCATGCCGGCGTTGATATCGCCCAGCACTACGGCGCCCTCATTACCCACGCGCTCCTTGAGCAGCACGGCAATGTCGCCGGTGCCGCCGGCCAGGTCCAGCACGCGGTCGCCCGGCTTCACCTGCGCGGTCGCTACGAAGTAGCGTTTCCATGCGCGGTGCACGCCCAGACTCATCAGATCGTTCATCAGGTCGTAGTTGCGCGCAACCGAGGTGAACACTTCACCGACCAGCTTCTGCTTGTCCTTGGCAGCGACATCGCGAAAGCCGAAATGGGTAGTACCGGAGGTATAAGGGGATTCGCTCATGGGCGGATTATCGCACTGCTGACGCCACCATGACCGCAACCGGACCACAATCGCATGTCATCTGCGACCGGCCCTGCGAGCATTTCAGTGCGCGACAAGTACGTCCAGCGCGACTGGCAGCCCCACGAGAAGCCCACCCTGCCGGGGTCGGCCTCCACGCCGCTACACACCACCCGGCGGCGTATTCAGTACGGGCTGGTGGGCGTAGTGGTGGCGCTCACCGGCGGGCTCAGCAACGCGCTGGTCACCGCCAACCTGACCTATCTGCAAGGCACCCTGGGCGCCTACGCCACCGAAATGGCCTGGCTGCCGGCCGCCTATGTGATGACCAACATGTCGGCCAACCTGTTGCTGGTGAAGTTCCGCCAGCAATTCGGGCTGCGTCGCTTCACCGAGATCTTCCTGGCGCTGTATGCGCTCATCGCCCTTGCGCACCTGTTCGTGCACAGCCTGAGCTCGGCGATCACCGTGCGTGCCGCGCATGGGCTGGTGGGCGCGGCGCTCAGCTCGCTGGGCCTGTACTACGTGATGCAGGCATTTCCCACCAAATACCGGCTCAAGGCGGTGGTGCTGGGTCTGGGCATAACCCAGCTGGCCTTGCCGTTGGCACGGGTGTTTTCTACCGACCTGTTGGAATTTGGCGAATGGCGAGGCCTGTACCTGTTTGAATGCGGGCTGGCGGTGTTCGCGCTAGCCTGCGTGCTGGCGCTCAAATTGCCGCCGAGCGACCGTTATCGCGTGTTCGAGCCGCTGGATTTCCTCACCTTCAGCCTGTTCGCGGCCGGGTCGGCAGGTCTTGCTGCAGTGCTGTCGCTCGGGCGCTTGCTGTGGTGGACCAGCACACCGTGGCTGGGCGTGGTGCTGGCCGCGTCCATCGTGCTGCTGTGCACGGCGGCCTGGATCGAACACAACCGCCGCAACCCGATGATCAACACGCGCTGGCTGGCCAGTGCAGACATGCTGCGGCTGGGCCTGGCGATTTTGCTGATCCGGCTGGTGCTGTCCGAACAAAGCACCGGGGCGATCGGCTTCTTCCAGACCCTGGGCCTGGCCAACACCCAGTTGCAGACCTTATTTGCGCTGATGCTGCTGGGCGCGGTGGCGGGCGTGGCGGCCAGTGCCTGGCTGATCAACCCGGCGCGGGTGACCGAGCATCTGATCATCGCGGTCGCAGCCATCTGCGTCGGCAGCTTCATGGATGCCGATGCCACCAGCCTCACCCGCCCCGAGCAGATGTATGTGAGCCAGTTCCTGCTCGCGTTCGGCAGTACGTTCTTCATCGGCCCGGCGATGGTGGCCGGGATCGGCCGGGTGATCGCGCAGCCGGGCAATCTGATCAGTTTCATCGTGCTGTTCGGCATGGCGCAGAACATGGGCGGCCTGCTCGGCAGTGCGCTGCTCGGCACCGTGCAGGTGGTGCGCGAGAAATATCACTCCAGCCAGTTGGTGGAACATCTGGTGCTCACCGACCCGCAGGTAGCCGCGCGCGTGCAGGCCTATGCAAGCCTGTATGGGCGCAGCATCGGTGATCCGGCACTGCGGCAGGCCCAGGGCGTACGCACGCTGGGCACGGTGGCCACGCGCGAAGCCAATGTGCTGGCTTACAACGATGTGTTTCTGCTGATCGGCTGCATCGCCATTGCCACCGGCGTGTGGATCCTGTCCGTGCTGGTGTGGCGCCGCTATCTACGCCCACCCGTCTCGCCCTCTCCTCCTGTTCCCACTGTGCGCCCATGAATACACCAGCGGATTCTTCACCACCTGCAAGCCAGCAACGTCGCCGGCGTCGCCGCATCGCCGGCGTCATTGGCTTCGGCGGGCTTGCGCTGATCGGCGTGGCGCTGGTGCTGTATGCATGGCGACTGCCACCGTTCGTGAGTGCGATCGAACGTACCGAAAATGCGCTGGTGCATGGGCAGATCACGGTGATTGCGCCGCAGGTCAGCGGCTATGTCACCGAAGTGCCCGTGCAGGATTTTGCGCACGTGAAACGCGGCCAGTTGCTGGCCAAAATCGACGGCCGCATCTACGCCCAGCAACTCGAACAGGCCAAGGCGCAGGTGCAGACCGCGCAGGCCAATCTCGCCAACTGGGATCAACAACGGCATAGCGCCGAGGCGACCATTGCCGAGCAGCGCGCGGCGCTGAGCAGCAACCAGGCACAACGCGACCGCACCCGTTCGGCCTATGCACGCACGCAGCAGCTGGCCAGCCAGCAACTGGTGTCCGAGCAGGACCGCGACACCGCATTCGCCGCACGCGCGCAGGCTGATGCCGGCGTGGCCCAGGCACGCGCCGCGGTACAGGCCGCCGAAGAAAACGCACGCAGCGTCACCGTCAACCGCGCCGCATTGGAGGCCGCTGTTGCCAACGCGCAAGCCGCCGTGCAGCTGGCGCAGATCAACCTGGACAACACGCGCATCCTGGCCCCGCGCGATGGGCAGCTCGGCCAGCTTGGCGTGCGCCAGGGCGCCTACGTCACCAACGGCACGCAGCTGATGTCGCTGGTACCGGGAACGCTGTGGATCGTGGCCAATTTCAAGGAAACCCAGATGGCGAAGATACGCACCGGTCAGCGCGCCAGCTTCACCGTGGACGCGCTGGCCAACGCACGCCTGCATGGCCGCGTGCAGGAGATCTCGCCGGCTGCCGGCTCGGAATTCAGCGTGCTGCCGGCCGATAACGCCACCGGCAACTTCGTCAAGATTGCCCAGCGCATTCCGCTGCGTATCAGCGTCGACCCCAACCAGCCGCTGGCGCCGCGGTTGCGGCCGGGCATGTCGGTGGTGGTGGCCGTGGATACCGATAGCGCAGTCGACTGAGCACAAGCGACACGCAAGCGTGGGCGATCAGTGCCGGCGCGAACGCTGCAGCTGGCTTTGCCTCGCCCGCACCTGGCTTGCGGCGCAGACACAGGCCAATGCGGCGACACTGAAAACAGGCGCGGCCTCGCAGCTCAACCGCGGCGCAGCCGCTATTATGTGTTGATGCTCAACACAGCCATCCCTTCCCTGCACTGGCAGCACCTTCGGTTTGCGCAGCTGAGCACCACGCAGTTGTATGCGCTGCTGCGCCTGCGCACGGATGTGTTCGTGGTGGAGCAGCAATGCGCCTACCCGGAACTGGACGGCAAAGACACCGATCCTGCTGTGCTGCATGTGCTTGGCAACGCCGATAACGGCGAGCTGGCGGCTTACCTGCGCGTGCTACCGCCAGGCTTGAGTTATTCCGAGCCGAGCATCGGCCGTGTGGTCATCGCCGCTGCACATCGCGGCACCGGACTGGCGCACGCACTGTTGCGCGAAGGCATCCGGTTGGTACAGACGCAGTGGCCGGGTAGCGCAATCCAGCTTGGTGCGCAGGCGCATTTGCAAGCGTTCTACGCGGCGCATGGGTTTGCGCCGGCGTCTGAGCAGTATCTGGAAGATGACATTCCACATCTTGACATGCTGCGCCCTGCCGGCGCGGCCCTTTTGGAGTTCGCATGATCACCACCCCCGACTACCGCGCACTGCTCGACACCGCCATTACCGAAGCCCGCCAGGGCCTGGCCGAAGGCGGCATCCCGATTGGCGCGGCGCTGTATCACAACGACGGGCGCTTGCTTGGCTGCGGCCATAACCGCCGCGTGCAAGAAAACGACCCGTCGGTGCATGGCGAGACCGACGCGTTCCGCAAGGCGGGCCGCCAGCGTCGCTACAAAGACACCATCATGGTCACCACGCTGGCGCCGTGCTGGTACTGCAGCGGGCTTGTGCGCCAGTTCAACATCGGCACGGTGGTGGTGGGCGAATCGGTCACCTTCCAGGGCGGCATTGCCTGGCTGCGCGAGCATGGCGTCAACGTGATCGATTTGCAAAGCCAGGAATGTATCGATCTACTCGGTGGCTATATTTCCGCAAACTCGGATGTGTGGAACGAGGATATTGGCGAGGATTGAGAGCAGCGCTAGGGATGGTCTGATCAACGCGACCGGGAAACCAAGCAAACCGCATCCGCCGCGCTGAGGGCGCTCAAATCGCCGATTTTTTGCCGGTTTCGGCCGTTTGCGGGGTGTTGCCTGGATTACAGGCACAGCTTCCCCGCAGCAGGCATTAACGCTTTGCGCGTCAGCCACAGATTCGACAGTGCAAACAGCGTCAGCACCTGTGCGGTGTTCTTCGCCAAACCGCGATAGCGCACCTTGACGTAA
>NZ_JSBW02000050.1 GCF_000772705.2 Xanthomonas vasicola
CTGACCCGTGCATGGCCCTGATCGTCCAGTGCGGCGAGCACGGCGCGCAGGCCGGCGGTAAAGTCCCGCGGTTCCAGCACCATGCTGTAGCGCAGCGCATCGTTGACGTTGGCTGCCGCTTCTTCCAACGTCTGCTTCTTCAATGCCATCCGCTGCTTGAGCTTTTCCTGCAACGAGCTGTAGGACTTCAGTTGATGCTGTGTGCCGGCCAGTTGCCCGCCATGACGCGCGGCAATGCGCTGCAGCATGTCGGTGACCTGCGGCTCCATCTGGCGAGCGCGCCGCAGCAAGGCCTGCGCCTCCACCGCAATGTCCTGCGGCTGCACGGCGCGCAGCCGCTCAGCCGGCGGCTGCGGCCGGGCGATCCAGCCGGCCTGCTGAAGCGCCTCAAGCGCGTCTTCCATGACGCCAGCGGCCATCGACGGCATGCGCTGCAGCAGCAGCTTGGTCTGTTCGGGATCGAAGCGCCCGTCCTGCATGGCCCGGGCGGTTGCCCTGCTGTAGGGCACGCTGCGGACCCGCTCGGCAAAGCTCCGCTCGGACTGTTCGCAGGCCTCCACGATCTTGGCGAACAGCGCTGTGCCGGTGTCGGACTTCAGCGCATCGGTGCCGACCTTGATCGCGGTGGTGAACAGGTTGCGCATGGTCAGTTCCGGCTGGCCGGGGATGAGCCCGGGTTGCCCGTTCGGGAACTGCGCATGCGACAGCCGGCACACCGGGTAGTTGTCCAGGATGGCGTGGATGCGGGCGTCGACGCCGGACGCAGCTTCGTAGGCCTTGGCCAGGCCGGGAAACGCCTCAGCCAGGGCCTCGGGCAACGCCGGCGCGGCGCTGTCGGCGGCCGGGTCCGTCTCAAGCGCAAGCAGCTGCGCGTGCAGCAACGTGGCCGCTTGTCGCGCCTCGGGCAGGTGGGCGCGTTCGATCGCCTCGCGCGCCTGCACGCGCAGCGTGGCCAACACCTGAGGATCGCGGACCTGCTCGTCGAGCAGCGCGCGCAAACCGTTGCGCAACCCGCGCTCGATGCCATCGTAGGTGCCGAACATCATGTCGCGCGCCATCGCTTCGCGCAGGTCGTCCGGCTGCCCCATGAAACGCGACGCCAGCGTGGCCGCCGCCGAGGTGATGCGCTGACCGCGCTTGAGGGACATGATTTCCGACAGCCGCCCGGGCTGGTAGTGGCCGCTGACCGGGTCGATGGCCGGCGTGGCCGTCTTCGGCGGCTTGAAGGACTTTTGCCGACCGAGCACGGCCTTGCGATCCATCACCCGCGAAATCAGCGCGGCCAGCTTGGGGTAGCCTGCGTAGACAAACGCATCGTCGCCGTCGGTGTCCATGTCGCGTTTGCGCAGCTCGTCAATCGGCAGTGCGCCCAGGCGCCCAGGCTCCACGATGTCCTTGAGCCGCAGGCTGCCGGTGCTGAGGATCTCGCGCGGCAAGGCACCGCGGTCACGGCCGTTTGTCCAGCACGACAGCGTCTTCAGATCTTCCTTGGAGCAGGCCAGGTCGGTGTCGCTGAACCCGGCCGGCCACTGCTGCTCGGGCACCACCACCAGCATGCCCTTGCTGTGCAGCATCTGCGCATCGGCGCCGGAACGATCATCAAAACCGGTGTAGCTGTACTGGATGCCGAAGCACTGGGAGAGGAACGCGGCGGTGGCATCGCCCTTGGCCACGGTGGCGATGCGCTGCTCCGGCACCGGCAGCAGATTCTCCTTGTCGTAGGGGGGCTTGCCGAGCAGCAACGGGCCGCCGGCGGCGTCGAAGGCCTGGCTGCGCTGCTGCGGCAGATGCACCTTGTCGTCGGCCGAAGGCACCGCCCGCACCCGCTGGCCCCGGTAGCCGCCGCCGATGAGCGGCCTGTACAGCCACAGCGGGTCATCGCCTGCCGGCTCCAGGGTCTGCAGCCGGTCCTGCATCGCCGCGTGCGCCTCTTCCAGCGCTGCATCATCGCGCGGGTAATGCTGCAGCGCCTGCGGTGGCATCACCGAAGGCCCCTTGTCTTTGGCCACCAGCTCGCGCTGCTCCTCGGTGGCCTGGTTCGCCTGCACCGCGTGCCAGGCCTGGTAATGCTTGCGGAAGGCGGGGATGGACAAGGCCACCTCCAGTTTCACAAAGCCGCAGCCATCGTTGGGGCACAACGCCAGGGCAGTGCCATCCACGGCCAACGGCTTGAACGGATGCGCAGGGCCCTCGACGTCATCGAACACGCCCAGGCGCAGCGTGCCCTCCGCGACATGGTCACTGGGCACCATCTCCAGCAACGAACGCTGCATGCGCGACCAGTCCTCGCGTTGCGGAGCGAGCTTGGCCGCCAGCTGCATCAGGCTGCTGCCCGGGGCGGTGTCGGCATAGCGGAATGCCGGCAACAGCGACGCCGACGCCTTGCGTTGGGACAGCACCAGGCTGTGGCTACCGGATTTGCTGCGCGCCGCGCGGCTGCCGCCGAACATGTCAAAGCGCCAGGGCTCGCCGTTGTAGTTGAACGTGCGCGCCAGCATGAAGGTCGATAGCTCACCAGGCAGTTGCACTTCCACCAGCGGCAGCCCGGTCAGGCGCGCAAACAGCGAGTACGGCTTGTCCGATTCGGAACGGTTGGTCGACAGCTCCTTGCCCACCAGATCGACCACCACATGGGTCGTGCTGCCGTGGCCGGGCGCCGGCGCCACCAGCCGGCCGGGAACCGAGGACATGCTCAAGCGCCCACGGTCCAGGTCAAAGCGGGTCGGTGGATGGGCCTGGGTAATCGTCGGCGCTTCCTTGGCCATGCGCAGGTCCAGGGCGTCGAACACCTGCTCGCCGGCCTCGATCTGCGCGATCAGGTTCCAGCTCATCTCGCCCAGGTCCGCCTCGATCGCCTCGCGCGTGCGCGCCAGCGTCTGGTCCACCCACTTCACCAGTTCGTCGCGGCGCTGGCGCAGTTGCTTGCGCGACCCCTCAAGATGGCGCGCTTTCCATTGCCGGCTCACCACCGCGTAGGCCTTGAGCACCTGGTAGAAGGTCAGCGCCGGGCAGCGTGTTGCATGCTGTTCGATGCCGGCCGACGCGCGTGCGCCGTCCCCGCCCAGGTACAGGTCGATCTTGCGCGCGACGATGGGCTGCAACGTATTGAACACGCGCAATGCCTGGACCCCATGGCGGGGCCTGAGCTCCGGGCTGCGGATAAACGGCACCAGTCCCATGCAGAGGCTGCCGATCCCCTCAAGGCTGGTCTGGCGTAATCCATCGTCCCCGATCAGGGCCGACACCCGCTCCAGCGCCGGCTGTCCCAGCGAACGCATCTGGCGCTGAAGCTGCGCCGACGCAAAGGCCTTGAAGAGCACACCGATGTCGGTGGCCGAAGCGGACGCAAACCGCTCGCGGTGCACATCCAGGTGCCCGGCCATCGCCTGCAGCTTGGCGACACCCAGGGTCCGGAACTGCCCATCCTCCTCTTCGTCCTCTTCGTCCAGGTTCAACAGCCGGGAGATCGCGTTGGCCACCATCGCGATCGCACGCATCTGGAACTGCCGCCAGGGCAGCTCGGGCGAACCTGCGCGCTCGGCGAGCAGCACAAATGCCGACTGGCAGACTGGCCTGGCAAGGCATCTGTTGAGCGCGTTGAGCGAGATGGTCATGCCTTGCGGGTCCAGGGCCTGCCGCAACATGGGATCGTTCGCCAGCCTCGCCGCCAAGACGTCGATGGCCGTCTCGCAAACCTGAGTGCCGGGCCATTTGCGCAGGGCGTTGAACGCATTGGCCACGCCTTGCGAGTCCAGGGCCTTGCGCAAGACAAGATCGTCGCCCAGACGCTCCGCAAGCGCGCTGGCGGCGGCCGCGCAGACCGGCGTGTCCGGCCATTTGCTCAGGGCGTTGAGCACGGCGGTGAGGCCTTGTGAGTTCAGGGCCTTGCACAAGCCAGGGTCGTTGGCCAGCCGCTCGGCCAGCGCACGGGCGGCCGCTGCACAGACCTCGTTGTCGGGCCATTTGCTCAAGGCGTTGAGCGCATTGGCCACGCCTTGCGCGTCCAAAGACTTGCGTAACCGGGAATCGTCGACCAGCCGCTCGGCCAACGCGCTTGCAGCTTCCAAACAGAACGGCGTGTCGGGCCATTTGCTCAGGGCATTCAATGCGTTGGTGAATTCTTGTGAGTTCAGCGCCTTGCGCAACCAGGGATCGTTGGCTAGCCGCTCTGCCAACGCGCTGGCGGCGACCGCACAAACCGGCATATCGGGCCACTTGCTCAGGGCGTTAAGCGCAGTAACCACACCTTGCGGGTGGAGGTCCTTACGCAACTGGGGAGCGTCGGCCAGCCGCTTGGCCAGCGCACTGACGGCGGCTGCACAGATCTGGCTGTTGGGCCATTTGCTCAGCGCGTTGAGCGTATTGGCCATGCCTTGCGTGTCCAGGTCCTTGCGCAACTGAGGTTCGTCGGCCAAGCGCTCAGCCAGCGTGCCGACGGCGGCCGCACAGAGCTTGTTGTCGGGCCATTTGCACAGCGCGTTGAGCGCTTGGGTCAAATGGACAGGGTCGAGGGTCTTGCACAACTGGGGATCGTCGGCCAGGCGCCCGGCCAGCTTGCTGGCGGCGGCCGCACAGATATCCATGCGGGGCCACTTGCTCACGGCGTTGAGCGCGGCGGCCACGCCCTGCGGCTCCAGTGCCTTGAGTAACCGGGAGTCGCCTGCCAACCGTGCGGCCAGCGCGCTGACAGCGGCGGCACAGACCCTGCTGGCAGGCCATTTACTTAGGGCATTGAGCGCACTGGTGACGCTTTGCAGATCCAGGGCCTCAACTAATGCAGGCTCCTCGACCAGCCGTGCCGCCAGCGCGCTTGCAGCGGCCGCACAGACTGCGTCGTCGGGCCATTTGCTCAGGGCGTTGAGCGCGTTGGCTACTTCATGTGCTTTGAGCGCCTTGCGCAGCACGGGATCTTTGGCCAGCCGCTCGGCCAGCGCGCTGGCGGCGGCCGCACACAGCTCATTATCGGGCCACTTGCTCAGGGCATTCAGTGCAGTGACTACTTCTTGCGGATCCAGGTCCTTGCGCAAGCTCGGATCCTCGGCCAGCCGCTTGGTCAGCGCGGTGGCGGCGACCGCGCTGACCGGCGTACCGGGCCACTTGCTCAGGGCGTTGAGCGCGTTGGTTATTTCATGCGCGTTGAGTGCATTACGCAGCTCGGGGTCGTGGGCAAGCCGCGAGGCGAGTGCCTTTACCGCAGCAGTGCAGACCGGTGAGCCAGGCCATTTGCTTAGGGCATTTAACACGTTGGTCGCGTCTAATGGATTGAGGACGTTGCGCAACTCGGGTTCGTCGACCAGACGTGCCACGAGCGCGTTGGCGGCTTCCGCACAGACCTCTGCGTGGGGCCATTTGCTCAGGGCGTTGAGCACATTGGCCACGCCTTGCGGATTGAGGTCCTTGCGCAACCCGGGATCGTCAACCAGCCGCTCGGCCAGCGCGCTGACTGCCTCCGCACAGACCGCGTCGTCGGGCCATTTGCTCAGGGCATTCAGCGTGTTCGCCACGCTCTGCGCACCCATGACGCAACGCAGGCGCTTGTCGCTGGCGACAAGTGCAGCGAGCCGATGCGCCGTGACCTGGCAGTCCGGATTATCGGACCACTTACTGAAGGTGTTGAGTGCTAGGCTGATGCCCTGCACTTGCAGAGCCTGCCAGGCGTGCTCGTCACGCCGCAGATGACGTGCCAAAAGCGCCACCGCGCGTTCGCACCGGCCGCTGTCGAGATTCTTTGAGAAGGCGTTCAGGAGAAGAACTACCGGGTAGCCCCTCAGCCCCACCAGATCATCGGCCTGCGTGACCTGTCCAGCGATCCACGCGATGGCCTCCATGCACGCGGGCAGGTTCTGGTGCTTGCTCAGCTTGTTGCCCACATGCGCCAGCTGCACCAGCGATGCACCTTCGAACCATCCGGTCTCGGTGAGATAGTGCGCCGCAAGCTCGGTGCAACGATCCAGATCGCGGGGCGTCACCCCTGCTCCTCTGGCGCGCCGTGCAGTGGCAATCAGCTGAAGATATTTGTCCAGCCGCTGCGCGTTGACTTGCGCGTTGACACTCTCTTCCAGGAAGGGCAATGCCATCCCGTTACGCATGCGATGCGCCAGCTCGTTGTCGTATGCCATCGACACGCACAGGCCAGCATTGTGGTTCCGAGCGATTCCGTGGGACTCACCGAGCTGTTGCTGCTGGTGCTGTCGCTGCGCCTGTAGCCGCTTTTGTTCCGGCCAGTCCAGCTGATGTTCGGTCGTGCGCAGGTCGTCGGTCGTCAGCCCCATACCATGCAGTGGCCGCTTTGACTGCCGAGATGGCGCTTGCTCTTCACGTGGTCGCTTTCTTGCGGACCGCTCGGACGGTTGTTCGCGCGGTCGAAGAGATGCCCTTGCCTCCACACCATGCCGCAAGGGTCGTTGTGGCCGAAGATGCGCTGGCGACGCGTCGACGTCAGCGGTCATCGTGTCCAGCTGCCGCTCGGTTTTGATGCGCTCGTTTTTTACGCCAGAGGGCTGCCAGCGAAAGCGCCTGTCCCATGCGCCTTCGCCGGCATCGATTTCCTCTTTTTTCAAGGCGCTTGCGCGAAAGGGCTTGCTGTCTCGCGTCGACGCCCCCGGGGCATCCGACTCTCTCCTCGGCCGTTTTGTCGGCGGCCGTCCAAGCCGTTGATGCGCGCCGCTGGTGCTGGCTGCTGCCTGATCCTCCGTTAGCCTGGGCTTTTCCTCATGAGCGTAAGGCGGGTTTGTGCGGACCGCGCTTGAATTGGTGGCATGAGTTTTCATGCCCGAAATTTAGTCAATCTGCCCGCGAGCGACTTGTTCAATACGAAGCGCCGAAGACGTGTGCGACGCCCGCCGCGGGCTGGGCGGATGACCCACCACGCGTCGCAGCAATTGGATATCTTGGATGTAGCACCTGCAGGCCGTGTCCTCGGCTGCCGTCAGGCGCCGTGCTCGAGTGGCACACCGCTTAGGCGACGCAGCAATCATGCCGGCGGCTGACAAATTTCCTACTGGCCGCTGGCTGACCATGCCAGATTGCCAGCCGCGTCGTAGGCCATGACGGTCGAACCGCTCTCGGGCTCGATCACTTTGCACAGCTGCTGGTTCGCATCGTAGACGTAGCGACGGGCCGCCAGGCCAACGCCATGCTCCACCGGTGACGGTGCTACCACCTGCACGACCTGGTTGCTGGATTCATTACCGAAATCACCGGCACCATCGCGCATTCGCCAACGCAGGTTGTAGCCGCCCGCACCTAGGGGCGCGCGGAGGCTGAAGTTGAAGTCCACACTTCCGCCAGGCGGAACATCGGATGGCAGGCCCACTTCGCCTGGCGACCATCCTCGCGTATTGCCAACCAACACAGCCCGATAGCCCTACCCCTGGCGCCAGGTGACATTTCCCGTGTTCGTGAACCGCACGGACCCGGTGACAGAACGTCCGGTTGCGAGCTGCGCCGGCATGTTCTGAGAGACGAAAGCAGCATTACGCTGCATAGCAGGAATCGAGAGTGCGCCCGACCCATCAATGAGGGAGTTGTCGCGACCGACCGGAGAAATGCCATGGATATAGAACGGCTTGCCGCCTTGGCTTCGAATCAGGTCTTCGGTAATTGGAATTGAGAAGCGGTAGTTACTCCCCGACGATGAGCAAGCGCTGGCAACGCCAGGTTCGCTGGCAAGGTTTGCGCTAGCGATAGCAGCAAGCGTTCCAGTCCCATAAGCCCCGCCCGCATACATATGGACGTCAATCGATCGGCGTAGTCCTGCAGAATACGCCCAGCCGACAATCGCCTTGTTGTCCTGAATACCCTCGATCCGCCCTTTGATCACCGATGCAGACACGGCCACTGCGCCCGGCCCGGAAATGGTGTCGTTTGAGGCTCCTACCGGAGAGAGGCCATGGATATAAATGGCCTTACCGCCGTTTGCCGACGCTTGGCCACCCTCGCCGCCATGACCTCGGTGGGCTCCGTCTGCCGCGACCGCACCATTAGGTCTCCAAACATCACGGCATCGGCAGGATTCTCCAGCTGCGCCTGGGCGATGCGCGTGCCGTCCGGCAGCGTCACGTCTTTCAGCGTGAGCTCGTTGATGTCCCCACTGCTGACCTTCCTGAGCAGCTCATCCAGATCCACGGTCGTCCCTTTCCGCAGCGCATGGCATCGAATGCCATCGATGGTGCCATTCCCATCGTGGCGGCCGCCAGCCTGGCGTGGTCACCGCGACGGTTTCCCAGCGATCGGACAAGGTAACGCGAGCCAATCAGGGCTCGAAGATCGGTGGGAACAAATGAAGCGCGCATACAGGCCGGCCGAGCGCGCAATCATCAGAGGCTTGGGCAAGATTGATACCTCGATTGATACCTCAAGGGGCATCGCTCGGAATCATCAATCGGCCAAAATATCCAGACAAGTCAAGCACTTAAAGACTTGGCAGAAGCTCTGGAGCGGGCGATGGGAATCGAACCCACGTCAGTAGCTTGGGAAGCTACAGCTCTACCATTGAGCTACGCCCGCATGGCGCTGGCAGAGTTTATGCGGGTGCGGGTGTCTGGCGCAATGCGCGCAGATAGAACGAGGGCCGGTTGCCCGGCCCACGTGTCTTGCTTGCTAACTGTGGCTTACCGCGCGCTTCAGAAGTTGCCGCTGAAGTTCACGAACAAGGTGGCATCGCGTGCGCTGCGCTGGGCCGTGGTGGTGCTCAGACCAACGTTGCTCTGTAGGCCCCACAGGCCGGTGTGTGCGCCCAGCACGACGGTTGCGTAGTTGCGATCAAAGTTCTGGCCCGGAACGGTGTACATGCCGACCTCCGGCATCGACTGCAGCCAGGCGCTGGCTTCGCCGCCTTCCTTGAACTCGTGGTCGTAGGTCGCCTGCAGGTACGGCTTGACCGCCGCGCCGTCCAGACGCACCTGGAAGCCAACGCGGCCGACCAGCGAGTCGATGTCCTGGTTGGCGTAGCCCAGCGCGGTGGAGCTTTCGTTGCTTTCGGTGTAGCCGTCGAGCTTGATCTTCTGCCAGGTCAGGCCGGCCACCGGGCCGTACTTGACGTTGCCTTCGCCCAGCGAATAACCGGCATTAAGCGCGGCGGTGAGGTTGCTGCCGTCCGGCGAGCCGCTATGCACGCGGGTGGCTGGCCCGAGCTGCACTTCACGGTCCACGTCGTAGCTCAGCCAGCTGTAGCTGACCTGGGCGTTGACCCACACCGGGCCGGTGTACCAACCGAAGAAACCGCCCAGGGTGCTGTCGTCCTGCTTGAAGCTGCCGTTGCGGTTGCCGAAGTCGGCATCCATGCGGCCGAAACCGGCAAAGCCACCGAACACCATGTCGCCCGCGGTCCAATCCACACCGAACAGGCCGGCCGGCGCCATGCCGTCATACAGATCGGCGTGGTCGTAACGCTGCATGTCGCCACGCACGCTCCCCCACCAACGCATGCCATCGGCGTCCGGCTTGCCGTCCAGATGCCAGGCCACCTGGTCGGCGCGCGCGCGGCCGACGGCCTGCGCGGAATGGGTCAGCACCTGCTGCAAACGCGGCGCTTCCAGCAGCGAGATGGCGTATTCGCCCAGGATCTGGTGCACCGCCGTGCTCGGGTGGATGCTGTCGGCGAACACATAGGTGTTCTGCGCATTGGCGGCGACCAGGCTGGTCGGGTTACAGGCCGGCAGCGGCACGGCCGGGTTGCAGGCGGTGCTGGTGACATTGCTGAAACCGTAGGTGCCCGGGTTGGCGACGATTTCCTGCAGCATGTGGAAGGTGTCGACCGGGATCACGCGCAGGCCGGCCGACTGCAGACCGTTGAACAAAGCGGTGTTGTAGGCGGTAGCCGCGCCGGTGCCCTGCGCCATGCCCACAGCGCCGCCAGCGCGGAAGCGCGGGGTGAGGCCGACGTCCGGAATGGTCGGCACCATGACGTAACGCGCGCCGGCGTTCTGCAAGGCAGCCACGGCGCCCACCTGGGCGGTCACCGCGCTGCCGATGATGGCCTGCGCCTGTGCCGGAGCGAGGGACGCGGCAAGCAAGTCATTGGCGCCGCCCCACACGGTGTAGAGCGCATTGGGGTTGGCGCGGCCGCCGTTGGCGGTGAGATAGGTGTTGATCTGGCTGGTCACCGACGGCGCAGCGCCAAGTGCGCTGACCGAGCTGGCCTGGATGCGCGCGCCGCCGGCAGCGTAGTTGTCGCCGGTCTGGCCATTGCCGTTGGGCGCGGCACTGGTGCCGAAATGGTCGCCAACATATTCGGCCCACACCCAACCCGGGTTGGTGGTGAACTTGCCGGTGACTGCGCGCGAGGCGGCCGGCAGCAGCGGGTTGTAGTAGCCGCTGTCGGTGAGGCTGTCACCGAAGAACACGGTCTGGTCGAAGGCCGATTCGGCCATGGCCGGAGTGGCCGCGATAGCGATGGCCATGGCCATCAGGGAGCGGATCGGGCGAAGTGTTGAAGCCATCGGAATGCCTGCTTGAAGTGAGTGGGACCGGACCGGCGTGCATACGTACGCTGGCGAATGGCACATGGTTTCACCCTCGCCGCCCGCGCTCACGCTGCATTGCCGCATAACGCAAACGCGCGCCGGAGCGGCACGCGATGCAACAATGATGCCATGAACATTCAACTCAACGGCACTCCACGCTCGCTTCCCGATAACTTGCTGCTGGCCACCCTGCTGGAGCAGGAAGGCTTAGCACAGCGCCGCGTTGCGGTAGAGGTCAATGGCGAAATCGTGTCACGTGGACGGCACGCAGAACACGCCTTGCGCGAGGGCGACGTGGTGGAAATCGTGCACGCACTGGGCGGCGGTTGATGCGCCGCGCAGGCGGCGCAGCTGCGCCCGATCGGTGATAATTGCCGCATGACGAACCCCGCCCCCTCTGATGCGCTGGTTATCGCCGGCAAACGCTACCGTTCGCGCCTGCTCACTGGCACCGGCAAGTTCAAGGATCTGGACGAAACCCGGCTGGCCACCGAAGCCGCCGCGGCCGACATCGTGACCGTTGCCATTCGCCGAGTGAACATCGGCCAGGACCCCAACGCGCCCAGCCTGCTGGATGTGCTGCCGCCGGATCGCTACACGCTGCTGCCCAACACCGCCGGCTGCTACACCGCCGAGGACGCAGTGCGCACCTGCCGGTTGGCGCGCGAACTGCTGGACGGCCACAACCTCACCAAGTTGGAAGTGCTCGGCGACGAGAAGACGCTGTACCCGGATGTGGTGCAGACGCTCAAGGCCGCCGAACAACTGGTCGCCGACGGATTCGAAGTGATGGTCTACACCTCCGACGATCCGATCCTGGCCAAGCGCCTCGAGGAAATCGGCTGCGTGGCGGTGATGCCGCTGGCCGCGCCGATCGGTTCGGGGTTGGGCATCCAGAACAAGTACAACCTGCTGGAAATCATCGAAAACGCCAAGGTGCCGATCATTGTCGATGCCGGCGTGGGCACCGCCTCGGATGCGGCGATTGCGATGGAACTGGGCTGCGATGGCGTGCTGATGAATACCGCCATTGCCGGTGCGCGCAACCCGATCCTGATGGCCAGCGCGATGCGCAAGGCGATCGAGGCCGGACGGGAGGCGTTTCTGGCCGGGCGGATTCCCCGCAAGCGTTATGCATCGGCATCGAGCCCAGTGGATGGCGTGATTGGATGATGGGGTGGTCTGCGTTGACATGGCGGCCGAGGCGCAATGATTGGCAGTGCCGCGTGCGAGATATGACCGCTGCCAGATCCCGCGTTGCTGCGAGCGCCCCCTCACGCCGTACCCTCACCCCAACCCCCGCTCCGCGCCCCGGCCCGCGCCTGCGTCGCGGGCGCTCCCAGGCACGCGCGCCCATGGCGCGCAAACTGTGCCTCCTCGCCCCGGTGGGCGAGAGGCTTTGTTATCTGATGTGACCGCCTTTCATGACTGACCCTTTCACCAGCGACGGCGCCAAGATGCCGCCCAAGCCCTTCACCATCGAAGAAGGCCGCCGGCAGGTGCGCAGCTTCGTGCTGCGCCAGGGCCGCTTCACGCCGGCGCAGCAACGCGCATTCGATGAGCTGTGGCCGCGTTTCGGGCTGGATTACCTCGGTACGCCGCGTGATCTGGCTGCCACCTTCGGGCGCGATGCGCACAAGGTACTGGAGATCGGCTTCGGTAATGGTGCGGCGTTGCGCTTTGCCGCGCAGCAGGACACGAGCCGCGATTACATCGGCATCGAGGTGCATGCGCCCGGTGTGGGCCGCCTGCTCAACGCGCTGGATGAGGACGGCAGCACGCATGTGCGCCTGTATCACCACGATGCGGTGGAAGTGCTGGAACACGAGATCGCCGATGGTGTGCTGGACGAAGTACGCATCTATTTCCCCGATCCGTGGCACAAGAAGCGGCATAACAAGCGCCGCCTGATCCAGCCGGCGTTTGCGCAGTTGCTGGTGCGCAAGCTGCGCAACGGCGGCCGCCTGCATGCCGCCACCGATTGGGCCGATTACGCCGAACAGATGTGGGACGTGCTCGATGCCACCCCGGGCCTGGTCAATCGCGCAGGCCCGCGCGGCCACGTCGAACGCCCGGCCTGGCGCCCGCAAACCCACTTCGAAACGCGCGGCCAGAAGCTCGGCCACGGCGTGTGGGATCTGGTGTATGACCGGGATTCGGGAATCGGGATTGGGGATTCGTAACAGCGGCATGCCCGGCAACCAGATGCTTCAGCGCTTTTAACCAATCCCACTCACGAATCACGAATCCCGGCACCCCATGGACACCGCGCTGACGCTGACCAACGATATGAAGCTCGTCCTCGGGCTGGTCGGTTTCACGATGGCGATGTTCCTGTTCGAGCGCATTCGCGCCGACGTGGTGGCATTGATCGTGCTGGTGGTACTGGGTGTCACCGGGTTGGTAGCGCCGGAAGAATTGTTCGGTGGTTTTTCCGGTAATGCGGTGATGAGCATCATCGCCACCACCATTCTGGGCGCGGGCCTGGAACGCACCGGTGCGTTGAACCGGCTGGCGACCTGGTTGTTGCGGCGTTCGCACGGCAGCGAACAGCGCCTGATGATGATGACGCTGGCCATCTCCGGCTTGAACTCGTCATTCATGCAGAACCCGTCAGTGATGGCCTTGTACCTGCCGGTCGCCTCGCGCCTGGCCGCACGCACCGGACTCACCTTGCAGCGCATGTTGTTGCCGATCGCCGCCGCCATCGTGATGGGCGGCGCGCTCACCATGGTCGGCAATTCACCGCTGATCCTGCTCAACGACCTGCTGGTGTCGGCCAACAACAACCTGCCCTCGGGCATGGCCAGCATCGAGCCGTTGACGATGTTCGCGCCACTGCCGATCGGCGTGGCCTTGTTGATCGCCGCGTTGCTGTACTTCCGGTTCTACGGCGACCGCAAACTGATCGAAGAAGAACAGCTGATCAACGAAGGTGTCACGCCCTCGCGCACCGAAAGCTATTTCGCCAAAACCTACGGCATCGACGGCGATGTGTTCGAGCTGATCGTCACTGCCGAAAGCCCGCTGGTGGGCATGACCCTGGGCGAAGCCGAAGCCTTGCACGATGCGCCGTTGCTGCTTGCGCTCAAGACCGGCAACGACACCCGCCTGGCGCCGCCGGCCGATATGCGCATCTGGGTCGGCAGCGTGCTCGGTGCGATGGGGCCGCGCCAGGACGTGGCCGACTTTGCGCAAAACCAATTCCTGCGCATGTCCTCGCGGCTGCGCAACCTGGGCGACTTGTTCAACCCCAGCCTGGCCGGCATTTCCGAGGCGGTGATCCCGCCCAATTCGCGGCTGATCGGCAAGAGCGCCGCCGAGTTGCGCCTGCGCAAGCAGGCCGGCATCAGCCTGCTGGCGATCAACCGCGACAAGCAGGTCATCCGCGAGGACGTGCGCAGCGTGCCGTTGCGCGCCGGCGACATGCTGGTCTTCCACAGCATCTGGCAGGACCTGGCGCAGGCTGCGGAGAGCCGCGATTTCGTGCCGGTGACCGACTTTCCCAAAGGCGAACAGCGCCCGCACAAGTTCAAGATCGCGATGGCGATCTTCGCCTTTACCATCCTGATTGCGTTGACCTCGCGCCTGCCGGTGGCGCTGACGCTGATGACCGGCGTGGCCTGCATGCTGGTCAGCGGCGTGTTGCGCATGGACGAGGCCTACGCATCGATCAACTGGAAAACCATCTTCATGATGGCCGGCCTGATTCCGCTGGGCTGGGCGATGGACAGCAGTGGTACTGCTGCCTGGGTCGCCGGCCACACCATCGATCGCCTGCCCGAAGGCATCCCGGTGTGGGCGCTGGAAATCAGCCTGGCGCTGCTGACCACTGCGTTCTCGCTGGTGATCAGCCATGTCGGCGCGACCATCGTGATGGTGCCGATTGCGGTCAATCTGGCGCTGGCGGCCAACGGCAACCCGACCGCGTTTGCCCTGATCGTGGCGTTGTCGGCGTCCAATAATTTAATGACCGCTTCCAACCCGGTGATCTCGATGGTGGCCGGCCCGGCCAACTACCAACCGCGCGAACTGTGGCGCGTGGGCGCGCCGTTGTCGCTGATCTACATCGTGGTGATGGTGTCGATGATCAACCTGATGTTCTGGTGGGCGGCGCGCTAATCCGGCGTCGCACTTTTAGAGCGGCTAACCACACCGCATCAGCAATCGTTCTTCGTGCTCACCCCAGCAGCACCTGCTCGTCCTCAACCCGTACCGGCACCGCACACAGCGATTGACCGCGGCACGGGCCGCTGACGCATTCGCCAGCGTTCAATTCGAATGCCGCACCGTGCGCGGCGCAGACCAACTGCCCTTCCTTGGTCTTGAGGAACTGGCCCGGCGCCCAGTCCAACCGGCGGCCAGCATGCGGGCAGATGTTCAACCAAGCGCGGACCTGCGTGCCTTCGCGATACAGCACCAGCGATTCGGCGCCGCTATCCAAGCGTGCTTCGACTTCCAAAAACCCGGCATCGGGAATCTGCGTCAACGTGGCAAGCGTGGTGCGCGATGGCGACGACATGCAAGGGACCGGCAACGAGGAACCTGGATTGTGGCATGCAGTCTTGGGCAGCATTGATGAGCCTGAGTCGGCGGCTGAGCATTGAGAGAAGACGACAGCAGCAGCGGACAGCCGGCTACAACTGGACTTGCTGGCCCCCTTTCCACGCATGCCGCCTGTGATCGTCGCTGCAAATCGCAGTGTCAATTAACGAAGTTTTCACTCAATGACATGAAACCGCAACGATACTGCGCGCTTGTTTCCTGACCGGCAGCCCACCGCCATGCCCGCTCGTATCTTCCAATTCGGCAACCTCCACCACCTGTTTGCGCCGCGCAAGCCGCGTCACCCGTTGGTACGCGTTGCCGCCGGCCTGGCTGGTCTGGTCATCCTTGCGGTGCTGATTTTTTTTAGCGTGTTCGTTGGCGCGGCAATGATCCTGGGCGGCATCGCCTGGAAGTTGTTGAGCAGGTCGAGCCGCCGCACGCCACAGCAGACGCGTGTGGTCGACGCCGAATACCACGTGGTGCGCAAGCCCGCATTGCCCTTGTCGCACTGACATCTTCGCTGACGGCATCGCTGCGCAGCCGGCCGGTCTGCGCAGTTGCTCTCCGGATGGGCGCGTGCCCGTATCGATGACGATGTCTTTCCGGCGAGCCACACTGATGTTCTGAGCGCTTGGATTTCTGAGCGCTTGCCGCGCTTTAGCATTCCCACGCTGCTGGGCGATGCGTTGATTGGTCAGGCGCGCACCTGACGCTGCATCGAGCACCAGTGCACCACACGGCGCGACTCTCCTTAATCAACGCCGCAGCAGCGCGACGCTCGTGCTGTTTTGGATTCGTCATTGTCTCGTTGTACGCGCCACTACTTGAGCTAGTGTTGCTGCCGGCCGCTTTGTAGCGTCTGCCATCGCGGCCGTGTCATGCAATGTGCGCACGCGCAACGGTTCCGTCGTACACAAGCAAAACGCTAGACTCATGCGTCTGTGTTCTTGAGGATGCGCGCATGACCCATGATGTGATTCCCGCCGCTGATGTTCCGCGCATTCCCGTGGTGGGCGGTGGCAGTTTTCCGGTGCACCGAATCTACTGCGTGGGGCGCAATTTTGCCGACCATGCGCGCGAGATGGGCGCCTCCGCACCAGCCTCCAAAGCAGAGCGCGGCCAGCCCACCTTTTTCATGAAGCCTGCCGATGCCATCGTGGTCGGCCACGGCGACCAGATTCCCTACCCGCCCGGCACCAAGGAGTTGCACCACGAAGTGGAGCTGGTGGTGGCACTGGGCAGCGATGCGCCGGCCGGCGAGTTGCCGGTGGAGCAGGCCGAACGCCTGATCTACGGCTACGGTGTGGGGCTGGATCTGACCCGCCGCGATCTGCAGGCCGCGGCCAAGGCCAAGGGTCTGCCGTGGGATATCGCCAAGGGCTTCGATCACTCCGCACCGATCAGCGAGCTGGTGCATGCCGGCGAAGTCGGCGCGCTAGAGGCCTTGAATCTTTCGCTGGAGGTCAATGGGCAGGTGCGTCAGCAGTCGTTGCTGGATCAGATGATCTGGAACGTGCCGGAGATCCTGCACGAGCTGTCCAAGCTCTATGCATTGCGCGCAGGCGATCTGATTTTCATGGGCACGCCGGCCGGCGTTGGCCCGCTGCTGCCGGGCGACCAGTTCAGTGCGCGCCTGGAAAACGTCGCCGAACGCCACGGCATCATCGCGGGCTGACATCGGGCCCGCTACGATCGGGCTGCGGCAGTTGGTCCGCGACCGCACTTGGAGTGCAGTATGGGAATGGTCAGCGAATTCAAGCAATTCGCAATGCGCGGCAATGTCATCGACCTGGCGGTCGGTGTGGTCATCGGTGCGGCGTTCGGCAAGATCGTCACCGCGCTGGTGGAGAAAATCATCATGCCGCCGATTGGCTGGGCCATCGGCAACGTGGATTTTTCGCGCCTGGCGTGGGTGCTCAAGCCGGCCAGCGTCGATGCCACCGGCAAGGAAATTCCGGCGGTTGCGATTGGCTACGGCGATTTCATCAACACCGTCGTGCAGTTCGTGATCATCGCCTTCGCGATCTTTCTGGTGGTCAAGTTGATCAACCGCGTGACCCATCGCAAGCCGGATGCCCCGAAGGCCCCGAGCGAGGAAGTGCTGTTGCTGCGCGAGATTCGCGACTCACTCAAGAACGACACGCTTAAGTCGCCGGGCGCGCTGTAAGCAGGCACAACCAATTGAGGCATGCTGGCGCGCACTTCGCGCAGAAGGATGACCTTTCGCACGCAGACGGGGGACTTCGCGCTGATAAGCTCGGCGTCCCCTCATCGTTGGAGCCGCCCTGCATGCGTCGCCTCGCTGTTGCCATCTCTGCCCTACTCGCCTGCTCCTCCGCATTCGCCGCACAGACCAGCATCCCCGACAGCGCATTGCGCACCGCCGCGCAGCTACGCGAGCAAGCGCTGGCCGACAACACCGGCTTTGCGGTGGTCCAATCATTGACCACCGAAGTGGGCCCGCGCATTGCCGGTGGCGAAGCGGGCTTGCGTGCGGTGGCCTGGGCCAAGGCGAAATTCACTGCGCTGGGCTTCGACAAGGTGTGGACCGAGCCGGTGACCTTTCCGAAATGGGAACGTCGCAGCGAACGCGCTGCCGTGCTCGGTGCGCATGCGCAGCCGCTGACCATCACCGCACTGGGCGGCAGCCCGGGCGGCACCGTCGAAGGCGAGGTAGTGCGCTTCGAGAATTTGGCTGCGTTGCAGGCCGCGCCGGCCGGCTCGCTGGCCGGCAAGATCGCGTTTGTCGATTATCAGATGGTCAAGGCGCGCGACGGCAAGGATTACGGCAACGGCGGCGCGGTGCGCAGCAAGGGCCCGTCGGAAGCGATCCGCAAAGGCGCCATTGGCTTTGTCATGCGCTCGGCCGGCACCGACTCGCACCGCGTGCCGCACACCGGCATCACCCGCTTCGATGAAGGCCTGACGCCGGTGCCGGCTGCAGCGCTGTCGGTGCCCGATGCCAATCAACTCGCGCGACTCACCGCACTGGGCAGCACGCGCGTGCGGCTGGCGCTGGATTGCGGCTGGGACGGCACGGCCACCTCGTACAACGTGATTGGCGAAATCACCGGGCGCAGCAGGCCCAAGGAAGTGGTTGTCATCGGTGGTCATCTGGATTCGTGGGATCTGGGCACCGGCGCGATCGACGACGGCGCCGGCGTGGCGATCACCATGGCCGCCGGCCACCTGATCGGCCAACTCAAGCAGGCCCCCAAGCGCACCATTCGCGTGGTGGCCTTCGCCAACGAGGAGCAGGGTCTGTACGGCGGCAAGGCGTATGCGGCAGCGCACGGCAAGGATGCCAAGGACATGGCGCTGCATCAGATCGGCGCGGAAAGTGACTTCGGCGCCGGGCGCATCTACGCATTCAACACCGGCGCGGCTGCGCCAGACGACTCGCGTGCAGCAACCAAGCAGATTGCCGAGGTGCTTGCACCGCTGGGCATCGCGTATGAACCGAGCAAGGGCGGCCCTGGTCCGGATGTCGGGCCGATTTCTGCCAAGGGTGGTGCCTGGGGATGGCTGGCGCAGGATGGCACCGACTACTTCGACCTGCACCACACCGCCGACGACACGCTGGACAAGATCGACCCGAAGGCGCTCGCGCAGAACGTGGCTGCTTACACCGTGTTCGCATATCTGGCCGCAGAAGCCGATGGCGACTTTGGCAGCCGCGCGAAGAGCGTGCAACCACCGAACGAGTAAGCGACGCGCAATGTCTGGCGCGTGCGTCGGGTGCTGGGTGTAGGCAGTGCCTTGCTGATCTGCAAGCGCCAGATGCATGCAAGAATCGCAGCAGGCCGGGCGATGGTGATTGCGTAGATCGGCTTGTTCGTCTCGCAAGTGGCAGTTGCTTTGAAGCAGCTGCCACTCGCAATGCGTCACGCCAGGTGGGCACGCATCACGTGCTCGGCAGCGGCGCATACATGTTCTGCGCAGCGGTGACGCATCGCCGCCGCTGGCACTGCACAACGCGCTTGATTGGTTGCTTTTGGTCGTCGCCTTAAACCTCGAATCTGTAGCGCGCATTCGCTTCTACCCAGGATGAGCACACACAATGGTGGCCAAGCGGCAACGCAGTGCGAACAATGCGGCGACGTTGTTGGATGTCGCCAAACACGCCGGTGTCTCGCCGATGACCGCTTCGCGCGTGATCAACCGCCACCCGCATGTCGGCGAAGATATGCGGGCGCGCGTGGAGTCCTCGGTGCAGGCGTTGGGCTACCGGCCAAATCTCGCCGGCCGCTCGTTACGCACCAGCGGGTTGCTGCGTATCGGCGTGTTGTATAGCAACCCGAGCGCGGCCTATCTCAATCAATTCATGCTCGGCCTGCTCGAACAGAGCAGCCTCACTGGCAGCCAGGTCATGGTGGAAAAGTGCGGCGCCATCCGCAGCCAGCGGGCGGCGACCGAGCGCCTGCTCGCTGCCGGCGTCGATGGCGTGATCCTGCCGCCGCCGTTATGCGACTCGCGCCAGACCATTACCGAACTCGATGCACGCGGCATCCCGGTGGTTGCTGTGGCCAGTGGCGCACCCATGGCGCAAATCAGCTCGGTGCGGATCGACGACTACCAGGCCGCACGTGCCATCGTCGACCACCTGATCGAACTTGGGCATCGTCGCATTGCCTTGATCAAGGGCGACCCCAAACACACCCCGAGCGCACTGCGCGCCAACGGCTATCTCGACAGCATGCAAGCCGCCGGCTTACCTGTCGCAGATGGATTGATCGCCGAAGGGTTGTTCACCTATCGCTCTGGGCTGCTCGCCGCGCGCAACCTGTTGGCCCAGCCGCAACCCGCAACTGCGATCTTTTGCAGCAATGACGACATGGCGGCCGCAGCGGTGGCGGTTGCGCATGGATTGGGCTTGCGCGTGCCCGAAGATGTCTCCATCGCCGGCTTCGACGACACGCCGGTGGCCACCACCATCTGGCCCGAACTCACCACCGTGCATCAACCCGTCACCGCGATGGGCCGCGCCGCCGTCTCGTTACTGGCCGATGCGATTCGTCAACGCCGCAAGGGCGACACCGCACCCGGCGTGCATCAGGTGATGAAGTACACGCTGGTCAAGCGTGGCTCCACGGCCGGGCCGGCGAAGGGATAGCGCAACAGCGCGCAGTTGCCACCACCGGTTGTCTATTGGCGCACGACATCGACCTGTGCAACGCCCAGCAGGCTCATCAACGGAACCATCGCCGTACGTTGCTTGGGATTAACGGCCAAACCCTGACTGCGCAGGGCATCCAACAAGCGCTCGGCCAGTGGCATTACCATGTGGCGCGCCCAACAGCGCTCGGCCGCGGGCCCGAACGGAAGATAGCCGGGGTGATTGTCCGGATCGAGGTGATCCCAGCGTTCTGGCCGAAAAGCCTCCGGATCCTCCCACAGCGCGGGATCGCGATGACTCAGCAATGGCAGCACCAGCACATCGTCGCCACTGCCGATGCGGCTATCAAGCGCAGGATATTCCGGCGATGCGTTACGCAGGATGTTCCATGACGGCGGCAGCAAGCGCAGCGATTCGTAGACGATATGACGGCTGGGCACTGCTGGATCGAAGGGCGATCCCAGCCATAGCGCATTCGCCACCAGTGTCGAAATACTGAGACACACCGGCGCCGCCGTGCGCCGATACAAGCCCATTGCGTAGCGGCGCTCATCGTAGCTGCCGGCTGCTGCGGTCAACGTGGCCAGGGCCGAGGCGTTGTACTGCAGTTTGAACGGCATTGCCGCGCCGGCGGCGATGACAGCCCAGGTCAACTTCGGCGTCAACTGAAGCATGCGATCCATCAACAGGCGCAATCGCAGCGGATCGCCAGCCAACAACAGATCGCGCAGATACACATGACCCACGTGCGGCCATGGCCCGCATAAATCCAGGTCAGCCGACACAGGACGCTTCAACGCTTCGCGCACATCGCGCCCGAGGGCCTGCATCAGTTTGGAGGCGTCGGTGCGCGGGATCGAGCGCCCATGCAGCGGCTTGAAGGTGGGTCGCTCCGCTTCGGTCGCCGCACGCGCATCAAGCAATCGGTGCGTCAACTCGGCACCAGCAACGCCCACCGTATCTGCATCCAGCCGGAAAACCTCCTTGCCGACGTGCTCGCCCAACAGCGCCTGCAAGCGCGGTGCGAACACCGTCGCCCTGGCAAACCCATCAGCGCTGGAAGCAAGCATGTGCCCTCCTGCTCGGTGATGCCCGCGTCCGGCAGTGCCACACCTCGCGCGGGCGAGGTCGTACTAACTCACATTACGAAGAACGCTACGAAAACACGGTGCGGCTGCCATTGCCATTGCACAGCCGCAACGCGCTTCGAGCCATTTACATATATAAACCCCAAGAGGAGGACTTGAGACTCTTGCGAGAGGCCAGCATGTGCTTGATCGAAAAAAGTATCTTCATGAGCGAAATCCTGATGTAAGGAGGGATTGCCCTTTCGGGGGACTTTATCAAATACACAATCAGCGGATACTTGCGTGCGAGCGATAATGGTTGAGCCCGCAACACGAATGCTACGTATGGCTGACCGACCATGCAACGGGAGAAACTTGCGTGTGTGCACACATTCATCGACGACCCATGCTTGCACGAGCTCCGCATCGCCTTGGAAATCAAAATTTCGCCTGAGTAGCCCTAACCCTCAGCCAGACTTTTGCTCGAGTCCTGCAAACAGCGTGGTTTTCCTGATGTTTTACATGCTGTGCGCTTTCGGCATCGCTGACGCGAGGAGCCGGTCCGACGTTTCCAGCCAGGACGTCATCGTGACCTTCTATCGCGCTGGTTTCGCGATAAGTGCGCAGGTGCTGCAGCTGAAGGTCAGGGCGAATCAGGAAATTCGCAAACCCATTATTGAACATAGCGCCCGAACGATGGCGCTCCATCGACGATAAGCGAAGAAGGCACGCAACGGCATCTCCACTGCCGGCACGAGTGGACAGGCGTCGGCGCCACACGCAAAAAAAACCGTATCGCTTCCCGACGATGCGGCCGAATGGGAGGGTGTTCGGCGTTACCGCCGAGCGGACTGCAGCGCCGTATCAAACGGCGACGGGAAGAATGCACAATGACCGCTTGGAGAGGCGTGACAGAACAGCATATGCATCACGGCGCGGGGTTGCGCCGTGTCGCACATCGATGCATTGCATTCAGCGCATCACATCAGAAGCGCAAACGCAGACCTGCGTAGTAACGGCGCTCGAAGATGTTCTGGTCGAAGTAGTGATTGGTCCACTGCGCGTAACGGCGCTCGCTTTCGCCGGTCAGGTTGGTGGCCTGGGCGTACAAGGTCAGGTGTTCGTTGACGTCATAGCTCAACGACGCATCCAGATAGCCGACGTCATCGTTCCAGATCGCCAGCTCATCGCCCCATGCGGAACTATTGACCTGACTGAAACGCTTGCTGCGCCAGTTGTAGGCCACGCGCGCTTGCAGCTTGTCCTTCTGATACCACAGCACCGCGTTGGCCTGATGCTTGGAGTTGTCGCCGATCGGCAGCGTGTTGCCCTCGATATCGGCGCTGTCGGTATCGGCATCGGAGAAGGTGTAGTTGATGTTGGTGCCGAAGCCGCTCAACCAGCCCGGCAGGAAATCGAAGGCCTGCTGGTAACCGATTTCGAAACCCTTGATCTTGCCGCCACCACCATTGACGATGCGCTCGACCGGACCGCCCGCGCGCACGACGCCATCCGCATCGGGCAATGGCTCGATGTTGGTGACGGTGGTGGGGAACGACTTCACATCGATAAGGAACGCACCGACGCTGATCAACGAGGCATCGGCGAAATACCATTCCCACGAGGCGTTGTAGTTGGTGGCGCGATACGGATCCAGATCCGGATTGCCCGAGCGCCCGTTGAGAAACAGCACCGCATCCGATGGCAGCGACGGGTTACGTGGCGGCGTGCCGTTGACCGCATAGAAGCTCACCAGACCGCGTCCCAGATCCGGCAGATCCTGACGCGCAACCGCCTTGTTGTAGGCAAAGCGCAGCTTCTGCGCGTCGGTGATGTCCAGCGACAGATTGGCGCTGGGCAGCACATCGGTGTACTGACGATTGAGGCGGTTGGTGCCGATCGCCGGACTGACGCCATTCCATTCGACATTGCCGATGTAGACGTTGCCGCTGCTCAAGTACTGGTCGATTGCCAGCTTGGTCTGCACGATGCGTGCACCAATGTTGGCCGTCCACGGCACGCGCGTGCCGGTGCCGCCTTCCAGGTTGGCCATGAAATAGGCCGAGCTGGTTTTTTCGGTGACCTGATACGAATCGGCCGCCTGCTGATACGCCACGTTGCCCGGATACAAGCTGTTGAGATAGGCGATAGGGTCTTTCATTACCTGCGGGTTGATCGCCGGCAGACCCTGGCTCCCCAGGCCGGTCACCTTGAGCGGATCGAAGTCGTTGAAATACGCCCAATAACCGGGAATCGAATTGAACGGCAGCAAGCGCGCTTCGGACACGCCACTGCAGGTATCCACAATCAGCGGATCCTTGTAGTAGTACAACGAACGGTTCGGGTCGGCGCAGCTGGACGACACCGGCGACAGATAACGATAGGTATCCAGCTTGAAATCGCGCTCGCCATAGCGAATGCCGAACTGGAAGCCACGCACCACGCCCTCATCGAATTCGAAGGTGCCGTCGGCGCGCAATGCGTCCATCTTGGCCTCGATCTTGTTGCCCTGCGCCCAGGTGGACATCAGCTGCCAGTTGTCTGGATTGGACACATCGGTAGCGAGGTTCACCGCCGGATAGGTGCCGCGGAAATCCACCGATGCATCCACGGTGGGCAGGCCGTTGACGTTGGCCCACTGGGTCACGCCGCCGGCACGTGGGATCTGGTCGCCGCGCGTCACCGCCGCGTCGGCACGCGCCTCGTCGTAGGCGCGCTGCGCATCGCCATGCACCCAACGGAACGAAGCGCGGAACGGGCCACCGTCGTCGTAACGCAATTCCAGATTGGTATTGAGCGCATCCGAATCGGCCACCCCAGCCATCGAATGCGCCTGAAAGCGGTTGTAACGGAAGTTGCCGTACTCCAGCACGCCATTGGAATCGACCACCGATCCGGGCTGCAACTGATTGGTCGCCCAACCGGTGTGCAGCTGCGCGGCAACAGAGGTGTCGTGGTCTTCGAGCTTGGTGTAGGCCGCGTCCGCCAACACCGTCCACGAAGCGTTGATGTTGAACTGGAAGGAGCCGTTGACGCCGGTGCGCTGGCGATCAGTGCTGCGGTTATCCAGTTCGGTGGCAACCCAATTGTAGAAATAGTCGCGTGGCAGATTACTCGGGTCGGTATTGCTGCCGATACGTCCATTGCCGTTGAAATCGAAACCGACGTCCTGTTCAGTGGATTTTTGTGCGCCGTTGGAATAGACGCTGGGATGCTTGTTTTCCAGTGTGGCGTCCGAATACGACACCGCCAGCAATGCACCCCAACGCTCGGTGCGGAAGCTGGCCAGCCCCGAATACAACGCGTTGGCCTTCTGCACCCGATCGCCGTACGAGCCTTCGGCCTGACCGCTGAAGGTCCAGCCTTCCGGCAGATCGAACGGTCTCCGCGTCTTCAACGAGACGGTGCCGCTGATGCCGCCATCCAGATCGGCGGCGGTGGGCGATTTGATGACGTCTACGCCACTGAACAACGTCGGTGGAATATCCACGAAGTCCGGCTGTGCGCGGCCGATGTTCGGCTGACCATACTGATCGCCGCCACCTGCACTCAGATACAACTCACCATTCATGGTGGTCTGCACCTGCGGCATGCCGCGGATATTGAGCTGCGAACCTTCGCCGGCCGAGCGCCGGATCTGCACGCCAGGCACGCGCTGCAGCGAATCGGTGATGGTGACGTCGGGCAATTTGCCGATGTCTTCGGCAGAGATCGAATCGATGATCTGCGCGGCGCTGCGCTTGTTTTCGATGGCCTCGGCCTGCGCACCGCGCACGCCCTTGACCATCACCTTGTCCAGTTCGGTGACGCCTGGAGTGGTGGCAGTGTCTTGTGCGCTCGCACCGCCGGCAAGCAGGGTGAGCGCAGTCGCGAGTGCGGCGGCCAATGGGGTATGGCGGGTGTTCGAATGCAGCTTGTTCATGGTCCCCTCCCAGGGATGACAAATCCACGACCGTTTCGACTGGCATTATCGGCACGGCAATGCGGTATTGGCTGACGCACCAGGCGGTGCGTCAGTGCGAGTACCGTGCACGGCACGGCGCGGCAACACGCAGACGTTGCTACGGAGGCCCGCTGGCGACGCCTGTCGATGGTTCGGCATTCCAGCCACGTAATTGCAGTGTGGCGTTGCGCAAGATGGCCGCGGACGGACCGCGAATTTCCACCACGCGCTCTTCGCCTGGCACCAGGCTCAGATAGTTGTCGCTGTAGTACGCCGGCAGGATGCGGTGGCCTTGCGCGTCCACCAGGGTCAGCTTGGTATTGAGCGCCACCTGCTGCGACCGATTGCGCACAGTGGCGCGCAGCACGGCCTCGTTGCCCTCCTGCAGCTGCGTGGTGAGCTGCAGCGGCACCATCGCGAGTGCGCCCAGTCCACGCATCGCCGCTGCATCGCGCGCCACCCAATAGAAGTTGCGTGATCGCACTACCGCATCGCGGTCGAGTAACTGCAAACGCACAAAGCCCAACCCGTTGGTATCCTTCAGCAACGGCGCCAACTGCAGCACGGGCGCCGACACTGCCACCGCTGCGGCATCCAGCGCTTGTTCGCGCTGTTGCAGCAGCGTGCCGTCATTGGCATACACCTGCGCACGCACGCGCAGCCCGCGTACCGGCTCGGCGGCGTTGTTGACCACCACCACCTCATGCCCCGGCAGGTTCATCTGCACATGCAGCGTCTCGGCCGCATTGCGCACGCCGTAATAAGCGGCGTGGGTGTCGTAGTCGTGGCTGTAGATCTGCCACATGTTGCTCGGCCACGCCGGGTGGCTCATCCAGAGCAGGCGCCCGCTGTTCTTGCTCCACAACTGCGCGTTGAAGCCTTCGAAGATGGCGCGATGGGTTTCGTAATTGAGCAGCTGCGCCTTGCGCTCGAAATCGTTCAGGCTGGTCGGTGCGCCCAGCTTGTCGGTAAGCGTGCGCATGAAGCTGTTGGTGTCGCCGTTACCGGACTGGTGCCAGTCGTGATACGCCCACGCATCGCTGATCGGCCATTGGTCGCCAACTGCCGGCACCGACGCCTTGAACGACTCCAGCGTGGAAAACGATGGCGTGCCCACTTCCACCGAGAAACCCTGCGCCAATGTGTTGAAGTACGCCACCGGCTCGCGGTAGTTGTACGGCCCACTGCCCTGCAGATTGATCTCGTTGGAACTGCCGGTGTACCAGCGTGTGCCGTCGAGTTCGGCGACCAGCGTGTCCAGGCCTTCGTTGAGAATGGGCGCTGGCACGCCTTCGTTGCGGCCAAACCACAATACGATGGAGGGATGATTGCGGAAGCGTTTGATCACTTCAGCGGCATTGTCCAGGAACAGTGCCGCGTCGGCCGGCTCCATGTTGTAGTTCTGCGTGGACTGCCAGAAATCATTGAGCACCAACATGCCGTATTCGTCGGCCAGCTCGAAGAAGCTTGCTTCGGTGTTCTGCCCGACCCAATTGCGCACCACATTGAAATGCGCATCGCGCTGCAGGCGGAAGTACGGCTCCAACCGCTCACGCGACACGCGCTTGCGCCAATCGTCCATGCCCCAGTTACCGCCCTTCACCGCAATACGTACGCCGTTGATGCGGATGACCAGATGCGGAGCCAGCGTGGAATCGTCCAGCTGTTGCACTGCCGGCGAGGTCAGCGCAGCGGGATACAGCGATTGCGCATGACCACCGGGAACCGGCCGAATCGCTGCATGGCGCACATCGACGATGCGTTCACCACGCTGGCGGGCCTGGTTGAGATCGACCAGCACGCGGCGCAGTGCGCCATCGTCGTCGAACAACGACAGTTCGTAGGTCACCTCGCGAATGCCAAAGCGCAGCTGCTGCGCATCCGAACGCGCGCCCGCCACATCGATACCAATCTGCAGCGTGTACAGCGCTGGCTCGCCGTAGCCGTTCGGCCACCACAGCCGCGGATTGGCGATGCGCAGCTGCGGCGTATCGGCCGCGGTGAACTTCAGCGCGCTGCCGCCGGCCGGCACTGTCACCTGGCGCTGGATCGTCACATCGCCGAAGGCCAACTGTACAGTGCCGTGCACCGCAGCGGCCGTGTCGTTGCGCAGCGGCACATTGATTTCGAGCTCGGCAGTTTGATGATCCGGCGCCAGCCGCGCGGTCAACACCTGGGTATCGCCGAGTGCGAGCGGGCCACTGGCATGCAGTTGCACGTCTTGCCACAGACCGGCGTTGCGGTCGCGCACGGCGGGAATCCAATCCCAACCCTCGCTGGCGATAAAGGTCGGCCCATCCAGGGCCTGCATACCACCGTTTTCGCCAACGCCTGCGCTCATCGATTGCTCGTGCGCAATGCCGGGATGTGGCGGCGGCGACACCCGCACCGCGATCGTGTTACGACCGGGCTTGAGCTGTTTGCTGACATCGAAACGACCGCGTGCGAACGCACCGCGCGTGCGGCCAATCTCCACACCGTTGACCCAGATTTCGCCGGCATAGTTGATACCGTTGAACAGCAATTCCAGACGCTTGCCTTGCGCGGCGGCAGGAACGTCGAAACTGCTGCGGTACCACCAATCCTGCCGACTCAGCGCTTCGGGGATGGCCATATTGTTGAGGCCGATATCCGGATCCGGATACACCCCACGGTCGACCAGTGTGGTGAGCACGGTACCGGGTACGGTGGCCGCACGCCATGCGGCCTTGCCGGCGGCGTAGTCGCTACGCGACAGCGTGGCGCCGTTCGCTTGCCCAAGCTCGGGTGCAGCAGCCAGTTGCCATGCACCCACACGCCAGGATGTGGCGTCCAGCGCTTGCAGCGCAGGCGCATGCGGTACCTGCTGCGCAACCGGCGCCGAGAACGCAGCGGCGCTGCGCGGCAGCGTTGCAGCCGGCTGTGGCTCGAGCTGGCCGGCCATCTGTTTGACCTGTAAGCGCCAACTTGGCGATGCATCTTCGAAGCGTTGCAGTGCCGGATCCGGCGCATGTACGGCGAGCCGTGCAATGGCATCGGCATCCAGCGCACCAGCCTGCGCAGTAAAGCCTGCGATATCGCCGCCGAAGTGTTGCGTATACGCCGCTGGTTGTGGGCGTGGGCCGAACACCAGCATCGGCGCAACGGCCGCCTGTTGCACGCGACCACTGGCAACCTTGCGGCCGTTGGCGTACAGCGTCAGACGTGTGCCCCGTGCCACTGCCGCCACTTGCGTCCAGGTCTGTGCCGGCAAAGGGTGTGTACTACGCAGCACGTTGTCGGCGCCCTGCGTAAAGCCGAGTTTGCCGCCATCAATCGTGAAGTAGCGGCCGGCGCCTTGCGGATCGCCGACGCCGGCAATCAATGCAGGGCCTGTGATCGAACGTGATGGGCGCACCCATCCGGAGACGCTCCAGTCCGCATTGGCAGACAACAACGGCGTCCCGGTGGCGAGCTGCTTGTTCAGCGCAACGCCGCCCGCAAGCACACGCACGTCGTACGGACCAGGCGGGTCATTGGCAGGCGCAGCCTCCACTGCAGTCCAGCCCATGCAGCCACACAACAACCACAGCGCTCCACGTCGGAACGCGTTGCGAACCATCAGCATTAGAGGCCTCTCCCAAGCTCTACTGCCACACAACGGTGCACATCGCTTCGACGCAATCGGCAAACCGTCTTTCAGACGTTTTGCGTCATGTCCTTAGTGATGCCGCCCGTGGCTGCCGCCCCTGTTTCAGCGGCCATGGTGCGAGGTAACGTTACCCCAGCTAGATATCGACAACAACCTTTCTGCGTTAGGGTTAGCAATCCCAGGAGGAGGGAATCATGCGAAACCTGATCCAGTCCGCATTCGCTGCGGCATGCGCGTTGTTGTGTTTGATCGCTGCACCCGCTGTCGCACAGCACTTACGCGTGCAATCACCCGATGCACGTACGCAAGTGGAATTCACGTTACTCGCCGGCGGCGTACCCAGCTATCGCGTGCTGTATCGCAACACGCTCGTGCTCGACGATGCACCGCTCGGGCTGGATCTGGGCCGCGGTAACAGGCTCGGCCAGGACATGACGCTACAACGCAGTACAACCGAGCTGCACGACAGCCGCTTTACCTTGACGGTTGGAAAGACGCGACAGGTACGCGACCATTATCGAGAACTGCGCGTGCAGCTGATCGATGCGAAACAGCGCAAGCTCAACATCGAATTGCGTGCGTATGACGACGGTGTCGCGCTGCGTTACGTGCTTCCGGATGCAGGGCAGGTTCGCATTCGCGATGAACTCACCAGCTTCGCGTTCCCGCAGGATTACCGCTGCTGGAACTTGAATCTGGGTCGCTTCGGAACCAGTCACGAGGGCGAATACGATGCGATCGCCGCATCCAAATTGCGCGCGCACAATCTGCTTGAGTTACCGCTGGTGTGCCAGACCGATGTCAATGGCACCACGCTTGCGATCGGCGAAGCGAATCTGCGCGATTACGCCGGCTTGTATCTCACCGGCCGGCCCGATGGCAGGCTGGGCGTAGCGGCAAAACTGTCGCCGCGCCTGGACGACCCCACGGTGGCGGTCAGCATCGATGCTCATGGCCGCGATTTTGCGACGCCATGGCGCGTGATCATGTTAGCCGACAACCCGGCGAGCCTGATCGAATCCAACCTGATTTCTGCACTCAATCCGCCGCCCGCCTTCGATGCGGGTTGGGTACGCGCGGGCAAATCGGCGTGGGATTGGTGGTCGGGCAGCCTGGCCAGCGGCGTGGCAAACCCGGGCATGAATACCGCCAGCATCCAGCGCTACATCGACCACGCGCAGGAATTGAAGCTGCAATACATGCTGATCGACGATGGTTGGTATTACGGCAGTACCGGCGATGGTCAGTACAACGCCGATGCGGATATTCTCCGTCCGGTCGAGCACCTCGATCTGCCCGGTCTGGTGAACTACGCGCGCAAGCGCGACGTCGGGCTGTGGCTGTGGGCGCACTGGCGCGCGCTCGATGCGCACATGGACGAAGCGCTCACCTGGTACCAGCAACTCGGTATCAAGGGCATCAAAGTCGATTTCATGGACCGCGACGATCAGCAGATGGTGGACTTCTACCATCGCCTGCTGAGCAAGGCTGCCGAGCACAAGTTACTGGTAGATCTGCACGGTGCGTATCACCCGACCGGGCTGACCCGCACTTATCCGAACTACCTCACTCAAGAGGGTGTACTCGGTGCCGAGTACAACAAGTGGAGCGCGCGCATCACCGCTACGCACAATTTCACGCTGCCGTTTACGCGCATGTTGCTCGGGCCGATGGATTACACGCCCGGCGGCTTCCGCAATGTCCGCCCGGCTGACTTCAAGCCACAGCACTTTGGGCCGCAGGTGATGACCACGCGTGCGCAGCAGCTGGCGATGTACGTGGTCTACGAAAGTCCGTTTGCGGTGGTTGCCGACAGTCCCGAGCAATACGAAAACGTGCCTGCGGCGCAGTTCCTGCGCGACGTGCCTGCAAGCTGGGACGAGACGCGCGCATTGGACGGCGCCATCGGCGAACACATTGCAATAGCGCGGCGTAGCGGCAAAGACTGGTATGTGGGTGCGATGACCAACGAGCAGGCGCGCACGATGGAGGTGCCGTTGTCGTTCCTGGGCAGGGGCAACTGGACGGCCACTATTTATGCCGATGGCCAAGCACCAACACAGGTACGCATCGACACCCGTACGCTCAGCCAGCAGGACACGCTGCGGCTGACATTGGCGGCTAGCGGCGGTGTCGCAATCAGGCTGCAGGCAGAGGAGAGGTAGCCGGCCGGCAATGAGGTGATCGCCGCCACGGTTGCGCAATGTGTCGTTCCGTGGGCGTCATTGCATTGCATGCAATGACGCTTAGGCGTAGCCCATCGCGCTTGTTACATGCCTTCGGTCACGCAACGCGACGCCGCACGTGCAGACGCGCTAGCGGGCACTACCATGCACACGCTTCATCGCCGGCACACATCGCGCACAGCGCGGTCGCCGTGTCGATTGCACTGTGCTGAATGTTACGCCGCGTGCACGCAGTCTCTCCATGGCGCAAAGGAGACCTCGATGCCCCTTCATTCGTCTCGGCCACAACGTGCCCGCTGCTTGCTGCCCCTGCTGATCGCCTGCGCCCTCGCGTCGCCAAGCATGGCGGCCAACCTGCTGGCGCCCTCCATTTCGGCCAGCCGCGATCAGCAGATCGACACGTGGATGCCGCCGTTGCTGCGCACCGCCGCCACCACGCAGGTGGTCGATGGGCAAGAGGCGGCGCAACGCAGTGCGCGCGCTATCGTTGGCATTTCCGCAAGTCACTGCCGACTTCCAGCAGTTCTGGCAAACCCAGACGCGCAGCGACTACGCCCATCGCGCGGCGACGGCCAAGGTCGCCGACCCGACCGCGTTCGCCGAGATGCAACGCTATCTGTTCAATCGTTATAACGGGCTGTCGGTACTTGCCACGCTGCATCAAGGTCCGCAGGTATTCGACTGCATTGCACAGGCACAACAGCCGGGCATGCGCGATGGGCGGCAGGCGGCGACACCGCCGCAGCTTGCTGCGCGTGGCCCGCAGGCAGCGGCGACCGATGCACAGCGTTGCCCGCAAGGCACCGTTCCGCTGCAACGCATCGGCATCGCCGACCTCGCCCGGCACGCGAACCTGCAAGCCTTCCTGCAATCGGATAGCCTGCCGCTGGCGGCCAGCCGCACCAGCGTCAGCCCGGCTGCCGTGTCCGACGGTCACTACTATTCCACGGTGTACTTCGACACCGGCAATGCCGCGGTCACCGGCGCCGGTGCCGACATCAACCTGTGGGCGCCAACCTTGCGCAGTAGCGACGAGCAACAGACCATCAGTCAAGTGTGGATCGTCGGTCAGAGCGACACCCAGCAAACACAAACCTTGGAAGTGGGTTGGGAAGCGCAGCCAGCCGCAGGCTGGGGCAATCTTCCGATCGTATTCATCTACTCCACCCAGGACGGCTATGCCCATACCGGCTGCCACAATCTGGATTGCGCCGATTTCGTGCAGACCAGTAACCGGCAAATCCTAGGGAGTCGTCCCAGTGCAGGCTACAGTGTTGCAGGGCAAGCAGACGCTGATGGGCGTGGAGTTTCAGCGCAATACCGACGGCAATTGGTGGTTACGCATCGACGGCGAATGGATCGGCTACTACAAGGCCACCCTGTACTCGGGCGAGCTCGGCGAAGGACATGCCGGATATGTGACAGCCGGCGGCGAAGTTTCGACCAGGAGTGGCATTCCCAGCCCACGCATGGGTAGTGGTCAGTTCGCGACCGCCGGCTATGGACAAGCAGCATTCCAGGCCAACCACTTCTATCGCGATGCCAACATGACCACTTATCCGGTGCGGGCGCTATCGAACATGAGTGTGGTCCAGCCGGCCTGCTACACGATGGCGCTGGTTGGCTACGGCTATCCGTATGCGCTGGGAACCGGCGTCACTCGCGCCAGCCCAGCGCCGGAGATGCGCACCGGAGGTTTCTATTTTGGCGGACCTGGCTGTCCGCGCTAAATCGCTTGCGCGCGCACTGCCTGGCAGTGCGCGTGCTTACGGCAGATCGAGATGCGCACACGCGCCCGGGCGAACGTCCTTGATCTGATACACGCCACGCGCATCGAACTGTAGCCCTGCATGCGTCGGTGCAAACGCCGGCCAGGCAGGCAGTCCCTTGGTATTCGGATTGCCATGCCGCACGAACGCGGCCCAATAGCGCTGTAGGCTCACCGGCGGCTGGCCGATCGGCAGGTTCTTGAACAGGAACGGCAACTCCGCGCTATGCGTCACCTGCCCACCGGACACGGCGGTATCGAACATGTAATGCCAGACCGGTACGCCCAGCGCAGCCTGGCGTTGCGCCATGGTCACCGCCGGGCAGCGGAAGGTGAGATCGGTGGACAACTGCATGGACGCATTGCCTTGCCGCGCGGCGCGCTGCGCGATGTCGGCGCGATGCGTTTGCAGGATGGCATCGGCTTGGTCGGGATAGTCGCGGCGCACCCGCTTCTGGGCGCCCTCCTCGCCGCCATAGCGCAGTTCCTGCACCACATATCCGATCAAGAGCGGCACCTTTGCCTGCGCGCCGGCAGCCAGCAGTTCGGCCGGCGCACGTGGCAGCGCGCGTCCATCGACCACCGCCTGCAGCCAGATGTAGCCGTCGTCATCCAGCGCCGGCACATCCACGCCTTGCGCGGCCTTGAGTAGTTGCTCGGCCGGCAATGCGCGCAGCTGCGCCAGGCGCGTGGCCGGATCGTCGATACCTGCACGCTTGGCGATGCTGACACCCAGTGCACGGTTATCTTCCAGGCTGCGCGCCGGCAGGCCGAAGCCGGCGGTGCCGCTCTGTTCGATCGCCGCCGAAAACAGGCCGCGCGCGAGCGGGCTGAGCATCAAAAGACCTACATCCTGGCCGCCAGCCGATTGCCCAGCGATGGTCACTCGCGCGGGGTCGCCACCGAACTGCGCGATGTTGTCGTGCACCCATCGCAGCGCAGCGATCTGGTCGAGCAAGGCAACATTACCGGCGGCTTCGTTGTCGCCATCACTCAGCTCCGGCAACGACAGGAAGCCCAGCACGCCCAGCCGGTATTGCAGCGTCACTACCAGCATGTCCTGCGCCACCAGGTTGGTGGGCAGATGCCCATCGGCGCCGCCGGCCACATTGGCACCACCGTGGATCCACACGAACACCGGCAGCGGCTTGGCCGGATGCAGCTTGGGCGTCTGCACTTCGACGTACAGGCAATCCTCGGTACCGCGCTTGGCCATGGCGTTGTTCCACCCCAGTGCCGGCTGCACGCATGGCGTAGCGGCCTGGGTGGCATCACGCACCTGCGTCCATGGCGCAATGGGCTGCGGCGGGCGCCAACGCAGCGCGCCCAGCGGCGGCGCGGCAAAGGGAATTGCCCGGAACACTGCGCTACCGTCGTCCTGCCATTGGCCGCGCACCGCGCCATGATCGGTGCGCACCTCGGGAGGTGCGGCAGGCGTTACAGCAAACGCGCTCGCGCTGAACACATAACTGCTCGCAAGCAGCAACGCAGAAAGATGCAACATCAGTGTTCTCCGGTGAGCACGCGTGCGTGCCAGGCGGCCTGGAAGACTGCAGTGGCCGAGGCGACGTTGAGACTTTCCACCTTGCCGCTGCCGCGGATCGACAGCTGCAGATCGCAGTCGCGCGCAAATGCGCGGTCCATGCCTTCGCTCTCTGCGCCCATCACGTACACCAGGCGCTGCGGCAACGCGGCGGCGAACACATCCTGGCCGCCATCCACCAGCGTGGCAGCAATGGCGAAACCAGCCTGACGCAATTGCGCCATCGCGGTTGCGGTGTCGGGCAGTTGCACCAGCGGCACCGCCTCGGCACCGCCTTCGGCCACCCGTGCCGCTGCGCCGGACAAGCCGAGCGTGGAGGCGGCCGGCAGCAACAGACCCGCAACGCCGAAGTGCGCTGACGAGCGCAACATCGCGCCGAAGTTATGCGGGTTGCCCACCCCATCCAGCCATAGCGCCAGCACCGGGCCCTGCGGCAAGGCGGCCAGCCACTCCTGCAACGATTGCGGGGTGACGCGCAGCACCTCGGCCACGATGCCTTCATGGTGCGCACTGGCAGCGAGCTTGCTCAGATCGGCCTCTTCCACCACGCGATAGCCGATGCGTTGAGTCACGCACCAGGCCAGCAGCGCCTTGAACTGTGGAATGCGCGCCTCACTCAGATAGAGCTTGCGCAGCGCCTCCGGGCGCGCCTTGAACACGGCCTGCACAGCATTGATGCCGTACAGCCGCACCTCGCGCGCGTTGCTGCTCGCCGCAGCGGCGGGCGGTGGCGCAATGGCGGGGGTGCGCTGCGCCGGCGCGCGGGGCCCTGCGCTACGTGGCGCAGGCGTGCGCGGCGCAACGCGGCCCCACGGGTTGTGCGAGGCACCGGAGCCGCCGTCGCGTGGCGGCCGTCCGCCGCGTCCATCATGCTGTGTCATCGTCGTATCCAGTCATTCGTATTGCTTGCAGTGCGGAACGGCTGTTTCCGGCCGTTTCGCAGTGTGTGTTGGTCATGCTGCAGCACCGGCAAGGCCGCTGCCGCAGGCGCAGTGCCGACGATGGTAAGCCACTGGCGCGATGGGCCGTATACGGCGCGGCTGGGCTGAGGCAGGTTGAAGGTCTTGCGGCCTGCGGGCGACGAGGTTGAGGCGATGGACGGCTAGCAGGATCAGTGGGCCGCCTGTGGTGAATATTCATCACGTAAGGATCGCAATCACGCGCCTGCAATGAGCGAGCGAAGGCACGCAAACGGGCATTCAAGCCGCAACAGCAGGCGAGTTCACCCGTGCAAACACACGTAGATCGTGCAGCCCATCCGGCTTCACCAGCGCGCAGCGGCTCACACCTTCTTCGACAAAGCCATTGCATAGCAACACCTTGGCCGATGCAGGGTTGGTATCGAGCACGGTGGCCTGCACACGATAGAGCAGTAGCGTCTGCATCGCCCAGGCGACATACGTGTCCACGATGCGCGTCATCCAGCCGCGGCCCCAGTACGCGCGACCAATCCAATAGCCCAGCTCGGCCGAGAAGCGTCGCTCGCCCTGCCCTGTGCGCACTGCAATCGTGCCGCAGGCCTGGCCATCGATCTCGATGGCCAGCACCGGATGCTGCAGATCAACCACGCGCCCGGCCAGGAATGCCTCGCCGTCGGCACGTGTGTATGGATGAGGAAATCGCTCGCTCAATCCGCGCGGCACCACCGGGTCGTTGGCATGCCGCAACAAAGCCTCCAGGTCGTCCTGGCGCCAGCGGCGCAGCACGAAGCCTTCTCCGTGCAGCATCAGCGATTCGTCCATTGCGTGGGCCCTGGCATGCGCAGTATCGACTGCGCCGATACTGCGCACACCGGGCGCACGCTGCAACTCAACGCTTGACGGTTTGCGCCTGCTTCAGCGCGGCGCACAGGCGGATGGTTTCGCCAGTCTGGGCCAGGCCACGGTCCGCGCCACTGAGCTTGGCCAGGCGCGGCTTGAAGAACGCATCCAGGCGATCGGCTTCTTCAATGCTGCAGCCACCGGCCGCGCCCAGCGCCGGCAAGCCGCCACCGTCGAACGAGCCGCTGCGTTGCACGATGCGGTCGAAGTTGGCGGTGAACCAGGTCCACATCGAATCGTGCGAGCTCTTGTAACTGTGTCCGCGCATCAGCAGGCTTTTCATTTCGCCTACCTTGATCGCATCGGTCAATGCGAAATCACGCACCTGCTTCAGCAGCGCCGGATCCTGCACCGCACCCAGTGCGGCGATCATGGCGTTGCGTTGGGCTGGGTCGGCGTGCGTGCGCAGTGCATCGATGAGCGTCTGCACTGCCGGTGCGCCGCGCTCCTGCGCGGTCACCGCCAACACGGTGCCGAGCAGATCCGGGTTGGCGGCGGAGAAATCCAGTGCGCCGTTGCCGCCGGCCAGTACCGCATCGCCTTGTGCGAGCAGTGCCTTGCGTACCTCTGCGTTCTGCAGACGCAATGCGAACAGGCCGACCAGCGACGCACGCAATGCGGTGTCGTCGACCGACTCGCCGCTGCGCCGCGTGTAGCCCAATGCACGCAGACGCGGCAGGTACGCCTGTTCGGCGGCCTTGCGCAATGCGCCGCGCTGCGCCTCGGTGGTGGCCTGGTAACGCCAGATCCACCCGAAGCGGTCCAGCAACGCGGTCGACACATCGGCCGATGCCGACGGCGCCAACTGCGCGAGCGCTGCCAGCACCGCCGCGTTGTCGGCATCACCGTGACGGTACGCCGCATTGATCGCATCGGCGTAGGCGAGCTGTTCGTTATCGTCCAGCTGGCCGACCTGCTTGCCCAGCGCCGCCAACTGCTTGCTGGGCAGCGAGAAACGGTAATAGCCGGCGCCACGCGCATTCGGGAACACCCAGGTGTTCTTGCCGGCCCCTTCCAGCACGATGCTGCCGCTGCCGCCTTCAAGCAACTGGCAGGCGGTGCCAACCTGGTTCTTGCCCTTGCCGTACTTCACGCACACCGGCACGCCCCACTGTTGCGCGGCAGAGCCGCTGGAGCCCAGCGGCAGGTAGCGTTGCTGCTGCAGCTTGACTACGGTCTTGCCGCCTTCGCGCGCCGCCTGGGTCTGCAGATACGGCACGCCCGGCTGGTTGAGGAAGCTGCGGAATGCGGCCTTGAAATCATCGCCCTTGCCGGCCGCTTCTGCGATTGCATCGACCAGGTCATCGGCGGTGGCGTTGCCGAACTTATGCTTGGCGATATAGGCGCGCATGCCCTGACGGAACACGTCTTCGCCAACGAAGGCTTCGAACATCGCCAGCACCGCCGCGCCCTTCTGGTAGGTGATGCCGTCGAAGGCGGTTTCGATATCGCCATTGCCGGTGATCGGCTGGCGAATCTTGCGTGCGCTCACCAGGCTGTCGTTCTCCATCGCATGCTGCGCACCGCCGATACGGTCCAGATTGGCGTGGTATTCCGGATGCAGTTGCATGGTGATCTTCTGCTGCATCCAGGTCGCGAACGCTTCGTTGAGCCACAGGTCGTCCCACCACGCCATGGTCACGGTGTCGCCGGTCCACTGATGCGCCAGTTCGTGCGCATTGACGTTGAAGGAGCGCTGCACGTTCTCGGCCGGCGAATCCTTGTCCAGCAACAGCAGCCAATCGCGGAAGGTGACAAACCCCGGGTTTTCCATTGCGCCGGCGCTGAAGTCCGGTGCAGCGACCAGATCGAGCTTGTCGAACGGATAACCGAAGGCGTAGTAGTCCTCCAGCGCAGCGATGATGGCCGGGGTCTGGTCCAGTGCGGGGGTGATGCGCGGGCCCTGGGCCTTGGCGGCAATGCCGCGCAACGGTGTGGCGTTGGGGCGCTGCGGGGTGGCCGGCATCGGCGCCACATCCACCACGTCCCACGGGCCGGCGGCGTAGGCGACCAGATAGGTCGGCAGCGGCACGGTCGGGGCGAACGTCACCGTCTTCCAGCCCTTGCCGGCGGGCTTGGTCGAGGTCGCGATGGTGTTGGCCAGCGCCTGGTCATCGCTGGGCACGGTCAGGCTGATGTCGAACGGCGTCTTGAACGCCGGCTCGTCGAAGCCGGGGAACGCGTAGCGCGCACTGATCGGCTCCATCTGCGTCATCGCATACGCCTTGCCCTGGTATTTCACCTGGTAAAGGCCCTGCAGCTGTTGGTTGAGCGGCGCGCTGTAGGCGATCTCCACGGTAAGCGTCTGCGGCGAGAGCGTGCGGCCGAAATCCAGCCTTGCCACGCCGGTTTGCGCATCGGCTTCCACGTAGCGTGCAGTCAGCGCCTTGCCCTTGCCGGGCTTGACGGTGACCTTGCTGACCTTCAATTCCTTGCCGTGCAGCCAGAGATGGTCGGACGCCTGCTTGAGCTGCACGCGGATGGTGGTGCGGCCGCTGAATTGCATCTGCTCCGGGTCGATCTTGAGTGCGAGGCTGTAGCGCTCCGGTACTGCCCAGGTCGGCAGACGACCATTGGGAACCGGCTCGCCGGACGACTGTGCCAGCACGTTGCCGCAGCACAACGCGAGAAGGGAAGGAGCAAGCAGGCAGGTGAGACGACGCATTGGCAATTCCGACTAGGTTAACCGCCGAAGTCGATCACATCCGGGCATGGCTGTCATGTGACCTTCGTCATTGCGCGGACCAAGGGAGAGCGCTCCCTGTACCGACCTGCCTGGCATCATCAACTCCAGGCTGAATGCCTGAATCTCGTTGCTGAAGTAGTCGTTGATCAGTTTGAAGAAAACGAAGTCGCCCAGGTTGGCATCCGCCAGGGGCTATAGCCAGTTCATCGCGCGTCGGTGCTCAGGGGCAGCCTGGGGCGTTACAGTCATCTGGGCATGTGAGGCGTTCATCGCCTTACAGTACACGCGTCGGCGATGGCGTGAGGTCTGGCGGCGAGCGCTGCGCATCCAGCGCTTGCGACTGGCGGATGCTTTCCTGCACGGGAGGAATGCTCTCGGCCAGATCCACCTTGACCCGGTAGCCGGGCGTGTGCCCGAGGATCCAGATCGCATCCTGATTCGCTGTCACGCTCTGCAATTGATCTGGATGCACGATGCCCATGCGCTTGGCCTCGACGATGGCGTGCATCGTCACAGCATCGGAAGTGCCTGCTGGCAGGTTGCTGTGGATGGCCCAATACAGCGGCTCGTTTGAGACGGAAGCAGCGCCCGGATCGACACAGCGCTCCGGCGACGGACCCAGCGGCATCTTCCAGCCGGGTGGCACATAGACTTGCCTGTCCTCGCGCTGCATGCGCTCCTGAGTTTCCGCCCACCGCTGCGCTGCCATCTCCGCCATGCCGGCACCGGAAGCCAATGGGCCGCGCAAGTGATCGATGCCATCGACCAGATTCATCGACTGGAGGCTGCGGGAAGCCAGGGTCAGGCCACCGCGCATCAGGGAGACATCGTTGCGGTACTTTTCGATCATCGGCGCGTACTGCTTGGCCAACTGCTGCGCCTGGGGGTCTTCCAGCACCGAGCGATCCGGCTTGCCGTTGCCATCGACGGGCAGGAAATTGTGGATGCGGTGCGAGTCGCCGAGCCCGACAGCCACGAGCGGATTGCGGTCATCCAGCACGCTGTGGGTATTGTCGTAACCGGCCTGTTGCAGTAAGGCGATTTCCTGCGGCGTGGCATAGACCTTGACCTGCCCGTAGTGCTTGCTCGCAGCACTGACCGCATCGCCGGCCATGACGTGATTGATCACATCGGTGCCGCCTTCGGGGATGCGCCGGTCCAGGCTGACCGCACCGTAGGCGTTGAAGGTCTCGCCCTTGAGGCCGAAGTGGTGGGCGGTGACCTGGGCTAGATCGCCACCGAGGGAATGGCCGGTGACGGTGACGGCGGGGGCTGGCTGGCCGGACTTGAGGTGCTTTTGTTCTGCGTAATCCAAAGCGTGTTGAGTCAACTCAATAGCATCATCGACTTGATAATTGTGGCGGGCTGCGACCATGCCGCCATCAGCATAGGCACCATCTTGTTTTGGTTGACGATCAAACTCGGTACCGCGATGGGCGGCGATAATCTCGCCTGTATCTATCCTCTCGTAGATAACCCCCTGATAGCCTGAAGGGCGATCCATATACTCCAAACGCTTGAACAAGAAACCCCCTATCTCGACTGGACTACTATTCGGACCTGTCTCTGGCGGCCTGTCGTAGACATCTTTTGCTATAAAGGCATATTGCTGCTCGGTCAGGCTCACTTAGATACCCTCTCAGACTTCAGCGTTATCTTGAATAAATTGCTCCGATTGGGCTCGGCATATTTATCTGGACTGTACTCGCCCGTGTCTGGATAGTTCTCCATTCGACTCCGCGGGTATCCGCCATTCCAAAAATAAAATTCTACGGGCGTCGTATTTTTCAGCTGCGCTTTAAAGAGTACTGGCTGAAACCTGGTTTCCTCTTTTTTACCAGTAGCCTTCAATGAAATGCCAACTCCATTAAGTTCAAAGGTACAAGCACCCTTGCCGTAGTAGTCGGCATCGACCATGCCATCGGCATAAATCGTCGCCACATACGTTGTGTCACTTACCTTCTCAAAGTGAATGGGAATTCCATCCTCTTTTGGCTTTGTCGACATACCCAATGAGCGATCGAAGGGTGTGCACGCATCGCGGTTGGTCATTTCATAAAACGCAGTCCCCGAAATCCACTCAAAAGGCCCCGGCGCATCCTCGATTGTCATCGTGATCCGGTAAGCCTGCGTCGGATGCGGGTTCTTGCGATAGACCGGGTCGCCGTCGGCGGTGGTATCGCCAGTGCCATGTCTTTCGGAAGTAGCATTCATCGGGTTGCACCCTGCCAAGAGAGCTAAGAAAAGACATCCAAGAATCTTGAGTCCCAGATGCCGGTTCATGCCGCCATCGTACGCTGCGCAGCACACTGTGCGGCGGTCATGGAATTCGTGAGTCTTGAACAGGTGCGGTTGATATTGATTCGATGTAGCGAAAAGGCAAATGGCATGATTGCGAAGACCAATCCAAAATCGGGGAACTTCTTCATTATATCCATCACAAAGGGGATGCAGGTCGCTGCCACTGCAAGCATCAACATCAGTAGCGTCATTGCGGTTGCATTGACAATGGCGCGGCGCAGCTGTTTCAGTTCTTTGGTATGTTTCCGCTCTGATCTCAGTTTTTCCCAAGTGGTCATGGCACCTGTGATGAGCCACAGCAGCATCGACACTATAGCGAAGCACAATACAGCACAGACGATGGTGGCAAACTGCGCAAGTTCCAGCAGGAAGGCGAATGAAGTTCGATGGGCCAGGACCACCAAAAGTGCGGTGAGTAAGCTCGTGATCAACAGGATAGTCATCATGCGCCGAATGCCCTGGGGTGACCGATACCACTGTGCGTTGCTTGAGGGGAAGACGCTATCCATTACATCACTCCTGCGAACTCTATTGAACTAACGGCGGGCGGATTCAGGGGTTCGTGACAAGCTTTGAGGGACGCCTGTAGGAAACGCTTTTGGGCAAAGCAATGCAAACATAAGTGCTGAAACGCAGGGGATGAATTTGTAGTGACTGCAGCCAACCTGGACTGAGGACTGAAGTCATACAGAAAAATGCTGTCAATAGTTCACGCTGTTTCATGGCATCCCTTTCCATGAATTATTTTTTAATAGATGTGTTTTTGAAATATTCCTAGATGAGCTAATGTCGGCGTTATGCTCAGAATCTTTTGAAAACAGGGTCTGTACATGCTGTGTAAACGATTTTACAGTCGGCACCAGGGTTATCTTTCTTGCAAATTGACATCGCATGCTCACTTGCAGCTTCTATTGATGCGCCAGCAGTGACGCCGAGAGTTATCTTTCCAATCCGTTCAGGCTGAGTTACTGCTGCGCACTGGTTCTTATAAGAAAATAGTACGCTACACTCTTTCTGGCTCGATTCTTTACAGTTCATCAGCGAGTCTTGCTGGGCCTCTTCCTTACTGAGCTTTCCAGTGGAGACCCCCAGATTACTAGCTCCGTCCCCGGCGATAGCCCCCCAAGTTTTAAGCCATTTCCCGCTAGGGCGTCGCTCCTGTTGCATTGGGGATTCTTGTGGAATAGGCGCGCACGCTACAGCCCCTTGACCTCCAATTTGATATTGCCCGACTGGGCAGCCTTGAGCTGCAGCATAGCCCGAGAAAAATACTAAGGAGCCGAAGATAGCTACAGGATTTTTAATCATTTGAGCCATCAATATTTATTAGTTTATATTAAGCAAGGCCGGGGGATTAAGCATCTCTCTGTCCAGCTTGCCCTCGCGAACCCGCTGTCTGTGCTGCTGTAGCTGCTCTTTCGCCCGTGACTTTAATAGCGGCGGGAGTGTTTACTTCTGGTCTTGACTCAGCATTTCCTCCGCTCTTTGCAATCTGCGGCGGCACATACGACCCAGCCGGCTGCCCCTGCGGGCCAGGGCTAGCAGCATTCCCAAATGCCGAGTACGCCATGAAGTTCCCCATATTCCCCTGCCAGATCGCCGCCGCAAACGTCGGTACGCTGATGATCAACACGGTCATCATCAAGCCGATGCCGCCCTGCTGCAGGGCATGGCTGGACAGACCTTCTGCGTTGCCCAGGGTAATGATCCGGGCAACCCAGTAGGCCGCCGCCACCTTGGCGCTGAACTTGAGCACCATCGCTGTCACCACCGACAGCATGGACATCGAAAACAGCGTGCCCAGCACATAGAACAGCCATTTCTTGAACAGGTCCTTGGTCTGGTCGAAGACCAGCGCCAGGATGAAGATCGGCCCGATGCCGATCAAAAACGCCATCGTGAACTTGAACAGCAGCAGCATCGCACCGGCCGCCATCGGCGGGCTGGCGGTGCCGAGGCCGGCCATCAGCACAGCACGGCCTTTCTTCTCCAGTGCTTCCGGATCGGTGGGGTCCACGCGCACCGCATCCAGCGCGGTCAGCGCCACCTGCGTGTAGGCAAGATTTTCGTCGATCGCATCGGAGGCGGTTCCGCTATTGCCGGTGAACAGCTGGTGGATCTCTTTGCCCAGGTTCTGGGTGATGGTCTGGTGGAGCATGCCACCATGGATCCCGACGGCGGAGGCCACGCTGATGATGATGGCCACCTTGCCGGCCTTGATCATGGTGGCCATGGCGTTCTCGCGCGATTGCCCGGTGGCGATCCGATAGCCCAGGATCATCACCCACAAGGTGGTCACCGTCAGCGCGATGGTGCTGACCCAGCGCATGGCACGGCCCATCAGTGCCAGGCCGAATGCCTGAATCTCGTTACTGAAGTAGTCGTTGATCAGTTTGAAGAAAACGAAGTCGCCCAAGTTGGCGTCCGCCAGGGGCTGTAGCCAGTTCATCGTTCCGTAAAGAATTGCGTCCATTACCTTCTGCCTGTCTGTCGTGGTGAGCGATGAAGTGGATAAACGGCTTTCAGCGTTATACGAGGGGCACAGCGCGGAAGGAGATAGGCAGCCCGGGCAGGGATGCGGAAATGAGCCCCTGCCAGGCCCATCATCCTTATGTGCGACTGTGGCATCTTGTTCCGGACTCTGGCATAGGTACTCGCGGATTGCCACTGACTAATGCTTCACAGATCGCGCGTTCAACTCCTCTGGAGGGCGATTTACAGGCATAGCGTTGATCAGGTAGGAAAAATCCTACATCCGGCGACGGCAATTCCTCACCCCACAATGGGGTGCTCGGTTGGGGCTCCACATCGATGTGTCAATGTGGAAACTTACGGATCGCGTACCGCCACAGCTGCCAGGACCGCAAGCGAGCCCCGATTTTTAGACAACACCGGCAGCACAACGCGCTGCCGGCCGCGTTCACGCATGCCCACCCACCGACGGCGTCTGCGCTTCCAGGGTTTCCAGCTGGCGGGCCACCGCTTCGGGCGACTTGGTAAACGGCGCGATCAGGCTGTAGAACGCCGGCACCACGTACAGCGACAACAACGTGGACAGCGAGACGCCGAAGATCACCACCACGCCGATGGTGGCGCGGCTGGCCGAGCCAGGCCCACCGGCCACCACCAGCGGAATCGCGCCGACCACCGTCGCAATCGAGGTCATCAGGATCGGGCGCAAACGCACCGATGCCGATTCCACGATGGCCGCATGCACGCTGCGACCTTCATCGCGCAACTGGTTGGCGAACTCCACAATAAGAATGCCGTTCTTGGCGGCCAAGCCGACCAGCATCACGATGCCGATCTGACTAAACAGGTTGAGTGTGCCACCGGTCAGCCACAGGCCCACCAACGCCCCCAGCACCGCCAACGGCACCGTGAGCATGATCACCAACGGATGCGCAAAACTTTCGAACTGCGCGGCCAGCACCAGATACACCACCAGCAGCGCCATGCCGAAGGTCAACAACACCGCACTGCCGGATTGCTGGTACTCGCGCGATTCGCCCTTCCAGTCGACCTGCGCATATTCGGGCAATTCTTCCTGCGCCGCCTGCTGCGCCCAGGCGATGGCATCGCCGAGCGGATAGCCCGGCGCCAGGCCCGCGGTGATCGTGATTGCACGCAGGCGATTGAAGCGATTCAAGGTGCCGGCTTCGGCCACTTCGCTCAAGGTCACCAGGTTGGAGAGCGGGATCAGTTCGCCACGGTTGGAACGCACGCGAATGGCGGTGAGGTCTTCCGGCGACATGCGGCCTTCGCGCCCGGCCTGCAGCATCACGTCGTATTCCTCGCCGTTGTCGACGAAGGTGGTGACGCGGCGCGAGCCCATCAGCGCTTCCAGCGCCCCGCCGATGGCAGTGACCGGCACGCCCAGATCGGCCGCGCGCAGGCGGTCGATATTGACGCGCATCTGCGGGCGGGTTTCCTTGTAATCCGAGTCGGGGCCGACCAGACCGGGGTTGGCTTCCATGCGCTGCAAAATGCGGTCGCGCCATTGCGCGATTTCTGCGTAATCCGGCCCGCCCAGCACCAGCTGGAACGGTTGTCCACGGCTACGCACCAGCCCGCCGCTCACCTGCGTGCGCGCACGCACGCCGCTGAGCACATTGAGTTTCTGCTGCACCTCATCGGCCACTTCGGTGGTGGGGCGGGAGCGCTTTTCCCAATCCTGCAAGAACACGCTAACCCGGCCGGTGTGCATTTCCTCGCTGCTGCCAAAGCCGCCGGGCACGCGCGGGTTGGCGCGCACGATGGGTTTGTCCGGCCCCACGAAGGGGCGCAGGATGTCTTCCACCTGATGCATCTGCCCCACCGTGTAATCGAAGCCGGCACCTTCCGGGCCGTCGATCATGATCTGGAAATTGCCGCGGTCTTCGGCCGGCGCCAGTTCGGAAGGAATGCGGCCCATCAGCCATGCGCTGGCGCCCAGCGCCAACAGCATCAACAGCGCAAAGATCCAGGTGCGGTGCACATGCCGCTCCAGCGAGCGCCCATACGCACCGGACACCGCCTGCATGCGCCCATCGAACCAGCGGTGGAAGCGATTGGGCTTGGCCTGCCCATGCGCGCGCAACAACTTGGACGACATCATCGGCGTCAGCGTCAGCGCCACGAAGGCCGAGATCGCCACTGCCGCCGCCAGCGCCACCGCCAATTCGCGGAACAGCCGCCCGGTATTGCCTTCCAGAAAACCGACCGGCAGAAACACCGCCACCAGCACGGCCGTGGTCGCAATCACCGCGAACGCCACCTGCCCGGTGCCGCGCTTGGCGGCCACCAGCGGTGGTTCGCCCAGATCGATCCGGCGCTGGATGTTTTCCACCACCACGATGGCGTCGTCCACCACCAGGCCGATACACAGCACCAAGGCCAGCAGGGTGAGCAGGTTGATCGAAAAATCGAAGGCGTATAGCGCAATGAACGCGGCAATCAGGCACACCGGCACCGTCACCGCAGGAATCAGCGCGGCACGCGCGCTGCCCAGAAACACCCAGATCACCACCAGCACCAGCACCACCGCTTCCACCAGCGTGTGATACACGCGCTCCACCGCCGCATCGATGAAGGTGGTGGTATCGAAGGCAACGAAGATGTTGGTGCCCTTCGGGAGCGACTTCTGCACTTCTTCGGCCTGCGCGCGCGCTTCACGCGCCACGTCCAGCGCATTGGCGGTGGAGTTGCGCACGATGCCCAGCCCCACGTTGGGCACGCCATTGCTCTGGAAATAGGCGCGCCGCTCGGCCGAGGTCAGCTCCACCCTGGCCACATCGCCCAGCCGTACCACGTAACCGCCCTCGCCCTTGTTCAACGGCAACTTGGCGAAATCTTCGGGCTTGAGATAACTGCGCTCCACGCGCAAGGTGAAATCGCGCTGCGCCGATTCGATGCTGCCGGCGGGCAGCTCGACGTTTTCGTTCTGCAGCGCGGCTTCCACATCGGCCACGGTGAGTTCGCGTGCCGCCAATTGGTCGCGGTCCAGCCAGATACGCATCGCATAGCGCTGGCGCCCGCCGATCCGCACCTGCGCCACGCCATCCAGGCTGGAGAAGCGGTCGACCACGTAGCGCTCGGCGTAGTCGGACAGCTGCAGCGTGTCCATCGTGCTGGAGCTCATGTTGAGCCACAGGATGGGGTCGGCGTCGGCTTCGACCTTGGAAATCTCCGGTGGACGCGCCTGGTCGGGCATGCGGTCGGACACCCGGCTGACCGCATCGCGCACGTCGTTGGCGGCCGCTTCCACATCGCGCGATTGCACGAACTCGATACTGATGTCGGAGGAGCCATTACGGCTGCGCGCCTCGATGGTGGAGATACCCTCGATGCCGGCCAGCGCGTCTTCCAGCACCTGGGTGATGCGGCTTTCCACCACTGCGGCAGAGGCGCCGGTGTATTCCACATCCACCGAGACGATGGGCGGGTCGATGGCCGGCAATTCGCGCAAGGTGAGGCGGGTGAACGACATCACCCCCAGCACGATCAGCAGCAAACTCATCACCACCGCCATCACCGGGCGGGTGATCGACAGGTCGGAGAGTTTCATTGTGCGGCCGCCTGGGGGCGGGGCGCTGCGGGCGGGGCCTGATTCACCACCTTCAAGCCCGGGCGCAGCTTGCCGGTGCCGTCCACTACGATGCGCTCACCGGCCTTGATGCCTTCGAGGATTTCCACCTTGCCGTCCCGACGCTCGCCCAGCCGCACATCGGCGCGCTCCACGGTGCTGTCGGGCTTGACCCGGAAGACGTACGATTCGCGCCCCACCTGCACCACCGCAATTTCCGGAATCACCACCGCCTGCCGCGCCGGCTGGAACAGCCGCACATCCAGCAGCATGCCCGGACGCAGCCGGCGATCGTCGTTGGGGAAATCCGCGCGCACCGTCACCGAGCGCGTGGTCTCATCGATCCGCGAATCGATGGTCACCACCTCGCCCTGGAACTGCGCGCCCGGATACGCCGCCGCGCTGCCGCTCACCGCATTGCCGAGTTGCACCAGGCCGAACTGCGATTCCGGCACCTGGAAATCCACGTACATGCGCGCCACATCGTCCAACGTGGCGATCACCGTGCTGGAGGTGATCAGCGAGCCAGGGCTGATCTGGCGGATGCCCAGCACACCGGAAAACGGCGCGCGCACTTCGCGGTCGGTGATTTCCGCGCGCATCTGCTGCACCCGCGCCTGTGCGGCATCGCGCAGCGCGCGCTGCGTGTCCACGGTGGACTTGGCCACCAGTTGCTGGCCAACCAGACTCAACTGGCGGCGGTACAACTGGTCGGTCTCTTCGAAGGTGGCCTGTGCGGCGGTCAATGCCGCCTGCTGCGAATTGCCGCGCAGACGCAGCAGCAATTGCCCGGCCTTGACCTCGTCGCCGCTGTCGAAATACACCTGCTCCACCACATCGCTGACCGCTGCGGTGAGCGCCACCGATTCGCGCGCACGCACCGTGGCGATCGACTGCACCGTCGAGTTCCAGGGTTGGGTGGCCACCGCCTGCACAGAGACCGGAATGGGTTTGGCGGCTGCTGGCGTGCTGGCCTGACGGCTACAACCGGACAGGACAGCGGCCAACAAGAGCGCGGCGCAAACGCGCGCGCTGGGCAGAACAAGCATCAGAACATCCTGGCGGGGTACGTCGAAAGTTTACCGACCTAGCCGCCATGAATTGACAGAAAGGACGCGCTTTGCACCATGACCAAAGACCCTTGCTGTCCTTGGCACGGTGCGCTGGTCAGCACCGCCATGGCCGTGCTGCCTGCATGGGTTCATACACCGCCGTTCTGCCATTCACCAGGTTCGTCTGACGACTGCCCACCCTGTCGTTGAGGCCACCCTTCAGCGTTCCAGACCCAGAAACTCGAGCACGTGGCGCGCCAGCACCTCTACATTCTCACCATCGGCGTGAAGATGGATCTCCGGCGTCTCTGGCGCCTCATACGGCGAGTCGATCCCGGTGAAATTGGGAATCTGCCCGGCACGCGCCTTGCGGTACAGCCCCTTCACATCGCGCGCTTCGGCAACTGCCAGCGGCACATCTACAAACACTTCGACAAACTCGCCCTGATCGAAGCGCTCGCGCGCCAGTTGCCGCTCGGCACGGAACGGCGAGATGAAACTCACCAGCACGATCAGGCCGGCATCGGCCATCAAGCGTGCCACTTCGGCCACGCGGCGGATGTTTTCCACGCGGTCTTCGTCGGTGAAACCCAGATCGCGGTTGAGCCCGTGGCGCACGTTATCGCCGTCCAGGATGAAGGTGTGATAGCCCAGCGAGTGCAGACGTTTGTCGACCAGGTTGGCCACAGTGGACTTGCCTGCACCCGACAGGCCGGTAAACCACAGCACGCGCGGCGCCTGGCCCTTGATGCGCGCACGTGCACTGCGATCCACATCCAGATGCTGCCAATGCACGTTGCCGGCACGGCGCAACGCGAATTCCAGCGTGCCGGCAGCCACCGTGACATTGCTCTGCCGGTCGATCAGGATGAAACCGCCGAGCACGCGGTTGCGCGCATACGGCGAGAAGGCGATGGGCTCGTCCAGCGCCAGGTTGCAGTAGCCCACTTCGTTGAGCTCCAGCCGTTTGGCGGCCAGCCGCTCCTGCGTGTTCACATCGACCTTGTGCTTGATCTCGCTGATGCTTGCGGTGACCGTGCGGGTGCCGATCTTGAGCCAGTAAGGGCGCCCGGGCAGCAGTGCGGCATCGTCCATCCACAGCAGATGCGCAGCGAACTGGTCTGCCACTTCCGGCGGGTCGTCGATGGCGGCGATGATGTCACCACGGCTGATATCGATCTCGTCGCGCAGGGTCAGCGTCACCGCCTGCCCGGCGCGTGCGCTGCTCACCTCGCCGTTGGCATCGAGCACGCTTGCCACCTGCGTGCGGCGCCCGGACGGCACCACCAAGACCGCATCGCCCACACGCACTTGGCCGGCGGCAATCGTGCCTGCATAGCCACGGAACTGCGCGTTGGGGCGGTTGACCCACTGCACTGGCAAACGCAGGCCGCTGCCGGCTTCCGGCGGCTCCAGCTGCACGGTGTCCAGATGCTGCAGCAGATGCGGGCCGCTGTACCACGGCATCCGCGTCGAAGCGCTGGACAGATTTTCGCCAGCCAGCGCAGACAGCGGAATGCACTGCACATCGGTAATGCCTAGCTGCGCGGCAAGCGTCTTGTAGGCATCTGCGATCGCAGCGAACACCTGCGCGTCGTAGTCCACCAGGTCCATCTTGTTGACTGCCAGCACCACATGGCGGATGCCCAGCAACGACACGATGTAGCTGTGCCGGTGCGTCTGCGCTAGCAAGCCCTTGCGTGCATCCACCAGCACCACAGCCACATCGGCCGTGGATGCGCCGGTGGCCATATTGCGCGTGTACTGCTCGTGCCCGGGGCAATCGGCCACGATGAATTTGCGTTGGTCGGTATCGAAGTAGCGGTACGCCACATCGATGGTAATTCCCTGCTCGCGCTCGGCCGCCAGCCCGTCCATCAACAACGCGTAATCGATGCCCTCGCCCTGCGTTCCATGCCGCCGGCTATCGCTTTCCAGCACCGCCAGCTGATCGTCGAACAAGCGCTTGCTGTCGTACAGCAACCGCCCGATCAGCGTGCTCTTGCCATCGTCCACGCTGCCGCAGGTGATGAAGCGCAGTAAGGGCTTGGATTCGTGCTGCTGGAGATAGGCACCGATGGTGCCGGGAATCGGGAGTCGGGAATCGGGAATCGCAAAGGCGTTCTCTTCGATCGTGACGCTTGCCGGCAACCGCTGTTGCGATTCCCCATTCTCCATTCCCCATTCACTGCCCATCAAAAATACCCCTCAAGCTTTTTCTGTTCCATCGATGCGCCCGGTGCGTGATCGATCATGCGGCCCTGGCGCTCGGAACTGGTGCTGACCAACATTTCGGCGATGACCGCTTCCAGCGTGTCGGCGCTGGACTCGATCGCGCCGGTGAGCGGGTAGCAGCCTAGCGTGCGGAAGCGCACCGAGCGCAGTTGCGGGGTTTCGCCCGGATGCAGCGGCAGGCGTGCGTCGTCGACCATGATCCAGGCACCGTCGCGTTCCACTACCGGGCGTGGGGCGGCGAAGTAGAGCGGCACCACTGGAATTTTTTCGCGATAGATGTACAGCCAGATATCCAGCTCGGTCCAGTTGGAGAGCGGAAACACGCGCACGCTTTCGCCGGGCTTGGTGCGTGCGTTGTACAGATTCCACAGCTCCGGGCGCTGGTTTTTCGGGTCCCAGCGATGGCGCGCATTGCGGAACGAGAACACGCGCTCCTTGGCACGCGATTTCTCTTCGTCGCGGCGCGCCCCGCCAATCGCCGCATCGAAGCCGCCCTGCTCCAGCGCCTGTTTCAGGCCCTGGGTTTTCATGATGTCGGTATGCACGGCGGCGCCGTGGCTAATCGGTCCAACGTCCTGGGCGATGCCATCGGGGTTGATGTGCACGCGCAGGTCCACGCTGGTCTCGGCCGCGCGGCGGTCGCGGAAGGCGATCATTTCACGGAACTTCCAGCGTGTGTCGATGTGCAGCAACGGGATCGGCGGCCGCGACGGCGCGAACGCTTTGAGCAGCAGATGCAACAGCACCGAGCTGTCCTTGCCCACCGAATACAGCATCACCGGGGTTCGGAACTCGGCAGCGACTTCGCGCAGGATGTGGATGCTTTCGGCTTCGAGCCGGTCGAGATGGGACAGCGGCGGCAGGGTCATCGGGATGTCGGGTGCATCGGCGGGCAGACCAGCCGATGGTAGGGCAAGGCGCTGCAGTGTGTGCCCCCCTGATGACTGCACGAAATAAGCGCCCGGCATAACGCGATAACGGCTGCTCCTTTCTGGTGGGCGCAACGCTTCCCTAACATCGTCTATCTCATCAAAGCCCCCGGATCCGAATGACCGCCGCCAGTTCCGCGCTACCGCCCAGCCCCTTGCCCGACGAGCGCAAGGCGCTGCTGGATCGGTTGGTCGACGGCCTGGACAGCGCAGCGCTGTGGTGGCTCTCCGGCTACGCCGCCGGGTTGGCACAGGGCCATCCGCCGCGCTCGCTGGCAGTGTTGCCCGGTGGACAAACCCACGCAATCGCCCAGGAAGGCCAACGGCTGACCGTGCTGTACGGCAGCCAGACTGGCAACGCCCGCCGCGAGGCCGAGCAGCTGGCCGCCGATGCCGAAGCCGCAGGCCTGAGCGTGCGCCTGCTGCGCGCCGACGCCTACTCCACCCGTGAGCTGGCTAGCGAGCAGCTGTTGTACGTGGTGATCAGCACCCAGGGCGAAGGCGACCCGCCGGACGATGCGATCGGCCTGGTCGAATTCCTCGCCAGCCGTCGCGCGCCCAGGCTGCCCGAGCTCAAGTACGCGGTGCTGGGCCTGGGCGATTCCAGTTACGCCGATTTCTGCGGCATCGCGCGGCGTATCGACGAGCGCCTGGCCGAACTCGGCGGCAGCCGCGTACAGCCGCGCGGCGAAGCCGACCTGGACATCGACAGCGTTGCTGCGCCGTGGCGCACGCAGGCGCTCAAGCACGCTCGCGAGCAGCTCAAGAGCGGCCTGCACTCTGCCACGGTCACGCCGCTGCGCAGCAGCCCCATCGCGCCGGCGTGGTCGCATCAGCAGCCGTTCGCTGCGGAGCTACTGTCCACTCAGATCATCAGTGGACGCGACTTCAAGGGGCCCGGCTTTCGCGTGTATGCCACGCCCGGCAAGCGCGTGCGGCATCTGGAATTTTCGCTGGAAGGCAGCGGCCTGAGCTACGAGCCGGGCGACGCGCTGGGCATCCGCCATCGCAATCCGCCCGCGCTAGTGGATGCCGTGCTGCAGACGTTGCAGTTGGACGGCGATGCCGCAGTCACCGTCGGCGAGGAGACGCTGGCGTTGAATGCATGGCTCGCCACCCAGCGCGAATTGACCAAGCTCTCGCGGCCGTTTCTCACCGCTCACGCCGAGCGCGCAGGCACACAGGAACTGCAAGCGCTGCTCGCCCCCACCCAGACTGCCGGCCTGGCGGCGCTGCTCGCCGATCATCAAGTGATCGACGTGCTGCGCCGCTGGCCGGCGGATTGGGACCACGCCGGCCTGCTCGCCGCGCTGCGTCCGCTCACCCCGCGGCTGTATTCCATTGCCTCCAGCCGCAAGCGCGTCGGCGATGAAGTGCATCTGACCGTGGACGAAGTCACCTACCAGGCGCATGGGCACGCGCATCTGGGGTCGGCCAGCGGTTTTCTGGCAGCGCTTGCCGAAGGCGACACCGCCCCGGTCTACATCGAACCGAACGAGCGCTTTCGCGTGCCGGCCGATTCCGATCGCGACATCCTGATGATCGGCCCAGGCACCGGCGTGGCACCGTTCCGCGGCTTCGTGCAGGAGCGCGCGGAAACCGGCGCCAAGGGCCGCAACTGGCTGTTCTTCGGCGCCCAGCATTTCAATACCGATTTCCTGTATCAGGCCGAGTGGCAGCTGGCCCTGCAACGCGGCGAGTTGCACGCGCTGGAAGTGGCGTTCTCGCGCGACCAGGCCGAAAAGCTCTACGTGCAACATCGCCTGCGCGCGCGTGGCGCCGAGGTCCATGCCTGGTTGCAAGGCGGCGCGCATGTGTATGTGTGCGGCGCCACCAGCATGGGCAAGGACGTGCACGCCGCCTTGCTCGATATCGTCGCCACCCACGGTGCGCTGGATGCCGAAGCCGCTGCGGCCTATCTCACCCAGCTGCAGGTGGAGGGACGTTATGCGCGTGATGTTTATTAGTGCCGGGAATCGGGATTGGGGAATCGGCAATCGGAACAGCCCGCAACTGACCTTTCCTGGCAGACGAAGCCGCTTTTTTCGATTCCCCATTCCCAACTCCCGATTCCCATGACTCACTCCGTCGAAGACATCAAATCCGAAAGCCGCCGCCTGCGTGGGTCGCTGGAACAGAGCCTGGCCGATGCGGTGACCGGCGCGTTGCGTGAGGACGATCAGACCCTGATCAAGTACCACGGCAGCTACCAGCAAGACGACCGCGATATTCGCGATGAGCGGCGGCGGCAGAAGCTCGAGCCGGCGTATCAGTTCATGATCCGCACGCGCACGCCGGGCGGGGTGATTACGCCCACGCAATGGCTGGCGCTGGATGGCATCGCCACGCGCTATGCCAATCACTCGCTGCGCATCACCACGCGCCAGGCGTTCCAATTTCATGGTGTGATCAAGCGTGAATTGAAGGCCACCATGCAGGCCATCAATGCCACCTTGATCGATACGCTGGCGGCCTGCGGTGACGTGAATCGCAACGTGCAGGTGGCCGCCAATCCACTGCTGTCGCAGGCACATGCCGCGCTGTATGCGGATGCCGCGCGGGTCTCCGAGCATTTGCTGCCCAATACCCGGGCGTACTACGAAATCTGGCTGGACGAAGAGCGCGTTTCCGGCTCCGGCAGCGAGGACGAGCCGATCTACGGCGACCGCTATCTGCCACGTAAATTCAAGATCGGCTTCGCCGCGCCGCCGCTCAACGATGTGGACGTCTTCGCCAACGATCTGGGCTTTATCGCGATCCTGCGCGAGGGGCAGTTGCTGGGCTACAACGTCAGCATCGGCGGTGGCATGGGCGCCTCGCACGGCGATGCCGAAACCTGGCCGCGCGTGGCCAACGTGATTGGCTTTGTCACCCGCGATCAGCTGCTCGATGTCGCCACAGCGGTGGTCACCACCCAGCGCGACCTCGGCAACCGTGCGGTGCGCAAGCGTGCGCGCTTCAAGTACACCATCGACGATCATGGTCTGGACACCATCGTGACCGAGATCGCGCGCCGCGCCGGCTTTGCGCTGCAACCCGCAAAGCCGTTCGCGTTTGAACACAACGGCGACCGCTATGGCTGGGTCGAAGGCGAAGACGGGCTATGGCACCTGACCCTTTCGCTGCCGGCCGGCCGCATTGCCGATACCGACACCGCGGCGCATCTGAGTGGGTTGCGTGCGATCGCACAACTGAACGTCGGCGAGTTCCGCATGACGCCCAACCAGAATCTGGTGATCGCCGGCGTGCTCGCCAGCGAGCGCGCACGCGTCGATGCGCTGGTTGCGCAGTACGCGCTGGATGCCGGCAACCAGGCCGCCACCGCTCTGGCGCGCGGCGCGATGGCCTGCGTGGCATTGCCCACCTGCGGCCTGGCGATGGCCGAGGCCGAGCGCTATCTGCCCGACTTCAGCGCGGCACTGCAGCCGTTGCTGCAGCAGCACGGGCTGGCCGACACGCCCATCGTGCTGCGTTTATCCGGCTGCCCGAATGGCTGTTCGCGCCCGTATCTGGCCGAGATCGCGCTGGTAGGCAAGGCGCCCGGGCGCTACAACCTGATGCTAGGTGGCGACCGCCGTGGCCAGCGGCTCAATACGCTGTACCGCGAAAACATCACCGAGCCAGAGATCCTGGCCACACTGGAACCGCTGTTTGCGCGCTACGCCGCCGAACGCGACCAGGCCAATGACGAAGGCTTCGGCGATTTCCTGCACCGCGCCGGCCTGATCGCATTGCCGCCCTACCCCACGCACCGTCACCTCGACCTGGAATTGCTCGCATGACCGCGCTGCCTGCCGCATCGATCACCTCTTCCGCGCTGGACAATCTGGAGGCGCTCAACGCGCAGCTGGAAGGACTGCGTGCCGACGAACGCGTGGCCTGGGCGCTGCAGTACGGCCCGCAGGAAGCCGCGCTATCGTCCAGCTTCGGCGCGCAATCGGCAGTGACGCTGCATCTGCTCAGCCAGCAACGACCGGATATTCCGGTGATCCTGATCGACACCGGCTACCTGTTTCCGGAAACCTACCGCTTCGCCGATGCCCTGACCGAGCGACTCAAGCTCAATCTCAGGGTGTATCGCCCGCTGGTCAGCCGCGCCTGGATGGAAGCGCGCCACGGACGCTTGTGGGAGCAAGGCATGGTCGGCATCGATCAATACAACAACCTGCGCAAGGTCGAACCGATGCGTCGCGCCTTGGACGAACTCAACGTGGGCACCTGGTTCACTGGCCTGCGCCGCAGCCAGTCCGGCGGCCGCGCGCAGACGCCCATCGTGCAGAAGCGCGGCGAACGCTACAAGATCAGCCCGATCGCCGACTGGACCGATCGCGACGTGTGGCAATACCTGCAAGCGCACGATCTGCCGTATCACCCGCTGTGGGAACAAGGCTACGTGTCCATCGGCGATTTCCACACCACGCGTCGCTGGGAACCCGGCATGCGCGAAGAAGACACACGCTTCTTTGGCCTGAAGCGCGAGTGCGGCATCCACGAGGATATCTAGCTGCGGCAGCCCACTGCAATGTGGCTTGTACTGAGGCAGATCGCGACGTCTGTTTGGGCATGCTGCGCCTCATAACGATGGCAACGGGCTACGATCAGCGCCTGTGCATCGGCGCGCACCCATCACCCTGCGACCGCATCCGCTTGCACACGCTGCATCCAGTAACGATCGAACAGCCACATCAGCACCAGCGACGCTCCAACCAGCGGGAAGATCAGCCCGCACAGCACCAGCAGCACCATCAGCCCTTGTAGCGTGCGTGGATCAGCGGGCAACGGCGGCACGCCCAGCCCTCCGCTTGGGCGACGCTTCCACCACATCACAGCCGCACTGACGCACAACAGCACAATCGCAATGCAGGCGAACAATAGGATCAACTGGTTTGCAGTGCCGTATTGCTGCCCAAGGTGCACATTGATACCCCATTCCATCAGCTTGGCCAGCGGCCCGTAGTCGCGGTAGCGCATGTCAAGCAGCACCGCACCGCTGTATTGATCCAGATGAATCACGCGCTGCCGCTGCAGATCGGCCGGATACACCGACGCGGTATAGACGCCGGTCGTACCACGCGGCGGCGCCACGCTATATCCCGGTAGGATGCCGCGCGCATCGAAGCGCGCAATCGCCGCATCCAGGCCGATCGCTCCACGTCCCGGCCCAGCGAAGCCGCCGGCATCGCCATGGGCGGCATGCGCGCTCTCTGCCGAGTGCGCGTGTTGGGTTGACTGCTCTGCGTGGGCTACGTGCTCTGCGTGTTCAGACTCGGCTAAGTGCTCTGCGTTTTCTTCGTGGTCTACATGCCCTGCATGTGCCGAAAGCGCCATGTGCTCGGAGTGCTCGTTGCCGACCTGCAGCGCACTCGCGTGCTCGCAATGCAACGGCTCATCCAAGCCGCCAGCCCCTCGTACAGGCACCACTGACTCCGGCAAGCGCGCCTGCCGCAACGACCACGCCGGCTCACCGCTATCGGCCAAGCGCTGCTGCGACATCGGCTGCTGCACACGCAACCCGGCGGGATAGCCAAAATCATGCCCATTGGCCCAGCGATTGACCTGTGCACCCCAGAGCCATGACCACGGCATACCGGTCAGCGCCAGCAATAGCAGGATCGCCCCAACCCCGGCACCGGTCACCGCATGCAGGTCGCGCCAGAACAGCCGCTGCTTCGGCTTGCCACGCACACTGATCACGCCGCCACGTCGCCCGCGCGGCCACCACAGATACACACCGGTAAGCACCAGCACGATCGCCCAACCGCCCGCCATTTCGATCAGGCCAGGCGCATATGGCCCGACCAACGCCAGGCTGTGCAGCCGGCGGATCGTCCAGCTCAGCGTACCGTGCTCCGGCAAGGCACCCAACACCCGTGCACGGTATGGATCGACATAGACCACCTGCCGCACACCATGTGCATCCACCAGCCCGATCTCGGCGCTGGCATCCGCCTGTTTGGGCGTGGTGTAGACAAATAATCTACCGGCGTAGCGCTGTTGTGCAGCGGCAACCAACTGCTGTGCGGGCACGCGCGCGTGGCCTACCGGCACCACCTTCAAATCGTGGTGCACGCTGCGATCGATCGCGTCCTGATACAAAAACGCCGCCCCGGTCACCGCCAGCCAGATGATGAAAGGCAGCACCAGCAGTCCGGCATAGAAATGCCAGCGCCACACCGCGCGATAGAAGCGCCAGCGGTTACCTTGGCGTGCCTGGTCTACGCCACTGTGGTCAGTCATTGCATGCATCAGAAAGTCCAATCCCACGACAGCGACAACGCGCGTCCATCGCCAGGCGAATAGCCCGAGCTGCCGCTGTCGTACCAGGCGTACACATACGCACGATCGGTGACATTGCGCAGCTGCAGGCTCAGCGCGTTGCGCGCATCCACATTCCAGCGCGCGCCCAGATTGAGCAAGGCATAGCCGCCGGTGCGGCCAAGCGTGTTGGTGCGCTCCAGGTAGTAGTCGCCTTGCGCATTGCCCCAGGCGCTCAACTGCACCGCCGAACTGACCTGCCACTCCAGCCCGGCGGTCGCCAACCAGTGCGGCACGTTTTCGATCTCCTTGCCGCGCGTGGCCGGGGCACTCGGATCGGGCGTGGCGATCGTGGCCTTCTGTCGCGAATACGACACCCAAGCACGCCAGTGCTCAGCCGGCTGCAGGTTGAGCTGCGCATCCCAACCGCGCCGCAGCGTGCGGCCGACATTGGCCACATCGCCAATGCCCACCACGCCATTCACACCAAAGACGGTCGCCACCTCACCGGATGCGCGTTGCTCCCAATAGGCCAGGCGCCCGTCCAACAGAGTCGACGGTGCGAACTTGAGGCCGGTCTCCCAGCCGTCATTGATCGACGGCCCCAGGTTGCCGGGCTGGCGACGGTAGGCGCCATCGCCGCTGCCGATCTGGAAGGTGCGTCCCCAGTTCGCATACACGCTGCTCTGCTCACCCACGCGGTAGCTCGCACTGAATTTGGGTTGCTTGATGGTGCCGTAGTCATAGGTCGGCGCAACGGTGCCGGCCAGCACATCGTGCAGTTGCCCATCGACGCGATCGATGCGATACCCCGGCACCAGCTGCAAGCGCGCAAACGGCGTCAGCACCGCCTGCACATACGCGCCACGTGTGCGCAGGTCGTAATCCCAATCGCGCAACTGCGCGCTGCGAACGCGGGCCACGGTGCGATACCGCTGCGACTGATTTTCCTGCCACTGCGCATCTATCCCTGCTTCGAGATTGGCATTCAGCGCGCCCCAATTCGGCTGCCAGTTACTCCGCAGCAGCAGCCCGCGATGGGTTTCATCGGTATCGCGTTCCTGCTGCAGCCCCGCCTGGGAAAACCGCACCCAGCGCTGATTGCGGTAGTCGTTCTGGTAGGCCTTGGCACTCCATTGCGCCTGTTCACCGAGCTCGCCGTCCGCATGCAGCGCAGTCTGGCGCAGACGACGCTCGCTGCGATCGTTCTGCGCATAGTCCGGCGAGCTTCGCGGCGCTGCGCGTGCGGTAGCGGCGTCCAGATAGCCCGCTTCCAATGCATGGTTGTCGTAATACCGCGTGGTGAGCCCGGCGCGGAATGCACCATCCGGGTCGGTGTAAAACCACTTGCCCGCCACGCTGAGTTTGCGCGCATCGGCATGATCGCGATAGCCGTCCGAGTCGCGCCAGGCCAGCACATAGTTCTGGCTCCACGCGCCCTGTTCGAAACCTTTGCTGAGTTGCACCTCGCGCTCATCGAAGCTGCCGGCCGTCACGCTCAAGCGGCCATCGTTGCCGCCAGTGCGGGTCAGCACGTCCACGCTGCCGGCAATGGCGTTCAAACCATAGCGCGCGTCGTTGGTGCCACGCACGATCTCGATCGCGCTGATGTCTTGCGGAAATACCGCATCCAGATACGGCATGGCGCCGGCATTGTCGTTGCTGGGAATGCCGTCGATCAGCAATTTCACCGCATTGATGCGTCCCTCGCCGTTGAAACCGCGGAACGAAAAACGCCCTGCATCCGTGCCCATGCGGAACTGGGTCACCTGCACTCCGGGCGCGCGCATCAGCAGTTCCCAGCTGTAATCCACATGTTGATCGTGCAGCAGCTCGCCGCCGATCACATCCACCGAGCTCAACACGCGCGCCGTGCTCGGGCTGCGCTGCGCGTGTTCGCTGACCAGCACCTTGCCCAGCGTCAGTGCCGCGTCCTGCGCCTGCACATTGCATGCAGGCCCCCACACCAACGCCAACGACGGCGCATACCACATCGTTTTCAACAACCGTAGACGCATTACCAACCCTTCGCCGTGGGAGCACGGCCGCACAGCCGTGCGCTGCCACCACTGTGGCGCGCATCGGCATCACTCGAATAAGATGCGAGTCGTCCGCGATACCCTGCAGCGCGCGATACCTCACGCGCGCACAGGGCATGACTGCATGGACGCCCGCGCAGGGGCAACCTTACGCGGGCAGCGGTGGTCCACGTGCGCCGAGCGCGGCCCACCGAAAGACCGGGCCTGCGCTTGCCTGGGTGTACGCTGGCGCAGGCGTCGGCCGCAGCTGCAGCAGGCACAGCAATGCCACGATGAGCAATAGGAGCAAGCGTGCGGCCAATACGCAGTAGTCGCAGGCCTCGCCATGTGTCGCTGCCTCGTGGCTGCCGGCGTGCTGCGTCGCCGTCGCGGAATCGGAGTGCGCATGCGTCGCAATCCCTGGCGGCCGGGTTCGATGACCGGCATGCAGCGAGCTCTCTGCCGACAATGCCGGGGCGCTCATGCACATCGGCTCAGCCGACTGTGCCTGGCTCCAGCGGCTGATCAGCGGAGCCACCAGCATCAGTACCACCGCCAGACAGGCAAGCAGAGGCAATAACCGATGGTGGCGGAACGAGCGACGCATGCCTGCGAGTGTAAGCCGCCATGTCTCCCGGGGCGATGGTTGCGGCCGATGCGCGACCGGATGTCGCACCTGATTGGGGCTGTTGCACCCGCTGGCCCGTCGCGGGCACACGCAGGCGACCAGAGCATGGCAACACTGCGGAGAGCAGACCTGGATGCCAGCCGTCCCCAGACTCTCTGCCATCACACCAGCCTCACGCCAACCCACCGTCCAGGTCGGCAGCCACACTTTTTTCTCACCTCCGTGACGCCAGGCACATGACGTGCCTTGGCATGCCCTATGCTTGCGGCTTACCACTCTTTACCTGCGCGCATGAGTACCGTCCTGTCCGATATCGCGGCCGAACCGCTTCCTTGCGCACCCAAGCCCCCCAGCGAAACGCTGCGCCTCCAGGCGCTGCGCAGCTACGGCATTCTCGACACTCCGCGCGAAGCGGCGTTCGAAGACATCACCCGGCTCGCCTCGATCATCTGCCAGACGCCAATCGCGCTGATCAGCCTAGTGGATGCAGATCGCCAGTGGTTCAAGAGCGAACTCGGGCTGGGCGAGCGCGAGACGCCGTTGTTCAAATCGATGTGCGCGTACGCGCTGCTCGACAATGACGTGCTGGTGGTGCCAGACACGCGCGAAGACATCCGCTTTGCGCGCAACCCGCTGGTCACCGGCGAGGCGCCGCTACACTTTTATGCGGGTGCCTTGTTGAAGACGCCCGACGGTCTGCCGCTGGGAACCGTCTGCGTGCTGGACCGGAAACCGCGTCAGCTCACCGATGAGCAGGTGGAAGCCCTGCGCGCGCTGGCACGCCAGACCATGGCGCAGTTGGAATTGCGCCGCGCGCTGGCAATCGCCGAGGAATCCGATCGCTACCGCAGCCGCCTGATGGCCATCGCCGGTCATGATCTGAAGACTCCGCTGCGCACTGCTGCTTACGCCATCGACAAGATGCGCCGGCATGCCAACGTCGATTCCATCCCGCCCCTGGTGACCGCGCGCGATGCGATCAGCCTGGTCGGCCGTAGCCTGGACGAATTGGCCACGCTGGCGGCCTCGAGCAAGGCTGCCATGCCGGACCTGCAATCGCTGCAGCTGGAAGACGTGCTGCATTCGGTGCTCGGCGTGTGGCGGCAGCAGGCCATCGACAAGTGCCTGGCACTGCGCCATGTACCTACCTCGCTCCGCGTGCGCAGCCATCCCAGCTTGTTGACCACCTTGATCGGCAACCTGGTCGGCAATGCCATCAAGTACACCGAACGCGGTCGCGTGCTGGTCGGCACCCGCCGCCGCCCCGGTTTTGCAGTGGTGGAAATCATCGACAGCGGCATTGGCTTGAATCTGGAGCACCCCGAGCAGGTCTTCCAGGCGTTCCGCCAAGCCGACCCGCGCAGCGACGGCTTGGGCATCGGTCTATGGATCGTGCACCGCACTGCCGAGACATTGGGATGCGAAGTAGACGTGCGTCCGCGCCCGCAAGGCGGCACCTGTTTTTCGGTGCGGATTCCCTTAGCTTAAGGTCTGTAGCGCGCAAATTGTTTCGGCAATCTGCGGCTAAGCCTGGGATCTTACGTTAGGGCGCTGGTGTGCAGCCGGACTAAGAGCAGCTAACAAAACTACTGCGCAGCCGCCAGGCGGGCGCGGCCGGTGCTCGGAATCCTCATGTACCACTCGTACACTCCGGTTCCTGTGCGCCGCCCGCACCCGCCTGACGACTGCTCGCTACGTTTTGTTAGCCGCTCGAAACAAGGCTGCCAGTGAAATCCCGCCCAGCCAACATTGCAGCAGCGCACACCATATGCGATGCGATGTCGCATGTGAGCGGCGCTGCGGAGACCGGGCAAACTTGCCGTAGCGACGCGCTAGCGCTCATCGCGGACCACCGCATCGCACACGGCCCGTCCTCGCGCTGTGTCATCTCAAAGAAAGTGTCCCCGGACGGAACACAATCCAAAAAAAAAGCGGACCCGGGCTCTCGACCCGGATCCGCCACCAAGCACGCCAGGTCTCTCCCCAGGGACCCAGGTGCGCCAGCCGCTCTGTGCACAGCCTCGTGCAACAGTGATGCGACAGCGCTAGCAACCCTTCGACGACACCGCGAAACACCCCGGCAATGCAATCAACTGCATCGCAGGCTCTGCGCCGTCCACCCCTAGACGTTCAAGAGTGTCGTGTCATGGTTGCTATAAGGGTTTTCGACAAGACAGCGCGCAACTTGATGCGCTACGCCGACGCCGACTGCGTAGCCCTGACACTGGTAGGGGAAATCACTGACAGCACGCATCGCGGATATGCCGAGCACAAGCGTATCACATTGATTGCGCTGGATTTTTTTCGTCGCCATTACGCTGCAGCGCAGCAGGCGTGAAGAGCGAACCCAACCGGAGACGCCAGATCGCGTCGCTACAGCGACCAAGCAAACACGGCTGCGATGCGCAGGGATCACGTTTCAACGCACGGGTTACTGCAACCACCAATCCGCTGGTTTCCGGGAAAGCCGCGTCTCATTGCATCAACACTATCAGCGCGTAAAAAAAAGCTGCCTCAACCGCGACAGAACAGCAAACAAACCGGCGTAACAGCAGCAGCATGCGGCCAATGCGCCCGAACCGCATCTACACGCGTCCACTCCAGCTCCCGTGCGCCGTCCACAACGCCGGACGACTGCCCGCGCCGGCCCGTTGGCCGCTCGCAACTTCAGAACCCGGACGCATCTGCATCCTGGCGTGCAAACCACTCCGCCGAATGCACATCCTCGGCGGCAACTTCCAACGCCTTGCGCAGTATTTCCAGCGGGATCTGCACGCGCGTGTCGCCCACCTGCAGCGCCACCCATAACGCTTCGTCGCGTGGGTCGGCCAGCACCGTCAGAACCTCGTGCTCTCGGCCCTCGATCGTGGCCGAGAGCTGCAGCGACATGCCGCCGTCCGGCTCGGACGACCAGAGCCTGCTGAGGGAAGGACGCAGTGGGTCGGTCATTGTGGGCAGCTCAGCTGGTGATGGTCTGAGTCAGCGATTCCCAGGTCGGCGGCAATGGCCAGTTCGGCGCCTGATTGCCGTCCAGCACGCGCCGCAGGTCGCGCTTGTCGATCTGCGGCGCGAGCACATGCACCAGGTCCAGTGCGTAGTCGCGCAACACGCGATCACGCGGCAGCACCGCCCAGGCGATGCACTCGGCAATCGGCGCGGGCGCCGGCCAGGCGAGCAGATCCTCGTCGAATGCATTGACCGCCATCTCCGCGACCAAACCCACGCCAAGCCCGGCGCGCACATACGTCTTGATCAGGTCCGCGTCCAGCGCGGTCAACGCGATGCTCGGCTCCAGCCCCACCTGCGCAAACGCCCGCTGCAGCGACGACCCCGGCCGCGTGGAGGATTCGTAGCTGATCAGCGGGTGCTCGGACAGCGCCTGCATGTCCGGTGCCATGCGCGGGTTGTCCAGCGCATGCCCGCGCGGCACCACCACCAGCCGCCTCCAGCGGTACAGCGGCACCGCAATCCCGGCACTCGGCTCGCTGCCGGCGGTGCTGACCACGGCAATATCCGCATCACCCTGGCTGAGCAGATCCAGCGCCGCGCTTTCGGCGGCCTGCTGCAGATGCACGCTCACCTGTGGGTAGGCGTTCTTGATCTGCGCCACTGCCGGTGGCAGCACGAAACGCGCTTGGGTATGCGTGGTTGTCAGGGTCAGCTGGCCCTGGCTCTCGCGGCGCTGGTTGGCCGCATAGGTGCGGATATTGCTGGCCTCCGACAGCACCGCGCGCGCGCGCTCGATCACTTCCACACCGGCCGGCGTTACCGCATCCAGGCTGCGCCCCTTGCGCACGAATAATAGAAAGCCCAATTCGTCCTCCAGCTGCTTAAGCTGCTTGGACAGGCCGGGCTGGGTTGCGTGCACGCGCGCGGCGGCCAGCGTGATGTTCAGCTCGGCATCGGCAATGGCCACCAGATAGCGAAGTTGGGTCAGCGTCATGGCTTATATCCAAAAAAGCGCGAGGCGCTACAAGGGCTTCGACTGTAGAGGAGTTCTGCGGGCCAGCTTATAACCGAACGCTATTTTTGGGATGTATGAAGTCATTTCCGACGGCTATAAGCCAGCGTTACGGTCTTGCCCTCCCCCATCGATGCTGCCGCTCCGTGACTTCTGCGTTCCCGCTGCTTGCCGACCTGCGTGGCCGTGCCGTCCTGGTGGTCGGCGGCGGTGCCGATGCCGAACGCGCCACCGCCCAGCTGCTGCAGGCCGGTGCGCTGCCGCTGGTGGGCGCGCCCGAGCTCACCGCGCAGTTGCGGCGCTGGGCGCAAGCGGGGCAACTGCGCTGGCTGCAAGGGCGCTTCGATCCGGCATGGTTGGCACTGCCCGATCAACCGGTATGGCTCGCCATCGCCGCCAGCGAATCGGCAACGCTCAACGACGCCCTGCGGCATGCGGCGAGCGCGCACCGGTTGCTGACCCACGATGCAACATCTGCCGCTTCCGCAACGATGCCTGCACGCTCCCCCGCGCCGCGCAGTGCAATCGGCACGCTGGCGCCTGGCAGCGTGAGCCTGGTCGGCGCCGGCCCCGGCGATCCCGGCCTGCTCACCCGGCATGCGCTGCGTGCACTGCGTCAGGCCGAGGTGGTGCTGTACGACCGCCTGGTCAGCCCGCACATCCTGCGCCTGGCACGACACGACGCGCGTCTCGTCGAAGTAGGCAAGTCGGCGCATGGCCATAGCACCCGGCAGGAGCAGATTCACACGCTGATGCTGGAACACGCCCGCGCCGGTCGCCGCGTGGTGCGGCTGAAGGGCGGCGATTCGTTCGTGTTCGGTCGTGGCGGTGAAGAGCTGGAATTCCTGCGCGAGCACGGCATCGGCTTCCAAGTGATTCCCGGCATCACCGCCGCCATCGCCTGCGCCGCCTATGCCGGCATCCCGCTCACCCATCGCGACCATGCGCAATCGCTGCGGCTGATCACCGCGCACTGCAAGGATTCGCTGGACACGCTGGACTGGCACGCGCTCGGCCAGGATCGCCAGACGCTTGCTTTTTACATGGGCGTGGCCGGCCTGGATGCCATCCAGCAGCGGCTGCTGCAGGCCGGGCGCGCAGCATCCACCCCATTTGCGCTGGTGGAAAACGGCTCACGCCCGCAGCAACGCGTGATCACCGGCACGCTTGCCAGCCTGGCCAGCACCGCCCGGCAGCACGCCGTGGCCGCACCGGCATTGCTGATCCTGGGCGAGGTCGCGGCGCTGGCGCAGACACTGCATTGGTTCGGCAGCGCGCCGCTGAGCGCACAGCCACTGCCGCACTCACCTCTCGCAACGCCCAACACGCCCACACTCGCCCACGCAGCCTGATCCCGACGGAGACCCCATGGCCCTGTACGACAACATCCTCGACACCATCGGCCGCACCCCGGTGGTCAAGCTCCAACGCCTCGCCCCGGACAATGTGACCTTGTACGTCAAGGTGGAATCGTTCAATCCCGGCGGCTCGGTCAAGGACCGGCTGGCGCTGGCGATCATCCTGGACGCCGAACAGCGCGGCCTGCTCAAGCCCGGCGACACCATCGTCGAAGCCACCTCCGGCAACACGGGCGTGGCCTTGGCCATGGTGGCCGCAGCGCGCGGCTACAAGTTCGTCGCCACCATGGTGGAAACCTTCTCCATCGAACGCCGCAAGCTGATGCGCGCCTATGGCGCCAAGGTCATCCTGACCCCGGCTGCCGAGCGCGGCAGCGGCATGGTGCGCAAAGCCAAGGAACTGGCCGAACAGCACGGCTGGTTCCTGGCCAGCCAGTTCGCCAATCCGGCCAACCCGGCCTACCACCGCAACACCACCGCCGCCGAGGTCCTGCGCGACTTCGCCGGCCACCGGCTGGACCATTTCGTCACCGGCTGGGGCACCGGCGGCACCCTGACCGGCGTGGGCGAGGTACTGCGTATTGCCCGCCCGGAAGTACGCATTACCGCTTCCGAGCCAGCGGGCGCCGCCCTGCTGCAGGGCCAGGACTGGAAGCCGCACAAGATCCAGGGCTGGACCCCCGACTTCGTGCCCGAAGTGCTCAACCGCGACGTCGCGCATGAAGTGCTGAGCGTGGAAGACACCGACGCGATTAGCGTCGCACGCCGCCTGGCCGCCGAGGAAGGCATCTTTACCGGCATCTCCGGCGGCGCCACCGTCGCGACCGCGCTGCGCGTGGCCGAAGGCGCCGAGCACGGCGCCGTGATCCTGGCGATGCTGCCCGACACTGGCGAACGCTACTTCTCCACGCCTCTGTTTGCCGACATCAATGAAGGCTCCGACGACGACTGGCTGGCCGGGCTGCCCTGATCCATCGCAATGGATGACGAGGGATGAAGCCGCGCGATGCGCGGCTTTTTTTCGGCCGAGATGTGCAGGGATTGCGCGCCCGACGCGATGCATGGTGGCGGGCAATTGGCGGTCTTGGATTCGTCCGTCCTTCCGGCTATCGGCAATTGGCAATTGGCTATTGGCTATTGGCTATTGGCTATTGGCTATTGGCTATTGGCTATTGGCTATTGGCTATTGGCTATTGGCTATTGGCTTCGCAGTGTGACGGCGCAGTCGCCGAGCCGTACCGGCGCTGCGTGCAAGCATCTCCCCTGCTTTTCAGACTCCAGAACGCCTGCACCCCGCCGATGTCAAGGAAGCGTTAAGATCACGACCGTACTGCAGGGAGAGATGTGTGAACAACCGCCCGTATGGACACAGCGACACCCGCGCCTCGCGGGCGCCGTGGCTGGTGAAGATGACCTCCCCGGTCCACTTTGCGCTGGCTCTGGGTCTGGGCGCGTGGTTGCAGGACGCGCTGGAGCTGCCGCTGCCCGCTCCCACGCCGCTCGCAATCATCGAACTGGCTGGCGGCGTCATCGCCTGTCTCGGTCTGGCATTGGCAGTGAGCTGTTTCATTCTGTTCGCACGTCGCCGCACCACCATCATGCCGAGTGGTCATCCCTCGCGTCTGGTGCTGGACGGCACGTATCGCTTCACCCGCAACCCGATGTATCTGGCGCTGGTACTGAGCTACGTCGGCCTCTGCCTGCAGCTTGGGCTGCTATGGGCCGTCGCGCTGGTGCCGCTGCCGTGGCTTGCCCTGCAGCTCTATGTCATCCCGTTTGAAGAGACGCGTCTGCGCGCCGAATTCGGCCGCCACTACAACGACTATTGCGCGCGCGTCCGCCGCTGGTTGTAACGCGTGACATGCACAACATGTGCGCGGCAATTGATGCAGCCCAGCGCTATGAAAAGGCGGTGGATGGCGTTGAACGGCGCACATTCCAACCCGCGCGACAGTCGCAGCAGATGAGATGAATGGCCGCTAGCATGCGGATTCCGCAGCGTGCTTCCCATCACACGCTCATCATGCAAATCCAATAATTATCGGGCTATGAGAATCGAAGTCTGGCAAGGCGACATTACCGAACTCGACGTTGACGTCATCGTCAACGCTGCAAACGAATCACTGCTGGGCGGTGGCGGAGTCGATGGCGCCATCCACCGTGCCGCCGGTCCGCGTCTGCTGGAAGCCTGCGAAGCATTGCCGCAAGTGCGTCCCGGCGTGCGTTGCCCCACCGGCGAAATCCGCATCACCGACGGTTTCAATCTAAAGGCGCGGCATGTGTTCCATACCGTCGGCCCGGTGTGGCGCGACGGCAAGCACAACGAGCCGGAACAGCTGGCCAACTGCTACTGGCAATCGCTGAAACTGGCCGAGCAGATGATGCTGCACTCGATCGCGTTCCCAGCGATCAGCTGTAGCATTTACGGCTACCCGCTACATCAGGCAGCCCGCATCGCCGTGACCGAAACGCGCGATTGGCAGCGCTCGCACCAAGTGCCCAAACACATCGTGCTGGTGGCTTACAACGAGGCGACCTACAAGGCGTATCAGCAAGCGTTGGCGACGCAGGACAGTGCGGCGGCCTGAGCTTTGGCTTGAGGCCGACGGGATGTCGCATCAACAGATAAATTGAAGCACTTTGATTGAAGCAAAGGCGCCGCAAGGCGCCTTTAGTGTTTAAGCGCTGCATCTCTATGCACTTACGGATGCCACAAACAAAAACGCCGGCATCGCTGCCGGCGTTTTTGTCTTCTCGATGCAGCGGCCTTGCGGCCGTCATCAATTGATCAACCCTTCCACTTACCCAGCGCGGCCAGGCCGTTTTCCTTGGCGCGCTCATAAATGACCTGCTGCGCCTTGGCGAAGTTGCCGGTCATGTCCTTGGCCCACAGCTTCAGTGCGGCCTGCTGCATGGCGCGGCCGTAGGAGAAGCTCAGCGGCCACGGCAGGTTGCCAAGCTGGTGCATTTCGTTGAGGTGGGCGGTGGACTGCTCGTCGGTCTGGCCGCCGGACAGGAACACGATGCCCGGCAGGATCGCCGGCACAGTCGACTTCAGGCACATCACGGTGGACTCGGCCACCTCTTCGATGCTGGCCTGCTCTTCGCAGCTCTTGCCGGAGATGACCATCGAGGCCTTCAGGATGGTGCCTTCGAGCACGACGTTCTGCTCATACAGTGCGCCGAACAGCGAACGCAGCGTGGCTTCGGTGACCTCGTAGCAGGTTTCGATGTCGTGGCTGCCGTCCATGATCACTTCCGGCTCGACCATCGGCACCAGGCCCTGCTCCTGACACAGCGCGGCGTAACGCGCCAGCGCGTGCGAGTTGGCCTCGATGCAGGTGCCGGACGGGATGTCTTCGCCGATGTTGATCACTGCACGCCACTTGGCGAAGCGCGCGCCCAGCGTGTAGTACTCCTCAAGACGTGCACGCAGGCCGTCCAGGCCTTCGGTGACCAGTTCGCCCGGCATGCCGGCCAGCGGCTGCGCGCCCTTGTCGACCTTGATGCCCGGGATGATGCCGTGGGCGGTCATGTACTCGGCGAACGGCACGCCGTCCTTGGTCTTCTGACGGATGGTCTCATCGAACAAGATGGCGCCGGAGATGTAGTCGCTCAGCTTGGGCGTGGTCAGCAACAGTTCGCGGTAGGCACGACGGTTTTCTTCGATGTTCTCGATGCCGACGCTGGCAAAACGCTTGGCGATCGTGCTGGTCGATTCGTCGATGGCGATGATGCCCTTACCCGGGGCGACCATGGCCTGGGCGGTTTCGGCAAGCTGTTCGATGCTCATGTGGTTCCTGTGGCAGCTGCGGGGGAGAACGAAAGTATAGCGACGAAAGTCGTAGACATTCCTTCACGGAATGTCTGCAACCGATTACACGTGATGTGCGTGACAGGATGTGTGGTGCTGCTCGTATCCCTTGAATCGGGAACCGGGAATCGGGAATCGTAAGAGCTGAGCATGGCGCGTGGCTTGTTGCATGCGGTGCTGTGATGTATCGAGGCAGTGATGTGCAACAGCGCGGTTGACACCGAGCCATGCCTGAGTTGGTAGCGCTCGTGGTGTTGGCCGCTTTGACGCTTGGTCTGTGCCGTAGAACTGCGAGCGTGGCATGTGGCAATGTGGCATGCGGCACATCGCGAACAGGCTCGAGCTTGTGCACACATAGCCCGCTATATCGACGCCTTGCGGCAGCACGTGGCGATGTTGCGCGGACTGGGCATTCATCGGATCCGGCGGTTGGCCAACACTCCAGCCGCGGCTGAGCCCTTGCCCCCGCGCGCCCCATTGCCACACAGCACAACGGCGACCCCGGGGCCGCCGCTGCGTGAACCTTCTCTTCCGACTCAGCTCATGCGCCGGATGCGGTCACCAGGCATTACAGCTCGCCCAGGCCGGTAGCGCGGCCGTCTTCGCCCACTTCCAGCAGACGCAGGGTGTTGGTAGCGCCATGCGTTTCCATGTGCTCGCCGCTGGTAAATACCACGCGATCGCCTGGGCCCATGCGCTCGTTCTCTACCAACAGACGGATCGCCGCACGTGCGGCTTCGCGCGGGGTCAGGCCGCGGCTGTCGAAGTTGATCGGGAACACGCCACGCATCATGGCCATCTGGCGACGCGCGCCATCGTGACGGGTGAAGGCGTAGATCGGCATGTTGGAGCGGAAGCGCGACAGGAAGCGCGGGGTGCCGCCGGATTCGGTCAACGCCACCACGCCACCCAGGCCGATGTGCTCGGACAGGAACATGGTCGCCATCGCGATGGCCTGGTCGGCGCGCTGCAGATTACGCTGCGCCGCTTCGAAGTCGGTATCGAATTCAAACTGGTGCTCGGCACCCAGGCAGATACGCGCCATCGCTTCCACCGCACGCACCGGGTAGGCACCGGCAGCGGTTTCGGCCGAGAGCATCACCGCATCGGTGCCGTCGATGACCGCATTGGCCACGTCCAGCACTTCGGCGCGGGTCGGGATCGGGCTTTCCACCATCGACTGCAGCATCTGCGTGGCGGTGATCACCACCTTGTTCTGCGCCAGCGATTCGCGAATGATCTTCTTCTGCAGGCCCGGCAATTCGGCGTCGCCGATTTCCACGCCCAGGTCGCCACGCGCCACCATCACCACGTCGGAAGCTTCGACGATCTCGACCAGGTTTTCGATCGCTTCGGTGCGCTCGATCTTGGACACCAGCTGCGCGTCGCAGCCGTGCTGCTGGGCGATCTGGCGCGCGTCGTGCATGTCCTGCGCATTGCGACAGAACGACACCGCAATAAAGTCCACGCCGATCTTGGCAACGATGCCGATCAGCTCTTTGTCGCGCTCGGTCAGCGCGCCCAGCGACAAGCCGCCGCCCTGCTTGTTGAGGCCCTTGCGGTCGGACAACACCCCATCGTTGAGCACGGTGGTGACGATGCGCGCGCCCTGCACGTCGGTGACCTGCAGCTGCACCAGGCCATCGTCGAGCAGCAGCACGTCGCCAGCGGTCACATCCTGCGGCAGGCCCAGGTAGCTGACGCCGACCTGGTGCTGGTCGCCGGCCGGCGCATTGGCATCGGCCACCAGGTCGAAGCGCTCGCCCATGGTCAGCTTGATCTTGCCTTCGGCAAAACGCTCGATACGAATCTTCGGGCCCGGCAAATCGGCCAGGATGCCGACTTCGGCGCCGACGCGGGCCGCAGCGGCACGCACTTCGGCAGCACGCTTGGCCTGCCCGGACGGGTCGCCATGGCTGAAGTTGAGGCGCACCACGTTGACGCCCGCCTTGAACAGCGTATCCAGCACACCGGGCGCATCCGTTGCCGGTCCGAGGGTGGCGAGGATTTTGGTGCGGCGTTGACGTTCTTTCATGATGGCCTCCCTGTAAAAGCCGCGAAACTTAACACACACGTCACGCACCAAGGATGGCATTGCGGCATAGCCTTCCTCCGTTTCCGGCATGTCTTACAGACAGTGCGGGACAGTACGTACGCCTACGCCTGCATTGCCATGAGCAACGCGGGCGGTCGCCACCCTAACCCGGCAGCGGTGAAGAGTATTCTGCGCGCTGCGAACCGCCGTTGCAGGCGCGTCGACCAAGCGAACGCAACGGCTGACGCGCATTGTTCGTCACTGAAGCAACGCCGCCAGTTCAGCCGGCGTGCGTGCCAGCGCACCGGCACCGGCGTCCCGCAATTCGTCCTCGTTGCCGAAGCCCCACAACACGCCGATGCTATGGATGCCATGGTGATTGGCGCCATCGATATCCATGCGCCGGTCGCCGATCATCACGCAGCCAGTTTTCTCGATCTGCAAACGGCGCAACGCTTCGGCAATGAGGTCTGGCTTGAAGCGACGTTCGCCGTCTTCGCTGGCACCAATCACTTCTTCGAAGCACACGCCGAACGGCAAATGCTCGACGATGCGCCGCGCATAGCGTTCGTTCTTGGACGTGACCACCGCAAGACGGTGACCGGCGCGCTGCAGGCCGGTGACCACCTCGCCAATGCCGTCGAACACACTGAGCTCGGTCCAGCCCATCGCGTCGTAGCGCGCGCGGTAGAGCCCGAGCGCACGCTGCACCAACTCCGGATCATTCGGAAAACACTCGGTGAAGCTGTCACGCAAGGGCGGGCCGATCCAGGCGCGCAAGGTCTGCGCGGAGGGACGCGGCTGCCCGAGTTCGTCGAAGGCATGCACGATGCTGGCGACGATGCCAGGTTCCGAATCGACCAGCGTGCCGTCCAGATCGAAAAACAGCGTGGCTGCGCTCACTGACCGCGGGCCTCGAGTGCGGCAACCGCCGGCAAGGTCTTGCCTTCCAGAAACTCCAGAAACGCACCGCCGCCGGTGGAAATGTAGGTGACGTCCTTGGCGATGTCGTACTTGTCCACTGCGGCCAAGGTGTCGCCACCGCCGGCGATCGAGAACGCCTTGGAGCTGGCGATCGCGCGTGCCAACGTTTCGGTGCCGTGACTGAAGGACTCGAATTCGAACACGCCGACTGGCCCGTTCCACACCACCGTGCCGGCGCTGGCGATCAGCTCGGCATAGCGCTGCGCGGTTTGCGGGCCGATATCCAGGATCAGGTCATCGGCATCGACCGCATCGAGCGACTTCACGCTGGCTTCGGCGTCGGGCAGGAACTGCTTGGCAACGACCACGTCGGTGGGCAGCGGAATTTCTGCGCCACGGGTCTTGGCATCGGCCACGATCTGGTTGGCGGTCGGGATCAAGTCTGGCTCGTTCAACGACTTGCCCACGTCGTGACCGGCTGCGGCGATGAAGGTATTGGCGATGCCGCCGCCGACGATCAGCTGGTCGACCTTGTTGACCAGGTTGGACAGCAACTCCAGCTTGGTGGAGACCTTGCTGCCGGCCACGATCGCCAGCAGTGGCTTGGCCGGGTTGTCCAGCGCCTTTGCCAGGGCGTCGAGTTCGGCCATCAACAGCGGGCCACCCGCTGCGACCGGCGCGAAGCGGATCACGCCATGCGTGGACGCCTGCGCGCGGTGCGCGGTGCCGAAGGCATCCATCACGAACACGTCGCACAACGCGGCGTACTTGCGCGCCAGCGTCTCGTCGTCCTTGCCCTCGCCGACATTCATGCGGCAGTTTTCCAGCAGCACCACTTGGCCCGGCGCGACTTCCACGCCGTCGACCCAGTCGCGCACCAGCGGCACGTCCACGCCCAGCAACGCAGCCAGGCGCGTGGCCACCGGCGCCAGCGAATCTTCTTCGGTCCAGCTACCTTCTTTGGGGCGACCCAGGTGCGAGGTCACCATGACGGCCGCGCCCTTTTCCAGCGCCAGCTTGATGGTGGGCACCGAGGCGGTAATGCGCTGCTCGGAGGTGATCTGGCCGTTGTCGATCGGCACGTTGAGATCCTGGCGGATCAACACGCGCTTGCCGGAGAGATCGAGGTCGGTCATGCGGACAATGGACATGGGCTCAGCTCGTTCGGTCTAGGAGGGGGATAAGAATTGGTCATGCAGAAGCACGCAGCAGACGTGCTGGGGCAGCATGTGGGCGCTGTGCCGTAGCGGCAGATGGTTGCGATGGCCCATGGCTGTGAATCGCCATTGCGATGTCGTTGGCCCGTCTTGCGGATCGCGTGCCGCGCGCATTGCTCACCACGCGTGACGCCGCCAACGCGGTTGGCAACGCGGGGGACGCTTGGTCGAACACGACGGGCAATACGGCTGCCTGGGTCACGGGGGACGTCTATTGTCCGACCTTCGCGCCGCAGCGGCAAACCGCCGTGCGACGCCGGTGCGCTCAGCCGTTGCGATTGGCCGATGAACTACGCAGCAGACTCACCGCGAAAGCACCAACCAACAAGGCGCCACCGACCAACAGGCCCCACAGCAGCCAGCGCTTCCAGTCACGCGGTGTGACGGCCGGCTGCAGCGCGGCCTCACCCGCCAGCGGCTGTGCCTGCGCAGCAACATTGGCCTGCGCCGGTTGCCACTGCGCGCCGCGGTCGCGCCGCAGTGCCTGCAGCATCGAGGCCAGCGGTGCATCGGTGCGTTGCGCACGCGCACTGCCAGCGACCAGCGCATACGGCGGCTGCCCCTGGGCCAGAAACATCAGCCGCTCGGGTTGATACCCCACACGTAATCTAGGCACCGCAGTGCTACGCCCTTGCGCAGCAACCAACCGCCATTGGCGATCGCGCACCGGGGCAGACAGCACCTGCGGTGGCGACGCGGCCGCAGCGCCCTTGCCCAGCCGATATGCCAACCACGGGCCAGCACGCTGCAACCATGGCGCATCGTCGGCATCGCGGCTTGCCACGATCCATTCGACCGCCTCGGCCTGACTGCCACCGACATCGAGCTGAGTGATCGGAAAGCGTCCCGGCAAGGCGTACACCACCGCTGCATCTTTCGCGGTGCCTGGCAGTTCCAGCCACTGCGGCAGTGCGGATGCGGTGATGCCCTCCAGCTCTGCCTCGACCACGCGCAACGCCGGCAACTGGCCCGACACCGGCACCAGGCGCACATAACGCGCGCCGCCGTCGAGTGCGATGCGGCGCTGCTGCAATCGCTGGGTCTGGTTGTCTAGCGCCATGACCGTGGCGTCTGAGGCGAGCACGCGCCAGTCGCGCAGATCGTCGCTGCCTTCCACGCGTAACTGCGCCTGCACGGGCATGTCGCCATCCCAATCCAGCAGTAGCGCGCGCGGGCGATCGTGCAATGCGCTGGCATCGATCAACCAACTCCCACCGTTTCGTGCCGCGGCAGCTGCACCGGTCGCAAAGCGGCCTTCCAGCCTGCGCACTGCGCCGCTGGCATCGCGCTCGGCAATCAGTTGCAGATCGCCATTGGCCGGCGCCGCACCGGCCGGCAGTGCAAACAGGGGCAGGCGCTGCCGGCGCGCCGCAGCCGCCGGTGCTGCATCCGCCGGCAACCAGGCGGTGGGCAGCTCTTGGCCACGCGCATCAATCACCGTGACATCACGCAGTGCCGCGTCGTGCGCGGTGCGATACACCGCTTCGTTCAAGCTCAACTGATAAATGCCGGCATCCGAGCCTGTCACCTGCAGCGGCCACTGCTGGCGGTAGTCCTGCCGCACATCGGCGGCCTGCGCCAGCATCGGCACCATCACCAACAGCGCCCATCGCATCGATTTCATGCCTGATCCTTTTCGACGCCGTCGTCTTCGACAGCATGTTCTTCAGCAGCAGCCAGCGGACGCGGTGGTGCCGGCGCCAGATAGCCCACCACGGTGCACAACAGCCCATAGGCCATGAACGAGCCGATGCCCAGCAAGTTGCCCAGATGCTGGCGGTCGACCAACACCAACTTCGCCAACACCAGGCCCATCAGCAACGCGCCACCCAGCCACAACCCACGCTGCCCGCGGCGCGAGCCGATCACCCAACCCAGCACGCCCAGCACGCTCCACACGATGGTGAGGCTGGTCTGCGACAAGGTGGCGCTAATCAAGGCGGAATCCCACGGCACGCCGCCCCAGTGATGCACGCTGTGCAAGGTGCTGCCGGTGATCAACGCCCAACCCAGCACACCCAGCGCGGTCACGCGCCAGCGCTGCAGTAGTGCCGGCGCGGGTGGCGACCAGGCCCAGCGCGCGAGCAATGCGAGCACCGCAAGCTGCGCCAGCTCGGCCGGATTGAACAGCGGCAGCCACGGCAATGGCGCCGCGCTTACCGGGTCCAGCAACACGAGCAGCCAGCCGAGCCCCAACACCGCGAACACGCAACTCAGCAAGGCGTTGCGTGCTGGATCGAAGCTCGCAGCCTGAGGCCATGCCAGCCACGGCCAACGCAACAATCCCAGCGTCGCCACAATCAGCCACGGCGCCGCCAGCAAAGCGCAACGCCAGCCGTTCGCCAGCAAGAACGCATCGGCCAACCAGGCGGCACCCAATGACACCACCAGCGGCCACAGCAACCACCAGATGAACTGTGCGGCCATCGCGCCAGCGCCCTGCTGCCTGCGCAGGCACCACAGCGCACGCGTACCTGCCAGCGCAAAAACGCCCCAGGCCAGCGCGCCCCAATGCGCGAACGGCTGGGTATGCGCTTCGACCTGCCACAGCGCCAACGGCGCCGCCAGCGCCAGACCCGACATCACCGTCCATACCAGTGCCGTTGTGGGACGACGGCGATGCACGTCGGCCGCCAGCCACAGGCTAAGTGCGACAAAGCCCAGCAGCAGATCGGGTTCGCTGCGCAGATCGGCAAAGCGCAGCACCTCATGCACGCCGCACAGCGCCCACCAGCCCAGCCCCCACAGATACGCCACCAGCGCGCGCCCTGGATGCTCTGCATCGCGCAGGAACCAGGCACTAGCCCAACCGGCAAGTGCGATCAGCAAGGTGCTCATGCAGGTCGCATTGGCCACCGCTACCGCGTCGTAGCGCCAGGCATCCACGCCGAAGGCGACACCGACCGCCGCGAGTACCTGCAGCGCCACGCCGCTGACCTGCGGGATCCGCCGTTGCTGGCGTAAACCCAGCCACAACAAGCCGACACCCTCCAGCGCAAACACGCTTGCAGTGGCACGTGCCGACAGTGCTAGCGGGATCGCCAGGGTAGCGAAGCCGACCGCCAGCATCGCGTGCGCCTGGCCCAGCAAACGCGTGCAGGTACGGCGCAACAACCAGCTCGCCAGGCCTGCGTACAACGCGGCCACTGCGACCGCGCACAACGCCAACGGCAGTCGATCGCCCTCAAGCAAGCGTGCCTGCAGCGCGAAAGCGACCAGCGGCGTGCCGAACAACAGGCTTCCATCAATGACCTTGCCTGCGCTGCCATCGCCGCGGCGCGCGTGCAGCACCAGAATGGCCACGTACATGGCGAAGAACAGCAATAGGAATGGCTCGGTGGTGGCGAATTTTGCCGGGGTGTATTGCAGCGCTCCCCACAAAGTGCCGATGCCGAAGGTGAACGCAAACCCCAGCAGGTTCAGCGCGCGCCACGGACGTAGCCACGCAATCGCCACGATGCCGGCGTTGAGCACGGCGTAATACGTAAACAGCCCGACATGATTGCCGCTGCCGGTAGACAGCCAGATCGGTGCAAGGAAGCCGGCCAGCACCCCCAGCACCGCCAACGTGCGCGAATCCTGCAACACGGCCAGCACGCACATGCCCGCGATCAGCACCACGCTGATGCCCAGCGCCGGTCCAGCATCCAGCAATCCGTACAACTTGAAGGCCGCAAACACCGTCAACAACAAGCCGCCGATGGCGCCGCCCTGCAATGCCAACGCAAAGCCTGGCCGCTGCGCGCGTTGCTTCCAACCAAACACCAGGCCGACCAATGCGAGAACGCTGATGCCGGCCAAGCGCAGCTCGATCGGCATGCGCATCCAGCCCTGGTCGCTGGCGTACTTCAACAGCGACGCTACGCCGGCCAACAACACCAACATGCCCACCTTGACCGGCACATTGCCTTCGGTGAACCAGCGCTTCAATGCGGTCGCCGCGCGCGCGACGGGGCCTGGCTGGGCCGGGGCATAAGCCGGTTGCGGTGGCTGCGGCTGTGTGGGCTGCCGTTGCGCTGCTTGAGGTTGCCCTGACTCAGAGTGTGCTGCTTGAGATTGCGCCGACTGAGCGTGCGGTGCCTGAGATTGCGCGGGCTGAGAGTCTTGGCCGGGAACTTGCAACATCGCGTTTACATCGCGCGCCGCAGCTGCAGTGGTCTGCGCAGGCAACGGTGGTGGCACCGCGGACCCATCGGCCGCGTTCTGCTCCGCAGCAGCAGCCATATGCCAGCCGTCGCCGCGTTGAGCTGCGGACACATGCGCAGCGTTGTCCGCACTGGAACCTAGCCCCGCGTCGAGATCCGGCACCTCGGGCCGCTCCCAAGCCCTGCCCGGCGCGTACGCTGGTGCTTGCGCTGGTGCTTGCGCTGGCGCATCCGCGCGCTCCGCAGTACCCGTCTGCCACTGCGCAAGCCGCTGCTCCAGCACTACAACCCGCCGCCGCAGCCCGGCAATCCACACCAGCGCCACCACCACGCCCACCGGCACAGCAAGCAGCACCAGGACCGCCAACACGATTATCGTTTCCAACGCACCAACCCCGAGCCGGCGTCCAGCCGAATGCGCGAACCATACAGCGTCAGGCCACGACTGGGCAGCCGACCTCTCGATCAGGCGATTGGTTGAAGAGCCGACTAGCAGCAGCCGCACGCGTGATTCCGTGCGCGCCTTATACGAGAAAACGCCCGGAGAACCGGGCGTTTTTGACGAGTTATTCGCGGTAGCCGCTGTCGTTCTTGTTATGGATGATCCAGATCAAGTTGCCGCCGGTATCCATCGACTTGCCAGCAAACACCAAACGACCCTGGCCTTTGTAAGCCATTTCATGACGGTAGCGGTCGCCACCGTAAAAGAACGGGATGAAGGCCTTGCCGGTGACATACGACCCTTGGTCAGTCGGCTGTCCGATCAGATCAGTCACCTGCTTCATCGGCATGCCGATCTTGAGCTGGGTGAACTTGCTGTCCGGCGCCGGCTTGCCGGTGATCTCGCCTTCGTAATCGTTGACGCCCTTGACCGTCTCGCCGTAGCCCGCCTCAACATCGGACGACTTGATCACCTCGCCATCGGCATTCATCCAGGCCGGCGTACCGGTCTGCTTTTTTGCAGCCCAACTGTTAGACGGCATGGAAAACGCAACAACCACACTCAGCGCCAAAGCGCCTGCCAGAAACTTATTCATCACTGTTCTCTCGATCCATGGAGTTCCCCGATCCTTCGTACACGACACGGGAACGGACGCCGTGCACGCAAATTAGCGCACGTGAGTCCAGCAAAGTCCACTTCTGAGCGACCGAGGAAGACGTCGCAGTGCAAGAAACACAAAATTGATAGCAAAAAAAAGCCCCGGCATGCCGGGGCCTCTTTCATCACTGAGCCAAAAACTTACTTGGCGACAACGCGCACCATTTCCAGGCACTTGTTGGAGTAGCCCCACTCGTTGTCGTACCAGGACACCAGCTTGACGAAGGTGGAATCCAGCGCGATGCCGGCGTCGGCGTCGAACACCGAGGTGCAGGTTTCGCCGCGGAAATCGGTGGCCACCACTTTGTCTTCGGTGTAACCCAGCACGCCCTTCAGTGCGCCTTCGCTCTGTGCCTTCACTTCGGCGCAGATTTCGGCGTAGGTGGCCGGCTTTTCCAGTTCAACGGTGAGGTCGACCACCGAGACGTCCGAGGTCGGCACGCGGAAGCTCATGCCGGTGAGCTTCTTGTTGAGCTCGGGGATCACCACGCCCACGGCCTTGGCAGCGCCGGTGGAGGACGGAATGATGTTCTCCAGGATGCCGCGGCCGCCGCGCCAATCCTTGTTGGACGGGCCATCGACGGTCTTCTGCGTTGCAGTGGCCGCATGCACGGTGGTCATCAGGCCGCGCTTGATGCCCCACTTGTCGTTGATCACCTTTGCCAACGGCGCCAGACAGTTGGTGGTGCACGATGCATTGGAGATGATCGCTTCGCCCTTGTAGGTCTTGTCGTTGACGCCGTAGACGAACATCGGGGTGTCGTCCTTGGACGGTGCCGACAGGATCACCTTCTTGGCACCGGCGTCGATGTGCTTCTGTGCGGTTTCCTTGGTCAGGAACAGGCCGGTGGACTCGATCACCACATCGGCGCCGACGGCATCCCACTTGAGGTTGGCGGGGTCACGTTCCTGGGTCAGGCGGATCTTCTTGCCGTTGACGATCAGCGTGTTGCCGTCAACCGAGACGTCGGCCTTGAAGCGGCCATGCACCGAGTCGTACTGCAGCATGTAGGCCAGGTAGTCGGGCTCGAGCAGGTCATTGATGGCCACGATCTCGATGTCATTGGCGAAGTTCTGCACCGCAGAGCGCAGCACGTTGCGGCCGATGCGACCGAATCCGTTGATGCCAACCTTGATTGCCATGTTCACAAGCTCCTGCGGCCGCGACAGCGCGGCGGATGGAAAGGGGACGTCATTCTAGCAGCGTCACCTGTCTGCGGCCGTGTTGTTGCGGGCCGGGATTGGGGATTGAGAGCGGCTAGCGGTTCGCCAGTGAAGGAACTCGACGCGTCGCTTCGCGAAGACTGGCCTGCCACTGCGCTCGGCCATCAGTAAGCGCGCGTGACCGGCCAATCCGCGCGCCAGCATCCATGACCGATCGTTTCCAGATGACCTCATGTCAATCGAATGAAGCGCCATTTCATCCAGCACGATGAAACCAGCCATATCCCATGCATTTCATTTACTTAAATCTACATCCAATACGCCGAAAAGCATATTCAACGCTATGCCGAAAAGCAGAATTTCGGCACCCCGTGGATTTCGATACCGGCCCTGCCTGCTGAGGCACCCCCATCGAGCACACGGAGATTCCCATGCGTCGCACACTTTTCTCTCTGGTTCTGGCTCTGGCTGCCACCCCGGCGCTGGCTGGCGGCGTGATGCATTACACCGACAAGGCCATGCTGCCGGCCGGCGGCGAAGAGCGCGAAGTCGCTGCGCTGTTCGACACCTGGAACGCGGCGCTGGCCACCGGCAACCCGCACGAGGTGGCCGATCTGTACGCCCCGGACAGCGTATTGCTGCCGACCGTCTCCAACGAAGTGCGCGCCTCGCGCGAGCAGATCGAAAATTACTTCGAACTGTTCCTGACCAAGAAGCCGCAGGGCGTGGTCAATTACCGCACCGTGCGCCTGCTCGATGACGACAGCGCCGTGGATGCCGGCGTGTACACCTTCACGCTGACCGACAAGGACGGCAGGAAGAGCGACGTGCAGGCCCGCTACACCTCCGTGTACGAAAAGCGCGACGGCAAGTGGCTGATCATCAATCACCACAGCTCGGCGATGCCGGAAGTGGATGCAGCCAAGGTCGCCAAAGCCAAGTAAGTGCTGCATCGCACCGGTCATCGAGTCGCTGTCGGCGCCAGCACACACAGCCGTCTGCGTCACTCCCCCGCCGACAGCTGTGCCACGCGCATCGCGTAATGCCATCAGCGCGATGCGCTGCTGCGACCGCCATCACGCGCGTAACGCTGCCCACCGTCCGGGTTGTTACTGCAGCCACCGCAGGCCCGCGCGCCTGAGCACGCAGCCCAATTGATCAGGATCAAGGCGGCGGCGCCAAGCCCCAAGACTTACGACATCCATTGCACACCATGAGAGCTCCGCGCATGCGCCCTACCCTTCTGCTCGCCGGCCTCGCCGCTTCTTTGTCAGCGCCCCCGCACTGGCGCAATCCAAAGGCGACTGGACCGTTGCCGTCGGTGCCCACCAGGTCGCCCCCAAGTCCGATAACGGCAGCCTGGTCGGCGGCACGCTCGATGTGGAAGTGGGCAAGGACATCAAGCCCACGTTTACCACGGAATATTTCATCGCCGACAACCTGGGCATCGAAGTGCTGGCGGCGCTGCCGTTTGAGCACGACATTGCGATCCGCGGTCTGGGCCGGGTGGGCAGCACCAAGCATCTGACGCCGGTGATCTCACTGCAGTACCACTTCAACGCCCAAGGCACGCTCTCGCCGTTCGTTGGCGCCGGTATCAACGACACCCGCTTGTTCGGCACCGACACCCGCGGCGCGCTGGCCGGCAGCAAGCTGGAGCTGGACGATTCCTGGGGCCTGGCACTGCATGCAGGCGTTGACTACAAGCTCAGCGACCGCGGTGCGCTGCGCGTCAACCTGCGCTGGATCGATATCGATACCCAGGCGCGCCTGGACGGCAACCGTATTGGCACGGTCAATATCGACCCGCTGGTCTACGGCGTGGCCTACGTGCACCGGTTCTGATCCCCACGGCGTGGGCGGCGCATCTCTGGCACACTTGCCGTACAGGGACGTGCATCCACCGCCGGAGTTGCGGACAGGTCGGTCACGTCGCCCGTCTGTCCGACCTACCGGGGATTCCATGAACACGCTGACTCGCACCGCCTTCGCCATCGTACTGGCCGCCTCGGCCGCACCCGCCCTTGCACAGTCGGCCGGTCATTGGACGACCGGTTACGGTGCCGGCTATGTCTCGCCTAAGTCCAATAGCGGCACCTTCGGCGGCATCCAGGCCGAGATCAAGGGCGCGCCGGCGCTGTCGTTCACCTACGAATACTTCCTGCGCAACAACCTGGGGATCGAAGTGCATGCCGCAGTGGCGGGCAAGCACGACCTCCAAGTGCAGGGTGTGGGCAAGGTGGGTAGCTATTGGTCGGTACCGCCGAGCGTGCTGTTGCAGTACCACATCAACGGCTATGGCACGGTCTCGCCCTTCGTGGGCATGGGCATCAACTACACCACCTTCCTGGGCGAAGATACCGAGCCGACATTTGGTAATGGCGATCTGCGCTTCAGCGATTCGGTCGGTGCCACCGCGCATGTCGGCGTGGACTTCATCTTCAACGAGCGCAGCGGCCTGCGCGTGGATGCGCGCTGGACCGATTCGCGCAGCAACGTTGACTTCAACGGTGCGCGGCTGGGCAAGGCGCGCATCGATCCACTGACCTATGGCGTGTCGTACCTGGTGTATTACTAAGAGCAGCCAACAACACGACTGCGCGACTGCCAGACGGCGCTGCCGGTGCTCGGTGCAGCATGCAACTCGCACATTGCGGGTCTGAGCGTGCCATCCATATCCACCCGACGGACCGCGCGCTACGTGTTGCTCGCCGATTTACACAGTGGCGGCGCCATGCTGAGGCGTGGCTGTCGCATGGCCGGGACGCCATCAAACCGTCCCGGACCGATGCGTACAATCGCGGGATGAAAACTTTCTCCCTCCCAGCATTCGTTGTTGCGACGGCGATGGCCGCCGCGATCCACCCCACCACCGCCTTGGCCTGGGGCCCGCAAGGCCACCGTCTGGTGGCGCGCATCGCCGAAACCGAACTGAGCCCACAGGCACGCGCGCGAGTGGCGCAGTTGCTGGCCGGCGAGCCCGACCCGACGCTGCACGGCGTGGCCTCCTGGGCAGATGCGTTGCGCGAACACGACCCCGGCCTGGGCAAGCGCTCCGGGCCATGGCACTACGTCAATCTGGGCGAACACGACTGCGCGTATTCGCCGTCCCGCGACTGCCCGGACGGCAATTGCGTGATCGCCGCGCTCGACCAGCAAACCGCCCTGCTTGCAGATCGCACACAGCCGCTGGACGTGCGCCGCCAGGCCTTGAAGTTCGTGGTGCATTTTGTCGGCGACATCCATCAGCCGATGCACGCCGGCTATGCGCATGACAAGGGCGGCAACGATTTCCAGCTGCAGATCGACGGCAAGGGCAGCAACCTGCATGCGCTGTGGGACAGCGGCATGCTCAACGACAGCCATCTGAGCGACGATGCCTACCTGCAACGCTTGCTCGCATTACCGGCAGCTGCCGCAGTGTCTCCAGTACTGCCACCGCCGGCTGCGGCATGGGCGCAGGCCTCGTGCAAGATCGCCATCACGCCGGGTGTGTACCCGAGCGCGCACGGGTTGCCTCCCACGTACATCGCCACCTACCGCCCGGTCGCTGAAACGCAGCTGCGCATCGCCGGAGACCGGCTCGCTGCCATCCTCAACGCGGCGCTGGCCAGCCCCTGACGTGGAGACGACGATGCAGCCCCAGGTGCTTACGTTCTTTCATGCCGACAGCAACACCTTCACCTATGTGGTCGCCGATGCGTCCACCGGTGCGGCGGCGGTCATTGACCCAGCCCTGGACTACGTGGCCGATACCGGCGCCATTGAAACGCACACGGCGCAAGCCATTCTCGCTGCCATCGCGCAACACGGATGGCAGCTGCAGTGGCTATTGGAAACCCATGCGCATGCCGATCACCTGTCTGCTGCGCAATGGCTGAAACAGCACTGGCCGCAGGCGCGTGTTGGCATCGGCGAAGGCATTCGCCAGGTGCAGCAGACCCTCGCACCGCAGTACGCATTGCCGGAAGACTTTCGTGCCGATGGCTCACAGTTCGATCATCTGTTTGCCGATGACGAGCGCTTCCTGCTTGGGGATATTGAAGCACGCGTCATCGCGGTGCCCGGGCACACCAGCGACAGCATTGCCTATCTGATCGGGGATGCGCTGTTTCCTGGCGATTCGTTGTTCATGCCCGATGCGGGCACGGCGCGTTGCGATTTCCCCGGCGGCGATGCGCGCAAGTTGTTTGCGTCGATCCAGCGCCTGTATGCACTGCCGGAAAATACCCGTGTATTCGTCTGCCACGACTACGGCCCGGGCGGGCGCGCTGTGGCGCATCAGACCAGCATTGGCGAACAGCGGCGCAGCAATATCCATGTGCGCGACGGTGTGGATGTCGAAGTGTTTGTGGCGCAGCGGCAGGCGCGCGATGCCAGCTTGCCTGCGCCCAAGCTGATCCGGCCTGCCTTGCAGACCAATCTTCAGGCGGGGCGCTGCACGGGAGTGGTTCCGTCGCGCTAGCGCATGCCCGCCACGCGGGCCACATCGCGCAGCCGTTATGATCGGGGTCTACCTGATGAGGACGTCCCATGCGGATAATCGGTTTTTGGCAGCGCGCGTTGTGCGTGCTGATGCTGGCACTACCGATGCTGGCGAGTGCGCAGACCGCATCGGTCACGGTGTTTGCGGCTGCCAGCCTGAAAGAATCGATGGACGACGCCGCGGCCGCATACGAGAAAGCGACCGGCACGTCGGTGCGGGTGTCGTATGCAGCGAGCTCTGCGCTGGCACGCCAGATCGAACAAGGCGCACCGGCGGACGTGTTCTTCTCGGCCGACCTGGAGTGGATGGATTATCTGCAGCAGTGTGGCCTGGTGCTGCCGGCGCAGCGGCATAACCTGCTCGGCAACACGCTGGTATTGGTCGCACCGGCGAACAGCAAGCTGCGCGTGGACCCGCGCACGCCTGGCGCCATTGCCAAGGCGCTTGGCGAGAACGGCCGCCTGGCCGTTGGCCAGACCGCCAGTGTGCCAGCCGGCAAATATGCCGCCGCTGCGTTGCGCAAGCTCGGCCAATGGGACAGCGTCAGCAAACGTCTTGCCGAATCGGAAAGCGTGCGCGCGGCGCTGATGCTGGTCTCGCGCGGCGAAGCGCCGCTGGGCATCGTGTATGGCTCAGACGCACGTGCCGATGCCAAGGTGCGCGTGATCGCCACCTTTCCTGACGACAGCCACGACGCCATCGTGTATCCGGTTGCTGCATTGAAAAACAGCCGCAACCCCGCCACTGCCGCATTCGTGAACTGGCTGGGAAGCAAGCCGGCCAAGGCGATCTTCGCGCGCCGTGGTTTTTCGTTGAAGGACTGAGGCACACCGCTTGTCGATGTTCACCCCGGAAGAGCTGACCGCGATCGGCTTGAGTCTCAAGGTCGCGATCGTGGCGGCGCTCGCCAGCCTGCCACCGGGCATTGCCTGCGGCTGGCTGCTGGCAAGGCGTCGCTTCCCGGGTAAGGCCTTGCTGGACGCGCTACTGCATCTGCCGCTGGTGATGCCGCCGGTGGTCACCGGCTATGCGCTGCTGGTGGTGCTGGGCACGCAGGGGCCGGTGGGCAGTTGGTTGCTGGAACATTTCGGCATCCAGTTCGCGTTCCGTTGGACCGGCGCGGCGCTGGCCTGCGCGGTGATGGGATTCCCGCTGATGGTGCGCGCAATTCGCCTCTCCATCGAAGCAACCGATCACCGGCTGGAAGCGGCCGCCGCCACGCTGGGCGCCGGGCCGTGGCGGGTATTTTTCAGCATCACCTTGCCGCTGGCATGGCCAGGCCTGGTCGCCGGCGTGGCGCTCGCGTTCGCCAAGGCGCTGGGCGAATTCGGCGCCACCATCACCTTCGTCTCGAATATCCCTGGTGAAACGCAGACCTTGTCGTCGGCCATTTATGGGCTGATGCAGGTGCCGGGCATGGAATCGGGCATCTGGCGGCTGGCGGGCGTGGCGCTGGCGATTTCGCTGGCCGCGTTGCTGTTGTCCGAGTGGCTGGTGCGTCGGCCGCATCCGCGCGAGGAAGACTAATGCTGGATATCGATCTGCAGCTACAACGCGGCACATTCGAACGCCACATCCGCATCCAAGATGATGCGCGCGTGGTAGCGCTGGTGGGTCCGTCCGGCGCGGGAAAGACCACGGTGCTCAACGCGATTGCCGGATTGATGCGCCCGCATGCTGGGCATATTCATATCGATGGGCGTTGCCTGTACGACGCTGGGCAAGGCATCGACCTGCCCACGCACAAGCGTCGGATCGGTTACGTGTTTCAGGATGCGCGGCTGTTCCCGCACCTGGATGTGCGCAGCAATCTGCGCTATGGCCGGCATGCGCACGGCACGGCGCCGTTCGGCTTCGACGATGTGGTGGCTTTGCTCGGCATTGCGCCGCTGTTGCAACGCCGGCCGCACAACCTCTCTGGTGGCGAGGCGCAGCGCGTGGCGATTGGCCGCGCATTGTTGGCGCAACCGGCGATCCTGCTATTCGACGAACCGCTATCGGCACTGGATCAGGCGCGCCGCGAAGAATTGATCCCGTATCTGCAGCGCGTGCGCGACGAGATTCGCCTGCCGATGCTCTACGTCAGCCACAACGCCGATGAAGTACAGCGTATTGCTGATAGCGTGCATGTGCTGGATTGAAGGTGGACTGCACGTTGATACGGAGTTTGCGTGTAACGTGTTCTCAGATGGATATCGATGCCAGCCTGGACGATCTTTGTCCGTCTTCGTTAGTCACTCAGTTCACTGCGTGCCATTGCGTTGCCGCGCGATAGGCGTGAGCTGGCCTAATCAAGCCGCCCTCTTCGATCACGACCCGGATTCCGGAGACCTTCCCGCATTGATGGCGGTCAGGCATAGCGCGCGGGTATTGGTAGGCAGGCAGCACACGACCGGCTCGGCTACCCTGCGCGGATGACCGAATCTCTCACTGACCTGAGCGCCGCCGTGGAGCGGATCCTGCAACGTATCGACGGCCCGCTGCGCGTCGGCGCACCGCTGGGCATCGGCAAGCCGCACCGGCTGTTGAACGCCCTATACGCGCAGATCCAGGACACGCCGTCGCGGCCACTGGCAATTTACACGGCGTTATCGCTCAACCCGCCCAAGCCGGGTACCGGACTCGAAGCGCGCTTCGCCGCAGCGTTCATCGCGCGTCATTTTGGTGACGATTTCCCGCGCCTTGCCTATGTCGACGCGATGCTGCGCGACGCCTTGCCCGCGCATGTGCAGGTGGAAGAGTTCTACATGCAGTCCGGCGGGCTGTTGCATTCCACCCAGGCGCAGGCCGACTACACGAGTCTCAACTACACGCATGCCGCCACAGCGGTGGCGCAACGCGCGCCCAACCTGATCGTGCAAAAGGTGGCGCGCGAACCCGGCGGCACGCGGCTGTCGTTGTCGTGCAACAACGACATCACCCAGGACACGCTGGATGCGGTGCGGGCACTCGGCTTGCCGCGGCCGATGCTGGTGGCCGAAGTGGACCCGCAGCTGCCATGGATGGGTGGCACCGCAGCAGTGGATGCCGCGTTCTTCGATCTGATCATCGATCTACCTGGCCCGTCACCACACCTGTTCGGTTTGCCGCGACAGCCGGTGACGAGTGTCGACTACGCCATCGGCCTGTATGCCAGCACCCTGGTGCGCGATGGCGGCACCCTGCAGATCGGCATCGGCACGCTCGCCGACGCACTAAGCCATGCCTTGATACTGCGGCATACCGATAATGCGACCTATCGCCGCGTGCTGCATGCACTGGATCCGGCACTGGAGCACCACCCGGCCGTGCAGGCCAGCGGCGGCCTGGAGCCGTTCGCTAACGGCTTGTACGGCTGTAGCGAAATGCTCAACGAAGGCTTCAAACAGTTGGTGGACAGCGGCGTTATCCGTCGCAAGGTGCACGACGATGTAGCGCTGATGCAGCGCATTGCCGATGGCAGCGCCGACGCAGCCGACCGTGCACGTCTTGCCGAGGAAGGCGAGTTCCTGCATGGCGCCTTCTACCTCGGCTCGCCGGCGTTTTATCAATGGCTGCGCGATCTGGATGCACCGACACGCGCGGCGATCGGCATGCGTCGCATCAGCGAGATCAATCAGCTCTACAATGGCAACGAGGCGTTGGGCCGGTTGAAGCGCAAGGATGCACGCTTTTTCAATTCCTGCATGATGGCCACCGCGTTGGGTGCGGCAGTATCCGATGGGCTGGAGGATGGCCGCATTGTGTCCGGCGTTGGCGGGCAATACAACTTCGTGGCGATGGCGCATGCATTGCCGCAGGCACGTAGCGCCTTGATGCTGCGCGCCACCCGCGAGGCGGGCGCAAACACGGCCAGCAACGTGCGTTGGAACTACGGCCACACCACCATTCCGCGCCATCTGCGCGATCTCTACATCACCGAATACGGCATCGCCGACCTGCGCCACAAAACCGATCAGGACTGCGCGCTGGAAATGGCCGCCATCTGCGATGCTCGCTTCCAGCAAGACCTGCTTGCCCAGGCCAAACAATCGCGCAAGCTGCGCACAGCGCCAGTATTGCCAGTCCGTGCGCAACGTAATACCCCACAGGCACTCGAACAGGCCCTGGCCCCATTTCGGCGTGACGGCAGCCTGCCCGATTACCCGCTCGGCAGCGACTTCACCGAGATCGAACAGCGTCTGCTGCCGGCATTGAGTTGGCTCAAACGTGCGACCGCCAGCACTGGCGGAAAAATCGCCACGGTGAGCCGCGCACTGCTCACGCGCGGGGTGTCGAACGCCACTGATGTGGCCTGCCTGCAACGCATGGCGCTGGATGCACCAAGAAACCTTGGCGATCGCCTGCAGGCGCGGCTGCTGAGCTATGCGCTGCGACAGACCGCCGCTTCATAAAAAAAACAGTGCCGCGATTTGCAAACGGCATCAACACAGCGGCACAGCCTGACGCATCACGGACACACAGCGGAAAGATATGCGTCAAACTTGGCCGCGATGATGGCGACCTCGTCGCTTTCCGGCTGTGCTGCATGCCTCTTTTTCGCGCCTTTATTGCTGTTGCCTCTGGTCTCAATCGCAAAACGAAGTTGCTGCGCGCAAAGCGAAGAAAAATGCCGCGCACTGCCATCTTCAGCGTGCTATTGCTGAGCGGTCTTGTTGCGCAAGCTGCGCCACGCCTTACCGACCTGCAGTACATCGGCAGCCACAATAGCTACCACGCCGGCTTTGCGCCCAGCGAAGCAGCGTTGTTGAAGCAACTAAACCCAGAACTGTTTGCCGCGCTGGACTACCGCCATCCTGTACTGACGCAGCAACTCGACGATGGCGTGCGCCAACTCGAACTGGATGTCTTCGCCGATGCACGAGGCGGGCGTTACGTGCATCCGGCCATCGTTGCGCAGATCGCCAAGGCCGGTCTGCCGGCCGCGCCGGCAAGTGCGCCCGCAGGGGTGATGGACAAGCCCGGCTTCAAGGTCATGCACGTGCAGGATCTGGACCAGCGCAGCAACTGCCAACCCTTGATCGCCTGCCTGCAGGAAATCCGCACCTGGTCGAAGCAGCACCCGGGCCATGTGCCGATCTTCATCCTGCTCGAAACCAAGCAGTCGCCAATCCAGTTGGCGTTCCCCACGGTGCAACCCGAACCGTTCGATGCGAAGGCGATGGATGCGCTGGATGCCGAATTACGCTCGGTCTTCCAACCCGGTGAATACATCAGCCCCGATCAGGTGCGTGGCAACGCACGTACGCTCAATGCCGGCGTGCTTGCGCATGGCTGGCCGTCCTTGGCCCAGGCGCGCGGCAAGGTGGTGTTTCTGCTCGACCAACGTGTTGCCGGCGCCAGCTACCTGCCCGGTCACCCATCGCTGCGCGGCCGCGTGTGTTTCACCAATGCGGCACCAGGCGAGGACGATGCAGCCTTCGTGGAGCTCAACGACGGCCCTGCAGATGACATCAGGAAGCTGGTCAAGGCCGGCTATCTGGTGCGCACGCGTACCGATGCAGACTTGAAGGAAGCGCAGCGCAACGACGCCTCCCGGCGCGACGCCATGCTGGCCAGCGGCGCGCAATTGCTTAGCACCGATTTCCCGATCAACGAACCGGCCGATAACGGCTACGTGGTGCGTTTCGATAACGATGCCGTGGCGCGTTGCAATCCGCAGCGACCAAGCGCGCATTGCGACGGCATCGACCTGCACCACTGAGCGCAGCAATGCGCGCGCAGGCGCAAGCCATCCCCACGTAGCAGACCTATCGCAATGGAAGGCGTCGGCAATCTATCACCGCACCCGCTTATCGGGCGCGGACTTCCCTATCCCATCACGCGAGCCCCCAGCATGCAGTTCCCCAGCACCTTCCATCGTTTGAGCTGCGCCATTGCCGTGGTGCTCTCCGCACCCGCGCTTGCGTGCGCTGCCGAGATGACCACCACCACGTTGGACTCGGTCAACGTGCAAGCCACCCACGCCGCAGCACCGGGATCGCTCAACGAACAGCGCTTATCCAATTCCGTCAACAGCGTGATGAGCAAGCAGGAAATTGATGCGATTCCATCCGGCGGCATTGCCGATGTGGTGGCGCATATGCCGGGGCTGTCGTCCTATAGTGACATGCATCTTGGGCAGGCCACCACCGGCGAGAATGCTTACGTCAGCATTCGCGGCATGGACGCCAGCTACAACGCGTACACCCTCAACGGGTTTGGCATGCCGGAAACCGACTCGTCGACACGCGCCATTTCGTTGAACATGCTGGCACCGTTCGGCATCCAGTCGGTGCAGGTCTCCAAATCGCCCACGCCTGACATGCCCGGCGATTCGATCGGCGGCGCGATTGATATGCGCACCCCCAATGCGTTCGATTTCGGTCAAGACGTCTATGCCAAGAGCACCGCGCAAGGTCAGTTCAACGCATTGGCCCACCACCTGGGTGGCAAGGACAGCGGCGGCACCTTCCAGCAAGAGCTAGCCTGGAAATTCGGGCAAGGCGATGCCTTCGGCATCTACGCATCGGCCTATTACGGCAAGAACAACAACATGGCGCAGGCACCGGCGCCCAACAGCAAATATGTTCCGGCAGACCCTACGCTTGCCAACGCCACCGACCTGCGCGATGTCGGCCCGTTGATCAGCACCCGCTACAAGTACAGCCTCTACACCAGCCAGATCGAACGCTATGGCGGCAACCTGTCGCTGGATTGGCAAGGCGACACCAGCGCGCTGTATGCGCGTGCCATCTACGGCAGTTACGGCGTCACGGGCACGCAGGACCAGTCCAGTGCACGCCTGGAAACCTATCGCAACCAGCCCACCGCGGTGCGCGGTGGGTACTTCAATACGCACGATATCGACGAGACGCTGGCCACCTTGCAACTGGGAGGCCAGACCACGCTCGATCGCTTGCACTTCGATTACGGCACCTCGGTCGGGCGTGGCACGCGCAGCCGGCCGGATTACGTGTCCGCCAGCCTGTATGGATTTACGCCGGGCAGTTTTGCCTTCGACCTCAGCGACCCGACCTACCCAAGCATCGGCCCAAGTTCACCGGCGTTGAAGGACTTTTTCTACAACCTGGATTCGTCGCTGTTGTGGAAGGTGCAAGGCCACGATGCCGGCAGCCATGACAACCGCTTCAACGCGCATACCGATATCGCGTATCAAGTCGATGGCGCTGTACTGGATAGCGTCAAGCTCGGCCTGTCGGCCGATCACTCAGAGCGCGGCGCCTACGACCATCCGTTCTTCCACAAGGATGGCAATTTCGTCACCAACGGTCCGTACTTTGGCGGACCCAATTACGCATTCCCCACTGCCGGCGGTGCGCCGCTGAGCGCGATCCCCGGCCGCATCACTTACAACGCATTCGATGGCCACTACGCGGGGCCGTTCAAACTGCTCGACCGCAGCTGGATGCGCGCGCAGGCGCTGCCGTACAAATATGTTGACGATCCGAACGGCGCAGGCAATTACACCGCCAACGACTACAACGCCAACACCACCTCCAGCACCGAGGCAATTTATTCGGGCTACGCGATGGCCGCGCTGCACATTGGCGCGGTGAGCGTGCTGCCCGGCGTGCGTTACGAATTGACGCGGTACTCGGCCGATTCCTGGCAATCCAGCGGCGATGGCAGCACCGGCAGTTTCGTCGGCACCGGCAGCACCTATGGCAAGGTCTTGCCGGGCATCAGCATCAACTATCGCCCGGACGATCTCACCGTGTATCGCGCGGCGGTGCGGCGCAGTTTCAGCCGCCCGGCGTTTGGGCTGATTTCCGGCGAGACGGTGTATTCGATCGACGACACCCAAAAAGTGGTCGGCATTTCCAAACCCAATCCCAACCTGCAGGCGAGCACCGCCGACAATGCCGACCTGTCTGCCGAGTTCTACGACCACAGCGGCGGCGTGCTCAGCGCATCGACGTACTACAAGCGCATCAACGGTTTCATTTACACCTCGCAATCGGCCACCAGCAACGACAGCACCCTGGGCGGCCTGGTGCCAACCGGCACCACGTTCGAAAACGGCGTGCCGGTGACCATGCCGCAGAATGGCGGCACCGCAAAGCTATATGGGCTGGAGTTGGCAGCGAGCAAACGGCTGCAACAATTGCCCGGGCTGTGGAGCAATCTGGGCGTCACCGCCAACCTCACGCTGCAACACAGCGAAGCCGATAGCAAACGCAGTGATCAGCCGGAAAAGACCTGGCTACCGCGTGCGCCGGAGCGCATCTACAACCTGGACCTGTTCTACGACGACACCCATCTGCGCACCGACCTGAGCTACAACTACACCGGCCTGCAACTGCTGGGGCTCACCACCGACCGCCTCAATTACTACCTGCAGCCGGTGAAGTCGTTGGATTTCAACGCGACCTATCACTTGCCGCACCACATCGATGTCGGCGTGGCGGCAAAGAATCTGCTCAATGCTGCCACCTTCAACGAAACGCAGGGTAAGTCCAAACGCTACATGGCCTACGATCCCGGCGCCGACGGTGCCTATGTGCAAACCGGGCGGACCTACATGCTGACCTTGGGCTACACCTACTGATCGGGAGCGGCAGGCACGCTGCAGCGGTGATCTTGCGTATGCAAGACGCCGCTGCTGCTGTTACGTGCGCGCGATGTAGCGGATGGAGCACTGGCATTGCCTGGTGCGCAACTGCATCGCGACCTCATCGTTATGCCACGACATTGGTATACCGGTCCTCGACCAAAGAAGTCGACCGCTGTCGTGCACAGCATGCGTGGCCACTCGCAGGGCAGACGCATCGCACCGCTTTCCCCAGTCAGGGCCGGTGCAGCGATTTCACGCAGAAAACGCAGGCGGCTGCGGCAAGGTGCGCGCATGCCTCTTTCGGACCTGCACATGCCACCACGCTCCTACGTTCGCGTCTGCTTGCTTGCCCTTGCACTGGGCACCTCCTTGTCGGCGCTGGCGCAAGCGCAGCAGCCCGCGCCTGCCGCTGCCCCGGCACCCGCCGCCGCTCCAGCGGGCAAGGCCGTGCCCACCGGGGTGCGTTCGGATCTGCACGCGCAAGTGTTGTTGGATCGCGCACATTTTTCGCCGGGCCAGATCGACGGCGAGCGCGGCTCCAATCAAAAACGCGCGGTGTCCGGCTTCCAGGCCGCACACAACATCAAGGTCAGCGGCGAGCTGGATGACGCCACCTGGCAGGCCTTGCAGGCCGACACCACGCCGGCCCTGGTGCAGTACACGCTCACCGACGCCGATGTCGCTGGCCCGTTCCAACCCATTCCCAAAGGACCGGCCGAACAGGCCAAGCTCACCGCACTGGGTTACGCCTCGGTCGATGAAGCACTGGGCGAACGTTTCCATGCAGACCCCGCACTGCTGCGCCAACTCAATCCTGGCGTGGATCTGAGCAAAGCCGGCAGCGTGATCCAGGTGCCGAACATTGATGGCGTGCCGCCGTTAGCTAAGCCGGCAAAGCTGGTGGTGGATAAATCCGATTCGACGCTGCGGCTATTCGATGCCGACGGCAAGATGTATGCGCAATTCCCGGTGTCGTCCGGTAGCAAGCATGACCCGCTGCCGATCGGCCACTGGAAGATCCTCGGCGTCGCACGCGACCCGGTGTTCAAGTACAACCCCAAACTGTTCTGGGACGCGAAAAAGGGCGATCAAAAGGCCACGTTGCCAGCGGGTCCGAACAACCCGGTCGGCCGTGTCTGGATCGATCTGTCCAAGCCGCATTACGGTTTGCATGGCACGCCCGAACCCGGCCATGTCGGCAAGACCCAATCGCACGGCTGCGTGCGTCTGACCAACTGGGACGTGGTCAATCTCGCCAGTGTGGTGGGCCCGTCGATGCCGGTGGTGATGCAGGAGTAAGCATGAAATTGCTGATGACATTGTTGGTGGGTGTCGTGCTGGGTGCAGCCGGCTATTGGTGGCTAGAACGCACTGCGCCGGGAGCAAAGGTGGAGTCGCTGTCCAGCACTGCACCAGTGACGGCAGACAACACTGCAGCGGGTGCCGCAGCGATGGCAGCGCCTGCTCCAGTACCTGCGGCGACACCGTCGGTTGCCACTGCGTCAGCAACCCACGCGGCACCAACCAGCACGCCGGTGGCGTCAACGACAACGACAACGACAACTGCTGATACCGCGACCCCGGGCAGCGGCCTGCTGATTCCAGTGCAAGGCATCAGCGCCAACCAGCTGCAAGACACCTTCATCGATGCGCGCAGCCAAGGCCGTGTGCACGATGCCATCGACATCCTTGCGCCAACCGGCACACCGGTTGTGGCAGTTGCCGACGGCAAGGTCGAAAAACTCTTCACCAGCGACCGCGGTGGCCTGACCGTGTACCAGTTCGAGCCCGGCGGCACGTATTGCTACTACTACGCGCACCTGGAGCGCTATGCCGACGGTTTGGCAGAGAAACAATCGATCAAGCGCGGCCAGGTCATCGGCTACGTCGGCAGCACCGGCAACGCGAATCCCGCCGCCCCGCATCTGCACTTCGAGATCCATCGGCTGGGGCCGGAAAAAGAATGGTGGAAGGGAGAGGCGTTGAATCCCTATCCGGCGTTGCACGACGATCAGGCCTTGCACTAAGAAAGGCGATCCGAATGAATACGACCAAGGGCCTGCGCGCGTTGTGCAGACCTTTCGTCGTTAGCAGTTCCTGATTTTCTGAAAGCAGCAGTCCATCGATCTATTCATACACAGCGCTTCATTACCCTGCAATTCAGTGGATGCGGCGCATAGCGTCACGCATCTGGATCAGCGCTCGTCGCAGCGACCCAACCATGTGACCCGCTACAGCTAAATCAACATCCCACCCGAGACTTCGATGCGTTGTGCATTGACCCAACCAGTGCCTGGTGCAAGCAACGCGGCCACCACCGGCCCGATATCGTCCGGTAGCCCGGGGCGGCCCAACGCAGTGACCGAGGACACCATCGCATTGACCTGCGCGGTATCGCGCACGGTGCCGCCGTTGAAATCGGTCTCGATCGCACCGGGCGCCAGCGTGTTGGCACGAATACCGCGTGCGCCCAGCTCTTTGGCCAGATAGCGAGTGAACACCTCCACCCCGCCCTTCATCATCGCGTAAGCCGATGAACCCGGCAGCGCAAAACGCGCCAGCCCGCTGGATACGTTGAGAATGCGCCCGCCATCGGCAATCAGCGGCAACAACGCCTGCGTCAAAAAATACGGGCCCTTGAGATGGATGGCGACCAAGGCATCGAACTGTGCCGGCGTGGTGTCGGCAAAGGCCGCGTGCAGGCCGGTGCCGGCGTTGTTGACCAGCGCATCGAACTGGCTGCGTCCCCAACCCGCCAGCACTTGCTTCAGCTGCGTGGCGAAGGCGGCGAAAGCGTCGGCATCGGCAACATCGAGCTGCAAGGCATGCGCGCGCCGACCACGCTTGTGAATCTCTGCAACCACAGCAGCGGCCTCATCGGCCTGGCTGCGGTAGGTGAGCACGATGTCGCTGCCGTTGACAGCGAGCGCAAGCGCCGCGTTGCGACCCAGGCCGCGGCTGCCGCCCGTTATCAGGGTGATGGGTGTGGTGATGGTCGTCGACATGCGCGTACTCGGTGATTAGGGAGTAGCTAGGCTATTGCGCTTGCCGTGCCGCATAAATCCGCTCACCCTGATTGCACCGTTCAAGATCAACGACCAATCAATGGACACCATGGAGTCGTTGCGCGCTTTCCTGCGCGTGGCCGAGCTGGGCAGTTTCACCCGCGCTGCCCAAACCCTAGGGCTGCCGAAGGCCAGCGTCTCGACCGCCGTGCAACGGCTCGAAGCCTCGCTCGGCACCCAGCTCCTGCACCGCACCACCCGGCGTGTGCAGCTCACCGGCGACGGCACCGCGTTCTATCAGCGCAGCCGCGACCTGCTCGATGACATGGACGAATTGCAGAGCATGTTCCAGCGCGAGCGTAGCCAGTTGCGTGGTCGCTTGCGCGTGGATATGTCGGCTGGCATCGCGCGCCACTTCGTCATACCGGCCTTGCCTGCCTTTCTGGCGCAGCACCCGCAGTTGGAAGTGGAAATCAGCGGCACCGATCGACGCGTGGATGTGGTGCGCGAGGGTTTCGATTGCGTGCTGCGCGTTGGCACGCTGGAAGACACCAATCTGGTCGCGCGCCCGCTCGGTGCTTTTCGCATCGTCAGCTGCGCCAGCGCGCAGTACCTCGCCCGCCGCGGCACACCGCACTGCCTGGACGACCTGGCCCCGCACGATCTGGTGCACTACGTGCCCACGCTGGGCCAGCGCTCGCCCGGCTTCGAGTACTACGACGGGCAGGCCTATCAACTGCTGCCGATGCGCGGCCCGGTAACGGTGAATAACGGCGATGGCTATCTTGCTGCCGCGTTGGCGGGGCTGGGCATCATCCAGGCGCCGGCCAGCCCGCTACGTGCGCATCTGCATAGCGGCGCACTGGTCGAAATCCTGCCCAATTTGGCCGCAGAACCGATGCCGGTCACGTTGCTCTACGCGCAGCGCCGCCATCTGCCGCAACGCGTACGCGCCTTTATGGACTGGGTGGCCGATGTGATGGCGCCGCATCTGCGGCCGCTATCGCAATAAGCGGCACGCGCATCAGCGCAGCCTGCTGCGCGGCCACTGGAGTCATGCACAGCAAATGCCGGCATCGCGATTCTTGTAGCGCACGCGTAGCGTCGTTGACGGCCAGAGCATCGCGCAGGTGTTGTTCAATGACACAGCACACGTTTCAGAGCAACACACCTGCATATCCGTGCGCTGCAGTGATCGTGCGATGAACGTAACTGACACGTCTGTTACGCCATATCTGCAAGCCGCTCTGAGTCAGGCACACATACAAAAAAGCACAGACATCTTCGCAAGATGTCTGTGCCATTTATCAATCACCTCAAGCGTCACCAACGCCCGATGTGGTTCTTAATCAGAACGTGTAGTTGAAGGTCAGCATGCCGTTACGCGATGCGCCCCATGCGCCGTAGCCACCGTTGAACTGCGCGTAGTAGCGCTTGTCGAGCAGATTATCGACGTTGAGCTGTACCGAAAACTGCGGCGACAGGCGGTAGCGCGCGAATGCGCTGACCAGTGCGTAGGCACTCTGCTGGAAGGTGCCATATACCGAGTCCACATAGTACGAACGGTTTTGCCAGTTGACGCCACCGCCCACGGTCAGATCGCTCCACGCGCCCTGCGGAGTGTAGCTACTGAACAGCTTGATGGTGGTGCGCGGCAGCTGCGTGTTGATCGATGTGCCGCTGTCGTCGCGCACGGTGTAATGGGACGCACCGAAGGTAGCATTCCAGCCCTGGGTCAGACGCCCGGACAGTTCGAAATCGAAGCCTTCGCTGACCACGCCATTGGCTGCTACGTAAGCAAAATCGCTGCTACCCGGAACCAAAGTCGTCGTAGCCACACCCAAGTTGTCCTGCTCGATGCGGAATACTGCCAGCGAGGCGTTGAGCTGATCATCGAACCACGCTGCCTTGACGCCGGCTTCGTAGCCCTTGCCGCTCAACGGTTCCAGATAGCCGCCATTGGCATCGCGCAGGGTCTGCGGGTTGAAGATCTCGGTGTAACTAACGTAGGTCGACCACACATCGTCGATGTCGTAGACCAGACCGGCGTATGGGGTGACTTCTTTCTGGTTGTCGGAGAACGGCAGCAATCCCTGGGCCGCGTCGAAGTTGCCACCATCGATCTGCCAATCGGTATAGCGCGCGCCCACCAGCAGCGTCAGCGGATCGGCCAGCGAGAAACGTGCAGCCACATAGGCGGCCTTCTGCTTGCTGGTGCCTTCGCTCTGTACCGCGCGCGGGCTCCAGTTGGGCTCCGGGTACGCGCCATTCCAGCCGAGGTAGCTGTCCAGCGGCGCCGGGAAATCGAAGGTGCCGTTATTGACGTACTCGCGGCGGTTGTAGCTGGCGCCGGCCACCAATTGATGCTCACGGCCGAACAACTGGAACGGGCCTTGCGCATACACATCGGCGCCATCGGCCTTGCGCTCGGTCTGGTAGTTGCCCGAATACGGCACCACGCCGCCACCGGTGGCGCGATCGAAACCGAAGATCGTGTAGTACGGATAGAACAGGTGGTTCGTCGCTTCGGTCTCTTCGTGGCTCACATTGGCCTTGAGGGTCCAGCCGTTGTCGAAGCTCTGCTGCAGGCTGGCGAAGGTGCGCTGCAGACGCGTGTTCCAGAACGTCCAGTCGGCCGCCGGATTGAACGAGCGCTTGTAGTCGGTGCGCGTGCCGTCGCTGTAGAACAGCGGGAAGCCGCCCCAGGTGACATCGTTCGATTCCTTCTTCTGATACTCGTAGCCCACGCTCAACAGCGTGCTGTCGGTAAGGTCGGCATCGATGATCGCCGAGCCGATCTTCTTGCGCAGGCTGTAGCGGTCCATGTCGGATTCGCCGTCCTGATACACGCCCACCACGCGTGCGCGCACGGTGCCTTCGGGACTCAACGGCACGGTGACATCGGCTACGCTGCGGGTCTTGTTGAAGTCGCCGCCACCCACCGACACGGTGCCGGTGAAATCGCGGCTGACCGCATGCTTGCGCACCAGATTGATCGAAGCCGACGGGTTACCAGAACCGGTCAACAGACCGGTCGCACCGCGTACCACTTCCACGCGGTCGTACAGCGCCAGGTCCAGCGCCGAATCGCCGTAACTCCACGCCTGCTCCATGTACACGGGGATGCCATCGAACTGGTAGTTGTCGATGTAGAAGCCGCGCGCATAGAAATCCACCCGTTCGCTGTCGTTCTGCGACGCGGAGATCCCGGTGACGTTGTTGAGCACGTCGGTGATGCTCTGCAGGTTCTGGTCGTCCATGCGGTCGCGGGTGATCACGGTGACCGACTGCGGAATCTCGCGCAGCGCCAGGTTCATGCGCGTCCCGGCAGAGGTTTTTTCCACCGTGTAGCCCTTGACCTGCTCACCCTGCACGGTCATCCGGTCCAGCGTGGTGACCTCGGCATCGGCGGCGGCGGGCGCTTCGGCCAGGGCCTGGCCGGCGGCCAGCGTGCACAGCGCAGCGAACAGTGCGCATGGCAGGGTGTGGCGGCGGGCGCCCGTAGAAACAAGACGCATTTCGGTACTACGGTTCATCGGGTGACTCCAACGCAGACGGATCGGGCCGCACGCACCGCACAGGCATAGCGCCGGCAACAAGGGGGAGAACGGGGTGCCTTAGCACCGGCAACGCGGTATTTTAATGGGAATGATTCACATTTTAAATAGATGGATTGAAAGTTCGTTCCGCAACTGCCCCTATTCGAGGCAATCCTTGCAGTCGAACTCGCATAGACGCGACGCCCGGAACCGGGAGCCGCAGAACAGGTGGCTGACGCAATGACGGAACGCCATGCAACGGGGATCACATGGAGAAATGCTGGATAGCTGTCGCTTTAGTGCTGTTTTGCGTGCCGGGAGTGAGCGCTGCAGCGTCAGGAAAAACCTCGTTGAATGACGCTTGTCGTGTCCCCGGCAACGCCGTGCACGAGGCAGGTCTTGTCCAGATGGGAGGCATCCAGCAATGGGTCACGATCGAAGGCCAGGACTGCCGCAATCCCGTGGTTCCCGTGGTTCCCGTGGTTCCCGTGGTTCCCGTGGTTCCCGTGGTGCTGATTGTCCATGGCGGGCCAGGCAACCCCAACACGCCGTTCGCGCATCGCCTGTTCAGCCGCTGGACGCGCAACTTCACCATCGTGCAATGGGACCAGCGCGGCTCCGGCAGACCTAGGCCACAAGCAAGCCTGCCGAGGGTGAGACGCTGACCATGCAGCGGCTGACCCAGGACGGTAGCGAGGTTGCCCGCTATGCCACGCAACGGCTGTGCAAATCCAAACTCATCCTGATGGGTGGATCGTGGCTCGGCACTGGCGGTCACTATCACCAAGGCCAGTCCCGAGCTGTTCCACGCCTATGTCGGCACGGCTCAACTGGTCAATTAGTCGCCCCTGAAAAACCCCAACCACCCAACGACCGCAAGGCCTTGATGTCTGCACCGGCGTGCTAAAACTACCAGTGTTCGCTACGCTGAAGGCTGGTTTCTTGCAATTTCCGCCCATG
>NZ_JSBW02000051.1 GCF_000772705.2 Xanthomonas vasicola
CGCTGGCTGCTGCGCTGGATCGCGTTTTTGCGTGCCTGGATGCGGGCGATGGAATGGCCATCCTTTAGCCACGTGCCGCTGTCACAGACGGCACGGGGCGCTTGAAGGGGATTTTTCAGGGACAACTAGTTATTGTCTGTATTGAGCCTCAAATTCGGGCCAGGCACACTTCTATTATAGCCCAATGGCACGCACGTCTTTAAGCCGTTACCTACCACCAACACCGCACCGGCGCTTTCGACAACGCTTATGAATTTAGTTGAAATCACGGGCTCGGCCTGGGCCGAGGAACTTACCAGTGCCAGCAGGAGCAATGCTGTCGGCACGATGGTCCGAACTTTTCCACACGGAATTTCTCGATTCATTGGACTTCTCAAGATATTTTTCTTTAAGTTGGAAAGGCCTGCGGATCGATTGTGAATCGCATGCCACTAGGTGTAACATGGTGGAGGATAACGACTTGCAAGCCGGGACTTTTGTTCGTTGGCGCAGTTACGCGTCTCCTGGCGAACAGACGCTAGCAGGCTGCTGAAATACTCTGGATGGACCTTTGCGGCTATTCGAGGAAGGGCCAACACAGAACTCCTGCGTGAAATCTGAGGCTGCCGGTGTCTGTCGGAGGCTCAGAATTGGCGGAGAAGCTACGCATCTATGCATGTCGGCAGGCCGAAATTAGTACCTGATTAGCCCTGACTCTCAGCCATGGAAATGGCTTGCCATGCGCAGAGCCGGATCCGGGCAGGGCTTGCAACGCATCATCGCCGTAGCGAGTCGCGGCAGCATCTCGCGCAAGCGGAAACGGCGATTGAAGCGGTAGGTGGCTTCGGCCAGCTAACGATTTGCATATTTTCCTTGGGCAATGGCGTGATAGACGCCGCTGATGGCACGTTTGAGGTTGCCCAGCACCACGTTGACCCAAAGGGCACCGGCGGCTTCGGTCGCAGCCCGTCCGCCACCGGTGTCCAGTGTGGTATGCGCATGTCCCGCCTCTTCCAGGCGGCGGAAACAGGCCAATCCGTCGGTATCGACCTCGCACCCGGGCGCCAGGCGACGTGCGGTCCAGTCAGTAAGCGAGATAGTGTCGAAGCTGCGCACTGGTTCGATGACCACACAACCCGGCGCGGTGAAGGTCTCGTCGGTCTGCACTGCAATCAGGAACAGTTGCTTGTTTTCCGATCCGCGACCAGCCTTGCCACCATTGCGCTCACCGCCTAGGTAGGCATCGTCAGTCTGCACGAATCCAGACAGTCGACGCGTGTCTTCGCGCTCCGTCATCACCTGCATGATCTTGTGCTTCATCCGCCGGGCGGTTTTGTAGTTGACGCCCAGGTGACGCATCAGTTCCAACGCGGCCATGTTGGTCTTGGTCGAGGTCAACAGATGCAAGGCCAGCATCCAGGTGCGCAGTGTCAGCTTGGTGCCTTGGAACATCGTGCCGGCGATCAAGCTGGTCTGGTGCCGGCAGGCGCTGCACGGTAATAGATGACGCCACCGCGCTTGAAGCGCGAGCGCGCTCGTCCAGCGTAGCAGGGGCAGCGAAATCCCTGTGGCAACCGCCATCTGTGCAGAGCGCGGTAGCACTTGGCCTCGGTGGCGTGGGACGCAAAGAACTCCGGCATCGACACTCCCGCCTGGAATTGCACCGCATTGATGCTCATCGCGCCACCTCACTGGCTTCAGGTGACGACAGTATCTGATCATGCCATCGCAGATCTTGCGGCTGCTGGCTGAAGGTCGGGGCTAATCAGGAATTAGTATTTCAGCAGCCTGCTAAGCGCCATCGGAAACGCCGGAAAAGCCCAATATTGCGCAGTTGCAGTACTGTCGAGTGTCGCGTTATTTGTACTCATGGAGCCCATTGTCTTGCTCGCTTGCGGCAGTGCGCATGCTATCGCGCAAAGGACATGAGGACGTTTGGCACGGCCATGATGCAGTGCAACCCCTGCTCGGAGTTGCTTCTGAGAGAGCCACCAGCAATATCCATGGCTGAGCGTCGGAGCTAATCGCGCCGCCCTAGCGCGGTGGCACTTTTTGCTGCTGCGCGTCGCTATGATTCGGTGGTTCCGGGCGGTTTTCCATCATCAGCGACAGTGCTGCCTTTGCCATGAGGTGCGCGCTGATCGGTGCAGTGATGAATAGAAATACGGTAATCAGCAATTCGCGCGGCTGCGGGTCCACGCCGAGAAACAGGTGATAGCCCACCGAGGCCAGCAGCACGCAGCCCACGCCCAGCGTGCTGGCCTTGGTCGGTGCATGCAGGCGCTTGAAAAAATCCGACAGTTTTACCAGCCCGAATGCGCCGATCAGGATGAAAAACGTGCCCGCCAGTAGCAAGGCGCTGAGCACGTATTCGGTGAGGGCGATCATTCGACGATGCTCCGCCGCAACACATACTTGCTCAGCACCACCGTGCTGCCGAAGCCGAGCATCGCAATGACCAGGGCCGCCTCGAAATAGATCGGCGAATCCAGGTACATGCCCAGCAGCATCAATTCGGCGATGGCGGTGACCGAGAGCGTATCCAGCGCCAGGATGCGGTCTGGCACGGTCGGCCCGCGCAGCAGACGCCATAACGCCATCAGGATAGCCAGGCCCACCGCATGCATGCAGATCACGATGGTCGATTCGATGAACATGTGGCCGGTCATGGAAAGATCTCCATCAGGGGCTTCTCGTAGCGGCTCTTGATCTCGGCAATCAACGCCTCCGGATCGTCCAGATGCAGCACGTGCACCAGCAGATATTTACGGTCATCCGACAGCGCCGCCGAGACGGTGCCGGGCGTCAGCGTGATCATGCTGGTCAACGCGGCAATGCCGTGGATGTTGGCGATATCCAGCGGCACCCAGATGAAACCGGGATGGATACGCGATTCTGGCCCGAGCACCTGCGCAGCGACCTTGATGTTGGAGCGCACGATGTCGCCCGCGGCCACCAGCAGCATGCGCGGCACCGAGCGCAGCGAACCGATCTGAGCGAACTCGCGGTCCAGCCGCGCCGCAAAGATCGGCACGACCACGCCCAGCAGCATGCCCAGTCCCCATTGCTGCGGGCCGAAGCTGTCGCTGAGCAGCAGCCAGAACACGAAGACCGTCACGCTCAAAGGCGGCGACGGAAACAGGCGGCGACGCAATGGCACACGCGTGGTCATGGCTGCCTCCGTTGCGGTGTGGTGGCACGCACCTGGTCCACATACGCGTCCGGTTCGCGCAGCTGCGCAGCGGCGGCGTTGGTGTAATGCATCAAGGGGCCGGCGGCCACGGTCATCGCCACCAGCCCGCTGAGCAACACGACCGTGGCGGCGGTCTCCACCGGGCGCATGCGACTACGCCGTTGCGGCTGCAGTTCCGGCGCGTCTTGCGCGGCGGCTGGCACGCGCCAGAACAAACGCACACCCGCGCGCGTGAGCCCGATCACCACCAGCAGGCTGCTACCGAGCACCGCGCCCCACACTGGACCAACCAAGCCCTCGGGCACGTGCTGCAGCAACGCCGCCTTGGCCAGAAATCCGGACAGCGGCGGCAACCCGGCCACCGCCACTGCGGCAATCATGAACATCGTGCCCGGAATGGCCCGCCCCGGTAGCGGCGCCACCACTTCCTTGCGGTCGCTGGCACTGCCGCGACGGCGGCGGATCAGGTCAGAGACCATGAACAACGCGGCCGCCACAAAGCTGCTGTGCGGCAGGTAATACAGCCCCGCGCCCAGTGCGCCTGCATCGTCCAGCGAAAACGCGATGAACAACGTCGCCGCCGAGAACATCACCAGGTACGACACCATCACCCGCAGCCGCGATGCAGCCGTCACCCCGAACGCAGCCATCAGCAGTGTCGCAATCCCCAGCCACAACAGCGCATGGCGCCCGAAGCCGTGCATCGCGCCGGCACCGGCGCCAAACCACAACGACGACACCCGCAGCGTTGCATACAGCCCCACCTTGGTCATGATGGCGAACAACGCAGCCACCGCTGCCGGCGCGCGCGAATAGGTTTCCGGCAGCCACAGATACAGTGGCAGCAATGCGGCCTTGCTGCAGAACACCAGCAGCAACAAGCCCAGTGTGGCTTTGGCCAGCGGCACATCCTGCGCCGGCAGATCGGCGATGCGCTGCGAGAGCTCGGCCATGTTGAGCGTGCCGAGCACACCGAACAGCAAGCCCAATGCAATCAGGAATAACGTCGACGCGCACACGTTGAACACCACGTAATGCAGCCCCGCCCGCATCTGCAATCCACGCCCGCCGCTTAGCAGCAGACCGTAGGAGGCGATCAGCATCACCTCGAAGAACACGAACAGGTTGAAGATATCGCCGGTCAAAAATGCGCCGTTCAAGCCCATCAACTGGAACTGAAACAACGCATGGAAATGCGGTGCGCGCCGATCCCAGCCTGCGCACGCGTGCAAGAGACACGCCGAGCCCAGGATCAAGGTCGTCAACAGCATCCATGCCGACAAGCGGTCGCCCATTAGCACGATACCGATGCGCGCCGGCCAGTCGCCGAGCAGATACACCAGGATTTCGCCGTCGGCCGCGCGTGCGAACACGGCGATGACCGCCGCGGCCAGCAAGGTCATGCTGACCCACGCCACGCTGCGCTGCACGCGCGGCCCATAGCGGCGATGTTCGACGAACAACGACGCCGATGCGCCCAGCATTGGGATCAGGATCGGCAAGATCAGCAGATGGTTCATCGCCGTGCCTCGCGCGTATCCACGCCGGTGGTGGCGTCTTCATGCGCATCCACGTGATCGCTGTGGTTGTCGCTACGGCTGCGGATCGCCAGCACCAGGCTCACCGCCGTCATCGCAAACGCAATCACGATGGCGGTGAGGACCAATGCCTGCGGGAGCGGGTCGGTGTGGTGCATCAGTTCGGCTGGCACGCCCTCGCGTAACACAGGTGCTTGGCCGCTGCGTAAGCGTCCGCCGGCAAAGATCAGCAGGTTGGTCGCGTACGACAGGAAGGTCATGCCCAGGATCACATCGAAGCTGCGCGCACGCAGCAGCAGGTAGATCGCCAATGCGGTGAGGACGCCGATCGCGCTTGCCACTGCCAATTCCATCAATGTTGCTCCGCGGTGCGTGTCGAACGTTGGGTGGGGTCGATCTCGCCGCGCTGCGAACTGCGCGTGCGTGAGGGTTTGATCGTGCCCATCATCGACAGCGTCAACATCGCCGCACCGAACACCACCAGATACACGCCGATATCGAAGCCCAGCGCACTGGCCAATTCCAACTCGCCCAGCAGCGGTAGCGAAATTTCCAGATGTCCGCTACTCAGGAACGGCAGCCCAAAGACCAACGAGCCTGCACCGCTGACCAGTGCGCACAACAAGCCGATACCGGTCAGGCGGATGTAGTCGAAACCAAAGCGTGACTCCACCGAGGCGGTGCCCTGAATCACGTACTGCATCAGCAACGGCACCGCCAGCACCAGCCCGGCGATAAAACCGCCACCCGGCGCGTTGTGCCCGCGCAGGAACAGAAACAGCGACACCGTCAGCGTCAGCGGGAACATGATCTGCGCCAGATCGGCCGGCACCGGCAACTTGATCGGTGGCCCTGGCATGGTGCGCTCCGGCGCCATGCGCGAGCGGCGCAGCAAGGCATGCACCACCAGCCCGGCAATCGCAAACACGGTGATCTCGCCAAAGGTGTCGAAGCTGCGGAAATCCACCAGGATCACGTTGACCACATTGCGCCCGTACGCTTCCGGCAACGCGCGCTGCAGCAGTTCGCCGGCGACGGAGTGGCTGGGCTGGGTCATCAAGGTATACGCCAACGCTGCCAGACCCGCACCGCCGAAAACGGCAATTGCGGCATCGCGGATCTTGCGCAGCCGCGCGTGTTCGGGCAACGAGCGCTCGGGCAGATAATTCATCGCCAGCAGCATCAGTACCAGCGTGACCATTTCCACCAGCAACTGCGTCAGTGCCAGATCCGGCGCCGACAAGAAGACGAACGTCAGGCTGACCGCCAGCCCGGTGCCGCCCAGTACCAGCACGGCCAGCAGGCGCTGCTTGTACAGGAACAGGCTGCCCAGGGCGCACGCCATCATCAACAGCCACACCATCCAACCCAGCGCAGGCATCGGCGTGGGTGCAGGCCACTCAGGCAATGTGCCGCCTTGCAGGAACGGCACCAGCGCCACCACTACTGCGCTCAGCACCAGCAGCATCAACATGCGCTGCAAGTTGCCGTTGGTGACCGCATCGGTCATGCGTGTGGTGGCGGTGAACAAGGCACGCAAATTCCATTGGAACAGCGCCTTGCCCGGGGAACGGTTCTGGATGGCGTACAAATCCAGCGTGCGTCGCAGTGACATGTACAGCAACGCACCGCCGACGATGCCGGCGATGCTCATTGCCAGCGGCCAATTGAAGCCATGCCACAGCGCCAAGCTGTAGTCGGGCAGGCGATCGCCAAGGATCGCGGTGGCGCCCGCGCGCAACACCGGCGCTACTGTCCACGCGGGCACGATGCCCACCGCCACGCAGGTGAGCACCAACACATCTACCGGAATCCGCATCCAGCGCGGCGGCTCGTGCGGTGTGGTATCCAGATCGCGTGGGCCGTCGCCGAAGAAGGTGTCGTGCACAAAGCGCAGGCTGTACGCCACGCCCAGCAGACCGGCCAGCAGCGCAGCCGTGCTGGCCAGGATGCGCATCAGCTGCGGTGCTTCGGTGTCCAGCGCAACTGCAAAGAACATTTCTTTCGACAAGAAGCCGTTGAGCAGCGGAATGCCCGCCATCGCCAGCGACGCAGTGATCGCCAGCGCGCTGGTCACCGGCATCAAATGGCGCAGATTGCCCAGCTTGCGCATGTCGCGCGTGCCGGTCTCGTGGTCGATGATGCCGGCAGCCATGAACAGCGATGCCTTGAACACCGCGTGGTTGATGAGGTGAAACACACCGGCCACCACCGCCATCGGCGTGGACAGACCGAATAGCATCGTGATCAAACCAAGATGCGAAATGGTCGAATAGGCCAACACGCCTTTGAGGTCGTGCTGAAAGATGGCGTGCCACGCGCCTAGCAAGACCGTGATCGCACCGATGCTGGTGACCGTGTAGAAAAACAGATCGGTACCCGCCAGCGCCGGATGCAGGCGCGCCAGCAAAAATACGCCGGCTTTCACCATCGTCGCCGAATGCAGATACGCCGACACCGGCGTGGGCGCCGCCATTGCATGCGGCAACCAGAAGTGAAACGGGAACTGCGCGCTCTTGGTAAAAATGCCCAGCAGCACCAGCATCAACGCATATGGATACAGCGGGCTGGCGCGAATCACATTGCCAGCCGCCAATACGGCATCCAGCTGAAAACTGCCGACGATGCGGCCGATCATCAACACGCCGCCCAACAACGCCAGGCCACCGCCGGCGGTCAGCACGAAGGCCATGCGCGCGCCTTCGCGCGCGTCCTTGCGGTGTGACCAGAATCCGATCAACAGGAACGAGCTGATACTGGTGAGTTCCCAGAACACCATCAGCAGGAGCAGATTGCCCGACAGTACCATGCCGAGCATCGCGCCCATAAACAGCAGCAGATAAGCATAAAAGCGCGATGCGCTATCGCGTGCGCTTAGGTAGTAATGCGCATACAGCACAACGAGTGCGCCGATACCCAGCACCAGCAGTGAAAACATCCACGCCAGGCCGTCGAGCCGCAGGGAAAGCATCAAACCAATCTGCGGCAGCCACGCATGTTCGCTGCGAATCACCTCGCCGCGCAGTACCGCTGGCGTCAAGAGCGCCAGCACCAGTAGCCCGCCCAACGGCGCGGCCGCAGCCAACCACGCAGTGATCGAACGAGGGGCGCGCCAGAGCAGCGCCGCGGCAGCGGCCATGACGAATGGCAGCGCCAGCAGAATTTCCAACGAGAAAGGCATGCAGGGAACACGAGATTCGCGAGCAGGCCAAAGAGCTTAACAAACCGTTGACTGACGCCCGCGTCAACGCCGTCACGGCGCGCAGCCCGAAGCGACGCCGGATTGGCTGCACATCGCCGCGCTGCACTCGGCATGCTGCGTATCCATGCACCGATAGTTGCCTTGTGACTGCCGCCGATCCCGCTCCGTCCGCTGCTGCATCTGCGCCACGCGCCCTGGTCTTCGGCGGCAGCGGGCAGCCCGCTCCGGCCCAGTCTGGCGGGCGCCGGCAGCCACCGGTGAGGCCTTCGAGGTGATCTTCAGCTTCGGTCCGTTGGACCATTCCGCCCGCTGGTATGCCGAAAATCCGGTGGTCGCGCCGCGTAGTGTGGCGTTCGGTTCCACCAGCGTAGAGGTCAAGGAACACTCCATCGATGCAGCCGAGCGCGATGTGGCCCAGCGTCTGTCCAATGCCGAACAAGCGCTGTTTTCCGCCGCCCTCGCGCCTTGCGCCAGCGCCACGGTGCTGCGTCCGACCCTGGTCTACGGTGCCGGGCGCGACAGGACGCTGACTCAGATTGCGGGGTTGGCGCAGCGCACCGGCGCGTTCGTGCTGCCGGCCAACGCCACTGGGCTGCGTCAGCCGGTACACGTGGACGATCTGGCAGCGCCGCCTTGGCAGTGGTCGGGCAGGCGGCGACCCAGCAACGCAGTGATGCAGTGGGCGGCGGTAAAATGCTGGCGTACACGCAGATGGTGGAGCGCGTGCTGGAGGCGCTGCCACGGCCCGCGCGCCTGTCTCAGGTGCCGCCGAGCCTGTTTGGTCTTGCACTCACCGCAGCGCAACGCCTGGGCCGGCTGCGTGGTCTGAATGCCGCCGCGCTAGAGCGCATGCGCGACGACTTGGTGTTGGGTCTGGAACCTGCACGCCGCGATTTCGGGGATGCACCGCGTGCATTCCGCCCTTTGCCTGAAGAGCTCGGAATCGGCGAGTGATGCCTGACTGGTCTGTCAGCGGCGCTTAGAGCGCTAACAAAACGTAGCGAGCGGTCGTCAGGTGGGCATGGACGGCGCAATCAGAACCTCAGTGTGAGTGGTACATGCCGATTCCGAGCACCGGCCGCGCCCGCCTGACAGCTCCGCAGTCGTTTTGTTAGCTGCTCTTAGTATCGCCAACCCAGCTGGCGATACGCCTTGGCCAACACCCAGATCGGCCCGATCAGCAGATAGGTCAGATCTGTCAAAAAGCTCGGTTTGCGGCCTTCGATCTTGTGGCCAACGAATTGGGCGATCCACGCCAGCACGAACACCGTCAGTGCGGTCGTGAACAGGCCACTGAGCCCGATGCGGCCTTCGATCAGCCGGCACAGGCAACCGAAAAAGAAGAAAATCCCCAGCATGCCCAGACCCAACGGGCGCGACAGCCGGTTGTAGTACGACCACGCCGCAAACATCGACAGCGCGGCCCAAATGCCGCTACTGAACCAGGTCCCGCCGACCGGAATGCACCACAGCAGCGCCACCACCGACCACAGGATTGCAGGCACCGCCAGCACGTGGATCTGCTGGTTGGTCGCGTTTTGATGATCGTCGGAATAGCTGGCGAAATAGCGCTCGATCGGTCGCGCGGTCGTGGTGCGTTCGGTCATGTTCCCTCCCAGGGATGACCCAAGCATACGCGTGCGGATGGCGCTGCGCAGGTATGCCCCTCGCCACACACTCGTGGCGTGACGAGGGACGCTACATCAGTTGACCGAGACCGCGCTCCACGCCGCAGCGACCGCGCGGTATTGCGTGGACGTGCTGCCGTACAGATCGGTGGCGGCGCTCAACGTGGCACGGCGGGCGGCCGCGTAGTTGGTGGACGAGGTCATGTACACCGTCAGCGCGCGATACCAGATACGGCTGGCGGCAGCGCGGCCGATCGCGGTCAGCGCTGTCGAGCCGCTGCAGACCAGCCCGGCCGGGGTCAGGTCGTAGCTGGTGCCCGCACCGAATCCGCTCGGCACCACTGCGCCTTCGGCCAGCAGATAGTAGAAGTGATTGGCCACGCCCGAGCTGTAGTGCACATTGAGCGAGCCCAGGCTGCTGCTGTAGCAATCCGGCGAATCGCCATCCAGGCTCGGCTTGAACATGTAACGCAACGCCAGCGTGTCGGTGCTGTTGTTGGGGATGATCTTCTCGCCAATCAGGTAATTGCCAGGCTCTGCACTGTTGGCAGCGGAGTACTCCACCATGGTGCCCATGATGTCGGAGGTGGCTTCATTCAAGCCGCCAGATTCTCCCGAGTACACCAGACGTGCAGTCCGACTGGTCACGCCATGGGTCATCTCGTGGCCGGCCACATCCACCGACACCAGCGGCGTGAACGTGCTGCCGTCGCCATCGCCGAAGGTCATGCAGAAACAGCTGTCCTGCCAGAAGGCATTGTTATAGCGGCTACCGTAATGCACGCGGCTCCGTGCACCGGTGCCGTCGTTGGCGATGCCGGTGCGCGAATGCGTGGTGCGGTAATAGTCCCAGGTCAACGCCACGCCGTACTGCGCATCGACCGCTACGGTGACCGTATCGCCGATGGTGCCGCTACCCCAGGCATTGTCGGCATCGGTGACCAGCGTGCCGTTGCCGGAAGTGCTGTTGCGCATGTTGTAGGTCGCACCGCTGCCGCGACTGACATCGGTCATTTCATAGCTGGTGCTGCTGCAGCGCGTCGTGTTCACCGTCACGCTGCCCGCATACAACGAACGTCCTGTGCCAGCGGCGCTGGTGCCGCCGCTACACGCGGTGTGTACGGTATCCCAGGATTCGAGGATGCGCTGGGTCACTGCATCGACGATGTAATGCATCTCGGTCGGTGTCTGGTCGGGTTTGACGCCGCTGTAAATTACTTCGTAGACCAGGCGCGGTGCGCCTTGGCGTGCAGACAGCGCCAGGCTCGCATGCGGCGCGGCATCCTGCGCCACATCGAAGTGAGATCCGGCCACACGCAATGCGGTTGCCGCATCGATACCCGGCACCAGGCTGGGACGCACCGTGGTGTCCATGGTCTGGCTCAATTCACGCATCACGCCACGGCGCGAATGCACCACCACATCGCCGCCGATCACCGGCAGGCCCTGATAGGTGCGATCGAAGCGCACATGTTCGGTGCCGTCGGCATCGACGATGCTATCGCGTGCGATGAACGTATCGGCCGATGCACGGTTGGCCAATGCCGACGCGTTGTTCCCCAACAACGATTGCGCTCGCGAAACAGCGGCATTTGCGGACAAATCTGCCGCGGTAGCGGCAGCAGAAGACGATAGCGCGCAGCAGATCGCCGCGCCCAAGACGTGGACTTGCATGACGACTCTCTCCAGAAAACGTGCGATGCAAAGACCGGCGGCCCCCGACAGCCGGTCGCCGATGGCACCTTGGGTGCCGGCAGCTACGCTTGCACAGTCACGAGCTACACAGGAGTAAAAATTACGGATGTGTTGCGTTCTGTGCGCCCGGCCACTTTCCGCTGTGGCGCACATCGCAGAGGTGCAGCGAATGTATGGTGTTATTGGCCGCTGCGGCCAAGCATGCGCGCAATGCAGTGGTTTCCAAGCAGGGGTGCGCTGCATCGTTGCGCCAGCGCGGGGGCGCTGCGGTGTCCCATCACCGCGCGCGCTGGCCGTTGAACGACGATCAGCTTGCGCGATGGTGTCGTTGCTCCCGCGGCGCATGCGGAAACAAAGACGCCGACCAATGTCCTGGCCGGCGCCTTTTTGACCATCGCTGAAAGATCAGCGACCGCCCATCGCAACCTTCTGCTGCTCTTGCTGGGCCTGTTGCTGCTGCGACTGACCAGCCAGCAACTGCGCGCTGGTTTGCTCAAGTGTCGCGGTAGGTTGGTTCAGGTCCACCGCCGCACGGAAGCCAGGCGTGGTGCCCATGAGAGCGACTTACTGGTGAAGGCGGTAGCAGATGCCGATGCAGCATTGCCATAGATCCCAGTGCCGTCGATGTAATAACGCATCGCAGATAAGCGAAACTCTCGCGTCACGGTGAAAGGTGATCCATGCAACTGACGCTCGGCAACGCTGAAAGCCTGGGCAAGCGCAACCAGACCCGGCGCGAAATTTTCCGGCCCGAAATGGAGCGGTCGCTTCTGCGGCCGCAATTACTCGATCTGATCGAGCCGCACTGGACAGTAGCAGGACGGCCCGGTCGGCAGCCATTTGGTCTGGCTAAGATGTTGCAGAGTCATCTGCTGCAACATTCGTATGCGCCCAGTCCGCAGATGGAAGGGGCAGTGCACCGATCCCGACCTTATGGCGGTTGCTCAGCTTACTGACTTGGGCAACCTCCGGGCCAGACCACGATTCTCAGTGTTTGCCGCCTGCTATAGACCCAAGCTTGCCGCGCAGGTGTTGGACGCGTCGACGTATGTGGTGCTTGCGTTGGGCCAGAGCTTGCAATCGGGCACGATTGTCGACGCGTCGACAATTGCTGCGCCTAGTTCGACTCACGTCAGTTCGGTGATACAAAAGGCCACGATCGAGACTAGCCCCAAAGAAGCGCCCAAGTGACGACCTTGCTCGCGCGGTCACACCGGTGGATGAAGCGAAAGCGGTTACTGCATGTCGGGAGGAGCCTGCGACTGCCATCAGGAGGTGATATCCCAACCACACCAAAAGTGGCGGAAGGCCGCGAGTTCCGCAGTCACTATTGCCCGGCCCGGCCCGGCCCGGCCCGGCCCGGCCCGGCCCGGCCCGGCCCGGCCTTGCGACGTCGATGCCGTCGGTTTCGTAGCACATCTAGGGAAGCTCTGAACAACTCCTCCATCGGCTTCTGATCGACGCCTGAGCTTGTAGGCATTACGCGTAAGTGATTCCGCAAGTTGCGAGTGTTGCGATTAGGTCAGATTGCTAGCGCTCTCGCTGGTCCGGCAATTGTTCAGAGGTTCCCTAGTAGCCGCGTCCCGGGATGTGGATCGCCTGGATAGCAAGACATGGTGATCATGGCGAACATGCTGCCACCGAAACCCATACGCGCATAATCGCGCTTTAATAGGTCTAGCCAATTCCCACTCTCGCGCAAGCGATAGGCGAAGATGGAACGACGAAATCACCATCAACGCAGGTTAGGTGGCTAGAGTTTTATATATCGCTATAAACAATAGGTGATCGCGATACTTATTCGCAAAAAAAGCACATGGAATGCCGGTTCAAGACGATAAAGAAAGGTAATTAAATTATTTTTTTTGAATAGAATCGTGGTGCATGCATATGTGCATGATTAAAATTCGCTTCGCTCACTGCGCGCGAGATTCGCAATGTAGCTCCAGTCGATTTTCCATAAGAATAAAAATTCGCCCGCTTCGCGACGCGGAAAGAGCGATTAGCGCGAAACGAAGTCGATTGAAATTCATTATTTATCTTATGAGGATTTTTGTGATGAAACTTAATCAGGAATATAGTGACTCCAAGGTCGCGGCGTTCTTTTCCAATATTGGTATACGTCTGGGGCTTACCGATGCGCTGGCGCAGCGGCTGCGCGAAGGCGAGACCGTTCTCGGACCTGCGGGCATGCTGTGCCGTGTGCATACGCAGTCTCAGGAAGGTGACGTATCAGGGTTTCCGGAAGTCATCCTGCCGCTGGCCGCACGCGAAATCGGGGGCGACGAAGTCGTGACACTGCTTGCGCTGCAGGAGCAACTGCTGACCGAGTACGGGTGGCGGCTGACGATGTCCAATATGGGCCTGCTCTGCATTTGCCCGTTGTTGCTCGCGCAGACGCCAGAAGAAGTGGCGGCCACCCTTGAGCGTGGTCAGGTCATCGCACGTATCGCATTGGATACGCTGGCTCCGAAGGCCGGCAGCGCTAAGAAGGAAGCGACCGTATGAAAACACAGCTCCAGCGCGCACAAACCGCTCCAGAGGCGGCGCTGCAGGATAATTCCTCTCCGGCGCACCCCGAGGCACAGCATCTGAGCGATGCCTCGCCGCAAGCAAGGCAGACACCTCCCTCCGGGCCACTCGAAGGGTTGCCCAAACGCGAGAGTATCAGTAAGCGTCTAATGCGTATGGGATCCAGTCTCGGAGCCTCGTTCAAGGGGGCTTCGGTGGACAAAGCATCCATCAAGCCACAGCGGCACCCAGGAGAATCTTCCGCCGGCGCGGCTGCGCGGGAGGCCAGGCTTCAGCAATCTCTGGATCGTAATAACGCTTGCGTCCAGAAGCTGAAGGCGGAGTTCCATGCCGGCTTGAAGAATTTTCCGTTTGAAGATGCCTCGCCGGAGCAGATGGCGTTGGAAGCGGAATACATCCGGTGGGCTGAAGCTCGAATACAGGAACGTGTCGATGTGTACGGGGCAGACTCCGCCTACCATATTGCCGGGGATATGAAGGCCCTGGGCAATGACGCGTCGCTACCCCTCGCTTACGACTGCTTGAAAGGCTTGATCATCGGCACAATGCGTGGTCCGTTCGGCAACATGGTTGCCCTCCCGTACCAGAACACTCACCTGCCTTCTGCCGAGCCGGTGAGTACGGCGGCCCTCGCCGGGGCCATCGGGGGGCTAGGGTCATTCACATGCGATACCATGCTACTTCCCGCGATGGACCGGCGGGCCCGCGTCGCCAACATGCCGGTACTGAAAAAGGTCGATCCGAAGATCCTGATCCCAGACCCGGCGCCGGTGCTGTTGCAGATTACGGCGAACGGCACTAAGCGCTTCGTGACTCCCGGCGATCCTGGCGTGCCGTCGAAGCAGGAACTCACGGCAAAGGTCTTCGATAAACGTTCAGAATTAGCTTGGCGTCAGGACGCACTGACCGACGCCTCGCCGGACACCATGATGCTCAGGCCAGCGATCACCGGCTTGTTTAGCGGCGCGCGTCGCTCGTTCGCCAACCACGTACCCTACCCCTTGCCTGTGGAGGTCCTGTTGAGCGCGCTGACCGGTGCGGTCTCCGGCGCATTTCACAAAGGGATGCTGCACGCGGGTAAGGTCGGCCCAATCACCGGTCAAGGCAGGGTGAGCGATTTATTGGGTGGGCATCAACGCTTGAATCTGTTTGCCATGACACTCCCGGACCAGACACGTCCCCCTGCCACGTGGTCCGACGCAGTGCATATCCCCCGTTATATTCTCCAAACCAGTAGGGAAGGGATTGCACTGGCCAAGCAAGTGTTCACCACGGGAAATGCGTTTAGAACCGCGCTGCGCGACTTGCTAGGGCGTCATATGGCCGGCAGCCTCATGTCGAATTTGGCGGCGCTCGGGACCACCAAATTGATCGTGTCACCCTTGCGCCACGGGCAGGATAAGGCCTTACCCGGCGAGCCCAACAATTCGCCAGTATCGGTGTTGCAGCAAGCCTTGCAGAGTTTCTTCAGTGACGTTGTTTGGAACTCCTTCAAAGCCAAGGTTAGTGCAAATACGAACCAGTCCAATCGACTGGATTTCCAGGAGTCCATTGCGTTCCATGTGCAGGACACCGCGATTTTGCGCTCGCTGCGGGAATTGAGGCAGCCCGTGGAAACGATGATCGAAATGCTTTCTCCGCTCGGCGGCGAAGAGATGCGCGCAATGGAAGAGGGCGAGATCACGCAGGTGCCGTTTGGCACCGGCGCCCGCGCATTACGCAAGGCCTTGGAGCAGCTTAGAGACGAGATGCGAACCCGCTCAGTCTCGATTGAGTCAGTCCAATATGCGCTTGAGCAGCTCGCCACACGTTCACGCGATGCAAGTGAGGCTTTGCCTGACAGCCGGTTGCTTGTCGCGTTGACAAAGCAGCTGACCGATCTCTGGCAGAATCTTGTCAAGAATGAAGAACTGAGTGAGTGGCAGGAGGGCGTTATCTGAGCGGCTGCCATCGCATGCGTTTGGTCAGGTCAACGACCAAACGCAACCGCTGCGAGTCGCAGCTAGGCTGCGGCTCGTATTTCGCGTTAGATCGGTGTGATCGGCACATTCCGCAGATGCATGGACTTGCATCTGCCGAGAAACGAATCCGAAACGAATGCTGCCTATCGCTGGTGAGGAAGCGGCGCGCATCCTGCCGGAGGGCTGAAGTACGGGCCGGCGCGATTTCCGCTACGGAGCGCATCTGGCATCGGTGCGTCCGCAGCGAGTTACGGTGCTGCGCGGTTCCTGTTGCGACATGGACACCTAAGAAGGCCCTGGGCAACGCATGGACCGGCTGGAGAGCTGCAATCTGGGTTAGTGGCGACGATTGCGGTTATTGTACTTAAGCATCGTGCGCGCCAACTAGCCTGTCTCAGACACTGACCGACAGCCTATGACGGAGTCGTTCAGAGTTTCTTTATTCGACCTGGATTCTTGCATGGGTCACGCATAAGAGCGTCCCCATTTTTCTGCTTTCGTGGCGCGCATTAGCCGTGACGAAACGAAATCCTTTTGATAATGCGCTGTGCCTGCTCGGACTCAGGAGTGACTCATGGCTAAAACTCGGCTTGCATTTCCCGTTGCGACTGCGGCCTCTATTCCCTCGCATACCCAGGCTCCGCCCGTATCAGAACTGTGGCGCGAAGCGCCTTCGTCTGGAAATGCCACCTCGTGTGGCCCGCTGGCGGGGCTGCCGCGACGGCCGGCACGGGCACACCGCAGTGCCTCGTGGTTGTCTGCTTCGCGCTCCGGCCTGGATCTGCCTTCATGTGAAGCGCAAGCCGGTAAACCGACGGAGACAGTTGCGACTTCGGTTGGCTGCGTCGATGTACCCACTCGCTTGAAAGCAAAGTTGATTGGTTTTGCCTGCTGGGCTCCGTCCGATAAAAGCGTTTTCGAAAAAAGTCTTCGATTCGGTTTTGTACAAGACAGGAAGAGTTTAGAGACTGTGTTCAATGGTGATGAGATAGGGGACGGCGGGTTGTGCGCCGGACTTTCTGCCATATGGATGAATCTCCACTGTGCCGTCCCCGATGCCAAAGTCAGCACGAGACTGCAAACGCTGGCCTCGCCTGAAAGCCTGCACCACGCCCTCATTTATCAGAGACTTTACTGTCTTCACCACGAAGACAGCCTTAACCTGCGTTACTCGACGCAGGGCTTGTTCGAACCTAAATCAATTCAATCTGAGGCGTTCCGCAAAATTAGCGAAAATTCACTAGACCCAATACTGTCAGTAGAGTCAGAGGGGCGTGAGCACATGAACGAACTCTACGGAATCGCTAGGGAGTATATGCCGATAAAAAGCACGTCATCCTCGGCGGAAATGGCTGAGGCGATAGCGACCGTCGACGGTTACGCCAGCCTCCTTTACCAGCGCATCCATAATGACAAAAAACAGCGTAGCGCGCATGAAATGAGCATGTACCGGAGCGCCCAAAACGGCATGATCACTTTCTTCGAACCTAACTTTGGGGAGTTTAGATTCAGCACCAAAGCGGCTGCCCAGTTCCTGCGGGAATTAAAAAAAAGGGTGCGAGATAGAAGCGACATTTACTTCAACTGGATATTGACACGAGTCCGACCGAACATCGCAGGCACGAGTACGCCCATTGACGTGTTGGTAGATCACATAAAAGCAAAGTATGCAGCTCGCCTCGTGCCTTAGCTGGACATGACGGTCAATTCTCGTCGTGGTTTTTTTTGACGCGAAACGCCGCAATGCAAGTCACTCTCTGCTCCGTACGCGCGAGGATCCTAAAACGGTGATTCGACCGCAGCGGAAATGACCCCCTGCATAGCGGCTGACCCGTACAAGCTGCACTAGACCTCATCGACGCGCCGGGCTTCGAGTCCATCTTTGCCCGGCAATGGCCCAGCTCATCAGGCTGGTGCCGCAGGGTGGAGTCCGATCCGGTCTTTCAGCTGGCGTAGCTGTTCCACGCGTCCGAATTGTCGCTGAGGCAGACCGTCAACAACAGCGCGCGCCGGTGCATGCTGGCTCATGCAACCGAGTCGAAGCCAGACCACAGCGGCGCCTGTCCGGCGTCGCGCGTCTGGTCGTTCGCGGGTGCGTCCCGCTTCGTCAACGAGGGGATCGCCGAGGTGGAGCGAACAAGCCCGTGCGCTCCCACTTCGCCTTGATGCGTGGCTTCCTCAGTAAAGCGCGAGGCCCGAACGCGAGGCCTTGAAACTCAATCGACCCAGATATCTGCCAGCCGCTGCAGCGCTTCGGCATATTTTGCCCGTGTACGGTCGATGATCTCTGCCGGCAGGCGCGGGCCGGGCGCGGTCTTGCCCCATTCCAGGGTTTCCAGATAATCGCGCACGAACTGCTTGTCGTAGCTCGGCGGGCTGGTGCCCGGTTCGTATTGGTCGGCCGGCCAATAACGCGAGGAGTCCGGGGTCAGCATCTCGTCCATGATGTACAGCCGGCCATCGGCATCGGTGCCGAATTCGAACTTGGTATCGGCCAGTAAAATGCCGCGTTCGGCTGCAAAATCGGCTGCGAAACGGTAGATGCGCAAGGTGGCATCGCGCACGCGTTCGGCCAGTTCGGCACCGACCGTCTTGACCATCGCATCGAAGTCGATGTTCTCGTCATGGTCGCCGGCGGCGGCTTTTGTCGAGGGAGTAAAGATCGGCTCGGGCAGTTTCTCGGCTTGACGCAGCCCGTCGGGCAATTCGATCCCGCTGATCTTGCCGGTGCGCTGATAATCCTTCCAACCGCTGCCGATCACATAGCCGCGTGCGATGGCTTCCACCGGCACGGGCTTGAGCTTGCGCGTGACCACGGCGCGTTTGGCGTACAAGGTCGGGTCCACGCCCTCGGGCAACACCTGCTCCACGCCGATGTCCACCAGGTGGTTGGGCATCAGGTGTTCGGTCTTGTGGAACCAGAAGTTGGATACCTGGCACAGCATCTCGCCCTTGCCGGGAATCGGGTCGGGCAGCACCACGTCGAACGCAGACAGACGGTCGGTGGCCACCATCAACAGATAGTCGCCCGGGGGCGCATCGGCGGGCAGGCGGTCGCGGGGAATATCGAAGACATCGCGGACCTTGCCACGGTGACGCAACGGCAGGCCGGGCAGATCGGATTGCAACAGCGTGGTCGACACAGGCACTCCTAAGGACGTCGCTATGACGCTGTCCTCGGGACCCGGTGGGCCCGCGGTTGGTCAGCGGGCCGCGTAGTGTACGGCGCTTCGCCGCCGCCCGCAGAATTTATTGGCAGCCCCGGGGCGGGGGCCTAGGCAGGCGCCGTCAGCCAGGCCGGGCGTTCGTTCGGGTAAGATCGCCAGCCCGCCTCCCGCCCCCGATCGCCCCCATGTCCTGGTACGGAAAACTGCTCGGCGCACTGGCCGGCGCCCTGCTGTTTCGCGGGGCACCGGTGGTGGGGCTGATGATCGGCCTGGCGATCGGCCACGCGGTCGACGCCGGCTGGTTCAAGCGGCGCGCGGAAAACCCGTATGAAGCGCTGGGCCTGGAGCCGGATGCCACCGCCGCCGAGATCGATCTGGCCTATCGCCGGCTGATCTCGCGCTACCACCCAGACAAAATGATCAACGCCGACCCGGAAGCCCGTCGCCAGGCCGAAAAAAAGGCCAGCCAGATCAACGCCGCCTACGACCGGATTCAACGGCTACGCAAGCGCTGAGCGAAGGCCGCGCGCCGAAAACGGATGGGTCGAGGTTTGCAGAGCGTCTACGCAGCAGGCTCTTACAGCGCAGTGGCGTCACACTGTAAAAAACGCCTGATCATGACGATCAGGCGCCGTGGTTACCCACACAGACGGCTTTTAGAACTCCTAGGTCGCCGTCAGCCGCACCACATTGGTCGAAAAATCGGTATCGGTACGACGCAGACCGGTACCGGCCGGATTCATGCGCAGGAACGGGTTGGTTGCCGGCGCGGTGCCCGGCCCGACGCGCACGCGGGTGGCGTCGTCCTGCAGACGGGTGAACAGGTACTCCACGCCCACCGAGACGTTGTCGCTCAACCACCTCTGCAGGCCGATGCCGGCCTGATAGCCATCGGCGCTGTCGCCGCCGCTGCTGGTGAAGCTGTTGGCGGTGTTGCTGCTGTTGAAGCTATGGTCGAACTCGCCGCGTGCAACGCCGGCGGTGACGTAGGCCAGGTAATCGCCGTGCTCACCCAAGGCGTAGCCGATGCGGCCGCGCAACGCCGCGGTGCGGTTGAACTGGCGGGTGAAGGTGTACAGCGCCGGGTTGGTGCTGAACGCGCTGACGCTGTCGCGGATATCGTTGCGGGTGCATTCGGCCACTACGCCGTAGACCCAGTCGCCGGCCTGCCAGTCATACCCAGCGGCGCGCCGTATTCGACACCGCCCTTGTCCTTGCTGCAGCCGCTGGCGGGAGTGCGCCCAGCCGTGGCGGCGCCGCAGAAGCCGGGCGAGAACGCATCGGCGCCGGTGGCGGTGCTGACCTGGTCGCCATCGCTGCCATCCAGTTGGTGTCGAAGCCGAAGCGGCCACCGGACACGCCGGCTGGGTCGGCCCCGCCGACGTTGGCGTCGATGGAAAAGTCTGACCAATCGGCGGGGCCGGATTGGGCCCAGGCCGAGGGAGCCAAGGCCAGCAAAACAAGCGCGGCGGGAGCGAGCGGGGTTGTTTTCATGCGGTCTCCTTGCATCTGGTGTGGCGCGCCGGCCGGGTACCTGCGTGCTCGCGTCCGTTACAGATGCAGGTGGGTGGCGCTGGAGAGGGCATTGCATGGCGCGACAGCAGCCGATGCAGCGGTCAGCAACGTGGTCGTGGCGGTCAAACCCCGTCACCTGCGCGATGCGAGCCGCCCAACGATGGAAGGATTCTCAGATGTGTCCAGTGGCGTTCGGCTTTCCTCGCCGGGCCGCGGTTGCGACAATGGCGCTCCTGCATTTTTCCGAGCTGCCCATGCAACCGACGGCGATCGCCCCGTCCATCCTGTCTGCCGATTTCGCCCGTCTGGGCGAGGAAGTGAACAACGTCCTCAACGCCGGCGCCGACTGGGTGCACTTCGATGTGATGGACAACCACTACGTGCCCAACCTCACCATTGGCCCGATGGTCTGCCAGGCGCTGCGCAAGCACGGCATCACTGCACCGATCGACGTGCATCTGATGGTCGAGCCGGTGGACCGCATCGTGCCGGACTTCGCCGAGGCCGGCGCCACCACCATCAGCTTCCATCCCGAAGCCAGCCGCCACGTGCACCGCACGATCCAGTTGATCAAGTCGCACGGCTGTCAGGCCGGGCTGGTGCTCAACCCGGCCACGCCGGTGGATATCCTGGATTGGGTGCTGCCCGAGTTGGATCTGGTGCTGGTGATGTCGGTCAATCCAGGCTTTGGCGGGCAGGCCTTTATTCCGTCCGCGCTGGATAAATTGCGTGCCATCCGCACGAAAATCGACGCGTTGGGCAAGCCGATCCGGCTGGAGATCGATGGCGGCGTCAAGGCCGACAACATCGGCGCGATTGCCGCAGCCGGCGCCGACACCTTCGTCGCCGGGTCGGCCATCTTCAACGCGCCCGACTATGCGCAGGTGATTGAACAGATGCGCGCGGCGGTGGAGGCGGTGCGATGAGCCAGCCCGCGCCGCAGATCCGCAGCGCCACCCCCGACGATGTGCCATTGCTGCATGAACTGATCACTGCGCTGGCGGTCTACGAGCGCGAGCCGGATGCGGTCAAGGCGAGCCTGGAAGATCTGCGCACCAGTCTGTTCGGCGAGGGCGCCACCGCCCATGCGCTGATCTGCGAGCAGGACGGTCAAGCGCTGGGATTTGCGGTGTATTTCTTCAACTATTCCACCTGGCTGGGCCGCAACGGCCTGTATCTGGAAGACCTGTTCGTGCGCCCGCAAGCGCGCGGCAAGGGCGCGGGCCTTGCGTTGTTGCGGCACCTGGCGCAGCTGGCGGTGCAGCGTGGCTGCGGGCGGTTCGAATGGTCGGTACTGGACTGGAACCAGCCGGCCATCGACTTCTATCAAGCGGTGGGTGCGCGCCCGATGGATGGCTGGACCGTCTACCGGCTCGACGGCGAGCGGTTGGCTGCGTTTGCCGCAGGCAGCTGAGCCCGCGCGCACCGGGAATCCAACGTCACGCAAACGGAAGGCCGCTCCCGAGGAAGCGGCCTTCAAGAAAATTGGAGGCTGATCCTGCCTCCGCCCGTCGTCCCTGCTATGACCTTCTACTCTCCGGGCCATCGATGACATGGCAATGACAGCGTCCCGGCGGTGCCTATTCACGATCTACCCATTGGCCCGCTGCTAGCCTGCGGCCATTACCCTCACAGCATCGGCAGCGCGCATGGCCCCGTCCCACTGGCGTCTGATCCTCAATGGCAAGTCCACCGATAATCTGGAACTGCGTGAGGCGGTGGGCACGCTGCGCAAGCGTGGCATCCAGCTCGATGTGCGGGTCACCTGGGAAGACGGCGATGCCGAACGCTACGTCGGCGAAGCGGTGGCCGACGGCGTGGACACGGTGGTGGCTGCCGGTGGCGATGGCACCTTGAGCGAAGTGGCCGCCGCGCTGGCGCACCACGATGGCGATGCGGCCACATTGCCGTCGCTAGGCCTGGTGCCGCTGGGTACCGCCAACGACTTCGCCACCGCTGCCAACCTGCCGATCGCCCCACTGGACGCGCTGACCCTGATCGCCGAGCGCGTTGCGCAGCCGGTCGACCTGCTGCGCATCGACGCCGATCACGGCGCGCATTGGTGCGCCAATGTGGCCAGCGGCGGCTTCGGTACCCAGGTCACCGTGGAAACCGACGAGGGCCTGAAGAAGATGCTCGGAGGCCTGGCGTATCTCATCACCGGCATGTCGCGGCTGGGTCGTATCGACCCGATCAGCGCCCGCTTCAGCGGCCCGGATTTCAGTTGGGAAGGCGAATTCATTGCGCTGGGCCTGGGTAACGGGCGCCAGGCCGGTGGCGGCCAGGCGCTATGCCCGGAGGCGTTGATCGACGACGGCCTGCTGGATGTCACCATCGTCCCCGACCTCGACGGCGAAGTGGCTGCTACGCTCGGCACCTTGGTCACCGGCGGCAAACAGGCTGCACTCGAACGTGTCGCCGTACGCGCCCGGGTGCCGTGGCTGGAGATCGTCTCCCGGCAATCGCTGACCTTGAACCTGGACGGCGAACCGGAAACCTCGCGGCACTTCCGCATCGAATGCGTCCCAGCGCGGCTGCGGATGCATTTGCCGGGCGAGTGCCCGCTGCTTGGGGGGTGAGGACGGGGAATCGGGAATGGGGAATTGGGAAAGCGTGGCACGCATTTCGGTGAGCCCCGCAATCCCGCCGCTTCAAGCACCTCTCCGGCCGGGTCGATGAGGCACTGCTTGCGCGCCATTGGCACGTGCCCTGGAGCGCCCGCGCTGCTAGCGTGGGCCGGTGCGTCGCAGGGGTTGGGGTGAGTGCCCTGCGGCGATTCGCATGCCGCGACCTGACCACCTTGTTCAGAGAAATAGTTGCCGCAAGCTAGCGCACGAAGCGCACGAAGCGCACCGCGCCGCGCGGACTCTAAGCGTGCGCACTGAGGTCCAGCGCCCACCAGCCTGACGACATCAACCAACTCGCCTGCGTGCCTCAGCTCTCCGCCAACCCGCAAAACCACATCAGCAACACCATCCCACCTTCGCCGTTGTTGAACGGCGTTCGCCTGCGCCTGCTGCCCTGGGCCAGCAGTTGCGCTACAGTAGCCGTGTGTCCCGCCTGACGACCCCACGCTCCTTCTCTTCCGCTCGCCGCTGGTGGTGATGGTGGCCCGTTGCCGTCGTCCGCCCCGCCACAGAGCCCCGGAAGGAAAGTCGTCTTGATCACTGCAGAGCAGTTCCAGCGCCAGGCCGCTGAAGGTCACACCCGTATTCCCATTGTCCGCGAAGTGCTGTCCGACCTGGACACGCCGCTTTCGGTCTATCTGAAGCTCGCCGACGGCGCTTACACCTATCTATTCGAATCGGTCGAAGGCGGGGAGCGCTTCGGACGCTATTCCATCATCGGCCTGCCGGCGCGCCGTGTGTACAGCTTTCGCGGCCACACGCTGGACGTCAGCGAGCACGGCGAAGTGGTCGAAACGCGCGAGGTCGCCGACCCGTTGGCCGAAGTGGACGCACTACGCGCCGAGCATTCGGTGCCGCAGCTGGATAGGCTGCCGGGCTTCACTGGCGGGCTGGTCGGCTGGTTCGGTTTCGAGTGCATCCAGTACATCGAACCGCGCCTGGGCAGCGGCGACAAACCCGACGAACTCGGCACGCCCGATATTTTGCTGATGCTCTCCGAAGAGCTGGCAGTGTTCGACAATCTCAAGGGCCGCCTGTACCTGATCGTGCATGCCGACCCGCGTCAGCCGCAGGCGTATGTGCGTGCAAATCGGCGTCTGGACGAACTGGCCCATCGCCTGCGCCAGGGCGGTGCGGGTTATCCGCGCGCACAGATTTCTGATGCGATCGGCGAATCGGATTTCCATTCCTCGTTCACCCGCGAGGAGTACCACGCGGTAGTACGCAAGGCGCAGGAATACGTGCGCGCCGGCGACATCTTCCAGGTGGTGCCATCGCAACGTTTGCGTGTGCCGTTCCGCGCGCGCCCGGTGGATGTGTATCGCGCGTTGCGCGCGTTGAATCCCTCGCCGTACATGTATTTTCTCGACGTCGGCGGCACCCAGGTGGTCGGCTCGTCGCCGGAAATTCTGGCGCGTCTGCGCGACGGCGTGGTCACCGTGCGCCCGATTGCCGGCACCCGCCCACGCGGTGCCACGCCGGAACTCGACAAGGCGCTGGAAGCTGAATTGCTGGCCGACCCGAAGGAGCGCGCCGAGCACGTGATGCTGATCGATCTGGGCCGCAATGATGTCGGCCGCGTTGCCGAGCCGGGCACGGTCAAGGTTGGCGAGCAGTTCGTGATCGAACGCTATAGCCACGTCATGCATATCGTCAGTGAGGTAACCGGCACGTTGAAGGCCGGTTTGAACTACAGCGATGTGCTGCGCGCCACCTTCCCGGCCGGCACTGTCAGCGGCGCGCCAAAAATCCGCGCGCTTGAAATCATCCGCGAGCTCGAGCCGGTCAAGCGCAATGTGTATTCCGGTGCGGTCGGCTACATCGGGTGGCACGGCGATGCCGACACCGCCATCGCCATCCGCACCGCCGTCATCCAGGACGGTTATCTATACGTGCAGGCCGGTGGCGGCGTGGTCTACGACTCCGACCCCGACCTGGAATGGCAGGAAACCATGAACAAGGGGCGCGCGCTGTTTCGCGCAGTCGCCCAGGCGGCAAAGGGCCTGTGATGGACGGGCAGGGCAGCAATGCGCGCATCAGCTTTCGTAACGACTACAGCGAAGGCGCGCATCCGCGTCTGCTGCAGGCGTTGGCGCAGGCCAGCGCCGAGCAGCACGCCGGCTACGGTACCGATCGGCACACGGCGCGTGCGGTTGCGTTGATCCGCAATGCAGTCGCGCAGCCGCAGGCCGACGTGCATCTGTTGGTCGGCGGCACGCAGACCAATCTGATCGCGATCAGCGCGTTTTTGCGCCCGCATCAGGCGGTCATCGCGGTGGAGGCGGGGCATATCGCCACGCACGAAACCGGGGCAATCGAAGCGACTGGGCACAAGGTGCTCACTGTGCCGGCGCTGCACGACAAGCTGACCCCTGCACTGATCGAGCCACTGCTCGCTGTGCACAGCAACGAACACATGGTGCAGCCACGCCTGGTCTATATTTCCAACAGCACCGAAAGCGGCACCATCTACACACGTGCCGAACTTGATGCGTTGTCTCGGTTCTGCCATGCAAACGATCTGCTGCTATATCTGGATGGCGCACGCTTGGGCGCCGCGCTGACCGCCGACGGCAACGATCTGGATCTGCCCACAGTTGCCGCGCTCACCGACGCGTTCTACATCGGTGGCACCAAGAATGGTGCGCTGCTGGGCGAAGCGCTGGTCATCGTCAATCCCGCCCTGCAGGCTGATTTTCGCTATCTGATCAAGCAGCGCGGTGCGTTGCTGGCCAAGGGCATGGTGCTCGGCGTGCAATTCGCCGCGTTGTTCGACGGCGGTCTGTTTTTTGAATTGGCGACGCATGCCAACGCAATGGCACAACGCTTGCGCGCCGGCCTGCTTGCCGCACGCGCGCACTTCACAAGCGACTCGCCGACCAATCAGCAGTTCATCGCCATCAGCGCGCAACACGCAGCGCAGCTGGCGCAACGCTACGACTTCGAGCGCTGGGAAGTGCGCACCGATGGCAGTCACGTGATCCGCTTCGTCACTTCGTGGGCGACCACGGCCACGGCGGTCGATCGCCTGTGTGCGGATGTGGCGGCACTGCAGCGCGGCGTGCCGTAAGCATGCGCATCATTCACCAGGGAGAAGGCAGATGAAGCAATTGACGCGTTGGATGCTGGTGGCACTGCTTGCAGTGCCGATGCTGGCGACAGCGCAGGTCAACAGCCTGCCGTCGCAGCCGCATTTATTGGTGAAGGGACAGGCAGAAAAAACGGTCATGCCCGACCGGTTTTTTGTGACGATTAATTTTCGCGCCGTGGATCTGCAGCCGGAACTTGCACGCAAGCGCGTCCAGTTAGCCGCCGAACAGATCCTCACGTCCTTGAAGGCGCACCATGCCCTCAAGGACAGCATCGAAGCCTCGTCGCTGCAGATACAGCCTTCCTATTCTTACGTGGCGAACGGAACACAAAAATTCGAAGGCACTGAAGTCAAACGCGGCATTGGCGCGGCATTTCAGGCGCTTGATGATGCGCGGCAGTTTCTCGGCGACATGAAGACGAGTGACGAAGTCCAGCTGTCGGGTATCCAGACGTCCTATAGCAAGGAAGCCGAGGTGCGTGCGCAACTCAAGCGCGAAGCTGCTGACCAATCACGCAGTTCTGCAGCCGAACTTGCCAAGGCGTATGGCGTCCGGATTCAGGGGCTTTACACGATCTCCGATGTTGCACCGAATTTCGCCTATGGCATTCAGGCGGGCAGTTGGCCGACAAAGGTCCCTATGATCTCACTTGTCTCCGCATCGCCGGCACCGTCTGCGCCTGTTGCTGATCGAGGTGCAACCGTCGAGTCACTCGAAGCCGGCAGCATCACCCTCACCGAAAATATCTATGCGGTCTTCCTGATCGCGCAATGAGTCCTTTGCCATGCTGCTGATGCTCGACAACTACGACAGCTTCACCTACAACCTTGTGCAGTATCTGCAGGCACTGGGCGCCGAGGTCATGGTGGTGCGCAACGACGCGATGCGCGTCGATCAGATCGCCGCGCTCAGGCCCGAGCGCATCGTCATCTCGCCAGGTCCGTGCACGCCCAACGAGGCAGGCATCTCGCTGCAATTGATCGAGCAGCTGGGTCAGACCACACCCATCCTGGGCGTGTGCCTGGGCCATCAAAGCATCGGTCAGGTCTATGGCGGCGATGTGATCCGTGCCGGCAACATCATGCATGGCAAGACTTCGCCCATTCGCCATGAGGGCAAGGGCGTGTTCGCCGGCCTGCCGGACAGCTACGAGGCCACCCGCTATCACTCGCTGGTGGTGGACAAGACCACCTTGCCGGATGCGCTGGAGGTCACCGCCTGGACCGAAAATCCGGATGGTTCGATGGAAGAGATCATGGGCCTTCGCCATCGCCAGTTTCCGGTCGAAGGCGTGCAGTTCCATCCCGAATCGATCCTGACCCAGCACGGGCACGCCTTGCTGAAAAACTTTCTGCAGCGTTGATTACGATGCGTCATCTGCGTCTTGGTGTGGCGACTGCATCGCGCTGATGCGTCAACGCAGCGACGATACAGAGCCACGATGTCACCCGACCCACGCAACTCCCGCGCAACTGATGTCACCGCCGCGCCGGCTTCCACCGCATCCGGATCATGATGAGCACACCCGACGAAAGCATCCATTTCTACGAGCCGACCCGGGGCCACGGGCTGCCGCACGATCCGTTCAATGCCATTGTCGGCCCACGCCCGATCGGCTGGATCGGCTCGCGCAGCGCCGAGGGCATTGCCAATCTGGCGCCGTACAGTTTTTTCAATGCCTTCAACTACATTCCGCCGATCGTCGGTTTTGCCAGCATCGGTCGCAAAGACAGCCTGCGCAACATCGAAGCCACTGGCGAATTCACCTGGAATCTGACCACCCGCCCGCTGGCCGAGGCGATGAATGCCAGTGCGGCGATGGTGCCAGCGGAGGTTGATGAATTCGATCTTGCCGGCCTGCAGATGGCGCCATCGCGCCTGATCGCTGCGCCACGCGTCGCTGCCAGCCCGGTGAGTTTCGAATGCCGGCTCAGCCAGCTATTACCGCTGCAAACCGCCGCCGGTCATGCCATCGAGACCTGGTTAGTGCTGGGCGAAGTGGTCGGCGTGCATTTGGCTAAGTCGGCGTTGCACGAGGGCATCTACGACCCGGCCGCAGTGCAGACGATTCTGCGCGCAGGCGGGCCGGCCGATTACTACGAAGTGCAACCGCAGGCGCGCTTCCGCATGCGGCGTCCAGGCCAATGATCATCGTCGTTGTTTCGCCTAGTACGTCGCTCAGCGCCCGCGATTTCCCGCACTGATTCAGCACGCCGCGAGCCGCTTGCGGCTCCATCCATCACGTTCTGCCACGGTTGTCCCCATGCCCATCACTCCGCAAGAAGCCCTCCAGCGCACCATTGAACACCGCGAAATCTTCCATGACGAAATGGTCGAATTGATGCGGCAGATCATGCGCGGCGAGGTCTCCGACATGATGGTCGCGGCCATCCTCACCGGGCTACGGGTCAAGAAGGAAACCATCGGCGAAATCGCCGGCGCCGCCACGGTGATGCGCGAGTTCTCGCGCCGCGTAGAGGTGAGCGATCGCCAACACATGGTCGACATCGTCGGCACCGGCGGCGATGGCTCGCACACCTTCAACATTTCCACCTGCGCGATGTTCGTTGCTGCAGCCGGCGGTGCCAAGGTGGCCAAGCACGGCAATCGCAGCGTCTCGTCCAAATCCGGCAGTGCCGACGCACTGGAGGCATTGGGCGCGGTGATCGAGCTGCAGCCCGAGCAGGTTGCCGACGCATTGGCGCAGACCGGCATCGGCTTCATGTACGCGCCGGTGCATCACCCGGCCATGAAGGTGGTGGCGCCGGTGCGTCGCGAAATGGGCGTGCGCACCATTTTCAACATCCTCGGCCCGCTCACCAACCCCGCTGGCTCGCCGAACATCCTGATGGGCGTGTTCCACCCCGACTTGGTCGGCATCCAGGCGCGCGTGTTGCAGGAGCTTGGCGCCGAACGCGCGTTGGTGGTGTGGGGGCGTGACGGCATGGACGAACTCTCGCTCGGCGCCGGCACCCTGGTTGGCGAATTGCGCGATGGCCAGGTGCACGAATACGAAGTGCACCCGGAAGATTTTGGCATCGCCATGTCGGCCAGCCGTAACCTCAGGGTCGCCGATGCGGCGCAATCGCGCGTGATGCTGCTGCAGGTTTTGGATAACGTGCCCGGCCCCGCGCTGGACATCGTGGCGCTCAATGCGGGTGCTGCGTTGTATGTGGCCGGCGTGGCCGACAGCATCGCCGACGGCGTGCTGCGTGCACGCGCGGTACTCGCCGACGGCTCGGCGCGCGCGCGGCTGGACGCTTATGTCGCCTGCACCCGCCAACTCGCCGTGCAGCCCTGAGTCATGCCGGCGACCGCAACGCAGCGTCAATCACCCGCCAGCATCCTCACAGTGACGCTGGCATGCTGCGCGCTGGCATGCAGCTGCGCTCCAGTGCGGTCGTCTTGACCGATAATGCCCGCCCGCCAGGACCCGATACGATGAGCGACATCCTCAACACCATTCTTGCCCGCAAGGCCGACGAAGTCGCCGAGCGCAGTGCGCGCGTGCCGCTGGCCGAGTTGATCGCACGCAGCGCCGACCTGCCGCTCACGCGCGGTTTCGCCGCTGCCATGCAGGCCAGCATCGCCGCCGGCGACCCGGCCGTGATTGCCGAAGTGAAGAAGGCCAGCCCGTCCAAGGGCGTGATCCGGCCCGACTTTCATCCGGCCGATATCGCGGTCAGCTATGAATTTGGCGGCGCGACGTGCCTGTCGGTGCTCACCGATGTGGATTTCTTCCAGGGATCCGATGCCTACCTGCGCCAGGCGCGTGATGCCTGCACGCTGCCGGCGCTGCGCAAGGATTTCACCGTTGACCCGTATCAGGTCTACGAAGCGCGCGTGCTCGGTGCCGACTGCATTTTGTTGATCGTCTCCGCATTGGAAGACGCCCAGCTGGCCGACCTGTCGGGCCTGGCCATGCAGCTGGGCCTGGACGTGCTGGTGGAAGTGCATGACATCGACGAACTCGAGCGTGCGGTGCAGGTGCCGGTGCCATTGATCGGCATTAACAACCGCAACCTGCGCACGTTCGAGGTCACGCTGCAGACCACGCTGGACATGCGCGCCGCCGTGCCGCGTGATCGCGTGCTGGTTACAGAAAGCGGCATCGTCACCCAGGCCGATGTGCAACTGATGCGCAGCAACGATGTGAACGCGTTTCTGGTTGGCGAGACCTTCATGCGCGCGGCCGAACCCGGCGAGTCACTGCGCCAGCTATTCTTCGCGCATGACTGAGTCGTATCCCGCACCGCGCGAAGACGCACCGCTGGTGGTGTTCGACTTCGACCACACCTTGTACGACGGCGATTCCGGCAGCCATCTGTTCGCCTGGCTGATCAAGCGCAATCCGTTGCGCTTGCTGGTCGCACTGTTGGCCTCGCCAATTCTCGGCCCGATGGTAGCGATGCTGCCAACCCGGCGGCGCGGCGTGTCCGGCTATGTGTGGATCGCCACCTTCGGCCTGCATCGCGCGCGCGAGTTCAACCGTTTCATCGACGCATACGTGCTCAAACATGAAGTGCAGATCCGCCAGCGCCTGCTGCCTCGTGCGCTCAAGGTCTTCACCGAACACCGCGCTGCCGGGGACCGTGTGGTCGTCGCCACCGGTGCACCGCCAGAACTGGCGCGCGCCATTCTCGGCTTTGTCGCGCACCAGGACGTGCCGGTAATCGGCAGCCTGGTCGGCCCGCGTCTGGGCGCGGTCACCGCACGGCGGCACTGCCATAACGAAGAAAAGATGCGCATGTTGCGCGAGCGCGGCTACTCCGACATCGCCATCGCCTATTCGGACAGCACCGCAGATCTGCCGCTGTTGAAGGCCGCACGCGCGCCGGTGGTGGTCAATCCAAAGGCCAATCGCGAAGCGGTGTTCCGTCAGGTCCTGCCGGCGGGGACGCCCATCCTCAACTGGGGTTGCCGCGACCGCGGCGGCAAGGCGCTGTAGGCAAGCGCACGCGTCCAGGCAACAAGTCTTTCAAGCGGATGGACGGGTGTGCAGTTCAGCCCGCTGTGCGTCATTGATGAAGCGCACCGACTTGGGTAAGGCCTATGCGATTTAATAACGACGAATCATCAGAACCGTGACTTAGTCGCGATGCGAACCGTGCGGTTCGACTGCCCGAACACTCGCTTATAAGAGGTATCGCGCAAACGCGTTGGTGTAAGCCTCTGCAAGTGCCAATGTCGGCAGCATCGCAATCGCGTACCTCGTTGCCGAACTCGGCACGCAGCCAATGCAACGCACTGGCTGCGTGGTGCCGTCTCAGCGAGTGCCGTACAGCACGACGGTCTTACCGCGTGCATGCAGCAGGCCGTCGGCTTGCAGCTTCTTGAGCACGCGGCCGGCCATTTCGCGCGAGCACCCGACCAGGCGCGCCAGTTCCTGGCGCGAAACGCGCAGCTGGGTGCCTTGCGGATGACTCATCGCTTCCGGCTCTTTGGACAGGTCGTGCAGCGTGCGCACGATGCGGTCGGTCACGTCCAGGAAGGCCAGGCGGCTGGCTTTCCTTGTGGTATCGAGCAGCCGTTTTGAAAGCTGAACACCGATCGCGTAAAGGATCTTAGGCGCATCCGGCGACAGGCTGGTCTGGAACAGCTGCTGCAGCCGCTCGTAGCTGATCTCGGCAAGCTCGCACTGGGTGCGAGTGCGCAGGATCACCTCGCGCGTATCGGATTCGATGAACAAGCCCATCTCGCCGACGAATTCCCCGCTACCGAAGTAGCCCAGCACCAACTCACGGTCGTCATCTTCCTCGGCGATGATGCTCACCGAGCCGCTGATCACGTAGTAGAGGGTGCCGGCCGGGTCTCCTGGCCGGAACACATCGGTCCGGGTCGGATAGCGCCTGCGGTGACTGTGCGCTAGGAAACGCTCGATGGTGCCCGCGTCCAGCGCCAGGGAAGGGGTAGCGTTACGTACCGTCGTAGTGACAACCGTCGTGTTTCCTGGGCTCATGGGAGTTCCGCGTGTGATTCCTGAAGCTTAATGGCATGAGTCATGCAAGGTAAACCATTCTTAACATCGGCATTTCGTTGCTGGGATCTTTGGCTCATAATTAACTCCTTTCCCGCTTTCCATAAGGACAGACCGACGTGGTCAAGCCGTTGCCTCGCCTGAGGCTACAGGGGTTCAACAACCTCACCAAGGCGTTGAGCTTCAACATCTACGACGTCTGTTATGCGCGTACCGAAGAGGAGCGTCAGCGCTACATCGAGTATATCGATGAGCAGTACGACGCCGATCGTCTGACGCAGATCCTGACCGATGTGGCCGAGATCATTGGCGCCAACATCCTCAATATCGCACGTCAGGACTACGATCCGCAGGGTGCATCGGTGACGATTCTGATCTCCGAAGAACCGGTGATCGACAAAAAGCAGGCCGGCAAGGAGTTGATCTCCGACGCCGTGGTTGCTCACATGGACAAAAGTCATATTACTGTCCATACATATCCGGAAACGCACCCGCAGGAAGGTATCGCCACGTTCCGCGCCGATATCGACGTCGCCACCTGCGGCGTGATCTCGCCGCTGAAGGCGCTGAACTATCTGATCGAGACGCTGGAATCGGACATCGTGATCATGGACTACCGTGTCCGTGGCTTTACCCGCGATGTGAAGGGCAAGAAGCACTACATCGACCACAAGATCAACTCGATCCAGCACTTCCTCGCCAAGAACGTGAAGTCGCGCTACGAGATGATCGATGTCAACGTCTATCAGGAAAATATCTTCCACACGAAGATGCACCTGAAGGACTTCGACCTGGATCAGTACCTGTTCGAAGAGCGCGCCAAGAACCTCTCGTTCAAGGAACGCATGAAGATCGAAACGCTGCTCAAGCGCGAGATCGAAGAACTGTTTCACGGGCGCAACCTGAGCGAATAAGCGCAGGAGCAACCCGTTTCGCGCTTGCGTAGGCGCGCAAATGCCACAAGGCGGGACGGCCCGCCACGCGATCACCTCGCGTTCCACAGCCGACGGCGGCCCAGTGTGCAAACACTGGGTCGCTTTTTTTTTTGTGCGATTTTTTGTGAGGAGTACTGCGATGCCCTGGATCTATCTGTTGCTGGCCGGCCTGTTCGAGATCGGCTTTGCCATGGGACTGAAATACAGCGACGGCTTCACCCGCCTGTGGCCGACCGTGCTGACGATCGGCCTGGCCGGCATCAGTCTGTGGTTTATGACCCAGGCGCTGAAAACCATTCCGGTCGGCACCGGCTACGCGATCTGGACCGGCATTGGCGCGCTGGGCGTGACCATCGCCGGCATCGCGTTGTTCGGCGACAGCGCGTCGTGGTCGCGGCTGGCGTGCATCGGTTTGATCGTGGCTGGCGTGATCGGGTTGAAGCTCGTGTCATAGTCGGCATCGCTGCAAGGGCTTTCCCCCCAAAGGTTGCTGCGCAAACCTGACTACCGACACAGTGGCTTACTAACCCACGCTTCGGCCGTGGCCGCACCCGCACGTGGGCGCAGCCCCCAAAGTCTGCTGTGCAAACCTTGGGCCCAACTTGTTAGCTCCCTATCCCCACGCCTTCGGCGTGCCCCCTTAACAAAAGGGGGCTCTACTCCGGTGGTGCGTCGCTAGGTGTGACGTTGGTGGCGCTGTTGACGGAGTGGCCGTCACAGCGGGCGGGTGGCTGTGCATGTTGCACACGACCGTAGGCTGGATTTTGGCCGCTAGGGGCTAGCCGCCAATTCCCGATTCCCGATCCCGACTAGAGCCGGTACGCGACGGTCTTCATCAGCTTGGAGGCCAAAGCCATCGCGCTGGGGATCGGGGCGGGCAGCTGGCGGGCGCCGGCTTGTTCGGCTTGGTCTGCGTGGCGGGCCTCGTCGATCTTCATCACGCGCAGGATGGCGCGGCTGCGTTGGTCGATGTCGGGCAGGGTTTCCAGGTGCTCATCCAGGTGGGCTTCAACCTGTCGCTCGGTTTCGACCACGAACCCCAGGCTCCAGTCGTCGCCACGCAGCCCGGCGAGCGCGCCGAGCGCGTAGCTGCCGGCGTACCAGAGTGGATTGAACAAGCTGGGGCGGCTGTCCAGTTCGTGCAGGCGGTCGGCACACCAGGCGAGGTGGTCAGTCTCTTCCTGCGCGGCTTCCAACAGGTGGCGCTGGGTGTGCGCGTCGCGGGCCACCGCGGCCTGGCCGAAATACAGGCCCTGCGCGCAGACTTCGCCGACATGGTTGATGCGCATCAGGCCGGCGGCGTGGCCACGCTGCTCCGGGTCCAGCGCGACGTCGGGTGTGTCCGCAGCGGGGTTGGGGCGTTCGGCCGGCGGATTGCCGAAGACTGTGTCCAGCGCGCGCTGGGCTTCGACCAGCAGCCGGTCGAGCGGGCTATGCAGTCGGGAAGGGGAGGTCTGGGTCATGCGTCGATTCTGGCCCCGCTCCGCCGCGCTGCCAACCGCCATAGCCCGGCCGTCGCTGCAACTTGCGTCTCCGCCGGGCGTCCCGTACAATCCGGCGTCTTCTGTTTCGCCTTCACAACGCGTGGCAAAGTTCCAGTGGTCATCGGCCGCTGCAATCCGCCCGACCACTCAAGAGTTTTCTCATGACTACGTTCACAGCCAAGTCCGAGACCGTCCAGCGCGACTGGTATCTCGTTGACGCCGCCGGCAAGACGCTCGGCCGTCTGTCCACCGAACTGGCCCGCCGCCTGCGCGGCAAGCACAAGCCGGTTTATACCCCTCACGTCGATACTGGCGATTACCTTGTGGTGATCAACGCCGAGAAGATCGTGGTTACGGGCAATAAGCTGAAAGACAAGAAGTATCACCGCTTCACCGGCTACATCGGTAATTTGAAAACCGAGAGCCTGGAGCAGGCGCTGCAGCGCCACCCGGAGCGCGTGATCGAAATCGCCGTCAAGGGCATGCTGCCGAAGGGCCCCCTGGGCCGCACCATGTACCGCAAGCTCAAGGTCTATTCGGGTGCCGAGCATCCGCATGCCGCCCAGCAGCCGCAAGTTCTGGATATCTAAATCATGGCTATCACGCAAAACTACGGCACTGGCCGCCGCAAGTCCTCCACCGCTCGCGTGTTCCTGCGCAAGGGTACCGGCAAAATCACCGTTAACGACCGTCCGCTGGACGAGTTCTTTGGTCGTGAGACTGCGCGCATGATCGTGCGCCAGCCGCTGGAACTGACCAAGAACACCGAAAGCTTCGACATCCTGGTCACCGCCTCCGGCGGCGGCACCACCGGTCAGGCCGGTGCGATCCGTCTGGGCATCGCCCGTGCGCTGGTCGAATACGACGAAACCCTGAAGTCCGAGTTGCGTAAGGCTGGCTTCATGACCCGCGACGCCCGTGAAGTCGAGCGTAAGAAGGTCGGTCTGCACAAGGCCCGTCGCGCTACCCAGTTCTCCAAGCGCTGATCCATCGCGTTTGGTGCGTCCCGGTTCGCCGGGGCGCTTGCTTCAAAAGCCCGGCCATGCCGGGCTTTTGTCGTTTTGGGGTTTGACGTCTGTGGTTTGCGCGCGCGGCAAAGGTTGCCCTGGAGGAGAAAGGCGAGATGCGCCTGGCTGCATGTACGCAATGCGTCGCTGCGAAACTTGGGCAACAAAAAAGGCCCGATCTTCGATCGGACCTCTTGTGTTTGGCTGCCCCGGATGGATTCGAACCACCGATGCCTGAGTCAGAGTCAGGTGCCTTACCGCTTGGCGACGGGGCAATAAAAACGTGTTGATTCAAGATTATCGCATGCCGGTGAGGGCGTGAATACCTTGGTGGCTATGGGTGGACTCGAACCACCGACCCCAGCATTATGAGTGCTGTGCTCTAACCGGCTGAGCTACATAGCCTAGGGAGCCGGCAATTCTCACGATGCGCTTCAGTGTTGTCAAGTATTTCGTTTTCAGCTTGTGAGCCGGGCGTCGCCGTGGCAGAGTCGGTGACAGTAGATTTTCAGGAGTCCGCATCGTGATCGATCCGGACGGTTTCCGGCCAAACGTTGGAATCGTGCTGATGCGGCAGGACGGTCAGGTGTTCTGGGCACGACGTGTGCGCAGGGACGGCTGGCAGTTCCCGCAAGGTGGCATGAACACCGACGAGACCCCCGTTGAAGCCATGTACCGCGAGTTGCGCGAAGAAACCGGGTTGTTGCCCGAGCATGTGGAATTGCTCGGTGCCACGCCGGGGTGGCTACGCTATCGCCTGCCAAGCCGCGCGGTGCGCCGCGGTGAGCGGCAGGTGTGTATCGGGCAAAAGCAGGTCTGGTTCTTGCTGCGTTTCACCGGCAACGAATCCCATCTCAAACTCGACCATACCGATACCCCGGAGTTCGATCATTGGCGCTGGGTGGATTTTTGGTATCCGGTCGAGCACGTGGTGATGTTCAAGCGCGGCGTGTATGCCCGCGCGTTACGTCATCTGGCGCCGCTGGCGCAGAATCTGGCGGGCCCGGCGGCAGTCGGCGCGATGCCCGAACGTGCGCTGGAGGCGTGGTTGCCGGGCAGCAGCGCGGCCGGGCACGACAGCCCACGCAAACGCCCACGCAAGCGTAGCGGGGCTCGGCCGATATGAATTAATAATGATTAACGTATGGAATTGACACCTATTCTCGTTTGCGGTGCAATCAGTGCCGGTCCTTTCCGGATCGCCAACACCTAACCGATACCGTGTACGTCTGCATCTGTAATGGGGTCACCGACCACCAGATCCGCGAAGCGGCCGAGAATGGCTGCGCCAGCCTTGCCGAACTGACCATGCGCACCGGCTGCGGGTCCAATTGCGGCTCGTGTCTCGAGATGGCGGGCGATTTGTTGAATCAGGTACACGCCACCCGCGCGTTGCCGTTGCCCCTGTTGGGACTGGCCAGCGCTGCATGATGTAAGCCGTCCGGGTCTGCAGGGCCCGAACATGGCTTTCATGTGTTTCCTCAGCGATACCTAACGCGGTGCGCAGCTGCGTTGCCCCGAGTGCAAGTGGTGTCCCTCCGCCATTGGAGCAGCCATGCAGCTGCGAGGCTTTTCGCGGACGGACTGCAACACCGCGCGGGCTGGCGCCGCAGCTGGCGTTAGCCGGCAAGATTACAGCCGGTTCGTCGGCTGATTTGTCGGCGGATATCTGGCAGCTTTGAATAATCTGGCGTCTCCGTCTCCGTCTCCGTCTCCGTCTCGCGAAGCGTCCCGCAACTGATCACGATTCGCGTTCCTTCATGCCTTGCGCCAACGCGTTAGAGTGCGGCCGGCTCACTGTCTCGGAGACATCGCATGAAGGGCGATACCAAAGTCATCGAGTACCTCAACAAGGTGCTCTACAACGAACTCACTGCGATCAACCAGTACTTCTTGCACGCCAAGATGCTGAAGAACTGGGGCCTGAAAGAACTGGCCGAGCATGAGTACAAAGAATCCATCGACGAAATGAAGCATGCGGACAAGCTGTCCGACCGCATCCTGTTTCTCGAGGGGCTGCCCAATTTTCAGGCGCTGGGCAAGCTGCGCATCGGCGAGAACCCGACCGAGATGTTCCGCTGCGATCTGACCCTGGAGCGCGAGGCCGTTGTCGTGCTGCGCGAGGCAGTGGCTTATGCGGAGACCGTCAAGGACTACGTGAGCCGCCAGTTGTTGGTGGACATCCTGGAGTCGGAAGAAGAGCACATCGACTGGCTGGAAACCCAGCTGGATCTGGTGGCGCGCATCGGCGAGCCGAATTATCTGCTGACCAAGCTGGACGACTAAACGCGCGTCTGGCCGGGTGATTGTTTGGCCCTGACCTGCTGGCGCGGGTTGTCTACTGGTTGGTGTTTTCAGCGATTGTTTGCTGATGATGTGTCTTGCAGCTTTGGCTGCCTGGTGAGAGTGCGTGGCTTCGCCCGTACCTCACCCCAAGCCCTCTCCCGCAGGAGAGGGGCTCTAGCCTCGTTCCCGAGGCTCAAGAGGCTTAAGCGTCCTCCTGCATGAGCGGGCATTGAGCGTCAGAGCGATTAAGCATCGCGTTGACGACTTGCAGATGCTCGGTACATAGCTTTCAGGCGGTCTGCACATAGCTGTCGGCGCCTGCCTGATGATCCGTGCTCGATGCTCATCAATCATGTTGGTGACGGCCTGCAAGCGCGCTACGGCCTCCCCGTGCGACCACGCGCCGTAAAGATGCGGCGATGATCCTGGGCGCGCTCACCGAGCGATCAAGGCAGCCATGACCGAGTAGCGTTCGTGGTCAGGACGGCTCTGCCCGAGTGCGTTCGCGGTCGGAGCGGGGTCGGAGTGGCTATTGCCAAGGCACGTTCGATGCGGATGGTGGCGCCGCGCCGTTGTCGCCGCTTCGATAGCGCTTCTTCGATTACGGATTTGTCGTGTTGGCGGCGGCTTGCAGGTGGGCGACTTGGCCTAGCAGCGCCAGGCGCGCGCGCGCGTATTCGGCGATGACCAGGGCGACCATGGCCGAGGGGCGTTCGATGGTGCCAGTGCGGGCGGCCAGTTCGATACGCCGTGCCGCGTTGGACACGGCCTGGGCGCCGACGTTGGCGCTGGAGGACTTGAGGGTATGGGCGAGGTCGCGCAGCTGCGTACTATCGCGATTGGCTGCGGCCGCTTCCAGTTGTTCGATGATGAGCGGGGCGTCTTCCAGGAACAGCTGCAGGATGGTGATGGTGTCAGCGCCGGCCACTTCGTACAGCTCGTCGATGACGCTGTTGTCCAGGATCGGCAATGCGCGCGCCTGCGCAGCGGCGCTGGCGCTTTCGTGGGCATGTGTGGCCTGGCCGGTGGTGCTTGGGCCGGGCAGCAGCGCCTGACGCGGCAGCCAGCGTTGCAGGCAGGCGTCGAGCTGTTCGCGTGCGACCGGCTTGGACAGATAGTCGTCCATGCCGGCGGCCAGGCAGCGTTCGCGGTCGCCGGCCATGGCGTTGGCGGTCATCGCCACGATCGGAACCGGGCGCCCGCCGCTTTCGGTTTCCAAGGCGCGCCAGTGGCGGGTGGCGGCGTAGCCGTCCAGCACCGGCATCTGGCAATCCATGAAGACCATGTCGTAGCGGGTGGATTCCATGCGGCTCAGCGCGGCTTCGCCGTCGGTGGCGGTGTCGGCCTCGAAGCCAAGCACGGCCAGCAGCTTCTGCGCGACCAGCAGGTTCACCGGGTTGTCTTCGACCAGCAGGATGCGCATTTCGCGCGCGTTGGCCACTGGCGGCGGCAACGGCTCGGGAATCATCGCCGTGGCCAGCGTGGCGGTGTGGCCGGGCTTGGGATCGGCCGGCCACACCAGAGCGCGCAGGGTTTCGTCCGGGCTCTGACGCGGCACAAGGGTGGCGTGATCCTGCAATTCGGCCGGCACCGGCTCTTCGCCGTACAGCCAGATCAGCCGCGCGCTGTTGGCGTCTCCCGGGCGGGCGAGTGCGCGGTGCACGGCACGTGCGCTGTAGCGCAGCGTGTCATGGTCGGCGATGACGCAGCGGAAGCCCTCAGTGTCACTGTGGCGGCGCACGCGTTCGAGCGCTTCCTGGGTGGTTTCCATCAGCACATGCGATACGCCCCAACTATCGAGCAGGCGCTTGAGACGTTGCGACAGGCGTGCATCGGAGCTGATCACCATCACCCGCGCGGCGTCGGCGCCGGTGGCCTGCTGCAGGTCGCCGATAACCTTGAGTAGCGGAATTTCAAACCAGAAGGTGGAGCCGCGCCCGGGTTCAGATTCCACCCCGATGCGGCCGCCCATCAGATCAATGATGCGTTTGCAGATCGCCAGGCCCAACCCGGTGCCGCCGTACAGCCGCGTGGTGGAAGCATCGGCCTGTGCGAAGGAGCGAAACAGGCGCGCCTGCTGGTCCGGGGCGATGCCGATCCCGGTGTCGCGCACCTGGAAGCGCAGCAGATGTTGGGCGTGGGTTTCGCCCAGGCGACGCAGCTGGATGTCGACGCTGCCGCGTTCGGTGAACTTGATGGCGTTGCCGATCAGGTTACCCAGCACCTGGCGCAGGCGGATCGGGTCGCCGCGCACCAGCAGGCGCACCGACGGTTCGATATCCAGGCTTAGCCGCAGCTGGCGGCCTTCGGCAGTGCGCTGGAGCAGCTGCACGACGCCGTCGAGCAATTCGCGCAGGTTGAAGGTGGTGATTTCCAGTTCGAGCTTGTTGGCCTCGAGCTTGGAGTAATCGAGGATGTCGTCGACGATGCGCAGCAGCTGCAGCGAGCTGCCGGTGGCGGTCTGCAGCATGTCGCGCTGATCCAGGCTGAGCTGGCCGCTGGAGATCAGCTCCAGCATCGGAATGATGCCGTTGAGTGGGGTGCGGATTTCGTGGCTCATGGTCGCCAGGAATTCGCCCTTGGCCAGCGTGGCGGCCTCCGCAGCCTGTTTGGCACGCAACAGTTCCTGTTCGAGTTCGCCGTGGCGCTGCAGCTCCTGCTGCAAGCGTTCGCGGGCCAGCTCAGACTCTTCCAGGCGCTGCGCCAAGGCGTGCTGCGCACGTGCGGCCCGGTAGGCGCCGGCTGCAGCGCAAATGCCGCACACCACTGCCAGTACTGCCGACACCGCGGTGGCCGCGCGCCAGGGGCCTTGCAGCGAAGACCGCTGCAGGGCTGCACTTAGCGCTGCAGCGAGCGCCGCCAGTGTTGCCGCGATGCTCCAGGCGCGGAGGCCCCCTGCCTGCACTGTCACTCAGAGCACCGCGCTCGTGAAATCGAAGTCCAGTTCCTTGCCGACCGTCTGCACCAGGTTGCCCTGGATGAAATCCACACCGCTCATCCACATCGCAGCCGCTGCCTGCGGGTCTTCGATGCGTTGGCCGATGATGAGCAGGCCGCGCTGGTGGGCGATGTCGATCACGCCGCGCAATTCGTCGCGCACCGCCGCGTTGCCATGGGCATCGGCGAAGCGGTGGGCCATGCGCACGAAGCTCAGTGGCAACTGGGCCAGCAGCGCGTTGGCTTCGTCGCCGGGTTCGAACTGGCTCAGGCAGAACTGAACGCCGGCCGGCATCAACTTGGCGCAGAACTGCTGCACGGTGACGGCATGGATCAGCGCATCGTCCAGGCGCAGATCCACGATCAGGGACTGCCCGGCCACGCCGCGTTCCACCAGCGCCTTGAGCAGCCAATCGGCGAAGGCGTCACGGGCCAGCGTGCGCGGTGACTGCGATACGAACAGGCGCAGCGGCGGGCTGGCGTGCTGGTACAGATGCAGCAACCCCAGCGCGTGGTCCATGACCTGCTGGTCCAGATCGGCGATGCGCCCGGCCGCTTCGGCGGCAGGAATGACCTGGCCCGCCGACAGCAGGGTGCCGTCGGCCTGGCGCAGACGCAGCAGCACCTGGTATTGCGCGGTGTCGCCGCCGGCCACGGCCACGATCGGTTGATAGGCCAGTTCTAGTTGGCCTTCGACCAGCCGCAGTTGCTCCTGCTGTTCGGCCTGGCTGGGTGCCAGATAGGTCTGCACGCCCTCGCTGCGCAGGCGTGCCTGCAGCGCGGTGCGTTCGACCGCTTCCAGCGCGCTGCCGGTGTCGTCGAAACCCAAGCCCAGCGCTGCCACGCCGATGGCGCAGCGCACGTGCACGGATTCTTCTTCGCGTACCGGGAAAGCGTTGGCGGACAGCCGCTGGCGGATCTCCAGCGCCTGCTGTTCCAGGCTGGCTTCGGGCATGTCCACGGTCAGCAGCAGGAAGCTGTTGTCGTTCAAGCGCGCCAGCGGGTAGGGCTGAGCGGCGCTAGCCAGGCGGTGCCCGGCCTGGGTCATCAGGCGCTCGTAGGCGGCGTAGCCATAGCGTTCGCGCAGGCCGAGCGCACTGGCGATCTCGATGAAGAACAGGCCGCCGGACTGCTTGCGCTCCAGCGCATCGGCGAGCAGGTCCATCACGTGGCCGCGCGTGGGCAGACCGGTTTCCGGATTGCTGCGCACACTGACCTGTTCGCCGGCTAGCTGCAGCGCCTGTTGGCGTGCGCGGCGGATGCGATTGGACACCGCAGCGATCAGATGGCGCGGGCGAATTGGTTTGGTGAGGAAGTCGTCGGCGCCGCTGTCGAGCACTTCGAACTGGCGCTCCGGGTCCGGGTCGCCGGTGAGGAACACGATTGGCAGCAACTGCTGACCGGGCTGCTGGCGGATCAGCGTGGTCAGGCGGATGCCGTCCAGTTCGGGCATGTGCAGGTCCATCAGGATCAGATCCGGGTGATAGTCCTGGATCGCCTGCGGCACGCTGGCGGCGGTCATTTCGACCTGCGCGTGCATGCCGGCACCGTGCAGCACGCTCTGCGCGAACAAGGCCTGGGAGCGATCGTCTTCGACGATGAGCACACGATATGGCGCATCGGCCGCAATGTTGTCGTCGCCTTCGCGCGCCGCGGCTGCGGAGGTCGGCGGTGCAGCGAACGCCGATGCCGATGCGGCACGCGCGCTGCCAACGGCGGCTGCCGGGCGCAGCGCGGCCACGGGGGCAGCCGAACTTGGCGCAGCTGCAGCGGCTGGCGCAGGAATGATCGCTGCGCTCACCGGCGCGGCGTCGTCAGACGTCGCGGCAGCCTCATCGGCCCAGCGACGCCAGTGGTCGGCCGGCGGGGTCTCGGCGCGCAGTGCACGATTACGCGTGGCGGTATCGTCACGTGTGGTGGAAACAACCGGATCTCGGGCGGCCATCGATATTCCCTACAGTAACTGTGATTATGCGATGAACTTCACCGTAGCGGGGAGCTGCGTGCAGCCGGCGTGGCGGTAGAGCGCATCGGCGCGACCAGCCGGCGCATGCCCCGCCATAGCAAGCGCCAGACCCACCACACCACCAGCGCCGCCAGCAGGCTGGCACCCACCGCAACACTCAGTGCCAGCCACGGGTGCGCCAACGCCAGTGCCAATGCCGTGGTAGCGACGGTGTCTTCGGCCAGCGAGGCGACCCAGTTGCTGGCCGGCTCGGGTGAGGTGTTGAGCAATACGCGGGTTCCGGCCTTGAGCGTGTGGCTGGTGAGCGCCACGCCGGCGCCGGCCGCCAGGGCGCCGGCACCCAGATCGCCGTCGGGCGAGAGGGTGGCCGCGGCCAGGAAGGCGCCGGCCGGCACGCGCGCCAGCGTCTGCAGCAGGTCCCAGCCCGAATCCACGCCCGGGATCTTGTCGGCGAAGAATTCGGCCACTGCCAGCGCGCCGGAGGTGCCCAGCACCCACCACGACTGCGCCGGATGCAGCGCCGGCGGCAAGTCGATCCAGCCCAGCAGGCCGGCCAGGCCGACGCCGAACACGGTGAGATAGACCCGGATGCCGGCCAGCCAGGCCAGCAGAATGCCGATCACGAACAGATGCGCTTCGCTCATGGCGTGGTTCCCTGCAAACAATTGCAGAACTATCGCAGAACTTTGGGATAACCGCCGGGCCAGCGCCAGCGCGACGATTGTCGGGGCTCTGGCACACTACGCCGCCGATGATTGCGCCGGCCCGTCCGGACCCGATGCCCATGAGACCAGCCGCACGCGTGCAGATCGTCCAACGTGACTCCGGCGGTGGCCGTCCCGGTGGCCGCTGGCTGTGGCTGGTGGTCGCCGTCGTCTGGCTGGCCTCGCTGGGCGGGGTGTGGTGGATAGCCACGCGCACCGCCGCCCCGCGCTTGGTGGAGGCCGAGGCTGCGCTGCGGCAGGCGCAACGCAGTCAGGCTCAGCAGCGTCGGCAGATCGAGCAGTTGCAGCAGCGTCAGGTCAATCTGGCGATGTCGGACAAGATCAGCCGCGCGGCCAATACCGAAGTGCAGGCCTCGCTGGCCGAGCGCGACGAGCAGATCGCCGCATTGCGTGCCGACGTGGCCTTCTACGAGCGCTTGGTGGGTTCTACAGCGCAGCGTAAGGGGCTCAACGCGCACTCGGTGCAGTTCACTGCCGAAGCCGGCGGCACCTGGAATTACAGCGTGGTGCTCACCCAGAACCTCAACCGTGGCGCGATCAGCCAGGGCCAGCTGCGCTTTGCGGTAGAAGGCGTGCGCGCCGGCAAGCTGGTGACCGTGAGCTGGAACGAGCTGCACCAGAAGCCCGATGCCGCCGGGCAGCCGTATTCCTTTCGCTATTTCCAGCAACTGGACGGTAGCGTGATCCTGCCGAAGGATTTCACCCCGCAACGTGTCAAAATCTCCCTGAGCGGTGATGGGGCGCCGGTCAATCAGACATTCGATTGGAAAGTCGCCGGCAATGGCGCGGGGGAGTAGCTCATGTTCGGAAACAAGTCCAACCGTGGTGCACAGACCGTGGTCGATACCTTGATCGGACCGCAGGTCGTCATCCGCGGCGACCTGATGTTCAGCGGCGGCCTGTATGTGGAAGGCCGCGTCCTGGGCAAGGTGATTGCCGAAGAAGGTGCCAGCGCCACCTTGACGGTGGCCGAGCAGGGCAGCATCGAGGGCGAAGTGCGCGCGCCGGTGGTCATCATCAACGGCCAGCTGATCGGTGATGTGCATGCCGCTGAGCGGGTCGAACTGGCCGCCAATGCGCGCGTGCAGGGCAATGTGCATTACCAAGTGGTGGAAATGAGCGCCGGTGCGCAGCTCACCGGGCGGCTGATCCACGCCGCCAGCGCAGGCGCAACCGCGGCGCTGCCGGCGCCGGAAGCCAGCCGTGCCGAGCCGGTCAAGGCACTGCAGGCCGAAACCGCCGACGTCTGAGTGCGGCGTGCGCGGTGAACGCCAGCGCAGCCGCGACTTGAAGTGGGGCCGTCTGGCCCCCATGCTGGCGCCATGAGTACGCTCGTTTCGCTTCCCACCGCCGCCCCGGTACCGGACTACCAATCCATCGACCGGCCACTGAACTTTTCCGTGGCCGCCGCCGCCAAGGTGCGCGAGCTGATCCAGGAAGAAGGCAATGCCGATCTGGCATTGCGCGTGTATATCCAGGGCGGCGGGTGTTCCGGCTTCCAGTATGGCTTCGAGTTCGACGAGAACCGTGCCGAGGATGACCTTGCCGTGGCCACCGATGGCGTGACGTTGCTGGTGGATCCGCTGAGCCTGCAATACCTGATGGGCGCCGAGGTGGATTACACCGAAAGCCTGACCGGCGCGCAGTTTGTGATTCGCAATCCCAATGCGAAGACCACGTGCGGGTGCGGGAGCAGCTTCAGCGTTTGAGTGCATGTTGATGCGTGCTGATTGCCGGCGTGTAGGCGTGCTGCGGTATGGCGCCTGTCGCGATGAGAGCTGGGTTCTTGCGCGTGAGATCGAGCGCGGTAGACGCGCGCGCGCTGCGCTCCGGTAAGTATTGAACGCGAGCCAATGAGGCTGGTCGGCCCGCCGTGGTGTGACGTGTTTGCGTGATGTCACTCGCCGCGCTGCGCTTGCTGATGGTGATGTATGGCTTTGGGTCGCTGCAGCTCGGCGGACGACTGCGGACTAGCTCACGACAAGGCTACGGACGCGGCCGCGCATTGCACGAATGGCCACCACTGCTCAGAGATTCGGTTGAGTGTTTCAACTGCCGATAATTATTGCGGTAATCCTTCAATGCGATGACAGCGCGTGCGCCATATAAAGCACGCAAGCAGCGATCCATGCACGCAGTAGAGGAAGATGGCTTGTGCCACGCGCAGCGCCGTAGCCATGTTCTACATGATGGTAGGAATGCAGCGGGTCGCTGCCTATCGAGTGCCTGATACGCAGCTGATTACTTGAATTCGCACGCAACGCCACGTCACCGCTGCGTGCGTTTAACGCGCACTAATATCTGCGCGTTGCAGCTTTCGCTGCGCGCGCGCCAGCTTCGTGCGTGCGCGATGGTGCATGGATCGAGATGACTACACTGCGTGCAGTGTTCAGCGCTGGCGCCACGATATGCGCGTTTCCTCCAGGCACTATCACTTGTCCATGCTAATGCATGGTCGGCCACCCGTTGCACCGTGCCGACAGCGCATGACACACCCTGCGTCGATTGCATGCGGTAGCGCAGTGAACGCTCCAACTCCTCCCCCACCTTGATCAGGCAGCCGATGCCGATCACGCGTTGCGTGATTCTTGCCTGCTCGTTCCGTCCCTCCCAAGAGAGCATCACCTCATGTTGCAGATCAACTCCCGATCGTCGCTTGGCCTGGTGGCCATTCTAGGTATCGCCAGTGCAGTACTTGCGCCGAGCGCACTGGCTGCGCCTGCGCGCGGCACCTTGCTTACCAGCAATTTCCTGACCAGCTACACCCGTGATGCGATCGGCGCGATGCTGTCCTCCGAGCCGCAGGCCGAGCAGCCCAAATGCAACGTCCGCGTTGCCGAATTCACCTATTCAACCGTCGGTGTCGAAGGCGAACCTGCAACCGCATCTGGCGTGCTGCTGATTCCCGATGGCGAGCGGTGTGCCGGGCCGTATCCGTTGCTCGGCTGGGGACGCCCGACCGGAACGGTTCGCGCTGAGGAGCAGGCCAAGGACATCCGCGATGCCAAGGGCAACGACCCACTGGTCACGCGCCTGGCCAGCCAGGGGTATGTCGTGGTCAGCAGCGATTATCTGGGGCTTGGTAAGTCCAACTACGGTTATCACCCGTATTTGCACAGCGCGACCGAGGCGAGTGCGACCATCGATGCGATGCGCGCTGCGCGCAGTGTGTTGCAGCGCTTGAACACGCCGCTGTCCGGCAAGGTGATGCTGTCGGGTTATTCGCAGGGCGGCCACACGGCGATGGCTACCCAGCGTGAGATAGAAGCGCATCTGTCCAAGGAATTCCAGCTGGTGGCCAGCGCGCCGATCTCCGGGCCTTACGCGCTGCAGCAGACCTTTCTGGACAGCTGGAGCGGCAGCAACGCGGTGGGCCAAAGCAGCTTCGGCATCATTCTGGGCAGCTATGCCATCGTCGCGATGCAGCACACGTACAAGAACATCTATCTGGCGCCCGGACAGGTGTTTCAAGACCCGTGGGCTGCCAAAGTGGAGCCCTTGTTCCCGGGCAAGCAAAGCCTGACAGATCTGTTCCTCGGCGACACCTTGCCCGGCATCGATCAAATTAAGGCGTATTTCCAGCCTGGCTTCTACCGCGACTTTGCCAGCAATCCCGCCAACCCGTTCCGTCAGGATCTGGCGCGCAACGATCTGCTGGCGTGGACGCCGCACACCCCGACATTGCTGTGCGGTTCGTCCAACGATGCCACCATTCCGCTCAAGAATGCGCAGACCGCCATCGCCAGTTTCAAGCGGCGTGGTAGCAGCCAGGTGGCGTTGGTGGATATCGGCACAGGCAACTCCAGCGACAACTCGGCCTTCGCCCATCTGTTGACGAACGAACCGTGCATCGTGGCGGTGCGGCATCAGTTGCTGGACAAGCAGCGCTGACGCCACGGTTATTGTTGACGCTGCCTTAGGTTTTGCAGGTGCGGGCGTATCGAACGCCCGCACCTGCATGGTTCGTCGCTGCTCTTGCGTCAATGCATTCCCGATGACCACCGGCTAGCGTGGATGCCTTGACGTTGTGATATCCGCACGCCCTGCCGGGGATTGGGCCACATGCGGCCTGCCGTGAACCACAGGCCGAGCCAATCACCAGCGCGGGTGGCGCCCACGTCTGAACACGCACCGCAGCTGCCTTAGGCAGAGTGCTTATGATGGTTGCAGGCGCTGCCGATTATCGGCAGGCTTGCGCCGATGTCAGAGCCTCTTTTTTCATCTTCCGGTTTTGCCTTCACCCACGCGCCGCTCGATCGCGGTGATGTGCTGCGTGACGATCCCGACGCCCTGGCGCGTCTCTGGCCGCAGGGCCGTGTGCTGTTGCTCGATGCCAAAGGCGCGGCGCTGGCCGATGCCGATGGCCAGCCGCTGTTGATGGGGGGCGCGGCACTGGCCGATGGTCCAGAGGCGGCGATCTTCCTGGGCCTGCGCGACGCGGTGGGCTGGTTTTGTCTGCCGGCCGACATTGCCGCGGTGCAGGCGCCCCAGCGGATCGATCTACGCCAGGAGGCGGCCGACTGGCCTGCCGAGATCGCGACCGCCTTCGCTTATGCACGGGCGATGCTGCACTGGCAATCGCGCACGCGCTTTTGCGGCGTCTGCGGCGGTGCGATCGCGTTCCGGCGCGCCGGCTTCATCGCGCACTGCACGCAATGCCAGACCGAGCATTACCCACGCGTGGATCCGGCCATTATCGTGGCGGTGAGCGATGGCGCGCGCTTGCTGCTCGGCCGCCAGGCCAGTTGGACGCCGGGCCGTTATTCGGTGATTGCCGGGTTCGTCGAGCCGGGTGAGTCGCTGGAGCAGACCGTGGTGCGCGAGGTGTTCGAAGAAACCCGCGTGCATGTGCAGGATTGCCGCTATCTGGGCGCGCAGCCGTGGCCGTTCCCAGGCGCGCTGATGCTGGGCTTTACGGCGCGTGCCGCAGCGACCGAGGTGCCGCAGGTCACCGGAGAACTGGAAGACGCGCGCTGGGTCAGCCATGCGCAGGTCACCGCCGCGCTGGCCGGCGAGGGCGACATCGGGTTGCCGCCGCGTATCTCTATTGCGCGTGCATTGATCGAGCACTGGCATCGCACGCATGGCTGAGTCTGGCTGGCGGTCGCGACCTTGCAGCGGCGCTTGCGTCCGCTCGGCTAGACTCGGCTGAGGAGGCCCACCCATGTTCACCACCCTGGTAGCCGTCGTCGTCGCACTCACGCTGGGCCATCTGGTGCCGGCGCAGGTGGCCAGACTGCGCAATTTCGCCTGGTTCGGCCAATGGCTGCGTCGGTTGGACAGTTACGCGGCCGGGCGCGGTGCGTGGCAAGGCCGCTATGGCGTGCTGCTAGCGCTGCTGCCGGCGCTGCTGGTGTTGCTGGTGCAGTGGCTGCTGGACGATGTCTGGCACGGCTTTCTGGACTTGCTGTTCGGCGTGGCGGTGCTGGCCTGGACCTGGGGCCCGCGCGATCTGGATCGCGATGTAGAAGCGGTGATCGATGCCGACGAGCCGCACACGCGGCGCGAGGCGATTTCGCACCTGCAGGCCGCGGGCGGCAGCGTGCATGAAGACACGCCGTCGCTGGTGGAAGCGGTGGTGGTCAATGGCCTGCGGCGCTGGTTTGCGGTGCTGTGGTGGTTTTTGCTGCTGGGCCCGTTCGGCGCGGTGCTCTACCGGCTGACTGCATCAGCGGTGGAAAGCCCGCTGGCGGTTTTGCTTCCGCCACGCAATCTGGGCGGCGCACGTTGGCTGCTGGCGGTGTTGGAATGGCCGGTGGCGCAGCTGATGACGATGTCGATGGCGCTGGTGGGTAACTTCGAGACGGTGTTCCGCGCCTGGCGTGAAGCGCATGGCAACCGCTGGTCGCTGGAACCGCATTTTCTCGGTGCCGTCGCGCGTGCCAGCGTCAGCGCAGAGCTGCGCGAAGAAGCGCACGATTACACCGATTCGGGCTTGGTGCCCGTCTGGCGTCGACTGCCGGAAGTGCGCGATGCGATGAGCCTGGTCTGGCGCGTGCTGCTGCTGTGGTTGGTGGTGCTGGCGTTGCTGGTGATTGCTGGGTGGGTGCGATAGCTCCGCGCCTGCTTAGAAACAGTTAATCGCCTGTGCAACCGGTGATGGAAAGCTCAAGCGCATCGCCATTGGCGTCCACAAGAGCCGGCTGCCATCTTCGAACTGAATGACGATTGCGCCTGGTCGGTGATGGAGAACAGTCTTAACTGCCTTCCCGGCCAAGAGTTCAGTCGCGCGCTCGGATGCTAGTTCCAAGTTCACAGCGTTGATCCTTGCGGTCTAACCCGGCGCCAGCAGCGTAAACGGGTACCACGGCAAATTTCTTGCAACCCAATAGGTGGGCAGCGCCAACAACCAGAACTTCGGTTCGGACATCACCGCCACGACGGGTGCAAACCAGCGTGCGCGCCAGCCGGCTTTCCAGGCTATCAGGCCGGGCAGGGTGAACAGGCCGAGCACCGCGGCCGGATTCATTGCGAAGGCGCCGGGTAGATCGAAGTGGACCAGCGCATACAGTGCGCGGGTCATGCCGCAGCCGGGGCAGTAGCAGCCGGTGACGGCACGAAAAACGCAGGGCGGGAACGGGCTGTTGCTCGCATTCGGGTCGAAGCGATACAGCAACGACACGCCAAAGGCGGCCACGCTGGTGGCCGCCCCCAGTCCAAGCCAGTGGCGTGGACGCAGTTCCATTACTTCATGTGCTGCAACTGCTGCATGTAGTCCATGTAGCCCTGCATGCCGCCGGTGGCCACCATGCCGATGCTGATCAGCAAGCCGATCGCAGCCAGCACGCTGGTCACGATGCACCAGGTCTTGGCGGTGTTGGAGGCACGACGTGCGCCGTCGATGTCGCCCTGGTTGAGCAGGCCGTTGACCTTGCTGGAAAACACGATCGCCACGATGCCGGAGATCAGGGCCGGGCAGCACAGGCAGAAGCCGAGCACGGTGGAGACGATCGCCCAGATCAGGTGATTCGGCACCGGGCCGGGCGCGGCGCTGGACGAGGGATGGATCGGCGGTGGCATGGCACTCATGGTGAAGCTCCTTGGGTGGTAAGCAACAGCGAACTGATGGGTGAGTGGGGTGCGTTATCGGTAGCCTTGCGCAGCGGCAATGCGCGATGGGCGCGCCGGCGCTGGCCGGATGGTCCTCAAGCAAACGTCGGCATGCGCGTGAGCGGCAAGCCAGGTGTCGGCATCTGTGGACGTGGGCCAATGCTGGATGTTTGCTCGCGCAAGCGACATGCACACTGCGCCCACGCAGTAATCGCGCGCATTGCCATGCGCATCGCTGCCTGCATGACGGCCAGCCGCTGGACTGAGCGCCGCCCGCCGATCACGGCAGACGCCTCAGGCGCGATGATGTTGAGCACAACGACGTCCCCCGGTACGACCAGCCGCGTCCGCTTGGTGGATGCGGCGGCAAAGCGTGCAATGGCGCACAGGCTACTCGCGGCGCGTCATCGACGCAAAGTCTACAGCTGCCAAGCTCAGGACTGGTCCTGACGCAGTGCGCGCACCTGTTGTTCCAACAGCGCGGCGCTGGCGTGATCGCCGGCAACCGCCGCACCTGCCACCACTTCGATCTGCGCGCGCATCCGCCGCGGCACCCGCATGCGGCCCAGGCGCGTGTCACGCCGGCTCCACATGCTCGACCACATGCCGCGCAGCGCCATCGGAATGACCGGCACGCTGCGGCGTTGCAGAATCTTTTCCACACCCGATTTGAATGGCGCGATCTCGCCATCCTTGGTCAACGCGCCCTCGGGGAAGATGCACACCAGCTCGCCATCGGCCAATGCGGCATCGATGCGGTCGAAGGCTTGTTGCATCAATGCGGGGTCTTCGCGCGCGCCGGCGATCGGGATGGCCTTGGCGGTGCGGAAGATCCAGCGCATCACCGGGATGCGGAAGATCTTGTAGTACATGACAAAGCGCACCGGGCGCGGAATCACTGCCGACAGAATCAGCGCGTCCATGTAGCTGACGTGGTTGCACACCAGCAGCGCTGCGCCCTCGTCGGGCACGTGTGCGTCGATGTCGCGCGCGCGCAGGCGATACAACACGCTCACCAGCACCCAGCTGAGGAAGCGCATCAGGAACTCGGGCACCAGGGTGAAGATCCACAGCGCCGCCAGCGTGTTGGCGATTGCCAGTGCCAGGAACACCTGTGGAATGCTCAGGCCCGGCAGCGGGATGCGCACCCCAAACAGCACCACATGCGGCAACTGCAGCGCAATGCCAACGACGGCCGCAGCCACGATGAACAACGAGTTCTGGATGTTGAGCCCGGCAATCACGCGCGACAGCTCTGCCTTGGGCGTGCGGCTCTGGATCAGCGCAAACAACGGCACCACGAACAGGCCGGTAAACAGGCCGATGCCGATCAGATCGATGATCAGCCGCACGCTGCCGGGCTGCTGCACGAACTGGCCGATCGAAAGGCCTGTGACGGGCGCCGCGCCAGGGCGGGCGAAGTACAGATCCAGCAGGAATGCGCTGATGCCGAACGCGCCCAGCGGCACCAAGCCGATTTCCACGGTGCGCCCGGACAGGCGTTCGCATAGCAGCGAGCCCACGCCGGTGCCGATCGAAAACAGTGCCAGCGCAAACACGTACAGGTCCTGCTGGCCGCCGAGGTTGAGCTGCGCATAGGTGGGCAGCTGCGCGGTCAACACGGTGCCGATGAACCAGAACCACGACACACCCAACACCGAATTGCGCACCGCCAGCGTGCGCCGGGTCAGGCGCATGATGGCGCGCGATTCGGGGATGGGGTTCCAGTTGATCTTCAGCTCGGGCGCGCCGGCGTCCACGCGCGGTACCAGCCGCGCCACCAGGTTGCCGGTGACCGCAATTGCGATCACCGCCGTCGCCGCAGCTTCCGGACCATGGCTGCCGGCGATCTGGAAGATCAGCCCGCCGAAGATCATCCCGCACAGGATCGAGATGGAGGTGCCCATTTCGACCAATCCGTTACCGCCGGTGAGTTCTTCCGGCTTGAGTACCGATGGCAGGATCGAATATTTCACCGGCCCAAATAGCGTGGACTGCAGGCCGGTGCAGAACAGCGCAATCAGCAGGATCACCATGTTTTCGGTAATGAAGCCGACGGCGGCCAGTGACATGATCGCAATCTCCATCGTGGTGGTGATCACGATGAGCTTCTGTTTTTCCAGTTTCTCGGCGATCTGCCCGGCCAGCGCGGAGAACAGGAAGTACGGCAGGATGAACAATGCCGGCGCCAGGTTCGTATACAGCGTGCGCTGCGCGGCATCGATGCCGAGATAGAACAACAGGCCGATGATGGCCTGCCGATAGACGTTGTCGTTGAACGCGCCCAGCGCCTGGACAGCGAAGAACGGCAAGAAGCGGCGCTGCCTGAGCAGGGCGAACTGGCTGTGACCGGACATGCAGTTTCCTTTGCGAACGCGCGCAGCCTAGCAGTCTTCCACGGCGTGCTGGTGGATGGCGGCTGCGCTCAGCGGGCGATACATGCCGGCGGCTTGGGGCGTGCAAGCTGGGCACGCAGCAAGGCGACGAAGGCGCGCGCGGCCGGGCTGGGGTCGGGCCGCCACACTGCATACGTCAGAAAGCGGTAGCGCTCCTTCAGCGCGACCGTGACCACGCCGCGCATGGCGCCGGCCATGGTCTGCGGGATGATGCCCACGCCCAGGTCGGCGGCGACCAGTTCGCGCACCAGATCGGCATGGGTCACTTCGTACTGCTGGCGCTGCCGCAGGCCGGCCTGCGCAAAGGCGGCATCGATGATGCCGCGCACGCCAGCACCGGGAATCAGCCCGGCCATCGGTTCGTCGTCCAGCTCGGCCAGTGCCACCCGCTTGCGCGCGGCGAAGCGATGGCCGGGGGCCACGATCAAGGCCAGCGCCTCTTCATGCAGCAGCAGGCGCTGCGCCGGCACCGCGATCTGCGGGCCGACGCCGACCAGGACGACATCCAGCCGGCCTTCGCCCAGATCGTGCAGCAGCGCTTCGCTCATGGCGGTGCGCAGATGCACATCCACCCGCGCATGCGCGCTGCGGAACTGATGCAGTAAGCCCGGCAGCTGCACGGTGGTGAGCGAGGAGATCTGCCCCAACGCGAGCCGCCCGCGCACGGTGCCCAGGGCCTGCGCCATTTCCTCGTGCAGGCGCTCGGCCGCGTGCAGGGTCTGGCGGGCGTTATGCAGGAACACCTCGCCGGCGGCGGTGGGCCGCACCTGGCGGGTGCCGCGTTCGAACAGGCGCGCGCCGAAGGTCTCTTCGATCTTGGCAACTTGATGGCTGAGTGCCGATTGCACGGTGTTGCAGCGGCGTGCGGCAGCAGTGAAGCCGCCTTCTTCGGCCACGGCCACGGCGAATTCCAGTTGGCGCAGGGTCAGCATGCAATCTCGCAATACGATGGCTCTGGTGAAAACAATACATTGGAAAGATGCCAGCCGGCTGTCCACACTGCGCACATTCCTTGACCAAGCAGCAGCCATGCAGACCGAGCCCACCTCCCACCCGCCCTTGCCACGTCGCTTGGTGCTGCTGATGGCCGCTGCCACCGGGCTGGCGGTGGCGAGCAACTATTACGCCCAGCCCCTGCTGGAAACGCTGGCGCAGGCATTCGGCATCCAGGTGCGCAGCGCCGGTGCAGTGGTTACGGCTGCGCAGTTGGCGTACGCGGGGGGGTTGCTGTTACTGGTACCACTGGGCGACCGGCTGGAGCGGCGCGGCCTGATCGTGGGCTTGTTCGCGCTGAGCGCGCTCGGCCTGCTGGTGAGCGCCAGTTCGCACAGTTTTACGATGTTGCTGGTCGGCACGATCGTGACCGGCGCCAGCTCGGTGGCGGCGCAGATCCTGGTGCCATTTGCCGCCACGCTGGCCGCGCCCCACGAGCGTGGCCGGGTGATCGGCACGGTGATGAGCGGGTTGTTGCTGGGGATCTTGCTGGCGCGCATCGCGGCCGGCGTGCTGGCCGGCGTAGGTGGCTGGCAGACGGTGTACTGGATCGCATCGGTCGCGTTATTGCTTACTGCCGGGTTGTTGTGGCGTGGGCTGCCGCGCCATCCGGGCAATGCGCAACTGGCGTATCCACAGCTGGTGGGCTCGGTGCTGATGTTGCTGCGCGACGATGCGGTGCTGCGTTCGCGCGCGGTGCTGGGCGGGCTGATCTTTGCCGGTTTCAGCATGTTCTGGACCACCCTGGCGTTTTTGTTGTCCGGGCCGAACTATTGCTATGGCACGGCGGTGATCGGGTTATTCGGGCTGATCGGTGCGGCCGGTGCGCTGGCTGCCAATCGCTCCGGGCATTGGTCCGATCACGGCCATGGCGACCGCGTGAGCTGGGGCGGGCTGGTGATGTTGCTGCTGTCGTGGGGCTTGCTGGCGTTTGCGCCGCACTCGATCGTGCTGCTGATCGTCGGTGTGCTGCTGCTGGATATCGCGGTGCAGGGCGTGCATATCGCCAATCAAAGCGTGATCTATCAGCGCAATCCGACTGCACGCAATCGCATCACCTCCGCCTACATCACTTGCTACTTCATCGGCGGTGCGCTGGGCTCGACCCTGGGCACGGCGGCGTATGCGCAGGCTGGGTGGATGGGTGTGGTGATCGGTGGAGCGGTGCTTGCTGCAGCGGCGCTGGGTTGGGTGGGACTGAGCGTGGCGCGCAAGCAGTGGAAGTAAGCGTGGCTGATGGAAACGCCACCGCGATTTAGTCGATGTGGCGGTTACTCGGCATGACAGTGCTCGGCTCCGCGTTGTCCACGGATGCTGCGTCGGTGGCGCAGCGTCCAGGCCCACAGAGACGATGCGTTAGGCCTTGTTGATTGCCAGACGCGGCGGATTCTCTGCCGGCGCCGTTGTCACCGCCAACGCTGCAGCACGCAGCTTGGGCAGCAGGCGCAGCGTCAATGCCAACTGGTCGCGCACCAGGCGTTGTTTGGGTGGCAACTGCACGGCGTGTTGTTCCAGCGTTTCGGCGATGGCCAGTTCTTCGCTTTCGTCGTGCACCGGCAGCGGTTGGCGTTGGCCGAGCGCGCTGGCGATTTCGCTCAGCGCGCGCTGCAGGTACTCGCCGGCCTGCGCGATGGCGGCATCGTGTTCGCCTTCCAGCGCGGCGCGATGCGCACCCAGTGCAGACAGATAGCCGAGCAAGGTGTTGGACAGCGCCAGGAAGCGAAACCCCGCATCCAGATTGCGCCGGTAGCGACCTGGCTCGCGCAGCATGTTGGACAGCGCCACCGACAACGCGGCATCGGCGTTGTGCATGTCGCGGCGCGCGATGCGGTAGGGCAGATCGTCGCGCATGCCGCTGGCGTATTGCTCCAGCACTTGGGTGAGATAGCGCGCGCAGCTGGCCAGTACCGTGGCCATCACCTGGTTGAGGCGGCGGCCCTGCCAGTCCGGCAGGATCAGGAACGAAGCAGCCGCGGCAATCGCGCAGCCAATCAGGGTGTCGATCAGGCGCGGCCAGATCAGCACGAAGCCATCGCCGAGCAGGTTGAAGCAGAACAGCGCCATCACCGTGATGCCGGCAGTGGCCAGCATGTAGCGGTCGGTGCGGGTGATGAAAAACACCAGCGCAGCAACCAGCGCCAGCAGCAGTTGCACTTCGGTACCGGGAAATAGCTGCATCAACGCCCAGGTGGCGACCAGGCCGATCAAGGTGCCGGCGATGCGCTGCACCAGCCGCAAGCGCGTGGCGCCGTAATTGGGCCGGCAGACGAACGCGGTGGTGAGCAGGATCCAGTAGCCGTTGTCGGCATGGATGGATTGCATGATGGCGTAGCCGACCAGCAGCGCGATGGCCATGCGCAGGCCGTGGCGGAACAGCACCGAGCCGGGCGTGAGTTGCTGCACCAGCCGTGCGCCCATTTCGCGCAAGGTATGCGGCGAGGAATCGCGCAGGCGGGTGTCGAGGTTGTCGCTGGTGGAATCGGATTGCGCTGCCTCCGATAACTTGCGTTCGATGCTTTGCAGGTTGGTCACTAGCAGTTCCAGCGCGCCCAGCAGCCGCGTCAACGCAGGGTCGGCACGCGCGTGCAGATAATCCAGCGATTGGCGTAGATCTTCGGTGGCCAGACGGCTGTTGTCGCCGTAATCGAACGGATGGCGCAGGCGGATCGCCTCGCCCAGCGCGGTGCACGCCTTGCCTTGCAATGCGAGCAGGCGCTGGCAGCGATACAGCACGTCGCTGTGGAAGAACGCGTCGGTCAGCGCTTCGTACGGATAATGCGACGAGCTGGCGCGTTCATGGAATTCCTGCGCCATGTAATACAGCCTGAAATACAGGCCAGATTGCACGCCCGGCCGCCCCGAGCGGCCGAAGCGGCTCATGATCGCGGTCTTGGCCGCATTGAGCGCGCCGACCACCTTGGCGTTCTGTTCGGCCAATGCCAGCCGGCGTGCATGCAGGTCGCTTTGGCGTACCGGTTCGAACAGATCGGCCTTGAGCTTGAGATAGCGTCCCAGCTCGAAAAACAGCCGCGACAGCCGCTCGCGCACCGGGCGATTGGCGAACAGGATGGTCCACAGGATCGACAGCACGCCATACCAGGTCGCCCCGATCAACAGCAGCACCGCGCCATGCCAGGCGATCGACGGATCGTGGTTGCCGTGCTGGTCCATGCCGATCATGGCGTAGATCGACAAGGCCACCGTGGCCTGCGCGATCGAGGCATAGCGCTCGCCCAGCGCACCGAGCAGGGTCAACGAGAACGTCGCCAACGCCATGCCGGTCACGAACGGCAGCGGGTATGGAAACAGCAGCACCACCGCAGCTGCCGCGGCAGCAAAACACAACAGCGACAGCAGCACCGATTTGATGCGGCCCAGCCAGTTGTCGTCGGTTTCGGCAATGGCGCTGGCAATCGCGCCGAGGAACAGCGCCGGTACCGCGGTGAGTTGCTGCCAGTGCCAGCACACGCCCATCGCCACCGCCAACGCGATGAACACGCGCAGGCCATAGCTGGCCTTTTCATGGGCCCACAAACGGCTTAAGCGGGTTTCGAAGGAGGGAGTGGCCACAGTCTCTACAGGGGAGGGTGCCCGGGCATTATTGCCGCAGCCACGTGCCACCGGGGTAGATGGCGGCTAGTTCTTTGTCAGTAGCTGCGTGGCGTGGGTTGGTGCAGGCGGCACGCGCTGGCGTAGGCGCGTGCTGTGGCGGTTCGCGGAGGCGCTGCGACCGATGCCCTGCGACAGCGCGCACTGGGCGCTGCTGTCGCAGGCGTGAAGCGCTTAGCCCTGCGCGTTTTGCTCGCGCGCGATTGCCCGCCAGCCGATGTCGCTGCGCTGGAAAGCGCTGGCCCAGTGGATCGGCTGCAGGCCGGCGTAGGCGGTGCGCTGCGCGTCATGCACGCTGTCGCCCAGGGCCGCAACGCACAGCACGCGGCCACCGGCGCTGACCACCTCACCGGCGGCATTCAACGCAGTGCCGGCATGGAAGACCTTGGCGTTGGCCGGCACCGCGTCCAGGCCGGTGATGACTTCACCGGTGACCGGGGTTTCCGGGTAAGGCCTGGCGGCGATGACCACGCCCAGTGACGGGCGCGGGTCCCACTGTGCTTGCGCGCGGTCGAGCCTGCCGTCGATGGCCGCGTTGAGCAGCTCGACCAGATCCGACTGCAGGCGCAGCATCACCGGCTGGGTTTCAGGGTCGCCGAAGCGCACGTTGAATTCGATCACCTTGGGCGCGCCGTGCGCGTCGATCATCAGTCCAGCGTAGAGAAAGCCGGTGAACGGCACGCCGTCGGCAATCATGCCCTGCACGGTCGGCTCGACCACCTCGCGCATCACCCGCGCATGCACTTCGGGTGTGACGACGGGGGCTGGCGAATACGCGCCCATGCCGCCGGTATTGGGACCGGTGTCGCCATCGCCGACACGCTTGTGATCCTGGCTGGTCGCCATCGGCAGGGCGTGCTTGCCATCGACCATCGAGATGAAGCTGGCTTCTTCGCCATCGAGAAATTCTTCGATGACCACGCGTGCGCCGGCGTCACCGAACGCATTGCCCGAAAGCATGTCGCGCACTGCATCTTCGGCCTCGGCCAAGGTCATCGCCACGATCACGCCCTTGCCGGCGGCCAGACCATCGGCCTTGACTACGATCGGTGCGCCTTTTTCGCGCACGTACGCAAGCGCCGCATCCACGTCCGTATGCACCGCGTAATACGCCGTGGGAATGCCGTGGCGGGCGAGGAAATCCTTGGCGAAGGCTTTGCTGCCTTCCAACTGCGCGGCCTTGGCGGTGGGGCCGAAGATGCGCAGGCCGGCCGCGTGGAAGCGGTCGACCACGCCCAGCACCAACGGCACTTCCGGGCCGACCACGGTAAGCGCGACCGCTTCGCGCTGCGCCAGCGCGAGCAAGCCGTCCAGGTCATCGACCTTGATCACGACATTGCGGCATTTGGCTTCGGTGGCGGTACCGGCATTGCCCGGCGCCACCAGCACTTCGCTCACGTGCGCGGACTGCGCGATCTTCCAGGCTAGGGCATGTTCACGGCCGCCGGAGCCGATGACGAGGATTTTCAAGGGAGCTGCTCGCTAGTACGGGAGAAAGGGGCGCTACCTGCAGCCTTCGCGCTGCAGTGCGTTGGGAAATGGGTAGGTCCAGGTCTTGGTGTCGAGCGCGAACGCGTGCGTCTTGTCGAGAGCAACTCCGCAATCGCTGCCGTGCTCATGGATGCGCAGCGGCCAGGTGCGCGCCTGCGGTTTGCTGTTGTCCACGTCCAGCGCGAAATCCACATCGAAGGCCTCGGCAAGACATTGCGCGCGCGTCTGATCCGGCGCGCGCGCGTCGTCGTCGCAAGCCAGTGCGCCGCTATTGTCGATATGCGCGCGCAGCGAGCCGGCATTGACCAAGCCCTTGGGGCCGGGCACGACCAGATCTTGCGATTCCAGCATCAGGCCCTGGCCCATCCAGAAACTGTGCACGGCAAAGCCGTAGAAATCGCTGCCTAGCCGCAGGATGTCCACGCTGCCGGGCTGGCCGTCGCTGCCGTAGCCATCGGCGAGCCGTTCGACGACAACTTTGAAATCGTCGCCATCGCCACGCAGCACGAAGAAATCGATCAGCCCCGGGTTGCCGTGGCCGCCATCGCTGAGGCTGTGGCACACCGCCAGCAGTTGCTGCACCTGTTCGCCCACCACCACCGGCTGTTCCGCATAGACCTGGCTGTCGGCCTTGACACCGTCGGCTTCGCCGCTCCATTGCGCGGGCAGGCCGGCCTTGGCGCCATAGCGCGTGCGCAGGAACCCATTCAGCCGCTCGGTGCGGCTTAAATGGGCGCTGTTGGCGGGCGCTGCAGGGGCTGCGGCGACCGGCGCCGCAGCCGGTGCCGGCGCTTGCTTGCACGCGCTCAATAGCACGGTAGTGGCAATAAACGCGGCATAACAACGCAAACGCTGCATCGACCTGTCCCTGTGCCGCTGGCATCAATGCCTGAAATGGCGCACGCCGGTGAACACCATCGCAAGGCCGTGTTCGTCGGCGGCGGCGATCACTTCGCCATCGCGCATCGAACCACCGGGTTGAATCACTGCCTTGATGCCGGCCGCTGCCGCCGCGTCGATACCATCGCGGAACGGGAAGAATGCATCCGAGGCCATCACCGAGCCGGCCACCGTGAGCTTGGCTTCTTCGGCCTTGAGCGCGGCAATCTTGGCGCTGACCACGCGGCTCATCTGCCCGGCGCCGACACCAATGGTGCGGCTGTCCTTGGCGTAGACAATGGCGTTGGACTTGACGTACTTGGCCACGCGCCAGGCAAACAGCAGATCGCCCAGTTCGGCCTCATTGGGCGCACGCTGGGTGACCACGCTCAATTCGCCCAGCGACATGCCGCGGTTGTCGGCCGACTGCATCAACAGGCCAGAGCCGATCCGCTTGGTGTCGTAGTTGTTCAAGCCATTGCCGTGCGGAATCTTGAGCACGCGCACGTTGGCCTTCTTGGTGGCGTATTCCAGTGCGCCGGCCTCGTAATCGGGCGCGATCAGCACTTCCACGAACTGACGATCCAGAATAGCTTTGGCAGTCGCTGCATCGAGCGTCTTGTTGAAGGCCAGGATGCCGCCGAATGCGCTGGTCGGGTCGGTGGCGTAGGCCAGTTCATAGGCATCGCCGCAGGCTGCACCCACGGCCACGCCGCAGGGGTTGGCGTGCTTGACGATCACACAGGCCGGCGCATCGAACTGGCGCACGCATTCCCACGCGGCATCGGCATCGGCCAGGTTGTTGTAGCTGAGTTCCTTGCCCTGCAACTGCTGGAAGGTGGCCAGCGTGCCCGGCACCGGGTACAGGTCGCGGTAGAACGCGCCGGACTGGTGCGGGTTTTCGCCGTAGCGCAGGTCCATCACCTTGACGAAGTTGGAATTGATCTGCGCCGGGAACGGGCTGCGCGTGGGCACCGCTTCGGTACTGTCGGCCACTGCCGAGAGATAGTTGCTGATCGCCGCGTCGTATTGCGCCACGCGGTTGAACGCGGCCACCGACAGCGCAAAACGCTTGGCCGCCGACAGTTGGCCGTTGTTGGCCTCCAGTTCGGCCAGCAGGTCGGGGTACTGCGCCGGGTCGGTGGCTACTGCCACGCGCGCGAAATTCTTGGCCGCGCTGCGCAGCATCGCCGGGCCGCCGATGTCGATGTTTTCCACCGCCTCGGCCAGCGTGCAATCGGCTTTGACCGTGACCGATTCGAACGGATACAGGTTCAGCACCAGCAGGTCGATCGGCGCGATGCCGTGTTCGGCCATCACCGCTTCATCGATGCCGGCGCGCCCGAGCAGGCCGCCGTGCACCAGCGGATGCAGGGTCTTGACGCGGCCGTCCATCATTTCCGGGAAACCGGTGAGGTCGGCGACGTCTTTCACCGGCAGGCCGGCTTCGCGGATCGCCTTGGCGGTGCCGCCGGTGGACAGCAGCTCGACGTTGCGCGCCACCAGCGCGCGGGCCAGGTCGATCAGGCCGGTCTTGTTGGAAACGGAGAGCAGGGCCCGGCGCACGGGCAGGAAATCAGGGGCCATCGGTGGGGGATGTCGTTGCGGGGCAGCCGATATTGTAGGCTGCGCCAGCGCTCGAATGGACTCAACAGCCCCGTATGGCCTCGATCTATGCAGTGAAAGGACGCTTCCAGGCGCTGCTGCGGCCGATGGTCGGCGCGCTGTATCGCGGCGGCATCACCGCCAACCAGGTCACGCTGATCGCTGCGGCAGTGTCGCTGATGGCGGCGGCCGCGGTGTTGCGCGGCGGCCACAGCTGGCCGCTGCTGTATCTGTTGTTACCCGTGTGAATGCTGGTGCGCATGGCGCTCAATGCGGTGGACGGCATGCTGGCCCGCGAGTTCGGCCAGCAATAGCGGCTGGGTGCTTACCTCAACGAACTCTGCGATGTGGTGGCCGACGCGGCGTTGTACTTGAGCCTGCTTGGTGTGCCCGGTGTGAGCGCGCACTGGCTGTGGATCTTCGCGCTTTTGGCCGCGCTGACCGAATACGCCGGCGTGCTCGGCTTGATGGTCGGCGCCAGCCGCCGTTACGACGGGCCGATGGGCAAGAGCGAGCGCGCCTTCGTTATCGGCGTGCTGGGCGTGGGCCTGGCCAGCGGCTGCTGGGCGCACGCCGAGTCACCTGGGTGGCCATCGTGCTGAGCCTGGCCTGCAGGGTCACGGTGTGGCGGCGCCGGCGCTTGGCGGCATATCCCGCAGCGGCGCCGCTGGGCAGCGTGGTGGTGCAGTTGATCGCGCTGGCCGCTGCATTGATCGGCAAGGCGCTGCTGTGACCGCGGCATATGCCCCAGATGCGCCCGCCGCGCCGATGGCAAGCGTGCAGCGCATGCAGCGGTTGTCGCCAGTCACTGGGTGGGTTGTTTCATTGCAATGGCTGGGCCATGCCATGCAGTCGGCGTTGTGCGTGATGTGTGCCCTGGCGCCGGACGTGGCGACATGGCTAGCCACTGCAGGACGAATCGTGGTGTTACCGCTGCGCATGCCGGTGCGCACCTTGGAGCAGAGATCATTGCCCATTTGATCGCGTGCCTGCAGTGGTGCCATTCGTACCTTGACCGGCGCGCGTGCGCTGTGGCGCGGCTGCGCGCCCTCCAACGAACGCCGCGTGTATTACGGCAACCACGCAAGTCACGGCGATTTCGTGCTGATCTGGTCATCGCTGCCGGCCCGCCTGCGCCATGAAGTGCGCCCGGTGGCGGTGGCCGACTACTGGCAGCGCACCGCACTGCGGCGCTATCTGATCCACGCGGTTTTCAACGGCGTGTAGATCGAACGCGACCCCCTCCCAGCGCACGCGCGACCCGATCGCATGCCTGTGCGATGCGGTGGACGCCGACGATTCGTTGATCCTGTTTCCCGAAGGAACGCGCAACCCGGACGACGGCGTGCTGCCGTTCAAGAGCGGGCTGTATCACCTGGCGCGGCAACGCCCGGAACTGGAGTTCTTGCCAATGTGGATCGATAACCTCAAGCGCGTGATGCCCAAATGCAAGTGGTTGCCGTTGCCGTTGCCGCTGCTGTGCACTACCACCTTCGGTGTGCCGTTGCGGCTGGACGCGGACGAAACCAAGGACGCGTTTTCTGGCGCGTGCGCGTGAGGCCTTGTTGGCGTTATCGCCGGATCAGTTGGAAGCGCGCGCATGAGTCTTTATGCGTTTAGCGGGCAGCTGCAGCAGTCCTCGATGCAGCAACAGACGCTGTGGTTGTTCAGCGGTATCGCGCTCGTATTACTCATCGCCACGGCCATTTCCGAAACACTGCGCTGGCGAGCGCGCGAGCGCGCGAACGCCCGAGCGCGGTGCTGGACAACCTGGTCGCCCGCATCCGCGCATGGTGGGTAATGGCCGCAGTGGTCGGCATTGCCTTCGTCTTCGGGCGTGCCGGCGTCATTGGCTTGTTCGCGCTGGTGTCGTTGTTCGCGTTGCGCGAATTCATCACCCTGGCCCCCACGCGGCGTGGCGATGACTACGCGCTGCTGGCTGCGTTCTACATCGTGTTGCCGTGGCAGTGCGGCCTGGTGTGGACCGGTTGGTACGGCATGTACACGTTGCTGATTCCGGTCTACGCATTGCTGGTGCTGCCCATCCTGGCCACCATTGGCGGGGACACCACGCGTTATCTGGAACGCACCGCCAAAGTGTAGTGGGGCCTGATGATCTGCGTGTTCTGCATTTCGCATGTGCCGGCATTGTTGAATCTGGACATTCCCGGCTACGCCGGGTGCAATCTGCTGTTGATCGCATTCCTGGTGATCGTGGTGCAGTCCTCGGACGTGCTGCAGTACGTGTGGGGCAAATTGGCCGGCCGCCATCTGATCGCGCCGAAATTGTCGCCGTCCAAAACGGTGGAAGGATTCATCGGCGGCGTGTTGTCGGCCAGCCTGCTCGGCATGGCGCTGTGGTGGATCACCCCGTTCGCGCCTTGGCATGCCTTCGGCCTGGCGTTGGTGGCCAATTTATGGGCTTTTTCGGCGGGCTGGTGATGTCGGCGATCAAGCGCGACCGCGGCATCAAGGATTGGGGCCACATGATTGAAGGCCACGGCGGCGTACTCGATCGCCTGGATTCGGTGTGCTTCGCCGCGCCGGTGTTCTTCCACCTGATCCGCTACGGGTGGGCATGATCGCCTGCAAAGCAGATCGTCAGAACATCGCAATATGTGCCGCGCGAGACTGCGATGTGCAGCGTCGAACCCGCGCTGCGCGTCTCGGTCAACAACGGCGTTCAGCCGCCCATGATGCTGACCCGTATCCACTCACGCTTTGACTGGGACCTCAGTGCGCACGACCTCTCGCTGCAGCACGCATTTGCGATTCCCGATTCCCGATTCCCGCTTACGTCAGCCCGTACTCTTTGAGCTTCTTGCGCAAGGTCGCCCGGTGGATGCCCAGCATCGCCGCGGCGCGGCTCTGGTTGCCTTCGCAGTGGTTGAGCACTTCGACGAACAGCGGGATCTCCATTTCGCGCAGCACGATTTCATACACGTCGTCCGCGTCGCTGCCGTCCAGGTCGCGCAGATAACAGCGAACGGACTGTGCCACGTGTTCGCGCAGAGGCGACTTCGGGGCGCCACGACTGGTGTCAGGACGAGAGGGGGCTGCGTTCAAAGGAGGTTCCCAGTGTCACGAAGCCGGGACGCGTGGCCGGCGAGGGGGAGTGAGTCTAGCGCGTGACCTCATCGCTCGCCACGCCCATGTGGCGGTCGCGCCCGCTCAGCGGAAGTCGAAACTGAAGGCAGCCGTGCTCGCAGCCGGTTCGCGCACCCGGAACGCCACCTGCACTGCTTGCCCCGGCGCCAGCGCGTCCTGCGCAGCCGGCGACTGGCCCAGATAGTCCTGCGGCGACAGGATGCGGGTGCCGATCACCCGGCCGTCGGCATCGGACAGCGACAGCTGCAGCCACGGCCAGGCCTGCGCCCAGCGTGCGTCGTTGCGGAAGCTGGCCTGGATCTGCAATCCCCCCGCCACACCCGGCAGCGGACGCACGTCGCGGTTGAGCAGGGTCAGTGCCTCCGGCTCGCGCCAGGCAGGCAATGTGCAGCGCGCCAGCCTACAGGCTGCGCTGACCAGCGGACGCCAGCGCGGGCTGGTGGCCAAATGCGCGCGGTCGGCGATGACGATCTGCAAGCCGAGCAGGCCCACCAGCCCGACCAACAGCGCCCATTGGCCCCCACTGGCACGCAGCCGCGGCCGGGTGATGCCACGCCGCGCAAAGGCGGGCGCAGCCAGGGCGGGAGCGGGCAGGGGCTGCATTTGTAAAGGTGGGGGACGGGTCTGCGCGCGACGGGCATCGAACTGCGCGTCTTCGCCTGCCAATGCGTTGGCTCCACCTACCTCGTTGGCTGGCGGGTCGAGAGGGCTGGAGGGGCAGTCCAGGTGAGACGGGCCTTCGGGTGTGCTCGCCGCCCGCTCGCTGCCGCTGGTGTCGGCTTGCGTTGCGGCTGGCGCTGTTGCCACAGGTGCTGCAGATCCCGCAGGCGCTGCTGCCGCTGCGGTTGGAGCCTCGCGCGCGGTCGTTTCTGCCAGCGCCCTCGGCGTGCCCGGCGCATTCGGAGACGGGAGGTCTGCATGCGCTGACGCACGCAGCGCGTGTTGCTGCGCTGAATTCAACGGGCCAGGTGCAGTCCGCGCGGTTGGGTCCTGGAGGGCGTCATCGGTCGCGGCATCGATCGGGGCAAGCCCGTCATCGCCTATGTGGGCATCGGGGGCGGCCGACACCGAGCGAGGTGGATCGCCCATCGCATCAGCGACTCGTCCTGCCGCGGGCGCGGTCGCCGAGGCGGACGGCATCGCGCTACCGGGCGCGGGCAGTTGCGTCCCGCCGGGCACTGGCGCCTGGAAACCATCCTGCCCGGGCGTGCCCGTTGCGCGATGCGGCAACGGAGCTACCGCGGCAGCAGGCGATGGCACGCGCGGCGCGGGAAGCGCGCTCACCTCGGGCGGTGTTGCCGGCGGCGCCGTAGAGCCTGGGGCCGGCGTGGCCTGCTCCAACGACTCCATAGGCGGAGCCCCCGGGGTCGGAACCAGCGGCGGAGCAGCCGGCGTCGCACGCAGGAACGTGGCCAGGGGGCGGCGCGGTGGCGGAGTCTCGGACATCGGCAGGCGTGCAGCGGGAAGACCGCTATTCAACCACGCGCAGGTCCAAGGGCGAACCCTGGCCAACCGGGTGCGGTCAACCCTAGGTAATTGCCCCAACCCCAGTGGTAATGACTTCGTCCACGTCCACGCTAACGCCACGCACGCAGCACGCCGTTGATGTCCGCGGCAACGACGCCCACCCCAGTCAGCAAGCGAATCCCGGCCAGGCTCGGCTAACAATCAGGAAGCCGCAGCCAGCGAATCATCCCCGTGGAAAATCAGCCTCGGCAATGCCAGCTCGGCGAATCCCGATCCCGATCCGATTCCCCAACTCACCGCCTGCGCCGCGTTTTTCCCTCGGCCAACAACAGATCCAGCAGGCCGCTGCGCTGGCGCGGTGCCAGGGTGTCGAAGCGCATCAGCAGCACGCGTTGCTGGTCGTCCAGGCGGCGATATTGCGCTGGCTCTTCGGCAATGGCCGAGACCGGCGGGCCGAACACGCGGTCGCCGCGGCCGGTGGCCAGGTATTCGAACGTCATGCCGCTGCGCTTGGCCAGGCCGATCAAATTCTCCACCGATGGCGCGGTGCCTTCGGCCATTTCCCATTGCGCCACGGCGCTGCGGGTGACACCCAGCTCGCCAGCCAGGGCTTCCTGGGTCAGCTTGGTGAGGCTGCGGGCTTCGCGTACTCGTTCGTACAGCTTGCTCACACGGCACCGTTGGAAAGCAGGCAGGGCCGGGAGGTATAGCCCTAGCAGCGCCTTGAGATAGTTCGTATGCCTTTCATGTCGCAATATGTTTGCGATACTGTCGCGCAGCCAGTGATGACCCGATCACAGCGAACTCAAGGAGGATGTTCATGGTCGAGCCTGCCGATTCGAAACCCGATCCGCATGCACGCAGCACGCCCTCGCGCTCGGCGCCTCCACATGCGCCATGGCCTGCGCATTCGCCACTGGACCCAGCGGCAAACCGCTTTCGTGGTGCGGCCAGATATCAGATCTGGCGGCGCGGCGCCAAATGGACCGCAGTCGCCGAGGGTCCGCAATGGTCGGCCGCGCTGGCGCCACGGCTCTGGGCGCTGCGGGAGCGGCACTGGTGGCTGCTGGCGGTGAGTGGGCCAATGGTTGCCATCGCCGGCGCGCTGGCGTTTGCCGGTGCACAGGCATGGTCGCCCGCGGCCTGGGCGGCGCTGCTGGTGGCCGAGGTGGTGCTGCGGGTGTGCGTGGCCTGGCGAGCCGGGCAGTGGCGCACGGCGGCCCTGCAACGCACCGGCTGGCAGCCAGTGACCTGGCTGCGGGCGATCAGTCGTGCCGATGCGGTGACCACTGCGCAGATCCGCGCCGGCCGGCCGCCGCGCTAGCTGGTGCGGCTGATAAGGACTACGCGGCCGCCAAGTGGGCGTGGCCGGTGCTCGGAACCGGCATGTACCACGCGGATACTGCGGTTCTGAGCGCGCCGCCCGCGCCCACCTGACGCCTGCTCGCGATGGGTTGTTAGCCCATCTAGATGCCGGATGTGGCGCGACGCACGCCTTCGATGCGCATCCATTCGTCGTCGCGTTCGCAGCGCAGTTGCTCGAACCAGGGAGCGTAACGTTCCAGCAATTCGTCTTCCTGGCCGTGCAGGATCCCCGACAACGCAATCCGCCCGCCCGGAACCACGCGCGCAGCCAGGGTGTCGGCCAGGCTATCCAGTGCCGACGCCAGGATGTTGGCCACCACCACCTGGTAGGTCTGCACCGGCTCGTCCTGCGGCATGTACACCGCCAACTGCGCTTCCAGATCGTTGCGTTGCGCATTGTCGGCGGTGGCTAGCAGCGCCTGCGGGTCATAGTCCACGCCGACCGCGCGGCTGGCGCCCAGCTTCAGCGCGGCGATCGCAAGAATGCCCGAGCCACAGCCGAAATCGAGCACGCTGCGGCCTTGCAGCTCATCGCTGACGGCCAGGCTGTCCAGCCAGCGCAGGCATAGCGCCGTGGTCTGATGCGTGCCCGAACCGTAGGCCAGGCCCGGATCCAGCCGCACCACGGCAGCGTCCGGGGCGTTGGCAGCTTCAGGTAGGTCTTGATTCCACGGCACGATAAACGTGCGCGCGCCGAACTGCATCGGTTTGAACAGGTCGATCCAGGCGCGGATCCAGTCGCTGTCTTCGACCGTGCGAAATCCCACCTGGCTCCAGTCCAGGCCCGGGTCGAAGGCTTCCAGTGCCGCCAGCACCACCAGCGCGTCGCTGGCGCCATCGAACAGCGCAGTCATGGTCAGCCGGTCCCACAGCGGCATTTCGCCCACGCCGGGTTCGAGTAGCGCGCGCTCGTTGCTGGTGTCGGCATCGGCGTCGAGCATGGTCACCGCCAGTGCGCCGACGTCGTCCAGCGCATTCTGGAAACGGGGCAGGGTGACCTCGGAGCAGGAAAGGGTCAGTTCAAGAAACGGCATCGTGTTGGTCGGGCAATTCGAAAGCACGCATCGTAGACCATTCGTACCGGCATGCCTGCGCGCTGCGCGGGTCGGCCGCAATGCTGTCGCGACGGGCGCGGTTGAGTGCTCCGCCCACATCGCAACAACACGGCAATCCCGTCACGCAGCGTCGGGAACGCCGAGATCGGCCACCGTGTTCGGCCAACGGAAGATGATCCAGACTGGCAGTGGCACGCTGCGAGTGCAGCGCAAGGCAGGCGTGGTGATGCGCCAAACGGCAGACTCGGCCCACGAAGATCGCTTCGAAATGTGCTGCCGCCGGAGACCAAATCCGCGAAGGTCAACCCGGCAACTCGCAATTGATCCACCACGGCATCCAACCACCAAGCCATCAAGCGGCGACCAACCAATCAACCAACACCACGACAACCAACGCACAGCCCACAGCGCAACCAAATGCCTGCAGCGCGCCACTCACCTGCAGTCCGCGCAGGCCGTCACCGCATGTTTTGCCCTCTGGCGATCTACGCCGGCAGCGTCTGCTTGGCGGCGGTCTTGTGCGTATGCGAGTGCTAGACTCCGCGCCGTCGCTGCGGGTGTTTCCGCAGCAGGGTCGCCGCTCTTCATGCCGCTTGCTCGTGCCCGCCATCTCTGGCTGCTGCTCGCTCCCGCTGCGTTTGCGGCGGCCGCGTGGTGGCATGTGCGCGCGCAGCCGGCCGAGCATGCCCGCGACCGGGCGGTTCCGGTTGCAGCACACGTGACCCAGGTCGGTGACACTGCACCGCAGCCGCTCGTAGTGAAAGAGCACGGCACGGCACTCCAGCTGTCACACCGCGATGCGGTGGAAGCGCAACCGGATCTGTATCACTACGCGCAGCAATTGCAGCAGAAGGTGCGCGCCGGCGATGCACAGGCCGGGTGGCGGTTGAGCCGTGTCTACGATTACTGCGCGCCCTATGCGGCCAGCCCGTCCGGCTACGCCGCCGACAGCGCATGGCTCGCCGCGCAGCGCACCCCAGGTGTGGTGGCGATGCATGCCGCACGCGAGCGCGTGGCGCAGCGCTGCGCTGGTTTTGCCCCCACTGATGGACTGAGCTCGCGCGTGGTGGCGCAGCAACGCCAGGACGCGGCGCGCGCTGGCAGCCTGGCTGCCGAGGCCGCCATGCTGGCGCTGGGCGAACCGTTGCACGCCTCGCCCGGCTACAAGCGCGCGCTGGTGCAACGCGTGCTGGCCTCGCGCGATCCAGAGGCCTATCTGGCCCTGGCCCCGGCCATGGGCGCGCGCGCCAGCGGCGACGATAGCCTTCAAGGCTATGTGGCTGGCGATCAATTCGCCGAGCTGGCCTGGCAAGTGGCCGCATGCCGGCTGGGGCTGGATTGCAGCGCCGACAGCACCTTGGTCACCAGTTATTGCGCCAACGCGGGCATCTGCTCGCGCGATAGCGCACAGGATTTTGTGTCGTTCGTATTCGATGCCGCGGTGCCGCGGCAGGGAGCAGACAGGGTGGATGAGATGGTCGATACATTGGTCTCCGATCCGGGAGCGCAGTCATGAATTACCGTCGATTGGTGCATGGCGCCAAGTTCTGGTTATGGGTTGCGTTATTTGTGGCGTATTCGGCGGCGGCAGTGAGCATCGTGATGATCGATACCGCCGATCACCGCTACCAGCCGCTGTCGGTGAAGTCCACCAGCATCACTACCGACGAACAGCAGCGACGACATGGCGCAAGCCAGGTTGCTGCGGTCTACCGCGCCAGTAGCGCGATGCCGTTTTCCACCTTGCCTGCCGGCTCGACATTTCAGGTGGTGTGGCCGGACGGCTCCACCGAAACCATGACCGTGGTCGACCCGTCGTCGGCCAGCGGCATCGTGCCGGTGCCGGGTAGCCAGCAGGGGCCTGCGCCGCGGCGCTGAACGGTGCAGCGTGTTGATAGGGTCGCGGTCGCTGCGGATCCGGTAGCGTAGGCGGCAACGGTGGGGACGCACTGCCGCAGCTCAGCCACTCTCTCTTGCAGACGATCAAAGACCTGCACATCGGATCCGGCGCTGGCGTGCGCCATCCAGGCCTCGAACCCTCGGATTCAGTAGGAGCGCGACCGGGCTCTGTCAATAAAGCCTGGTCGCGCCCGGGTGCGCTCCTACGCATGGACCGGCTGGCTTGCAGGGCTGACGGCGTGACGCAATGTCGGCGCGATGCGCCGGGGAGCAACGAAAAAGCCCGGTTTCCCGGGCTTTTTCTTATTCGTCGATGCAACAGCAAGCGCGATCAGGTCAACGCAATCGACTTGTTCTTGCGCTCGGCCAGGCGTTTTTCCAGGTAGTGGATGTTCTGTCCGCCGGCCTGGAAGCCCTTGTCGCGCATGATGCGCTGCTGCAGCGGGATATTGGTCTTGATGCCGTCCACCACCATTTCGCTCAGCGCCACGCGCATGCGCGCAATCGCAGTTTCGCGATCCGGGCCGTGCACGATCAGCTTGCCGATCATGGAATCGTAATTCGGCGGCACCTTGTACCCTGCATAGATGTGCGTATCCACGCGCACGCCCGGGCCACCCGGCGGATGGAAGGCGGTGATCAAGCCCGGATTCGGCATGAAGGTTTCCGGATCCTCGGCATTGATGCGGCATTCGATCGCATGCCCGCGCAGCACGATGTCGCTCTGCTTGATGCTCAGCTTGTGGCCGGCAGCGATGCGCAGCTGTTCGCAGACCAGGTCAATACCGGTGATGCGTTCTGTCACCGGATGCTCCACCTGGATACGCGTGTTCATTTCGATGAAGTAGAAACTCCCGTTTTCGAACAGGAATTCGAAGGTGCCGGCGCCGCGGTAACCGATGCGAATGCACGCATCCACGCAGACCTTGCCGATCTGGTTGCGCAGTTCTTCGGTGATGCCCGGTGCCGGCGCTTCTTCCACCACTTTCTGATGGCGACGCTGCATCGAACAATCGCGTTCGCCCAGATGGATCGCACCGCCCTGGCCGTCGGCAAGGACCTGGATCTCCACGTGGCGCGGATTTTCCAGGAACTTCTCCATGTAGACCTGATCGTTGCTGAAAGCGGCCTTGGCTTCGGACTTGGTGGTTTCGATGGCGGCCTTCAGCGCCGCCTCCGAATGCACCACGCGCATGCCGCGGCCGCCGCCGCCGCCGGCGGCCTTGATGATGACCGGGTAGCCGATCTCGCGGGCGATCTTGGTGTTGGCGACGATGTCCTCGCCCAGCGGGCCGCCCGAACCGGGCACGCACGGCACGCCGGCGGCCTTCATTGCGCGGATCGCTTCCACCTTGTCGCCCATCAGGCGGATGGTGTCGGCTTTGGGACCGATGAAGATGAAGCCGGATTGCTCCACGCGCTCGGCAAAATCGGCGTTTTCCGACAGGAAACCGTAGCCGGGATGGATGGCCTGCGCATCGGTCACCTCGGCCGCGGCGATCAACGCCGGGATGTTGAGATAACTATCGCTGGAGGCGGCTGGGCCGATACACACCGACTCATCGGCCATGGCCACGTGCTTGAGGTTACGGTCGACCGTGGAATGCACCGCGACCGTGCGGATGCCGAGCATGTGGCACGCGCGCAGGATGCGCAGCGCGATTTCACCTCGGTTGGCGATGACGACTTTATCGAGCATGGGAATAGGGAGTCGAGAATGGGGAATGGGTAGAAGCGGGCATCATGGTGCGGCTCCACGTCTGCGTAAGGCATTCATCAATGCGGTGAGCTTGGCGAAGACCTGGTCGACCTGCTGGCTGCTGGCTGACGATGTCTTCGTCTTCGGTGTTGCGATAGCCCAGTCGTACGGCGATCTGGACCTGTGTATCCAGTTCGGAGAGCGAGCCGCGCGCAATCGAGAGAAACCGCGCGTAATCGGGAGTTGAACGTCGCGCCGCACCTTCGGCGATATTCGACGGGACGCTGATGGCCGCACGGCGCAGTTGCGCCCTCAGACCATAGCGTTGCTGCTCGGGAAAGACCTCGGTGAACCGATAGATCATTTCCACAAGCTCCATGGAGTCGCGCCAGGCCTCCAGGCGTTCATGAGGCCGCTTTGCCGATTCCCGATTCTCCACTCCCGATTCCCGGCTCTCAGCCAATCACAAACAGCGGCTGATCGAATTCCACCGGCTGGCCGGTTTCGCCAAGGATGGCGACGATGGTGCCGGCGGCGTCGGCTTCGATGGGGTTGAACATCTTCATCGCTTCGATGATCGCCAGGGTGTCGCCGACCTTGACCTGCTGGCCCACGGTGACGAAGGCCGGCTTGTCGGGCGAGGGCGAGGTGTAGAACGTGCCGACCATCGGTGCGCGCAGCACGTGGCCTTCCGGCAGTGCGGCGGCCTGCTTGGCGCCGCCGGTGGAGGCTTCGGTGGGCGATTGCATCGGCATGGTGGCCGCAGCCGGCACCTGCGCGGCGGGGGCCGGGGCGTACTGCTGCACCGGAGCGCTCATCATCGCTGTGCCCTTGGGCACGCGCGCCAGACGTACGCTTTCTTCGCCTTCCTTGATTTCGATTTCGGCGAGATTGGATTCTTCGAGCAGGTCGATCAGTTTCTTGATTTTGCGGAGATCCATAAGGGCCTCTGGAAGTGAAACGGTGGGGAGTGCCGGCGGATGCCGGCGGGAATGGGGTCAGGACGCCGGCGTGCTGGCCGGGGGCGGTGCTGCAGGTGTCATGCGTCGCGCTCCAGGCGCGCGATCACCGCTTCCAGCGCCAGCCGGTAGCTGTCTGCGCCGAAGCCGCAGATCACGCCGTCGGCCTTGTCGCTGAGATAGCTGTGGTGCCGGAACGGCTCGCGCGCATGCGGATTGGACAGATGGATTTCCACAAACGGCAGCCCAACGGCGAGCAGCGCGTCGCGCAGCGCCACCGAGGTATGGGTAAAGGCAGCCGGGTTGATCAGGATGTAGGCAGTGCCGTCCTCGCGCGCAGCGTGGATGCGCTCCACTAGCACGTGCTCGGCATTGGACTGCAGGCAGTCCAGCGCGTGCCCGGCCGCTTGCGCGCGGTCCACCAAGGCCGCATCGATCTGCGCCAGCGTGGTACGCCCGTAGACGTCCGGCTCGCGGGTGCCGAGCAGGTTGAGGTTGGGGCCATGCAACAGCAGCAGATGGGCCATGGTATCCGGAAGAGCGCAAAGGCCGGAAGTCTGCGCGATGTCGCCGATGCTGTCCAGTTCGACGAACTTAAGCCTGTTTAAAACGATCGTTTTAAATTTTTAAATGGTTTTGCCGAGGGCCTAACGGCGGCGGGCGTCCGTGCGCCGGAGGTCCTAGCGCCGGCTGAATGGGCGCCAAGTCCATGCGAGCAGGGCATGCAGGTTGCCGAACTCATCCGGTGCGCAGCGGTGACGTGCGGGCCGAGGGATGTGCCGGTGCGGGCACGGCAACGCTGGGCTCGCGGCTGCCTGCATCCTCCACTGTCGGGCGTCACAATGTTGTGCCGTTGGCAGCAGTTCGGTAAGTGCCGGCTTTTTCGCAGCCGGAGGGACCTCGAGGTGACGATGCAACACGTGGCGAGGTGCATTTCGCGTGGCGATCTAGGTTCCAAAAACGTGGCGCCAGGCCGGACGAGGCCGGCCCGGCGGATGCGGCGCGAGCAGCGCTATGGAACCCATCGGCCGCGATGATTCATGCAGCTGTCCGCTGTGCAGTTCACCGCGGTTGTCACCGTTGGCGCGTGTCGCGGGTATCGATGCATCGCAGGCGTCAGCTGGATCGAATGGGCGACTCATCGCGCAGCTGGCCGCAGCGCATCCCAGATGGTGGCACCGGCAGCAACGCCTGCAGACCGCTAGCGTTGCGCCGGGACCATAGCGCGCCAGATGGACCAAGCCAGCGCCTCAACGCGCAGCAAGCCGTTCTTCGATAACGGCGCGGTCTACACAGTTTTAGCAGGACTTCCAGCGCAGCACCTGGGCCGTCGATCAAGCGCCAGTGACTGCACCGACGTCGCGTCTCACCGCGCAGCGCGCAGCAAGGCATCCTCGGTAATCGCGCCGGTCAGCACGGTCGGCAGGATCGCTGGTGGGGCGCCGGGGCCGTAGACCACGTAGAGCGGCACGCCGACGGCCTGGTGCTGGTCCAGGAAGGTGCTGATGGCAGGGTCGACATTGGTCCAGTCGCCTTTCATGTAGACCGCATCAACGCGGCGCAGTGCATCGCGGAATTCGGCGCTGCTCAGCACGTTCTTTTCGTTGGCCTTGCAGGTCACGCACCAATCGGCGGTCATGTTGACGAAGACCACGCGGTTGTCGGCGCGCAGGCGGTCCAGCAGCTGCGGCGAGAACGCCACCACGCCCTCGGCCGCAGTGGCCGCCGGCAGGCTCAGGCGCGTTACCGCCACTACCGGCACCAGCGCCAGCACCAGCATCGCCGTGGCTAGGCCCATGCCCAGGCGGTGGCTCTTCCAGCGGCTGCGCTCGAAGCACCACAGCCCCAGGGCGAGCAGGGTAGCGCCGACCAGCATCAGGGCCAGCGCATCCACGCCACGCTGCTTGCCCAAGACCCACAGCAGCCAGATCGCGGTGAGATACATCGGGAACGCCAACACCTGCTTGAGCGTTTCCATCCACGCGCCGGGGGTGGGCAGGCGCCGCGCCAGCGAGGGCACGAAGCCGATCAGCAGGAATGGCAGCGCCAGCCCCAGGCCCAGCGCCAGGAACACCAGCATCGCCAGCAGCGCGGGTGCGGTGAACGCGTAGGCCAGCGCGGTGCCCATGAATGGCGCGATGCAGGGGCTGGCGACCACGCAGGCCAGCACGCCGGTGAAGAAGTCGCCCAGGGGGCCGTTACGCGCGGCCAGCGACTGACCGATGCCGCCCAGGTTGGTGCCCAGGGTGAACACGCCCGACAGGCTCAGCCCCACTGCGAACATCAGGTACGCCAGCGCGGCTACGAACCATGGCTGCTGCAGCTGGAAGCCCCAGCCGGCGGCCTGCCCGGCGGCGCGCAAGCCGATCACCAGCCCGCCGATGGCGGCGAAAGACACCAGCACGCCCAGCGAGTACCAGATGGCGTGGCTGCGCGCATGGCCGCGGCTCTCGCCGCTATGCGCCAGCCCCAGTACCTTCAGCGACAGGATCGGCAGCACGCACGGCATCAGGTTGAGCACCAGCCCGCCAATTAGCGCCAGCACCAGCATGCCCAGCAGGCCCTTGTCGGTATGGGGCGGCGGGGTGCGCTCCGGATTGCCGGCCGAGGCGTCGGCAACTGGGCCGGCAGCACCGACGGGGGCCGCAGCGGGCGCGGGTTCGACCGGCACCTGGTCAGCGGCCAGCGGCGAAATCATCAATGGCGCGGCCTGCGCCTGGTTCTGCGGCGACACCATGCCGGCCGGCACATCGAGGGCGACGCGGCGGGTCATCGGCGGGTAACAGATGCCGTCGGTCTGGCAGCCCTGGAAAGTGGCCACCAGGGTGACATGGGCCGGATCAGGTTTATCGCGCAGCAGCGGCAGGGTCACTTCGGCCTGGTCGAAATACACCACCACATCGCCGAAATGTTCGTCGCGGTGGGCCTTGCCCTGCGGCCAGCGCGGCAACCCGGTGCGCAGGCCGCTAGCGCCTTCCACTGCCAGCGAGGTCCGGTCGCGGTAGATGTAATAGCCCGGCGCCGGGGTGAAGCGCAGCAGCAGGCTGTTGCCGTCGCCGACGATGGCTTCGAAGTTGAAGGCTTGCTCGGCCGGCAGCGGCAGCGCGTCCACGCCGGCGGTCTGGCCGGGGGCACCGAACAGGCGCGGGCCGGCGGCGTTGCGCGGCACCAGCGCGCCCAGGTTTTCGCGTTGCGGGGCGGTGCCAGGCGCCCCTGCTGACGCGGCGGCGGGCAGGTTGACGCGAATCTCGCGCCGCTGCGGCGGGTAGCACACGCCAGCGTCGGCGCAACCTTGATATTGCACCTGCAGGACGGCGGTCTGCACGGCCGGGTCGGCCTTGCCGGCCAGGGTGGCCTGCAGTTGCTTGCGGTAGGTCTGCACCTGGCCGAAGAACTCGTCGTGCTTGCTCTCGCCTTCCGGCAGCGCCAGTTCGCCGGCAGCAAACCCCTGCCCGGACTTGACGCTGATGCGGTGGCGATACAGGTAATAACCTGGCGCGATCTTCCAGTTCAGCGCGATACGGTCGCGGCTGTCGGCGGTGGCGCTCAACGCAAAAGCCTGGTCTACCGGCAGCAGATCGGCTTCGCTCACTGCCGCCTGTGCGGGGGCGGGGGCCAGCACCGCCAGCGGCGCGGCGAACAAGGGGGCAGCCAATAACGCGCAGCGGGCGATCCAGCGGGACAGAGACTTCATGGACGTCAGGATTCCTTGCGGGTTTCGGCCCGGACCCAATCGAAATACGCCGGCAGCCCGGCGCTGGTTTGGACAGCGACCGCTTCCGGCAGTTCATACGGATGCAAGGCCTGCAGCCGCGCGATGGCGTCGGGCAGGCGGTCGTCCCAGGTTTTGATCAGCAACTGCACTTCGGTGCTGCGCGCGATCGCACCATTCCAGCGGTACAGCGATTGCGCGCCAGGCAGTTGGGTGACGCACGCCGCCAGCCGTTCTTCAAGCAAGGCGTGCGCGATGCGATCGGCGCTGTCTGCATCCGGGCAGGTGCTGAATAACAAATGGAGGGAAGGTGCGCTCATCTGACCGGCAGTGTAATCCCCTGTCTGCAGGGGATCGACCGCCGATTCCGAAACAAGACGTTTAACTTGGTGGCCTCAAGTTGAGGCGCCTTGCTTGAGCGGCCCACAGCCGCCCGCCCCGCCCTGCGTTATTGCTGGGTGGCTGTTGCAGCCGCCGTGCACAACGGGTGGCGTGGAACAAGGGGATTGGATCGGCGGCCTGCTGCCTGCCGGCGAACACATACCTCGGCGGAGTGCCTGGCGGTACCTCCGTTCTGGGCAGTGTTTCCGCACGATCCAAGCCCAGCGGCCCAACGCCTTACGCGCCGGGCCAGTGCAGCTTGGAACAGCTGAAAAAACCACTGCGCTCACCGCCAGGCGCGTGCGGCCGGTGCTTGGAATCGGCATGTACCACGCGTACACGCGGTTCTGAGCGTGCCGTCCGCACCCGCCCGGCGACTGCTCGCTGCGTTTTGTTAGCCGTTCTTAATTGGCCAACTGGCAGCTAGCTGGTTTGGCCGAATTGAACAGGCTGGCGGTGGCCCATTCGGGGTGATCCACGAACGGGTTGCGGTTGCCCTGGAAGCTGAAGATCACCTGGTTGCGGGCGCGTTCGGCATCGTCCGGCGGGTCGGCCTGGTGCCAGGCCAGCAGCGTGGAGAGCAGGCCCATATACGCAGGCGATGCCGAGGTCTGCACGATCTTGCTACGGTCGTCGGTGAGCTCCAGGTCCGGCTCGGATTGGCCGGTAGCCGCGTCGGTGCCGCCTTCGTAGCGGATCGCCATGTACATCACCGCGCGCGCCATGTCGCCTTTATGCCGGCCCCACACCTCGAAGGTGCCGCTGTTGCCGTCGGGCGTGCGCACCCAGTTCGAATTGCCGGGGTAACGCCCACTGCCGCCGCCACTGCCGTCGTTGACCTCGGTCACGCGCTCGCCGCAGCTGCTGGTGCAGGTGGCATAGGGCTTGTTGCCGCGGTCCGCGTTGAAGGTGGTGTCGGTCAGGTACAGCATGTGGGTGTCGGTGTAGGGCGCGTACGGCAAGCCGCGGTCGCCGGTGGCACTGCCGAAGCCCAGCGAGTTGGGCCAGGTGTGCTCGCGGTTGTAGGTGAGCCCGCTACCGGTGCCCGCGCGGTCGCTGACCTTGGCGTAGCTGCGGTTGCGGTAGGCGTCCAGGATGCGGCCGCTGTTGCTGGGATCCTCGTCGGCCATTTCCAGAATGGTCCAGGTGTTGGTGCCTGTGCCGCTGTATGGGTAGACCGTGTGGCCCTGGATGGTGGCATGCAGCGAGCAGCGCAGCTGGCTGGCATTGGCGGTGTTGACGCGCGAGTAGTAGCCAGTGCCACCGCCACTGGCATTAGCCACGGTGAAGGCAATGGACTGGTTGGCCGCCGGGCTCAGGCCGCTGGCATCGCGGATGGCGCTGGCGGTGATGGCCAGGGTGCAGCGCTCGCCGCCGACCAGGGCGGTGTTGGTGGATAGCGTGAAGCGGGTGCCAGTCGTTGCGTAACTCAATGCCACGTTGCCGGAACTGGCGCAGCTCAGCGCGAACGCGCCGCTACTGAGCGTCACCGCTTCGCTAAAGCCCACTGCCAGATCGCCGGCGGCCGGGAAGCCGGTGGCACCCTGGGTCGGGGTAGTGCTGCCGATGGTGGGAGCGCCGGTGCCGCCGCCGTCGCTGCCAGTGAAGGTTTGGCCGCGGTTGCAGGCGCCGAACGTCTGCGCCGCCGAGCCGGCCCAGCTGAAGTTGGCCGCGCTGCTGCCGGTGCCGGTCAATTGCAGCGAACTGCCAACCGCGATGCTGTTGCTCTTGCTCACCGGCAGGTTCTGGCTGGCCACGCCGGCCGCCGGGCCGCCGCTGCCGGTGATGGCGCCTTCGTAACTGAGGAACTGCACCAACTGCCCGTTGGGGTCGACCAGCGCCACGCCGTCGTTGGGGCCGTTCTGCACGCCGTTGCTGGCGTAGCTCACCGTGGCGATACGCACCTGGCTGCCGCAGCTCACCATACTGCCGGCCGGTACCGCCGTGTTGGCATACACCACCGCAGCACTGGGGGTGTTGCCGTTGTACAGATAGATCCGGTAGCCGCTTAGCGATTCGCCAGCCGTGGCCACCACTTCCACACCTTCGCCGCTGTCGCCGGAGGCGCCCGCGTCGTCGTAGTGCAGTTCGTTGATGAAGACCGCCGCATTGGCGGAGGTGGCGCTCAGCGCAAACGCGCAGGCCAGGGGAAGGGTGCAACGCAGGGACACAACACGGGACGGCAACCTCATCGACAGCTCCTTGTGATCGGGGAATGCGATCCCGACTGTAAAACGCGCGCATGACAAAAGGTGGAACCTGGTTCCATTTCTAGAGCGACCGACAAAACGACTGCGCGTCTGCCTGGCGGGCGCGGACGGTGCTCGGAATCCTCATGTACCACTCGTACACTCCGGTTCCTCCGCGCCGTCCGCCCCCACCTGACAACCGCTCGCTGCGTCTTGTCAGCCGCTCTCGGCGTTTCGGAGGGAGCGGTCGAAGAAAAATTTTTACCGCCAGCCCTTGAAAGGCCGCCCACGCAGCACAATCTCTGGCCCGCACCCGCTCTGTCGGGTTTTTTCCGCGCGCTGTGCTGGCAGTCGTCATATGCGAGTGCTAACATAGCCGATAATTTCCAGGCCAATCAAATACTTAAGAGGTCTTCTCTATGAGCATCAAGCCGCTTCACGACCGCGTTGTAGTCAAACCGATCGAAGCCGACGAAGTTTCCGCCGGCGGCATCGTGATCCCGGACTCCGCTAAGGAAAAGTCCACCAAGGGTGAAGTCGTCGCGATTGGCGCCGGTAAGCCGCTGGACAACGGCAGCCTGCGCGCGCCGGTGGTCAAGGTTGGCGACAAGGTCATCTACGGCCAGTACGCCGGCAGCAGCTACAAGTCCGAAGGCGTCGAGTACAAGGTGCTGCGCGAAGACGACATTCTGGCCGTCATCGGCTGATCAGGCGCTACGCGCCGGGAATCGGGAGTGGGGAATCGGGAATCGGTAGAGCGGCCAACGCCCTCGCCATCCCACCCAGCCCCCGATCTCCGTCTTTGATTGACCGATTCCCCATTCCCCATTCTCAATTTCCGGAGTAACAACCAATGGCTGCTAAAGACATTCGTTTCGGTGAAGACGCACGTACCCGTATGGTTCGTGGCGTCAACGTGCTTGCCAATGCCGTGAAGGCAACCCTGGGTCCGAAGGGCCGCAACGTCGTGCTCGAAAAGAGCTTCGGCGCTCCGACCATCACCAAGGACGGCGTCTCCGTCGCCAAGGAAATCGAGCTGGCTGACAAGTTCGAGAACATGGGCGCGCAGATGGTCAAGGAAGTCGCTTCCAAGACCAACGACAACGCCGGCGACGGCACCACCACCGCCACCGTGCTGGCGCAGGCCCTGATCCGCGAAGGCGCCAAGGCTGTGGCCGCCGGCATGAACCCGATGGACCTCAAGCGCGGTATCGACCAGGCCGTCAAGGCTGCGGTTGTCGAGCTGAAGAACATCTCCAAGCCCACCACCGACGACAAGGCGATTGCCCAGGTCGGCACCATCTCGGCCAACTCGGACGAGTCGATCGGCAACATCATTGCCGAAGCGATGAAGAAGGTCGGCAAGGAAGGCGTGATCACCGTTGAAGAAGGCTCGGGCCTGGAAAACGAGCTGGACGTGGTCGAGGGCATGCAGTTCGATCGCGGCTACCTCTCCCCGTACTTCATCAACAACCAGCAGAGCCAGTCGGCCGATCTGGACGACCCGTTCATCCTGCTGCACGACAAGAAGATCTCCAACGTGCGTGACCTGCTGCCCGTGCTGGAAGGCGTGGCCAAGGCCGGCAAGCCGCTGCTGATCGTCGCCGAAGAAGTCGAGGGCGAAGCGCTGGCGACCCTGGTGGTCAACACCATCCGTGGCATCGTCAAGGTCGTGGCCGTCAAGGCGCCGGGCTTCGGCGACCGTCGCAAGGCGATGCTGGAAGACATGGCCGTGCTGACCGGCGGCACCGTGATCTCCGAAGAAGTGGGCCTGGCGCTGGAGAAGGCGACCATCAAGGACCTGGGCCGCGCCAAGAAGGTGCAGGTTTCCAAGGAAAACACCACGATCATCGACGGCGCCGGCGATTCGGCCGCGATCGAGTCGCGCGTCGGCCAGATCAAGACCCAGATCGAAGACACCTCGTCCGATTACGATCGTGAGAAGCTGCAGGAGCGCGTGGCCAAGCTGGCCGGTGGCGTTGCAGTGATCAAGGTCGGCGCATCGACCGAAATCGAAATGAAGGAAAAGAAGGCACGCGTCGAAGACGCCCTGCACGCGACCCGTGCAGCCGTTGAAGAAGGCGTTGTCCCGGGCGGCGGTGTGGCCCTGGTGCGTGCGCTGGTGGCTGTCGGTAACCTGACCGGTGCCAACGAAGACCAGACCCACGGCATCCAGATCGCCCTGCGCGCCATGGAAGCCCCGCTGCGCGAAATCGTGGCCAATGCCGGCGAAGAGCCGTCCGTGATCTTGAACAAGGTCAAGGAAGGCACCGGCAACTACGGCTACAACGCCGCCAACGGCCAGTTCGGCGACATGGTCGAATTCGGCATCCTGGACCCGACCAAGGTCACCCGTTCGGCGCTGCAGAACGCAGCTTCGATCGCTGGCCTGATGATCACCACCGAAGCCATGGTGGCCGATGCACCGAAGAAGGACGAGCCGGCAATGCCGGCCGGTGGCGGCATGGGCGGCATGGGCGGCATGGATTTCTGATCCAGCCGGCGCAAGCCGACACGCAACACCGCAGTCAAAAGGAGCCCCGCAGCGATGCGGGGCTTTTTTTTATACAGCGCGCTGTGCATCGTCGTGCCGGCTGCACGATGATGCGCGACGAGCGGCGCACGCTTCGCTTGCCGGGAGCGTTGTGCCTACTCCAGTCCGGGACGACATCGCACCCGCCAAGCCATTACGGCGTGCGATCTGGTCGCCGCGGCCCTGGATTCCGGGAAGCCCGCCGCGCGGCGTGAGCTGGCGCGTTTGGCGCGCCGCTGCCTGTCTGCCTTGCAGTGTCAATGCGGTGTCGAAGCACGGCCGGCCGTCGCGTCATCGCGGGTCGAGGGAGACTGCGCATTGTCCAGCGTTGTCGCGGCTCCGGGCTCGGCAGAGACACTGTCTTCCACGCTCTCGCCGTTAGAGTTGGTGGACAGCCGTGGCGGACTGGTGTCCGGTGTTTCTGCGATGGGCGCGGCGACGCCGTCATCCTCCTGGATCTCGGTGATGGTGACGCGGCTGGTGCTCGGCTGCGCCGCGGCGCCGGCGTCCCGGATCGCCTGTAGCGCGGCGTCTGGAGCGACTTGCTCCTCGTAAGCCTGCAGGTGCTCCGGCGACAGCTGGAGCAGATACCGCAACGTGCGACGGCTCGTCTCTTGCAGCTCCTCCGGCGTGGAAGGAACGGTGGTTGCGAGCTGCGTGCCATCGGGCCCGGTGAACAACCGGCGGATCTGCCGTCCACCCCAGTTCATCGCCTTCTCGGTGGCGTCGGCGACCGGACCCGGCATCGTCGCCGCCATCAGCGACATGACCGCACCCGCGTAGTAAGGCGAGGTGGACGACGCTTCGATCAAGCTCTGGTCGGCGAAGGTAGTGGCAAGTTTCTCGGCAGTAAGTGCCATGGCAATCACCATGCTGCCGCCGCACATGGCCTTGAAGCGCTCCATCGTGTCCTGCCGGTTCGCATGCTTGTTGAAAGTCGACTGCAGCATGACCGCCGCCACGACCGCGGTATCGGCCAGCGAATCCACCGTCCCGATCCGGTCCGGCTGAATCAGGTAAATCACCGAGCCGGTCACCGCGATACCCAGCAAGGCCAACGACAATTTGGCGGCAACGTCGTCGTTGGATAGTTGCCGTGGAATCGACTCAGACCGGTCCTGGCCGTGCTGTAGCGCAGTGCTCAAGTGCTTGCAGCAACGATCAAGCGTTTCCAGCAGATGGGTGCACTGGGCATTGAGCGTACGGGTGAGTTCATGCCCCTGGCCCGGGCCGGTGAAGTCGCGGCGCACCTGTTGAAATGCATCCCGGCCGTTGAGCAGCACGGTTGCGATCTGGTCGAGTTGCGTGCGTAATTCCGCGCTGATCTGCCTGGGGGTCATGCCGGCGCGCGTCCGCTGCGCGGACTCGGTGAAGCCCAATTGGTGCGCAGCGCTCGCGCGCAACCGCGACACCTGGTCGCGCGCGCGATTGCCCAAGGTGCTAATGCTGTTCCAGAGAAAGGGGGTCATCATCATCGCCGCGCAGGCCGTTGCTGCGGCTGCGCCAAACCCCATGTTGTTTTCCACTGCTTCGGCTTGATGTCGCATAGCCTCGCTGCCGGCCTTCTTGGTGATTTCGAATGGCAGGAACAAACCATTGAGCAGGTAGGCATACAGATGCAGCTCGTTGGCGTCGCGCCCCAACTGCCCACCGCCAATGATCGGGATGGGAAAGCCATCGGCGGTAGGGCGTAGTGCGGATGCCGACAGCATCAGCACACCCCTTGCTGCCAGTGCAAGCGAATACCCAAACGTCTTGGCCTGATTCGCCATGAACGGGCTTGGCACGAGCAGTGGCCAGGCATTGCCCAGGTTGAGCAGTGCCTTCAGCGCACGACCGGTTGCCGGTGTTCCGTGCTCCAGCGGATGCAGCGCCTTCTCTACCGCTTTGATGTCGCTCAGGAACGCGTTACGGAAGCGCTTTTCCAGTCCGTTTTGAGGGTTCGAGATGGCCCCGCGTAGATCCGCGATGGCTGCGCTCAAACGCGCCAGGCTATGCGGTGCGGCCTGCTCTTGATCGAGATGACGCACCATTTGCAAAAAGGCGGGGTCGCTCGCGTGTACTTGCAGCATGGTGCGCAGATCCGATTTCGACCAGAGAGTGGACGCCCCGTTCGAGACCGCAGCGTAGGCCTGCTGAAGGCCGCTTGCCAATGCAGCATTTGCGCGCGCGGCAAGTGTCGCGCCAGTGGACGGGCCGGAGGCGTGTGCGGGCGAATGCGCCTGCATGTCAGGGTCGTGCAAGGCCATCGGCGAAGCGCCTTGCTCGAAGTCGGCGCTGGATGCGCGCGACCGGCTGCGCGGAGTGAGCGCCGACAAGCTGGGGTGGAGTGGCGTTTGCCTCGGCGGTGCGGCGTCGGCGACGGGGGCGTTGTCCGCGTTGACGTCTTGCAGTGGCGCGCGAGAAGAAGAGCTTGCGGCTTGTGTTTTGTTGATCTCCATGGAGAGTTTCCTTGGTGAGGGGAATGGCCAGCTCGCACTGGCTGGCGTACATGAATCATTCGTACAAACGTGCCCGGCCGGTGTAGCGCGGTGCGAAGTGCTGCACTGCAGGAAGAATCGACGAAATAACACAATGGCAACTTGTGATCGCGTAACGCCTCGCCACCTGTGCCGTGCTGCAGTGGCTGCAGCGCGTCTTCCACGGCCTTGATGTCGCCGAGCAATTGCTGACGCAAGCGTGCTTCCAGATCGGGTGCCGCTTCGCTGGCATCGCGCAGCTGCGTGATCTGCTGGCGGCACGCGGCCAGACTGTGCGGCACGTGCTGTTCCGGGTCGGTGTGACGCGCCATCTGCAGAATGCAGGATCGTCCGCATGGATCTGCAGCATGGTGCGCAGGTCTGCCAGCGACCAGAGCTTGGAAGCGGCGTTTCTGAGCGTGCCGGAGAGTTGCAGCTCCCCCTCGGTCAAGCCGGCGGTTGCTTTGCGAAACACGGAACTGTGTGCATCCACCGTAGGCGGCCTAGGCTGCAGCATGGTGTGCTGGGGCGGTGCCGCATCTGTGCCAACGCTGGCGGTGTCTGCTTCGATGATCTCGGTGTCGGAGCTTCCGGCCGGCGACGAGGGCCTGCGTGTGCGCTGGCTGAGCCCGCTCAATTTCGGATCGCGTTGGGGTTGGGGGGGCCGCACCCTCAGGTGTCGGCTGCGATGCCGCCGGTGCGGCTTCCTGGGGGAATTGCGTGTGCGGCTGGATGGCTGCCTCCGCTTGATTCGGTTGCTTGATGTGCATGGGATATTCCTTGGCGTGATGTGAGACGGCAGGATTCGGGCACTAGCAAAGTCATCGGAACGGCGCATTCATTGCGCAGCGGTTGAGTCCTGTGGCGGCCGAGGTGGATGTCATGGCATCGCGGGCCGTGGACGTCACTGGACTCGCTGCGAATGCACCGTTGGCGCGGCGGCGCTTAATCTGAGCGCGGCCTGTCAGCGCCCCCCGGCGCACGTTCGGGCGCAGCGGCTTGGTTGTCATCGATCTCGGTAAGGGTGACGCTGCTGCTGGGGCGGCCTTGCGCCGCTTCGCCGGCTTCCTGGATGGCTTGCAGGATCGAATCTCCCACGTTCTCCGCGTACTCCTCTAGCTGTTCATCTCTCAGGCTCAGCAGATACCCCAACGTGCGGTGCGATGTTTGCTGCAGTTCTTCGGCAGAGGAGGGAACACGGGTTTCCAGCGGTGTGCCATCCGGTCCGGTGAACCTGCGGCCAAGCTGGCGTTCGCCCCAGTTCATCGCCAACTCCGCACCGCGTGCGATCGGGCCTGGCATCGTCACCGCCATCAGCGACATGATGACCCCGGCATAAAACTGAGCGTTCGGTGAGGATTCGATCAAGCTTTTGTCGGTGAGCACCTTGGACAACTTCTCTGCGCCCAGCGCAAGGGCGATGACCATGCTGCCGCCACACATGGCCTTGAAGCGTTCCATTGCGTCTTGCCGCGTGGCCTGCTTATTCCATGTCGACTGCGCCATCACCGCTGTGACGATGCAGGTGTCGCTGATCAGGTTGATCGTGCCCAACCGATCAGGTTGGATAAGGTAGACGGTCGAGCCGGTCACCGCAGTTGCCAGTATCATCAATGCCACCTTGGAGGACACATCGTGGTTGGGCATTTGGCGCCCAAGACTTGGCGTCTGTTCGCTATCTAGATGCAATACGCTTGCGAGCCGTTTGCTACACCTGTCTAGCGTTTCCAACAGATGCGTGCATTGCGCATTTACCGTCCTGGTGAGTTCGCGCCCTCCATCCTGATTGATAAAGTCGCGGCGCGCCTGCTGAAACGCCTCGCAGGAGGCGTCCAGCTGTTCGCGGATTAGCTGCAGCTGCGCGCGGACCTCTTCGTTAATGCGTTCAGGCGGCAGGCGGGCGCGCAGTTGCTGCGCCTGGTTGTTCAGACCCGTTGCCTGCGCTGCGGCGGCGCCCAGGCGTGTCGTTGTATCCAGCAGTCTGTTGCCGAGCTTACTGAGGCTGTTCCAAAGGAACGGGGTCAGCATCATGGCCGTGAAGCTCACCGAAACGCCCGCGGCGTAGCCGATGTTTTTGCTGACGTCCTCGGCGTTTCTGCGCGTATCCGGATCGCCGAATTTCTTTGGAAGTTCGGTAGTGAGGAACAACGTGTTGATCAGCAGGTTGTAGAGATGCATTTCGTTCGCTTCGCGGCCTAGCTGACCACCCCCGATGATCGGAAAGGGAAAGCCGTCAGCAGTGGGGCGTAACGCCGAGGCCGACATACTAAGTACCCCCTTGGTGGCGGTGGACATAGTGAAGGCGAAGGTTTTGGCCTGATTGCCCATCAGCGGGCTGGGAATCACGATCGGCCAGAAATTGATGAGGTTGCCAATCGATTTCAGTACGCGTGGGCCGACCGGTACGGTGTGATCGAGCGGCTGCAGGGCGTCCAGTACCTGCTTAACGTCGCCCAGCAGCTGCTTGCGTTGATGCGTTCCGAGTCCGCATGCTGTCTCGATGATCCGGCCTAGCTCCTGCATCTGCTCGCGGCAGGAGTCCAACGTATGCGGCGTCGCGTGTTCCGGATCGGCGCCCCGTAGGATTGCCAGAAACGCGGGATCGTCCGCATGGATCTGCAGCATGGTGCGCAGATCCGCGAGCGACCAGAGATTGGATGCCCCCTTCGAGACCGCAGCGCGAGCCTGCTGAAAGCCGCTTGCCAATGCAGCATTTGCGCGCGCGGCAAGTGTCGCGCCAGTGGACGGGCCGGAGGCCTGTGCGGGCGAATGCGCCTGCATGTCAGGGTCGTGCAAGTCCATCTGCGAAGCGCCGTGCTCGGAGTCGGCACTGGACGCGCGCGACCGGCTGCGCGGAGTGAGCGCCGACAAGCTGGGGTGGAGCGGCGGTTGCCTCGGCGGTGCGGCGTCGGCGACGGGGGCGTTGTCCGCAAGGGCGTCGTGCGGTGGCGCGAGAGAAGAAGAGCTTGCGGTTTGTGTTTTGATCTCCATAGAGAGTTTCCTTGGTGAGGGGAATGGCCAGCTCGCACTGGCTGGCTCATGAATCATTCGTACAAACGTGCCCGGCCGATGTAGCGCGGTGCGAAGTGCTGCACTGCAAGAAGAATCGACGAAACAACACGGTGGCAACTTGTGAGCGCGTGACGCCCCGCCACCTGTGCTGGTCGAGTGCGCTCGGAGCACGTGGGTCGTACTGAAGACGGCGCCAGGCCGCCGCAGTGCCAATCGCCGGCACACTCTGCAATCACGTGTTGACACCGATGTCATTGCAGCCTTAGCGTCACATGGCAGGCGCTTGCGCCGAGCGGTCGGGGGGCCATCGGACAAGGGGCAGCGGTGCATGCATCGCTGGCAGGCGTCGTTGCAGCGCATTGCACGCCGGCCACGGCCGGCCTCTCCCGGGATCTTATGAACTGCCGCAGTCATCGCCTTGCCTTGTCGATTTCCGTCTCCCTTGCCGTGACTGTCGCGTGCGCGCCGCCGCTCATGGCCCAGCAAATCGAACCCGATGCCACGCGCGCCACCTCCACGCTGGACGCGGTCAGCGTCACCGGCTCGCGCATCAAACGCGCGCAGGTCGAAGGCGCGCAGCCGGTGGTCACCATCAGCGCGCAGCAGATACAGCAGGAAGGCTTTGCCACCGTCTACGACGTGCTCAACAGCATGAATCAGCAGGGCTCGGTGGAAGCCGATACGCAGTGGGGCTCGCATACGCCCAACGCCTCGCCGATCAATCTGCGCGACCTGGGGCCGGGCCGCACGCTGCTGCTGGTCAACGGCCATCGCGTGGCCGATTACCCGCTGCACTACGGCGGCGAGAGCAACTTCTCCAACTACAGCAATATTCCGTCTGCTGCGGTGGAGCGCATCGACATCCTCACCGGCGGCGCGTCGGCGATTTACGGCTCCGATGCAGTGGCCGGCGTGATCAACGTGACCCTCAAGCGCAACTACCAGGGCGACCAGATACGGCTGCGCGGCGGCACTGCCACCGAAGGTGGACGCGATAGTTTCGACGTGTCGTGGGCCGGCGGGCGCACCGGCGAGAACTGGAGCCTGACATACGCGCTGCAAACCACCAAGCGCGACCCGCTGAGTGGACGCAATCGCCCCAAAATGGACGATTCGGACGACATGTCCTATTCCAACTGGACCGGGCAGAACCGCCTGTACGGCTTCAACCCGTTCACTGGCTTGAGCCTGATCGATGCCAACACCAACGAGCGCCTGGCGCCGCCTGCCGGCACCTGCGCGCGCTTCGGCGGTGAGTTCATCGACGGGCAGCGGCTGAGCTACAACCAGAACACCGGCGCACTCACTAATGCCGGCGATTACTGCGGCGTTGCGCGCGATTACGGCGACTGGGGCCTGGTTACCGGCAGTGAGGATTATTCGGCGTATCTCTACGGCACCTGGAAGTTCGGCGAACACACCGAGGCCTGGGCCACGGTGTCGGCCAACCGCAGCATCGGCCGCTGGACCTACGACCCACCGTACGCGTATCTGGGCCCGTTCCAGGACGCAGCCACCGGCCGTTCGTTGAATTTGATCCGCCAGCTCACCCGGCGCGAAGCCGGCGGTTGGGACCGGCTTGCCAACGACAACAAGGAACAATCCTGGGATCTGAGCGCCGGCTTGCGCGGCGTGTGGGCCGACCGTTTCGATTGGGAGTTGAGCGTGGGCCGCTCGCGCTACACCGTCGACGAATACATCCGCACCGTGGACACCGCGCGCGCCACCGACTACTTCCTCGGCAGCTCCCTCGGCACCGCCGCCGATGGCACGTCGATCTATGCGATCAACCAAGCGCGCTTGTATACGCCACTGTCGATGGACCAATACGACGCGCTGGTCGCCAAATCGCACAACTCGGCGTATTCGTGGGTCAATCAAGCAAGTTTCAGCGTGAGCGGCGATGTGGTGCAGGGCTGGGCCGGGCCGATCCGTTTCGCCACCGTGGCCGAAGTGGCAAAGCAGGGCTATCAACTCTCCCCCGACCCGTGCGCCAACGCGTGCTACCCGGTGGATGTGGTGGACAGTGGCGGCGGCGAACGCCTGCGCAGTTCGGCCGGTCTGGAATTCCAGATTCCGTTGCTCTCCACATTAAGCGCGAATGTGGCAGGCCGCTACGACCGCTACGGCAACTACCGTTCTTCGGCCGCCATCCCCACCGATGTGGGCACGCAGAGCGACACCACCTGGAGCGCCGGCCTGGAATGGCGGCCGGTGGAGAGCCTGCTGGTGCGCAGCACGGTGGCCACCAGCTTCCGCGCGCCGGACATGCATTACGTGCTGGGCGAACCCAGTTCCACCAATCAGACGGTGATCGATCAATACCGCTGCATTTCCTCGGGCGCGTACCTGACCGGCGGCTGCAACGACGAGAACAACAACATTTTCTACACCGTGGATGTCAATCGTCGCGGCACCCCGGATCTACGCTCGGAAACCGGTCGCTCGTTCACCGGTGGCATCGTGTGGGACATCGCACAAGGCTTGTCGTTGAGCGTGGATTACTACCGCATCCAGCTGGAGGAAATGATCAAGGATCTGGACCGTGACGAGATCCTGTCGGCCGAAGCCGGCTGCCGCACCGGCACCACCATCAGCGGCGGCACCTGGAACAATCCGGGCGGCGCGGGCTATTGCGACACCATCACCTCACGCGTGATGCGCAATGCCGACGGCACTATCGCCAGCATCGATCGCGGCCCGATCAACCTGGCGCAGATGGAAACCTCCGGTATCGATGCCGCGCTGACGTATCGCCTGGCCACCGCAGGCTGGGGCAACTTCCAGTTGTCGCTGGACTACAACAACCTGATCGCCTACCGCGAGCAGATCTACCGCACCGACAGCGACGAAAACCGTCGCGACGAACGCGTGCGCAGCCGCGTCCGTGGCAGCGTGCATTGGGACAACGGCGGCGCCTGGGACTGGACCGTGTACTTCCGCCGTATCGGCGCGATGCGCGCCGTCAACTGGGGCACCTGCGAACGCTTTGATGACGGCTATCAACCCAGCGTCTCCGATGCGTGTCTGGTGACCGATACCGCCAACGTGCACCTGGGCGAAACCAGCAAGCGTTACTTCGGCCGCGTAGGGCCGGCGATCTACTGGAACCTGAGCACCGGTTACAAGATCACCGACCACGCCAAGGTCAATTTCTACGTCAACAACGTGTTCAACGAAGTGGGCTACGACCACAAGGAGCGCTTCTACGGTTACGGCCTCTACAACACCACACTGTTCAACCCGATTGGCCGCGAAGTGGCGGCGGAGTATGTGTTTACGTTCTGAGTGATTGCGGCTCCTCTGCACGTCACGGTTGGTGCCGTGGCGTGCGAGTGTCTGATGTCTGTGTTGCGATGGTGCGGATGAAGCTGCCATCGCGACGGCGATCGTATCTATCAGCGAAGCCAGCACAGGGTGTTCGACCACCTCTGCGTTGGCGACGTACGACGCCGCGGTCGGCACTGGGAGGTGGCGTGTTGGTGATGTGGTCGCAACGCACTCGATAGATCGCTGGGGCCATGCCGAACATGCGCAGCCGTTTGAGTTGGCGATGCTTGGGGCGGACTGCGAGATTTATTGAGGCGACCCGTTAGATCACTGTTTCATTGATTGTTCGCATCGAGCCGATTGGCTGCAGCGATGTCGCCAATCGCCAGGTTGGCCATCGGCCCCGCAAGCTGTGCCGAAATCACTGCTCCAGGAGTCATTGCGCTCCTGTGCGCGTGTCTTTCAGCGGCTGCAGAGGACGTTTGCCTCAACCCGCGCCCGGTTCCGTTGCCGATGAAACAGTAGCAACGCGCAAATGTGCGTGGTATCAATGCAATCCATGAACGCACCCCGCAGCCAGTTTTATTTTTGGTACTACGGTTTTCCAATGCCGCTGGCGGAGGAAGGATTGCGCTCACCCTGAAGGAAACTTCAGCAGCATTCCCGAAAAGCCGCCAGCGCACACTGGCGGCTTTTTTGTTGCCGCCTCGCCTGGCTCCCCGATGCAACACCGCCCACCGAGACACTGTTATGCCGCCTGTGACCGATGACCTGCGTATCCGCAAGATCGAAGCCCTCGCACCGCCTTCGCAGCTGCTGTCGCTGCTGCCCTGCGATGAGCGCTCCTCCGAAACCGTGACCAACTCGCGCGTCGCGCTACACGAAATCCTGCATGGGCGCGACGACCGCCTGGCGGTGGTGATCGGGCCCTGCTCGATCCACGACCCGGTCGCGGCGATGGAGTACGCGCAGCGCCTGCGTCCGTTGCGCGACCAGTTTGGCGACGCGCTGGAAATCGTGATGCGGGTGTACTTCGAAAAACCGCGCACCACCATCGGCTGGAAAGGCTTGATCAACGATCCGGATCTGGACGGCAGCTTCCAGATCAATAAAGGCCTGCGCGTAGCGCGCGGCTTGCTACGCGATATCAACAATCTCGGCTTGCCGGCCGGCGTGGAGTTTCTCGACATCATCTCGCCGCAATACATCGCCGACCTGGTGGCGTGGGGCGCGATTGGCGCACGCACCACTGAGAGCCAGGTGCATCGCGAATTGGCGTCCGGCCTGTCATGCCCGGTGGGCTTCAAGAACGGCACCGGCGGCGACGTCAAGATTGCGGTGGACGCAGTGGGCGCGGCCTCGCATCCACATCATTTTCTGGCCGTCACCAAGGACGGCCATACCGCCGTGGCAGCGACCGCGGGCAACCCGGATTGCCATGTGATCCTGCGCGGCGGCAAGCAGCCCAACTACGATGCGGCCAATGTGGAAGCGGCCAGCCAGGTGCTCAACAAATCTGGCTTGCCGGCGCGCCTGATGATCGATGCCAGCCATGCCAACAGCAGCAAAAACCCCGAGAATCAGCCGAAGGTCATCGACGACATCAGCAATCAGCTGGAAGCAGGCGAAACGCGCATCGTCGGCGTGATGGTGGAAAGCCACCTGGTCGGCGGGCGCCAGGAATTGCTGCCGGGCTGCGCGCTGACCTATGGCCAGAGCATCACCGACGGTTGTATCGGTTGGGATGCCTCGGTGCAGGTGTTGGAACGTCTTGCGACAGCGGTGCGCGCGCGGCGCGCGCGACGGGTTGCCGAGGCTGCGTGAGCTGCGGGACCGCATTATTAGCGGCGGCAATCGCGCCTGCAATGATGCTTATGCGCCGAATGCTCAAGCCCTCTCCCCCGGGAGAGGGGGTGGGGTGAGGGTACGGCGGAAGACAGCCATCCCAAACCACCTGCTTGCAAATGGCCTGGCGCAGCCTAACGGAAAACAGCAGCTTTGAAGGTCAGCAAATTCCTACTAGCAGCACATCACGCGCAACGCTAGGAACTTTCACAGTCCAGCATCCGAAGCACGATATGCGATGTGCAAATATCCGCGTGCAGCACCTCCAACGCAGCACACACTTCTGCCATCAGTGACTCACAATAAAAAGTATCGATCAGCATGGCAGCGAGCGCATCAGCGTCAATGGCCGCCACAGACGAAGAACTTCGGGCCGGCGCAGCGAGCCGGCCCGACGGATTGGACATCACCAAGTGACGGCCCGTTTTGCTCAGTGGAAGGAGGGGGAGAGAGCCTTCCTGTCACTTCACGCTAGCGGGCAGTCACGTTATCCGCCCGGTACGTGACCCTGCGATGTCGCTGCATGTCGCAGGCAGCAATGAAGTTTTAGCAGCGTTAAACCCATGGAGTGTTGATGCCAAACGTTCAGCGCGACACCAGTGCATGCGCTGCCAGGGATACGATCTTGCTGCAGTGATCACGGCCGCTTGCCAATCTGTAAGCTCCACCGCGCATCCCCAATCCCTCATCTCCATAGCGGCAACGGCCGCATTCACGCCTCGCGGTCAGCACAACCGCGATAGTGGCGGAAGACTCTTTCCTGCCTGTGCCCATGCCCTCACTTCGCGACCGCTTTCAGCGCTGGCCACGGCCGTGGCGTCGTGCGGTGGTCGTGGTGTTGGCGCTGTACGCGCTGTACCTGCTGGCGGGCAACATTTATCTCAATACCCCGCTGTTCGACGCCAGCACCAACCGGCAGCCGCATAAGTTCACCATGCAGACCGGCCCGGCGCTGACGCTGTTTCCGGGCGAGGTCCTCGCCTGGAACGTGCGCATGCGCGGGCAGGCCAACCGCACCGTGTACGTCTTTCATGCCGACCGCGCACACGCACGTGTGGCGCTGCTGCCGTTGTTCCGGCGCCAGGTGCGTCTGCCGTGGCTGCACGCCACCGGCCTGAGCGCGGAAGTGGAAACCTCCGACACGCCGATCCCACCGCCGCCGCGTGGCGACCAGGGCTGGACGTTGCGCTTCGATGCGATCACCAGCAACAGCATCCGCAGTGCGCGTCTGGGCAAGTTGCTGATTGCCGGTAACGGGCACGGCAGGGTCGGTTTCCTGAAGCAACTCAAGGGCGGGCCGTCGGAGCTGTTTCCGTCCGAAGCGGGCTTTACCGATGCGGTGGTCAGCTACGACGGGGTGCGAGTGTTCAACGGCGCGCAGCTGGACACGCAATTCCAGTTTCCGCGCCATTACCGCGATGAAGCGCCTGGCTTGCGCAAACTCGGCATCACCCGCGCGCGGCTGCAGTTGAAGGCCAATACCGCGGCGCTGAAGATCGATACCGGCGCGCCGCATGTGGACGTCAGCAGCGGACCATCGGCGGCGCGTGTGGAGGCCGATATCCGCCTGGACGGCGGCGCGCTACAGCCGGGCAGCCGTGCGGTATGGCGACTGCCGTTGCTGGCCGGTGTGGGTGCCACCGACCGCGGCATGCTGGCGCTGCAGCTGGACGTGGCGCAGGACATCCGTGTGCAGGCACGGCTGCCGCGCGATGAGAAGACCGGCAGCGAACTGCACGCCGATCTGCGTGTCGCCGGCCGCAGCATTCCGTTTGAACAACCGGCGCAGGTGCTGCCGCGCTTGTCGGGCCAGGTGCGCGGGCGCTGGAAGTTTGAATCCTTGAACTGGATCGCCGAACTATTTGTGCGCAAGCCCTGGTTTCAGCTGCAAGGCGGCGGTCTGGTCGAGGCGGATCTGCGTCTTGCTCAGGGCCGGCTCACCAGTGGCAGCACGCTGGATATTCCACGGGTCGAGGCGGTGGCGCAGGTGTTCGACACGCGGCTGGCCGGTATCGCCAAGGCGCACGGGCGCATCGACGATGCCGCCACGCCGCAGGCGCATCTGGATGTGAGCATTCCCACCTTCAAGGCGGCGCCGCGCGATGCGCCCAAACAACTCTTGCTGGATGGCCGTGATCTGCACCTGGCCATGCATGGCGATGCCGAGCTGGCCCGCTTGAGCGACACGCTCAAGGCGCAGCTGCGTTTCAGCGATGCGCGTGTGCCCGATCTCACCGTCTATAACCGCTATTTGCCGGGCAATAACGTGCGCCTGCTCGGTGGCAGCGGCAGCCTGACCGGCGATGTGGCGCTCAATGCGTCCGGCGATGTCGGCAGCGGGCATGCAAATCTGCGCGGGCAGGGCGCGCATCTGGCATTGGCCGGCGTGCAGATGCGCGGCGATGCCGAGTTGCAGGCAACGCTGCAACGCGCAGACTTCAAGAACAAGTTCTTCGACCTCAGTGGCACCCGCATCCGCCTGCGCAATATGCGCGTGGGCGATGAAGGCAAAGACGCCAACTGGTGGGGCGAGCTGCAGGTGGGTGCCGGCACCATCCAGGCCGATGCACCGTTCCAGGTGGATGCCGATGCGGCCATTCGCATGCGCGATATCGCACCGCTGCTCTCTGTGTTCGCGCAAAGCGCCGACTATCCGCGCTGGGTGCTGGGCTTGCTGGATTCGGGCGAACTGGATGCCACCGGCCGGGTCCGCTGGCGCAAGCAGCAGTTGGTAGTCGATGACCTGCATGCGGAAAACGCGCGTTTGTCGCTGCGCGCGCGGCTGGCCTTGAACGATGCGCAGCGGCGCGGCGATCTGTATCTGCGCTGGGGCGTGCTTGGTGCCGGCATTGAGCTCGATGGCAAGCAGCGACAATGGCACCTGGCTGGCGCACGTGAGTGGTATGACGCACAGCCCGGACTGTTGCCGGCGGTCTCCAAAACCAAGTGATGCGGTTGCCGTCGCGATAGCGCCGCGCCCTGCTCACGGCAGACTTGGCACACTGCGCATGCCGCGTGCGCGGTTTTCAGGAGCCTGCCGTCATGACGATGCCTGTGCGCGCCCGCTGGCGTGCCTTGCCGCGCGCACTGCGTTGGCCGCTACTGGCGCTGATCGCGCTGTACGCAAGCTATGTGCTGCTGGGCAATCTGTTGCTCAATACGCCACTCGGCCCGGCAGCGCTGAACCGCTCGCCCGATAAGTTCACGATGCAATGGGGCCCGGGACTGACCTGGTGGCCCGGACGTGTGGTGCTATGGGACGTGGATCTGCAAGGCCATTCGACGCGCACGAACTGGAACGCGTATGTGCAGCGGATGAGCGGGCAGATTCGGCTGCTGCCATTGCTGCACCGGCAACTGCTGGTGCCGGAGTTGCACGCGCACGGCGTGCGTGGCGGCATGCAGGCTGCTGTCGTAGCGCCGGGAGCGTCAGCGGCGCAATCGTCTGCGGCAACGCAAGCGACGCGTGCTGCTGTTGCTCCGGTGAAGGGGGGCGCCGATACGCCGGCCGCTCCAGCACACGAGGGGATGCCCACAGCAACGCCCAATGTCGAAAACACGGCGGCGACGCAGCCGCCCGCGCAGAATCTAGGCGTAACGACTGCAACCACCACAACCAACGCAACGCCCACAACCGGTGTGACGCAATCAGCCCAGCGCGTTGACGCTCAAGCCAGCACACCAACATCACCAACCGCCTGGACCCTGCAATTCGACCACATCGTTGCCGATCACGTGCAGGACTTGGCGCTGCGTCAGCTGCACATCGAAGGCGACGGCCAACTGCAACTGGGTCTGTTCAAGCAACTGCGTGGCGGGCCGATGGAAATCTTCCCTTCGCGTGCAGTGTTCGAATCAGCGCGTGTGCGCTGGGGCGAACGCGAAGTGCTGCGCAATGGACAGCTGCGTATCGAAGCCAGCATCGCGCGGCATTCACCGGATCAGGCAAGTGGACGAGCAGTGCTGCAGCTCACGGATGCGCTGATCGCCTTGCATGGCGACACCGCAGCGTTGGATGTCACCCGCAATGCGCAGGGCCGGCACACGGTCGCAACGCGTGCCGGCAAGGGGCGTGCGGATGGTGAACTGCGCTGGATACGCGGTGCGTTGCAGTCTGGTAGCCAACTGCGCTGGCGCGCACCGCTGCACGACAGCACGCGCGCACCGGCCGCTTTGCTGGGCGAACTGACCGCGCAGTTGCAGGTCGATCAAAATATGCGGGTGCAGGTACGCATGCCCGAGCCGGCCGATGCCGGGCTGACGCTGGATGCCGACCTGCGCGTGCAAGGCCGGCAGTTGCCGTTGCAATCCATGCGCAGCCTGTTGCCGCGCACTTCCGGGCATGCGCGGCTGCATTGGCAACTGTCGTCGCTGCGCTGGATTCCCGCGCTGTTTCCGGATGTGGACTGGCTCACGCTGGAAGGCGACGGTCTGGTTGATGCCGACCTGCAGATCGATCGCGGCCAGCTTGCTGCCGGCAGCCGCCTGCAGGTACCGCATGTGCAAGCGCAGGTGGGCGTGATGGGGCACGCGATTACGGGGCAGGCCAGTGCCGATCTGCGCGTTGATGCCGATGCCAACGGGCAATTGCTGCCTGCGCTTGCATTGAAAATGCAGCAGTTTTCAATCGCACATAGCGACGCAACAACGCGCCCGTTCGTGCAAGGCAGCGATTTGCGCCTGGATCTGCAAACACGCGCCGATGCACGCAACCTGAGCAGCCTGCGCGATGCCACGCGCGCGCACTTGGTGTTTACCAATGCGCGCGTGCCGGATCTACGTGCCTACAACCGCTATCTGCCGCAGCAGCAACTGCGTTTTGACGGCGGCAACGGCGTGCTCAGTGGCGATCTGCAGATCGAGCCGGGTGGGCGCATCGGCAAAGGCGGTTTGCGCATCGGTGCGCGTGCAGCGCGGCTGCAGTTTGCCGGCTTGGCACTGCGCGGCGATGTGGATGCGGACCTGCGTCTGCAGCGCGGCGACCTGCGCGCCGAAAATTTCAGTCTGGATGCCAGCAGCATCCAGCTGCGCAATGTTGGGTTCACCGGCCCGGATGGACAGCGTCGTGATGGCTGGTGGGCGCGCATCGTGCTGGACGATACGCGCATGCAATGGCGTCAGCCGGTTGGTGTCGATGGACGTGTGCGTATCCAGGTGCGCGACCTGGCGTTTTTGATGGCGTTGTATACACGCGACCGCTCGATTCCGAACTGGATGCTGCAATTGGTGGACGCCGGCCAGGCGCAGCTGACCGCGCGCGTGCACTGGCAAGGCGAAACGGTCATCGTCGACCGGTTGCAGGCACGCAACGAGCGCTTTCAGGGCGATGCGCGTCTGCGGTTGCAGGGCAACCAACGCAGCGGCAGCCTGCTGGCACGTTGGGGACTGCTCAGTGCGGCCGTGGGCCTGCGCGGCGATGTGCCCGAGTGGCATCTGCTGCGTGCACAGCAGTGGTATCGCGCACAGCCGGACCTGCTGCGCTGAGGGCTGCAGCGCGTGCACCGATGTGAGGGAAAGCGCCAGTTCTGTACTACTCAGTATTGTTTTGCAGTGCAGCGTGCAAGTCGGATCCGGGGCGCGCACTATGATCCTGCATCCCGACGTGGGGGAGGGAGCAAAGCCCGCTGGCAGTTCGCTGCAAGCGGGCTTTTTTATGCCTGAACGTTACCGGGTCAAGCGCCAGCCGGTGCCAGCGGCCAAACCTTGCACGCCCGCGGCACGCCACAGCAAAGGCTGTCCTGACGCGCCGTGGCGCCCCGGCTCGCGGGGCTTATTGCTCCAGCTCCAGCAGCCACAACGTGCTGCCGCCGGTGATGAATAACCGCCGTTGCGCCAGATCGAATGTGCAATTGGAGGCCGTGTGCGGTGTCGGCACCAGGCCGAGCAATTGGCCGTCGCTGTCGAAGATGCACACGCCTGCGCCGGAGCTGCTCCACAGCCAGCCCTGGCGGTCCACGCAGAAGCCGTCTGCCAGGCCGTCCGGCACCACCGCGAAGCGGCGCTGGTTGTGCAGTGCGCCATCGTGCCAGTCGAAAGCGGTGATCTCCGGCTCGCCGGGGCCGCCTTCGGGCGTCTGCGACACGTACAGCACGTTTTCGTCGGGCGAGAACGCCAGCCCGTTGGGATGATCCAGGCTGACCATGCACTGCAGGGCGCCGCCGTCGGGCGGCAGCCGGTAGACGCCGTGATGGTCCAGTTCCCGCGGGCCCGGGCAGCCCTGGCTGGGCTTGAGCAACCCGAAGGGCGGGTCGGTGAACCAGATCGCGCCATCGCGCGCGACGATCAGATCGTTCGGCGAATTGAGCCGTTTGCCCTCGAACCGCCCGACCAGCAGATGCGCCCGGCCATCGACATCGCTGCGGGTGATCGCGCGGCGCCCGTGTTCGCAGTGCACCAGCCGCTGCTGCGCATCCACCGCATTGCCGTTGGTGAAGGCGGTGGCGTCCAACAACACATCCACTGCGCCGTCTTCGCGCCGGCCAAGCACGCGGCGGCCCACCACATCGCTCCATACCAGCGTGCGCTGCGCTTCCCACCAGGCCGGGCCCTCGCTCCAGGTGGCCTGGTCGTAGAGGGTCTGCAGGCGCGCGTTGCCCAGGCGCGCAGCCAGCGCCGCGTGTTGCGTGGTGGGTGGCGGGCAATCGGCCGGCTGGGCAGCGCCGGGTGCGCGAACGCGGCAGTGGCTGTCCATCAACGCGGCGTCGGATGGCCGAACGGATGCGCGGTGGCAGCCGCTGGCGATTGTGCAAACTGCACCATCATTTGCAAGCAGGGCTGGTCGCCCAGCTGGCCGGAACGGTGGCCGCGCTGATCGGTGGTGCCCTGATCCTGGCCGAAGTGGATGTCGCCAGGGCCCATTTCCACGCGTGTGCCGTCGCCGGTTTCGATGAACCAGCGGCCGCGCAACGGAATCACCCACTGCGGGTGCGGGCTCTCATGCCAGTCGCCGACCCAACCCACCGGCAGCACCGCGAACTGGATGCCGAGCACCTTGCCAGGAAACGGCCGCAACCACTGCGGTGCGGCACCGCCACCCACGCTCTTGCTGCCAAAGCCGGGCAGCTGCGAGGCGTTGAGGCAGCTCTTGCCATCCGGGCCCGTCCACAGATGCAGGAAGGGCAGGCTGGGCGGCAGCGCCGGATCGTTGCCGTCCGTATCGAGCGGAATCAGCGAGGGCAGCAACGCTGCAGGCAAGGTGGTGGGCGACATGGCGATGCCTCGTGCGAAAGCCGCAGTGCAGCATGGGTTTTGTCAGGGCTGCGTCAGCGAGATGTTCAAAGCGGCGAAATGCTGCACGCCGCGTTGCAGTCGCTGTGCGGGATGTCGCGCATGTGTGCACTCCCTGCGTGGCAGGGATGCCAAAATCCGGTCATGCCGATGCCTATCACTTCCATGTCTGCTGCACTCACCGCCCTCATCGAGCGGGCCGTGGCGCGTGTCCGTCAATCAGTGCCTGCCGAACAGGCATGGCCAGGCGGCGAATTCGATCGGCAGCTTGCGCAGGTGGCACTGGCCAGCGAGTTCGCGCTCGATACGCTGGCGCGACAACCGGCATTGCTGCAGCACCTGGCACAACCCGATCCGCCGCCGCTGCCATTGCCGCAGCTCGATCCGGCCCAGCCACAGCTGTGGCCTGCGCAATTGCGACGCTATCGCAGCGCCGAGTCCACGCGCCTGGTGTGGCGCGATGTGCTCGGTCTGGACAGCGTCGAGGCCACCCTGGCCGGCGCAACCCAGCTAGCAGAGCACTGCTTGCAATGCGGCCTGCACGCGCTGGAGCAGCAATTCGCTACCCGCCATGGAAACGTCATTGCCGAAGACGGCAGCGTGCAACGCCTGGTGGTGTTCGGGCTGGGCAAGTTGGGCGGTGGCGAGCTGAATTTTTCGTCGGACGTGGATCTGGTGTACGCCTATCCGCAGCGCGGTCAATCCGATGGTGCGCGCCCATTGGCAGCAGAAGAGTATTTCGCGCGGTTAGGCCAGCAACTGGCCAGGTTGTTGGACGAAACCACGGCCGAGGGCTTCAGCCATCGCGTGGATCTGCGCCTGCGTCCGTTCGGCACAGCCGGCCGGGTGGCGCTGTCGTTCGCCGGCATGGATCAGTATTTCCAGCGCGAAGGCCGCGACTGGGAGCGCTATGCCTGGCTCAAGGCGCGCGCGGTGGCTGGCGATGTCGACGCCGGCGAAGCCTGGCTGGAAACGCTGCGGCCATTCGTCTACCGGCGGTATCTGGACTTCACCGCGCTGGATGGCTTGCGTGAGATGAAGGCGGCCATCACCGCCGAAGTGGCGCGGCACGATCGTCTGGACGACATCAAGCGTGGGCCCGGCGGGATTCGCGAAATCGAGTTTCTGGCGCAATCGCTGCAATTGATTCGCGGTGGGCGCGAGCCGCGTCTGCGCGAACGCCAGCTGCTGCCTGCGCTGCAGGCGCTGGTGGCCGCAGGCCAGATCGACCAGGAGAACGGCCAGGCGCTGACCACTGCGTATCGTTTTCTACGCCGGCTGGAAAATCGCCTGCAGATGTTGCGCGATGCACAGACCCACGCATTGCCGCAGGCGCCATTGGATCGCGAGCGGATTGCGCTGGGCCTGGGCTACGCGGAGTGGGCGGCCCTGCTGGACGCGCTGGCACCGCAGCGCGCACGCGTTGCGGCCGAATTTGCCGAGCTGCTGGCCCCACGCGTACGCGCCACCGCACCGGACGCGCTTGCCGATTACTGGCGCGCGCTGCCGGAAGGCGATGCAGCGCCGTTGGCGGGGATTGGCTTGAACGATCCCGCCGGCGCGCATCAGGTGTTGGCTGATTTTGCGCAGTCGTCCGGCGTGCGTGCACTGTCCGATAACGCGCGTGCGCGGCTGGATCGGGTGATGCCGGCACTGCTGCACGCGGCCACCCGCGCCAGCCAGCCGGATGCGGCAGTGCGTCGCATGCTCGGCCTGCTGCAGGCCACCTTGCGTCGCACCAGCTATCTGGCCTTGCTCGACGAGCAACCCAGCGCGCTTGCCCGCCTGGTCGATGTGCTCTCGCGCAGTGCGCTGCTGGCCGAGCGGCTGGCGGCGTATCCGTTGCTGCTGGACGAATTGCTCGACACGCGCATCAGCGGCCCGCGGCCGGATCGCGCAGCGCTGCACGCGGCCTGCGCCGACACCTTGCATATCGAGGACACCGAAGCGGCGCTGCGCGAGCTCAACGAGCGCCGGCTTGCCCTGAGCTTCCGTATTGCACTGGCCACGCTGGATGGCCGCCAGCAGGCGGTGGAAAGCACCCGGCAACTGGCCTGGCTTGCAGAAGCCGTGGTGCAGACCGTGCTGCAGCTGGCGCGTAGCGAAATGGTGGCAGCACACGGGCACGTGCCCGGCGGCAGCTTTGCCATCGTCGGCTACGGCAGTCTGGGCGGGCTGGAGCTGGGCTTCGGATCGGATCTGGATCTGGTGTTTCTCTACGATCATCCGCCCGAGGTGGACGCCTCCGACGGCAAGCGTCCGCTGGAGGCCGGGCGCTGGTTTGCGCGGCTTGCGCAGAAGGTGATGGCATTGCTGGCTGCCGAGACCGGCGCCGGCCGGCTGTACGACATCGATGTGCGACTGCGCCCGGATGGCGGCAAGGGCGCACTGGTGTCCTCGCTGGCCAGTTACCGCGAATATCAGCGCGACCGCGCCTGGACCTGGGAGCATCAGGCCCTGGTGCGTGCACGCGCAGTGGCCGGCGACGCGGCGCTTTGCGACGCGTTTGCCCACGTGCGCCGCTATACGTTGATGCGGGTGCGCGACACCGCGCAGTTGCACGAGGACGTGCGAAAGATGCGTGCGCGCATGCGTGCCGAACTGGATCGCAGCGATGCCGGCCGGCTGGATCTCAAGCAAGGCGCTGGCGGCCTGGTGGATCTGGAATTCGTGTTGCAGGCTGGCGTGCTCGGCATGGCAGCGCAGCAGCCGCAGCTACTCGATGTTTGCGATACGCCGGCATTGATCGACGCGTTGGTGCAGGTGCACTGGCTGCCGGATGACAGCGCCGCAGCACTGCATCAGGCGCATGCAGCGCTGGTGGATGCCGGCCTGAGCTGCACGCTGGACCGCCGCCCGCGTCTGATCGCACCGACGCCGGCCATCCAGCAGGCGCGCGGCGTCATCTTCAACGCCGCACGGGTGCAGGGCCTGATATTTCCGCTGGGCAAGGACGAAACAGCGCTGTGAGTGCGGTGCATGCGATGCGTGCGTAACAACCGACAACAACGATGCGTTGCCGTCCTCGCGGTAGCAACGCATGCGCTAGCGTTATGCGTTCTGCCGACGCGGCGCGCTAGGCCAGAGCAACGCGCGAAACGGGCCGAGTAAAAACACGCCCATGCCCAGTTTTACCGCCAGATCGCCTGCGGTCCAGCTGGCCCACGGCAGGCTCGTGCCGGCAAACGCAATGCTCCAGAAGATGGTGGTATCCAGGGTGGTGCTGCAGGTGGTGGCCACGATGGGCGCGCGCCACCAGCTGCCGTCGTGCAGGCGGTCGAACACGCTGATGTCCAGCAATTGCGCCGCGATAAAGGCGCTGCAGGAGGCCACCGCAATGCGTGGCGTCGCCAGCCAGAACGAGAGCAGCACCGCCAACGCAAACCCGCACTAGGCCAGCGTGCGTGCCGCACGCGGCCTGAAGCGGCGATGGATCAGGTTGCTGACCTGGGTCAGGGCGTGAAGCTTAGGTCGAGCTCCGCCTGGGCGAAATACGCACTGGCCTTGCGCAGGATCTCGCTGGCTTGCCCCAGCGCGCGCACTTCGCGTTCCAGCGCTTTTATCCGTGTCCGCTCGTCCGTCGTCGGCCTGCTGACGCTGTCGGCATCAGGCTCGGCCTGACGCACCCAATTGCACAGCGTCTGCGACCAACAGCCTATTTTCGCGGGAATCGATTCGATCGCCCATCGCGAGCTGACTTTCCTTGGTGCTCCCGCACTAGCCGAACCGCTCTTACGCTTCCAAGGAATACTTCGTCTTACTCATGGCCCCATCTTCTCAGGAGTTTGAGCCTCCCAACTTCCCGGGGCGATTCACCCCGCAATGCTTCGCCGTCCCAACCATGACTTCGGGCATAAAACGACATTCAGAAAGCTCTGCGTCAAACTTTATTCAACACTTACTGCAGGAGATCAACATGGGAATATGTAGCTCAAAGCCGTGCCTGCAGGCTCACCTGGACATTATGCGACCCCTGTCACAGTAAAGATTGATCAGACCATCCTGAGAAATAATTCTCAAATTGATTTCGAGGTTTCACCAATACCAAATGCGGCTAATACAACGTAGCCAGCGATCGTCAGATGGGTGCGGGCGCGCAGAACCGGATTTTACGCGTGGTACATGCCGATTCCGATCACCAGACCCGCTCGCCTAACGGCCGTGCACAGTTTTGTTAGCCACTCTAAAGGTCCTGGCTTTTCCACTAATTTATAAAGAAGGATAGGAAGACATGAAGGCAGATCACGCACGATCCCATTCCCTATCGTCACTTGATCACATGCGCGGCCCCGAATTTGGTATGGGCAACGACAGTGATCTAGAAGCTGGTGCACAGCCCAGCCATAGCGGCTTCTGTCAGTCCGAAGATAGCAGATTGCTCACCACCAGGCCCCCCCGGCGCGGCACAAGCAGCGGGTCGACTAGCCCCAGGTCCACTGGGCAAAGCTCCGGTCACACTGATAACAGTGGATTAGAAACTTTGCTACCGGCCTCGTTAACAGGTGTCCAAAAGCCCAGGCATACGGGATTGGTGCGCAGGGAAGCGGGCCGACTTGTTTCTGCCGACCCGGTGGTGCACGCGTTGCTATCTTTCGCGCAGGTTGACCAGCCAGTTCCATCGCAGGTCGCGAGCACTGACGGGGTCCGACTAGAGTTGGTGTCGCGTCGAGACCCGGAGAAAGCGCTTGAGGAGTTCAAGGACGCATTCACGGTTGAGAAGGCGCAATTGATGCCTTCCGCCAACTCGTTAGAGCGGAAAGCTGAGCAAATCAATGCTGACATTCACCTCCCCTTATTGCTTAAAGCGATTGAACGGGGCTCCGCAGCATTTGGCCCAAGCGCTTTGATCAAGATGGCAGATGGCAGCGAGATCAGCGCGAAAGCCTTCCTCGCCTCGTGTGCCCCAGATGTCACGTCCAATGACGATGGCCTGTCGCACTTCATCAGCCAGAAACTCAGAGGGGACGAAGACCTCCAGGTCCGTCTGGGTGCACAGGAATTGCTATGTGTGGCGACCAAGAAAGAGTTCCAGCTCGGTGGCTTGGCTGGTAGTATTGGCGCCAGCAGCATACTCGGCTCCGCATGGGAGCTCGGCGCTTCGGAACTGTTGAAAAAAGCCATCTTCGGCAAAAATTTCTCGCCCAGTCAGTATGCTCTGCAATTGGCCGGAATCGATTCAGTGCCGCCTTTGCTAATCGAGACCATGGACACCATGTGTGTGCTTGCAATCATCAAGGGTATGAAGGGTGAGGAATGGTCCATGCGCAACCTGTTCCCCAAGGCAATGAAAGCCGGCGCCATCTCTTCAATTGCGTCATTCCCCAATAACGTATTGGAGTACACAGGCTTTAAATCAAGATTAGGTAATCTTGCGGCCAATATGACGACAACCGAAGCGGCCATCTTTGGCGCCGCCTCTGGCATTCCACCCGAAGTCAAGGAAGGCGAAGATTTGATGCGTGCTGGATTGTTCCAGAGTATTAAGAACGGTGTCATGGCGCGCCCCAGCGAGAACGTGGGCCCGAAAGAGGCGATTGAGCAGATGGCGCGTCATGCGCTCGATGTTGCCCCCGGCGAGAGCACCGCCGTCAAGTCTATGGGGCTGGCATCCATTGTCGGGATGATCCCGCTGATCGCCGGCAACAAAGCCACAGGATTACTCTCGGAAAGAGTGCTGCGTATCTTCCGGAGCACCGTCTTTAATCCGATCGAATCCATCGCTCTGAATGCACTGGCGCTTGGAGGGCGCATTCATGTTCCTGGGCTATTTGACTCAGACAACGCTAAGCACGCGCGGGTTGTGCAAACCATTCTGGCGCGAGCAAGCGAGCAAATGGAAAGCGGGGCACGGGAAATTACTGCAGAAGAATTGCATCAGATTTTGGCTCCCAAAAGCGAGTTCCTTCGTCATGTAGGTACCGCAATTGTCAAAGGCATGAATGCAAGCTTCGAGGCCCTTCCCGCGCTGGCCCGTAAACTTGGATATGGCGAAACTCCCTTGAACCAACGTATTCCATATCAGGACCTGGCTGTGTCTAATACTTCGCACCAACCCGCGCCGGAGCCGTAACCGACGTAAGAGCCCGGGTAGCGATCAGTGGTCGGGGACATGGGATACATTTCTCCTGTCGACTTCCCACTATTCGATGCCAGCTAGAATTTGGGGTCTGCGGTCGATATGAGGGTCGGCAGGGATTCGTATTAATACCCTCTCTGACAGAGAGCTAGCTCGCTTTTGGCTGTTTTTCAGACGAATCCCTGCCGACCCTCAGGAACGCCAGGGGTTAATAGAACACGCCCCAGGTCAGCCAGTCGTTGATCGGGTATTGCACCAGGCTGTTGGACAGCAGGACCGCCGCGCCCATTGCCAGCACCGCCCAGAGCAATGCACGGGCGGTGACGGGGCGAATACCGGTGGCGAGGCAAGACGCATGGCGACACGGCGTTGTCTGGGCGCGCAATGATCGCTTCGACGGCAGGGCTGGACCCGCGCATCGATGCGCTCGCCGGACACAGCGCCGGTACGCAACGCCGCCCCTTTAGTGCGCAGGCGCCTGCCGCCGGACCGTGCCCGTCGCGCCGGCGGCGACCGACTGGGCGCGTGCGCATATCGCGGCCGCAATCCAAGAGGTGCGTTCGCTGGCGCTCGTGGCCACGCTGACGCTCGGCGGCAGTGTCGGCATGCGATGTGAGGGGGCAAGCCTGCGCCACGACATCGGGTCGTCATCGGTGACGTGTGCACGAGACGCCCGACCGACGGCATCGGCAGCACATGGTGATTGCAAAGCGGGCGGCAGGCCTCGACCTGCTTGCGCGCAGCGCCAGTGTCATTCGACGTGCATCTGCCATCACGCGACCAGGCGGCCCTGGACGCGCTGCTGGCAGACATCCAGGATCCGCTGTCGCCGCAGTACCACAAGTGGCTGTCGGCGGCCGAATTCCAGCGGCGTTTTGGTCCAGCGCCTGCGCAGCTCGCGCAGGTGCGCGCCGCCCTGCAGGCCGCACACATGACCGTGGTGCAGCAGGGGCCAACCCTGCATGTCAGCGCGAATGCAGACAGTGTGGAGCGGCTGTTCGCCGCGCCATTGGTCGCTGATCTGAAGGCCGGCCAGCAGGTACGCCTGGCGGCTGCCGCTCCGCTGCAGCTGCCGGCCGCGCTACGTGCCAACGGTGTTACCGTCACCGGCCTGAGCCGGGGCCTGCCGGCGGCGCACATGGACTCGCGCGTGCTGGCTGGCGACCCCAGCAACCGCTATGGCGAGGGCAGCACGAGTTATTGGTACAACGATCTCAAACAGGCCTACGGCTATCCGTCCTACCAGACGATGATTGGCGCGCCAGGCAAGCAGCAGCGGCTTGACGGTAGCGGCAGCACCATCGCCATCTTGATCGGCAGCGACGTGTTGGATACGGACATCGCCGCGATGTTCGACCATGAGCACTTCAGCCGGTATGCCGGCAACCATGCCAATCCGACGCTCTACGCGCGCCGCTATGTGGCCGGTGCCAAGCCCGGCGTGCAGGATGGCAATCTCGCTGCCGAGCGCGAGGCGACGCTCGATGTGGACATGGCGCTCGGCGGCGCGCCGGGCGCACATGTGCTGCTGTACGTGCTGCCCGATCTCACCATCGATTCCCTGCTGGCCGGCTACCGACAGATCGTGCAGGACAATCAGGCAGACGTGGTCAGCTCCTCGTTTGGGCTCTGCGAGCAGTACTTCACGCCAGCCTATAACAGCGGCAGAGATGGTACCTTCATTGCTGGCCTGTTCGATGCCGTCTTCAAGCAAGGCAACGCGCAAGGCATCACCTTCGTCACCTCCAGCGGCGACAACGCCGGCCTGGAATGCCCGGACACGCAGTACCTGGTAGATGGCAAGAACGGCCGTTACATCCCCAGCGTAGAGTGGCCTGCCGCCGATGCACACGTGACCGCGGTTGGTGGTGGCAACCTGTTCACCGCCTACAAGAAGGGCAACCTGGGTTCGGGCTACGTCAGCGAAAGCGCCTATGCCGAACCATTGCAGGCGGATGACCCCTATGGCGTGGGCGCGCTTCTCACCGGCGGTTATTGGGGTGCCGGTGGCGGCGTCAGCACGCTGTTCCAGCGCCCCGCTTATCAGCTGCGCGCGCTAGGCGGCACGCGCACTTCCATGCGCGCTTTGCCCGATGTCGGCATGCTGGTCGGTGGTTGCCCGTCGATCGCCGTGCAGCCCTGTCAGCAGGAGGGCAGCGCGGTGTCCATCTACGTTGCCGGTGCCATCACCAAGATGATCGGCACCAGCGTGGCGGCGCCGGAGTTCGCCAGCGTGGCCGCGCTGCTGGTGCAGAAGCAGGGCCGGCAGGGCAATCTCAACGACTACCTGTATCGCCTGGCTGCCAATGGACCGGAGGCCTACCACCGCGGCATCCCCGGCAATAACGGGGTGGTCAGCAACGATGTGCCGATCGCGGGCAAGTACAACTACACCACCGGCCTGGGAACCCCGATCGTGCGGTTGATGATCGGTGCGCTGGACGCAGCGCCGGCCGGCATTCCGCGGTCTCCCAGCAATCCGTAAACGCGGCGCGCCTGGCGGCATCGGCGTCGTGGCAACGACGCCAATGCCACGACACTTACGCTGTAGTCGATCTGATGTGTCCTCCGCCTGCAGCGCAGGGCGTGCGTGTCACCACGTTTGGTTGCTGCTGTACGCGGCAGCGGCTTCGGTCGGTACGAACGCCAATGCGTTCCCTTGTTCGGCATGCACGGTCCAGCCACTGCCAGCGGCCGGGTTGGAACGTCACTATTTCGCCCACATGGAAGCCTGCGGCGGGGTCGTCCTGGCGCACCTGCCATTGCAGCACTGCGGTGTTCTCGGCCTGTTGCGGTTCCTGCAGGCGCACCTGGCGTGCGCCGGCGGGCAGGGTGTCGACTGCCTCCACGCGCATTGGCGGCAGCTTGCCCGCGCGTGCCTCACGGCGTGACTCGGCCACTGCAGTAGATGCAGCGAGTGGTCCGCCAACGACGGAGGCGACCACGCCGGACGCGATCAGCACTGGTGTGGCTAGAGACAGCGCCGAATAGAACTCGGATTTTTCGCCGGGTGTGGTCGCTTGACCGGCGTGTGCGCAGGGCAAGTCAATGCGGCGAACAGGCATGCGCTGGCAGCGAGAAAAGAACCGGCGTTGGGCTATGGCAGCAGGCGCGCGCGTACCTGCGTGGCGATGCGCTCGGTTTCGCGCACAGGAACGATATTGACAGCGCCGGCGAGAACTTCATTGACGGGGTGCAAGCGCTGACGTTGCCGCAACGCCTGCAAGTAGGTGCCAACGCGCCCGCTTGCCTGCTCGGCAAACGCGGCAGCCACCGCTACACGGGTGGCGCAGGCTTCGGAGAGCAGGTTGACCGAGTCGGCAGTGGCCACGATGGCATCGGCCCAGCCGAGCAGGCCGGCGTAGGGGTTGGGCCCATCGCGCTCGTCGCACCACAGCAGGTGCGGCAGGCCGGTGCAGGCCACGCGCAGCGCAGCGATCGCATCGCCCGGTGTGCGGCGGGAGGTGGTGATCAGCAGGCTACCGCCCAGCGTGCGCAGGTGGGCACTCATGCGTGCGCACAGCGCCGCCAGCACCTCGGATGTCCACGGGACCTGGTCGGTGGGTCCGCCGATCAGCAGGGCTAGCCGCGGGCCCGGCAAGCCGCCCATGGCAGGGAAGGCCGCCCGCCCGGCCGCCAGCCACGCATCGTCCACCGGGTGCAGGCTGCCGAGCAGGGTGAGCACGTTGCTGCCGCGTAGTGCGTCATGTTCGGGCACCACCAGCAGGTCCCAGTGCCGCGGGTCCAGCCGCGGGTCCAGGATCTGCACGCTGCGGCTGCCACGGGCACGCAACAGCCGGGTGGCCAGCGCCGCCTGCCGGCCGCAGCCGATGGCCAGCGCCGCGGGCTGCTGCAGGTGCCGGGCAAATGCCGCGCCAAACGCCTGTTGGGCGCCGGGTAGCCGCCGCGGCGCCGCCCAGCGCCATGGCGCCTTTGGCTGCAGGTGGATGGGCTGAAAGGTATCGGGTTGCAGGGCACGCGCCAGCGCCTCGGCCTGACGCGCATTGCCGGCGCGGCCGTCGCTCAGCGCCCAGGTCAGCCCCATCGTTTCAGATCCGACATAGATTTGTTTCAGATTGAACGCGTGTGGCGGCAATCGCGTCACTCTACACTGCGGGTCTTAACACCGGCGCCGACGCCGCAGCCTACCGTCGCACCACCCTTCTTCTGGAGTGCTCATGTCCGACTCGCTCAACGCCGCCGCACTGGATCAGCTGTTCCGCACCGCCCGCACGCAAAACGCGTTTGCCGACAAGCCGGTCAGCCAGGAGGTGCTGCGCGAGTTGTATGAGTTGGTGAAGTGGGGCCCCACCGCGGCCAATAGCTGTCCGGCGCGCTTCGTGTTCGTGACCAGCGCCGAAGGCAAGGCCAAGCTCAAGCCGGCGCTGTCCGAGGGCAATGCCGCCAAGACCCTGGCCGCGCCAGTGACGGTGATCGTGGCGCACGATGAAGACTTCCACGAAAAGCTGCCGTACCTGTTCCCGCATATTGACGCCAAGAGCTGGTTCGACGGCCCGCGCGAAGGGCGCACCGAATCGGCGTTCCGCAATGGCTCGCTGCAGGGCGCCTACCTGATCCTGGCCGCGCGTGCGCTGGGACTGGATGCCGGCCCGATGTCCGGCTTCGATAACGCCAAGGTGGATGCGGCGTTTTTCGCCGGCACGCCGATCAAGTCCAATTTCCTGATCAATCTCGGCTACGGCGACCCAGCCGGGCTGTTCCCGCGTTCGCCACGCCTGAGCTTCGACGAAGCCGCTCGCTTCGAGTAAGGCGATGCCTGCATGCGTGCGGGGTGCGCGCCCCGGCACACCGCGCATGCGTGCCGCTTTCAAGCGACGCAGTTGGCCGTTCGCCGGCAGACCGCTTGATCTCGCTTACCGTCTCGACGTACATGGTCTTTCGGTTTCCTGCAGTCCTCGTCCGTCTGCACCTGTCCCACCTGCGTTGATCCAACGCGTCTCTCATCAGATGGAGTTTCAATGAAGACCACCCACAAGCTGTTGCTGCCGCTCGCCCTGACCCTGGCCATTGCCGCCTGCTCCAAGCCGGCCGACAACACCGCCGCCCCGGCCGCCGAAACCACGCCTGCTGCCACCGCCCCGGCGGACGCTGCTGCTGCACCGGCACCGGCACCGGCACCTGCCGCCTCGACCGCCCCGGCCGTTGAAGTGGCTTCGGGCACCTACACCCTGGACCCGGCGCACACCGACGTGCTGGCGCAATGGAGCCACTTCGGCTTCTCCAACCCTAGCGCGCACTTCGGCAATGTCGATGGCACCCTGGTGTACGACGCCGCCGACGTGACCAAGTCCACCGTGCAGGTCACCCTGCCGCTGTCCGGCTTGAACAGCTTCACCGCCAAGCTCGACGAACACCTGAAGAGCGGTGATTTCTTCGACGCGGCCAAGTTCCCGACCGCCACCTTCAAGAGCACCAAGGTGGAAGCTGCCGGCACCAACAAGCTGACCGTCACCGGCGATCTGACCATCAAGGGCCAGACCAAGCCGGTCGTGCTGGACGTCACCCTCAACGGTGCCGGCGAGCACCCGATGAAGAAGGTGCCGGCGGCTGGTTTCGATGCCACCACCACCATCAAGCGCAGCGATTTCGGGGTGAGCCAGTACGCCCCGAACGTCAGCGACGAAGTGAAGATCCGCATCACCACCGAAGCCCTGCAGGCCAAGGCCGGCGACGCGGCTGCGAAGGATGCCGTGGCCAAGTAATCGGTCTGGCTGCTGTCCAGGCAAAGGCCCGCTTCGGCGGGCCTTTGTCGGTGTAGGCGGCAGCCAGGTGCTACCCAGGCGGGTGTGACCGCGTTGCGGTGTGCATCGATGGTGCAGCCGGCACCGCATCGTCTGGGCAACCATGCAGGGTTGCGCTGTTCTCTCCCGGCTTCGCCAATCCCCATCCCATGCGCATCGCGTTCGCCAATGTGCAGCTGGACGCCTACGTTTTTAGGGATTTGCCGCAGCGTCGATGTCTTGATCGTTGGACCGCCCGCACAAACGCCGTCGCCGGCAACGGCGCACGAAGTGCAACGCGCCCGACCGCTTTCATCTAGGTGTCATGCAGTTCACGCAGCCTGAGTGCGTCTTTCTGGTCGGTTGTCTTTCGTCTTGCGCTCCGATGCATCGCCGCTGCTGTCTCGGCTGTTCCTGCAGTGGCGGCCCTCGCTCAACCGCTATTTCCTGCGTCGTCGTGCGCCCGCCTGGGATGCCGAAGATCTGGTGCAGGAGGTCTATCTGCGTCTGCAACGCAGTCAGGTGCAGGCCGGCGAAATCGCCAACCCTGAAGCCTATTTGTTTACCATCGCGGCCAATCTGCTCAAGGAGCAGGGGATGCGTCAGCAGCGTCACGGGAGCGCTGAAGCCACGCTCGACGCCTGCGTGGACGAGGCCTTGTCGGTGCCGTTCCAAGCCGACAGCGAACTGCATGCCGAGCAGCGTCGCGCGCGCTTGGCGCTGTTGATGCAGCGGCTGCCGCCGCGCTGCCGGGCGGCGATGGTGCTGCGCTACCGCGAAGGGCTGGACCACCGGCAGATCGCCGACCGGCTGCAGATCTCCGTGCCGATGGTGAAGAAACACATCGCGCGCGGCGTGGTGCTGTGTCGGGAGGGAATGGCGGGCTATGGCTGAGCCACGTCCATCCAGCCCGCGTGCCACCACGCAAGCCGCCACCGACTGGTATCTGCTGCTACACGAGGGCCAGCCCAGTGCGTCCCAACAGACTGCGTTCCTGGCCTGGCTGCGTGCCTCGCCGACGCATGTGGCCGAGTATCTGGCGGTGGTGCGGCTGTTTGCCGATTTACCCTTGGCAGCGCAGCAGCAAGCCATCGAGGTTGACGACTTGTGCCGGCGCGCGCTGCACGACGAAGGGGTAGTGGTGCCGCTGCGGCGCACGGCGGCGTTCGACCCGGTGCCGCGGCAGGGCAATGCACGTGCCGCGCGCAAACGCAACGTTCCTGCGCGCCGGTGGGCGCTGGCGGCCAGCGTGGTGATTGCCATGCTCAGTGCCGGCTGGTTGCTGACGCCGCCGGCCGTACCGGATGGCGTGGTCTACCGTGCCTCGGCAGCAGGACGCATCGTCGACCTGCCTGATGGCAGCCGCGTGCAACTGGACCGCGGTAGCGCCATTGCGGTGCGCTATACGCCCGAGCGACGCCGCATCGACCTGCTGCAAGGCGCGGCACTGTTCGATGTCGGGCGCGATCCGCACCGACCACTGCAGGTGTGGACCGGCGGCGTGCTGCTGCGCGATATCGGGACGGTGTTCGGCGTGCAGCACGACGGCGCGGCGGCCCGCGTCACCGTGCTCAGCGGGCAAGTGCAGGTGCAGGCACCGCCGGCGCGGTGGCTGGCACGCTGGCGCGACACCGGTGCGGTGCTGGCCGATCTGCGTGCCGGCCAGCAGGCGCAGCTGGATGCGGGCGGGCAGGTGCTGGCGCTGGAGCCGCACGCCGATCTGGCCGCCGCCACGGCCTGGTTGCCCGACCGCGTCAGCCTACATGACCAACCGTTGGCCGAGGTCGCGCGCCGCTTCAATGCCTTCGCCTCGGTGCCGCTGGAGATCGATGACCGGTTGCTGGCCCAGCGCCGCGTCAGCGGCGTCTTCCATCTGCGCGACAACGCCGCCTTGCTTGCCTATCTGGCTGCCATGCCGGGCGTGCGCGTCGAGCGCGGGCAGGCGCGCGTGATGGTTCGCGCTGTGCGCTGACCTGCTGGCGGCTGCGACGGCGCAACGCTTTCGCGCTGCGGCATCGCCTCAGCCTTGTAGTGCCAAGCCAGCTCGCCACGTCTGCGTGCTGCGGTCATTGCTGCCTGCGTTGTTCCGGCCAGATGCGCCCCACCGGCGCCTGTCAAAAAAAATTCACGAAAGCCGAGGTGTCCGCCGCGCCCGCAGGGCCACTCATGTACGAGGTCGGTCGCGCTACCTGCGTGATCTCTCTCCCACTCCCGTTGGAATGACGTCCCCATGCGCCACCCGCTCGCCCTTCAGATTGCCCTGCTGCTCACCGCCCTGCCGCCGACCCTGACCGCCGTCGCCGCCGCACCGTCGGCGCAGGCGGCGACGGCCATCGCTCCGGCCAGCCTGGACACGGCACTGGATCAATTCGCCCAGGCCAGCGGGTTGCAACTGATCTACGACCCGGCGCTGACGGCGCACCTGCGCAGCCCCGGTGCGCCGGCCGGGCTGGCACCGCTGGTGCAACTGCAACGCCTGCTCGGCGGCACCGGCTTGGCCGCGCGCCAGCTCACTGCGACCTCGCTCAGCATTGCCCCGGCCGCGCCGGCCCGCGCGCCCGCTCCGCCATCGGCTGCCAAGGCGGCACCGGCGGACGTCAGCGCCGACCGCAGCACCGCACGCGATCTGGCACCGGTCACCGTGGTGGCGAACCAGGTCGATACGCTGGCGCCCAGCGCGCCGCCGCTGGACGCGATCCAGCCCACCTCGGTCATCGACGAGCGTTTCATCCGCGATGGCCTGCGCTTCAATGCCAATTACGACGACATCATCAAGTACGCACCCAGCGTCAGCGTCACCTCGCCGGAAGGGCCAGGCATGGGCAAGAACGAAGGCATTTCGATTCGCGGCTTCCAGGACGGCCAGTTCAACATCACCTTCGACGGCATTCCCTTCGGCGATGCCAGCGATCTGCACCACACCACCTCGGCCTACTTCAACAACCACATCCTCGGCCAGGCGGAAATCGATCGTGGCCCGGGCGGCGGCGCAACCATCGGCAATGCCACCTTTGGCGGCACCGTCGGTCTGCGCTCGCGTGATCCCGGCGCGGTCGATGGCATCACCGCCTACGGCACGGTCGGCAGCTGGAACACGGTCGCCGGCGGGGTCAGCGTGGAGCAGCATCTCGGCAGCGGCACGCGCCTGCTGGTGGATCTGTCCAAAGAACACAGCGACACCTATCTCGACGGCACCGACGACCGCCGCGAACACGCTTTCATCAAGACCATCAGCGACGTGGGCGAGGCCAGCACGCTGGCCTTCGTCACCAGCTACAACCAGGAACACCAGAACACCGTGCAGGGCGCCACCAAGGCGCAGATCGGCGCCAACGGCTGGCGCACCGGCCTAGGTGAGGATCCGGCCTTGCAGAGTTACACCGGCTACAACGACGTGGCGTATTACTCCAGTTTCAGTTACCTGGCCTTGCTCACCCAGTGGGGCGGCTGGGACGTGGATAACCGCGTTTACGCCAACACCTTCGACCACCGCGCCGACAAGACCACCGAGCCGACCAGCGACAGCCTCAAGGACAATGGCGTCACCTTCTACAACGCCGCCGGCAAGAAGATCGGCAAGGCCGCCATCGATGTGCCGGGCAAGCAGGCCGACAACGACAATCTCGCCTTCGGGGATGTATTGCGGCTAGCACGCGACGTCGGCCCGGGTGAGCTGAAAACCGGCGTGTGGCTGGAACGTGCGCTGGATCATCGCTATCAAACGCCGTTGGACATGAGCACCGGCATGCCGACCGGTACCAAGTACGGCAACGCGGATAACTACCGGCTCAAGGACCGCACCGATACTGCGCAGCCTTATGCCGAATATGCGTGGCGGCTGAGCGATGCGCTCACGCTGTCGCCCGGTGTGCGCTATGCCGATGTAACGCGCCGACTCAGCGCGGAGGTCAACAAGTCCACGCCGCCGCTGCCTTCATACACGCGCGCCAGCTATGACGCCTGGTTGCCCTCGTTAAGCCTGCACGATGCCATCAACGACCACTGGAGCGCGTATGCGCAGGTTGCTCGCGGTTTCCTGGCGCCGCCGATCGATGTGATCGAACTCAATGGCGCGCGCGGACTGGATCCGGAACTGACCGCCAACGTGCAGTTGGGCACCGGCTACGCCGATCGGGGATTGACCTTCGGTATGGACGTCTACCACATCGACTTCAGCAACTTCATCAGCCAGACCCGCGTGGCGACCGCCAGCGGCACCGAGCAGGCCTTCGTCAATGGTGGTGGAGCGGTGTATCGCGGCATCGAGAGCGAAGCTACTGTCGCGCTGAGTCCGACCGTCAGCGTGTACGGCAACGTCAGCTACAACGAGGCCACCTACAAGGGCAGCAGCGTGCAGGTGGCGGCCGCGCCGCACGTCACTGGAACACTGGGCATGCTCTACAACAGCGGCAGCGGTTGGTACGGCTCGTTGATGGACAAGTTTATCGGCGCTCGCTACGGCGTGGATAACCGCACCGATGCCACTGGCGCGACGGTGTTCGGCAACGACGAGCGGCTGCCGCCCTACACCAGTCTGGATGCAGCCGGCGGTTATCGCAGCACGCATGGTCCCTGGAATCTCAAGGGCTATTCGCTCAGCCTGGCGGTCAACAACCTGCTCGATACGCACCGGCTGATCGGTTACGCCGGCACGCGTTCTACCGATAATGCGCCGCTGTACTTCGGCTTGGCTGGCCGCGGTGTATTCCTCGATCTGTCGGCGACGTTCTGATGCAGACCATGCGCACGCATCGTATTTCCCGCGCGTTGCGGCGAGCACTGCTCGCTCTGGCGCTGTGTCTGCCGGCAGCGGCAGCCGTGGCCGCGAAAGAGTCCGTTGCAGCAACCACGCAGGTGCACCTGACCATCGTGCTGGTGCGGCATGGTATTCGTGCACCGACGCAATCCAGCAGCGAGTTGGATCGCTACAGTGCGCAGCCATGGCCGCGGTGGCCGGTGGCACCGGGCCGACTCACTCCGCACGGACGGGCAGTCATGCAAGCGCTGGGCGCACGTTATCGCGCGCTGCTGGCCCCGCCGCTCGGGTTGCCCGCCAGTGGCTGCGATGGCACTGAGCAGATCGTCACCATCGCCGACAGCACTGCCCGCAACCACGCCAGTGCGCAGGCGCTGCTGCATGGCATGGCGCCGGACTGCGCAGCGCATTACCAGGCCTTGCCCGAGGGCAAACACAACGCCTTGTTCGATGGCGGCAAGGCGCCGGCACCGCCGGTGCGGCTGGAGGCCGACACGCGCGTGCGAATGGCGCAGTTGCAGGCAGTGTTGAGCGCTTGCCAGCACGGACCCTGCGCCGATTCGGCACCGGCCAGCCGGCTCTACGATCCGGCCATGCGCGATGGATCGCCGGACGCGGCCAGCACCCTCAAGCTGGCCGGTGGACTGGCCGAGAACCTGATGTTGGAAGACGTCGAAGGTTTCGATGCGCAGCAGCGGGGCTGGGGCCGTGTAGATCGCGCCGCGGTGGCGCAATTGATTGCCTTGCACAATGCCTCGTTCGCCCAAAGCAAGCATCCGTTGCCGGTTGCCACAGCGGCGGCATCCAACCTGCTGGCGCATCTGCTGGCTACCGTGCAGGCGGCGGTCGGGCAAGACCCGTCGGTGGCGGCATTGGCGCCGCCCTCTACACGACTGCTGGTATTGGTGGGTCACGACACGAACTTGGCCACGCTCGGTGGATTGCTGGGCGTGCAGTGGCATCGCAGCGACCGCCCCGACGACTACCCGCCCGGCGGCGCGCTGGTGCTGGACGTGCTCGAGCGCAACGACGCGCCTTTGCTGCGCGTGCGAACTCTGATGCCGAGCCTGTCGGCGTTGCGCAGTGGGCACTTCGACGGCGATGCGCTGGCCTCGTCCACACTGGTGTTGCCCGGTTGCCACGGTCAAAGCTTATGCCCGTTGCCGGTCGCACTGGCCTGGCTGCGCACGCGCATCGATCCGGCCCAGGTGCAAATGGCACTGCCGGCCATGCAGCCCTGGCCGGCGCAGCCGTAGCATGTGTCATGCAACGTGTGTGTGGACGCAGCGGCTAGTGACGCCTCGAGCGCCGACGCGCGCTGCGTGCACTCACGCCTCGCCATGCTCGGCACGCGCCTTCCAATAACCCTTGGCGCGCACCCACTCCTTGTCCACGCCCAGGTGTCCTTCGAGAAACTTGCGCATGGCGCGCGCGCGCATCGATTCGGCGCCGATCCAGTAAAACGTGTCGCCGTCCTCAGGCTCGTAGTCGCGCAAGCTGTCTTCCAGCAAGGTGCTGCTGGCGGCATCGAAACCATTACGCTCCAGCCAGTTCACCCGCACCTCGGCAGCGCTGAGCAGTTCCTGCCGCTCGGCGGCATCGGCGATCTCGATAAACACCTCCGCGTGCATGTCGGCGGGCATCGCTTCGAGCCAGCGGCCGATCGCCGGTAGTGCGGTCTCGTCGCCGATCATTACGTAGTGGTCGTAGTCGTCGGCGACCAGAAATGAGCCGCGCGGGCCGCCGATATTCAGTGGGTCACCGGGTTGTGCCTGCGCGGCCCAACTGGATGCCACACCATCGCCGTGTAGCACGAAGTCGATGCTCAACTCGCCGTTTTGCGGGTCGAAGTGGCGTGGCGTGTAGTCGCGTGCTGGCGAAGGCAGTGAGCCTTCTTCGTGTCGCGGGCCTTCCGGCGTCATGGTCGGCAGCACAAAAGCACCATCGGGATTGGGAAAAAACAGTTTGACGTGATCGTCAGGCGCAGTGCTTTCGAAGCCTGCGAGTTCGCTGCCGCCGAACACAATACGGCGCATCTGCGGGGTGATCGCTTCGCAACGCACCACCTGGACGGAGCGTAGGCGTGTGTCGTGACGGACTTGGGTGTTGGTGTGTGCAGCCATGGTGTGCGAGTCCTGGAGTGCGCGCAAAGGTGCGCGGCGTTGGGCGGAAGATGAGGCGCTTACAAAATCGATTACGTGGTGCGTAAATAAAGCAGTGGGTGTCTGACCTGGCACGTGGAGGTGCGATGTCATCCAGCGCAGTGGCAGTTCCTTCTCCCATCGGGAGAAGGTGCCCCGCAGGGGCGGATGAAGGTACGGGCAAAATCTCATGCAGTTGAACCGCATGGACTGCAGCGCACGCAAATCACGTCCACCCGCAACACAAACACTGCGATGACGTGCAGCTGTCGCACATCGCCATCAAGCCAGCAGCGATTGGCCTCGGAGTACAGCGCTACGCGCACTCATTCGTCATCGCGCTCCATGCCGTCGGCGGCGGCGTTGAGTAATGCAGCAATACGTTTGGTTTCTTCCTCTGTCCACTGCCCATGCCGCGCAAACAGGCCATGTTTGATGCGATGAATCGCATCGCGAATCGGTGCCGGCGTCTGCGCCTTGATCAGCTCACGCGCGCGTCGGTGGGTGCGCGCCAGCGCGGCGTCGAGCGCATCGCGTTGCTGGGCAACGTGCTCGCTGCCAGCGGCGGTGACTTGATAGCGCTTACGGCCGGCGTCCAGATCGGTGTGCACCCAGCCGGCGGCTTCCAACTGCGCAAGCGCCGGATAAATCGCACCGGCGCTGGGCGTGTACAGCCCTTTGAAGAGGGCAGTGATCTGTCGCATCAACTCATAGCCATGGCGCGGGCGCTCGGCGATCAGCGCGAGCAGCAGCAGGGGCAGATCGCCGTGCTCCAGCGGACGCGCGCGCGCGCCGCCGCGGCGCGTGGCGCTGGGCGCAACGAACGGATCGGGCTCGCTGAGTACGTCATCTTTGCGGGAGCGCATCGTTATTCGATATATCGAAGCATGACAAAACGATATATCGAACCCAGCTTGCTGGCAAGCCATTGTCTGTTGCGTAGCTGACCAGCTATCTGGCGACAGACGCAGATGCTGCAACGCGACTAGACAGTGCTACTTTCCATAATTACGATGTAATTACTTTGACATTACGGGCCCGGCCCGCCGGGGTGCAGGCATGAGTCGACAGTGGGACACCCAGGCCGAAAGCCGGCGGCAGCGCCTGCAGCGCGCTGCCGCGCTGACACCGCAAGGGCGCGTGGTGGCGGCTGACGATGTGGTGGCGCTGCTGGAAGCGGTGATCGAGCCCGGCGACCGCGTGTGCCTGGAAGGCAACAACCAGAAGCAGGCCGATTTCCTGGCGCGTTGCCTTACCGAAGTGGATCCGGCGCGCGTGCATGACCTGCACATGGTGCAATCGGTGTTGTCGCTGGCCGCGCATCTGGATGTGTTCGAACGCGGCATCGCCAAGCGTCTGGATTTTTCGTTCTCCGGCCCGCAGGCCGCGCGCCTGGCGGGCCTGGTCAGCGATGGCCGTATCCAAATCGGCGCCATCCACACCTATCTGGAATTGTTCGGCCGCTACTTCATCGACCTGACCCCGCGTATCGCCCTGGTCACCGCACAGGCCGCCGACCGCCACGGCAATCTCTACACCGGCCCCAATACCGAAGACACACCGGTAATTGTGGAAGCCACTGCGTTCAACGGCGGCATCGTGATCGCACAGGTCAACGAAATCGTCGACACGCTGCCGCGCGTGGATATTCCTGCCGATTGGGTGGACTTCGTCACCCAGGCGCCCAAGCCCAATTACATCGAACCGCTTTTCACCCGCGACCCTGCGCAGATTTCCGAGATCCAGGTGTTGATGGCGATGATGGCCATCAAGGGCATCTATGCCGAGTACGGTGTGGACCGGCTCAATCACGGCATCGGCTTCGATACCGCCGCAATCGAGTTGCTGCTGCCCACCTACGCAGAATCGCTGGGGTTGAAGGGCAAGATCTGCCGGCATTGGGCGCTCAATCCGCATCCGGCGCTGATCCCGGCGATCGAATCGGGCTTTGTGCACTCGGTGCATTCGTTCGGCTCCGAGCTGGGCATGGAAAAGTACATCGCCGCACGCCCGGACATCTTTTTTACCGGTGCCGACGGCAGCATGCGCTCTAACCGTGCGTTGTCGCAGACCGCCGGGTTGTATGCCTGCGACATGTTCATCGGCTCTACCTTGCAGATCGATCTGCAGGGCAACAGCTCCACCGCCACGCGCGACCGCATCGCCGGATTCGGCGGTGCGCCCAATATGGGTTCGGATGCGCGCGGCCGCCGGCATGCCAGCACCGCCTGGCTCAAGGCCGGGCGCGAAGCGGCAAAGCCCGGCGAAATGCCGCGCGGGCGCAAGCTGGTGGTGCAGATGGTGGAAACCTTCCGTGAGCACATGGCACCGGCATTCGTCGACAAGCTCGACGCCTGGGAACTGGCCGAGCGCGCCAACATGCCGCTGCCGCCGGTGATGATCTACGGCGACGACGTCAGCCATGTGTTGACCGAAGAAGGCATCGCCAACCTGCTGTTGTGCCGCACACCGGAAGAGCGCGAACAGGCGATCCGTGGCGTTTCTGGCTATACCGCGGTTGGTTTGGGGCGCGACAGGCGCATGGTCGAAAACCTGCGCGACCGCGGGGTCATCAAGCGGCCGGACGATCTGGGCATTCGCCCGCGCGATGCAACGCGCGACTTGCTCGCTGCGCGCACGGTCAAGGACCTAGTGCGCTGGTCCGGCGGGTTGTACGACCCGCCGAAACGCTTTCGCAATTGGTAAGGGCACAGCATGGAAACCCTGCGATATCGCTTTGATGGTCAGCGCGGCGCACGCGCCGGGCTGGAACACGCGCTGGTCGGTGTGGTCGCCTCCGGCAATCTGGAGGTGCTGGTCGAGCGCGTGCCGCTCGAGGGCGCCATGGACATCGAAATCCTCACCGCCGCACGTGGCTTTGGCACGATCTGGCAGGCCGTGCTGGACGACTTCGCCGCGCGTCACCCACTGCGCGATGTGCGCATCAGCATCAACGATGTTGGCGCCACGCCGGCGGTGGTGAGCTTGCGCCTGGAACAAGCGCTGGATGTGCTGCAGGGAGCCGACGTATGAGCCGCTCCATCCATTCCGTAGGAGCGCACCCGGGCGCGACGCACGTTCCCGGTAACGCTGCGGTCGCGCCCGGGTGCGCTCCCACGCAAGCGATCGGGAGGTTTGCATGAGCACCACCGTTCCCATGGCCGAGCGCAGCTATTACGAAGCCGATGCCCGCGAACGCATCGATGGCATGCTGGACGCCGGCAGTTTCCGCGAGTTCGTCGGCCCGCGTCGCCGTCTGATCAGTCCGCATCTGGCCCAGCTCGACACGCCCGGCGCCCTCGATGACGGCATCGTCGTCGGCGAGGGCAACTTGCACGGCCGCAGCGTGTTGATCGCTGCGCAGCAAGGTGCCTTCATGGGCGGCGGCGTCGGCGAAGTGCATGGCGCCAAACTCACTGGCTTGCTGGAACGCGCTGCGGCCACGCAACCGGATGCCGTGTTGTTGTTACTCGACACCGGCGGCGTGCGCCTGCATGAAGCCAACGCTGGGCTGATCGCCATCTCCGAAATCATGCGTGCCACCTTGAACGCGCGTGCCGCCGGCGTGCCGGTGCTGGCCTTGATCGGCAGCGGCAACGGTGCGTTCGGTGGCATGGGCATCGTGGCGCGCTGCTGTAGTGCGGTGATCATGTCCGAAGAAGGCCGTTTGTCGTTGTCCGGCCCGGACGTGATCGAAACCGTGCGCGGCGTGGAAGAGTTTGATGCGCGCGACCGTGCCTTGGTGTGGCGCGTCACCGGCGGCAAGCATCGCTACCTGCTTGGCGAGGCGCAAACACTGGTGGCTGATCGCATCAGCGCCTTCGCCGCTGCCGCGCTGACCACGCTCGATGCACTCCAAGAGGCGATAGACGAAGCCGCATTGCAGGCGCTGGAACACGCGCAGCAGCAATTATCCGCACGCATCGATGCCTATGGCGATTGTCGCGACGGGCTGGAGATCTGGAAGCGTCAAGGCATCGTCGATGCGCAGCGCCTGCCGCTGCTGGACACCGAGGCCTTTCTTGCCGCGACCGCAGACCGGAGCCTTCCATGGAACTGAGTCACTTGCTCGATCAGCTGTTTCCACTCGGTCACGCCATCGCGCGCAACGACGATGTGCTCACCGGCAGTGCGACTACTGCAGCCGGCGAAGTCACCGTGATCGGCACCGCCAACAAGCTCGAAGTGGGTGTTGATCACGCCTTGGCATTGGCTGCCACCGTCTTGGCAAGCACGCGTGCGCACCCGCAGCGCCCGATCGTGATGCTGGCCGATACCGCCGGGCAGCGGCTGGCGCGGCGCGACGAATTGCTCGGCATCAATGGCTATTTCGCGCATCTGGCCCGGTCGCTGGATCTGGCACGCAAGCGCGGCGCGCGGCTGGTCACGCTGGTGTATGGCGAATCGGTCAGTGGTGGATTTCTGTCGTTCGGCTTGATGGCCGACCATATCCACGCACTGCCCGATGCGCAGATTCGCGTCATGGATCTGCGTGCGATGGCACGCGTGACCAAACAATCGGTCGATACCTTGCAGGCATTGAGCAAGAGCTCGCCGGTATTCGCACCGGGCGTGGAAAATTACGTGCGCATGGGCGCGGTGGAATCGCTGTGGGAGGGCGACCTGGCCCAGGCACTGCTCGATGCACTTGCCGCACATGCCGATGGCGACCAGCGCCGCGCACTCGGCGCGCAACGCGGCGGGCGCACGCTGGCGCGCGATGTTGCCACGGCTGTGACAGCAGGCGAGGCCTGAGCATGGCCGGCCGCCACGCCCTGGTGTGGTTGCGCGGCGACGCACAGTGGCAAGCCATTACGCCGGGCGCCCAGTTGCGGCTGCAGCAGTGGTTCGCTGCTGGCTTGCCAGCGGTAGTGGCGCGTTGCGATGGCAGCCAGTCAGCAGGCACCCTGCGGCTTGGTGTGCCGCTGCCGCCCAGCGAGGGCAAGCAGCGTTTGGCGCTCCAGGCGCACGTGGCCGATATCGCACGCTGCACGGCGCCGCTGACATTGGACGCGGTGTTGCCACATGCGCCTGTCGCGGTGCTGCCGGCATTGCAGGCCTTGCTCGCTCAAACACACGCGCAAGCATTGCACCCGCGTGTCTTCGGCAGCTTTGCCTGGCAAGCCCTGACCGGCCAGATGTACGTGCACGCGCAATCGGATCTCGACCTGCTCTGGTCCATCGAAATGCCCGAGCACGCACACGCAGTGGTGGCACTGCTGCAGCGCTGGGAGCAATGTTATCGGCTACGTGCCGATGGCGAACTGCTGCTGCCCGACGACAACGCAGTGAACTGGCGCGAATACGCCGGCAACGCGCAGCAGGTGTTGGTGAAATCTAACCGAGGCTGCCGGCTGCTGCCGCGTGCCGCGCTGTTTCCAGTATGGAGTGCGGCATGAGTGCGCAACTGCAAGCGATGTGTGTTGCCGATACGCCTATGCCGTCGCGCGAGGCTGCATATCGGCTCGGCCGCCTGGCGGTTAGCGCCCTGCATGCAGAACTGGCTTGCGCGCCCAAGCCGGGGTTGGTGACGCCGTTCGACAGCGGCAGTCATACCGACATGGATGCATCCACCTTTGTGCGTAGCCTGTTCGCCCTGCGTGGCTATTTTGTCGCTCTTGCCCAAGCCGGCATCGACCACGCGTCGTTCGAGCGGCTGCGTCAGCTGGGGATCGAGGCCGAGGCCGCGATGCTGCGCGCCACGTGTGGCACCAACACACATCGTGGTGCGATCTTCAGCCTGGGCTTGCTGACGGCGCAGGCGGCACGCCTGCGTGTTGCGCACGGCCGGCGACCCACTGCAGAAGAGATCTGCGATGGCGTACGCATGTGGCGCGATGCATTGCAGGCTGCACCGGTGAATCCGCAGAGCAATGGCCAGCGCGTACGTGCGCAGTACCGCATCAGCGGGGTGCGCGAACAGGCCGCCGCGGGATACCCATTGCTGCGCGAGATCGCACTTCCTGCGTTGCGCAGCGCACTTGACGGTGGCGCCACGCGGGAAGCGGCGTTGGCACAAACCCTGATGCAGCTCATTGCCGCGGTGGATGATCTCAATCTATTGCATCGTGGTGGGCCCGACGGGCTGGCGTTTGCCAAAGCGCAGGCAGCAGCCTTCCTTGCCGACGGCGGCATCGCACAACCACAGTGGCGCGTGCGCTTGCATGCGATCGGCCGGCAGTTCGTCGCGCGTCGCCTGAGTCCCGGTGGCAGCGCAGATCTATTGGCCTGCGCATGGTTCCTGCATCGGCAGGAGATGGTATGAGCTGCGTTTGCCTTATATCAGTCGATCAAACACCGCATGCGCGCATGCAGTGCAGCAGCGTTTTGCTGGCGGATGCGGTTAGCGCTGTACTGCGGCCATTCGCAGCAGATGTTGCACGTTGCTCATCAATGCGAGTCCGCATCCAAGTGTCCAGGCACATCTGCCGCAACATGGAACGTGGCAACGCGCGCGCACAGCATTCCAACCGAATCAGGCAGGCCACCGCATGAGCCTGGCCGTGCTCTGCCCAGGCCAAGGCGGCCAACACGCCGAGATGTTCGCGCGCGTCGCCGATGCACCTGCGGCAGCCGCCGTCATCGCAAGCGCACACGGTGTGCTTGGCGCCGCGCCGCAGACCGTCGCTGCAGATCCAGGCCGCTACGCCAATGCCATCGCCCAACCATTGGTATGCGCCGGCACGCTGGCCCATTGGCAGGCACTACACGCGCAGCTTCCAACGCCGCTGCTGGTGCTCGGTTACAGCGTCGGCGAGCTGGCAGCGCATGCGGTTGCCGGCAGCATGTCTGTCGACACCTGCCTGCAGTTGGCCGTGACGCGCGCAAGGTTGATGGATGCCGCCAGCCCGCAACAGGCAGGGCTGATGGCAGTGGTCGGTCTGCCGTTGCGCGTGCTCGAAACGCTCTGCCAAACGCACGGTGCAGCACTTGCCATCATCAACGGTGATGACCACGCCGTGCTTGGCGGCCCACGCGATGCATTGAAGGTGCTTGGTGATGCTGCAACCGCACAAGGCGCACGCGTCACGCTGCTGCCGGTGAGCGTGCCGGCACACACGCCTTGGTTAAGCGCGGCTGCCGAAGGCTTCGCCCTTGAATTGGCAGAGGCACAGCTCAACGCGCCCACGCTGCGCGTGCTGGCAGGCATCAATGCGCGTGCAGTCAACACGCAAGCCTTGGTGATCGACACACTCTCCGCGCAAATCGCACAGACCGTGCGTTGGTATGACGTGCTGGTGCAAGCGGCGGAACGCGGCGCGCGTGTGTTTCTCGAACTCGGGCCTGGCAGCGCATTGGCGCGCATGGCGCGCGAAGTATTACCGGAATGCCAGGTGCGTTCGGTAGATGAATTCCACAGCACCGACGGTGTTGTCGAGTGGGTCACTGCTGCGTGCGAGCGCGCGGCATGACGATCAGGTAGGTCCTGCACATGGTGTAACCCTGGGATGGCGGGTGGCCATCTGTGCTGTACGCGTATCAGGTGTCTGGGAGGGCGCATGACCCCGCAAATTGCAACGATTCTTGGCTTGGTACTCATGTTCATCGTTGCCACCGCATTGCCCATCAACATGGGTGCGGTGGCCTTCGCGCTGGCGTTCATCATTGGCGGCGTGTGGGTGGGGCTGGAGGGCAAGGAGGTACTTGCCGGCTTTCCCGGCGACCTGTTCCTTACCCTGGTCGGTATTACCTATCTGTTCGCCATCGCGCAGAAGAACGGCACCATCGATTTGCTCGTGCACTGGGCGGTACGCGCGGTACGTGGACGCATCGTCGCCATCCCGTGGGTCATGTTTGTCATCACCGGTTTACTCACCGCCTTCGGCGCGCTGGGGCCGGCGGCAGTGGCCATCATCGGGCCGGTGGCGCTGCGCTTTGCCAAGCAGTACCGCATCAATCCGTTGATGATGGGCTTGCTGGTGATTCACGGCGCGCAGGGCGGCGGGTTTTCGCCGATCAGCGTGTACGGCGGCATCACCAACAAGGTGGTCGAAAAAGCCAGGCTGGACGTCAGCGAGATGGCGGTATTTCTTACCAGCCTGGGCTTCAATCTGATGATGGCGATCATCTGCTTCTGTGCCTTCGGTGGATTGAAGTTGATGCGCCGGCAGGAGCTGTCGCTGGCCGATGCGCAATACGTGCCCATTGCCGGCGACCAGGCATCGCACCGCGGCTTCGCGATCGAAGGGCATGGCGCGCTGGTGACGCCGGGCGGCGGCACCTTGTCCACCGACCCGCTGGCATTGGAGGCGGTATCGATCACCCGCGACCGCGTGATTACCTTGATCGGCCTGCTGGGCCTGGGCGTTGCCGCGCTGATCTACAACCTCAACGTCGGCCTGGTCTCGATCACGGTGGCGGTGGCATTGGCGCTGATCTCGCCCAACGCACAGAAAGGCGCGGTGGACGGCATCAGTTGGTCCACCGTGCTGCTGATCAGCGGCGTGGTGACCTACATCGCCGTGCTGGAAAAATCTGGCGCAGTGGACTACATCGGCGCCGGCGTGTCGCATATCGGCATGCCGCTGTTGGGCGCTTTGCTGGTCTGCTATGTGGGCGGGATTGTGTCTGCGTTCGCCTCGTCGGCAGCAGTGTTAGGCGCCACCATTCCGCTGGCGGTGCCGTTCCTGATGCAGGGCCACCTGGGCGCGGCCGGGGTGATCTGCGCGTTGGCGGTATCGTCCACCATCGTCGATGTCAGTCCGTTTTCCACCAACGGCGCGTTGGTGGTGGCCTCGGCCGCCAAGGAAGAACGCGATGGCCTGTTCCGCCGCTTCCTGATCTATAGCGGCCTGGTGGTGTTGCTGGGGCCGCTGGCGGCGTGGCTGGTGTTCGTGGTGCCGGGCTGGCTGTGATTTGGCCCGTCCGCCACAGCGTCGCGGGGCGCCCACGTAGAATGGGCGCCCCCACCCTCACGCCGATGACCTGCCCACCATGACCCTCGCTCCTGATTCGCGCGCCTCCAAAAAGCGCGTGCCGCTGTACGAGGAAGTGGCCGAGCGCCTGCGTCAGAAGATCTACGACTACGCACTGCCGCCGGGCGAATGGATCGACGAGCCAGCCCTGGCCGAGGAACTCGGCATCAGCCGCACGCCATTGCGGGAAAGTCTCAAACTGCTTGCTGCCGAAGGCCTGGTGCAACTGGATGCCGGCCGCGGCAGCCGGGTCACGCGGCTGACGCTGGAAGACCTCAATCAATTGTTCCCGGTGATGGCGATGCTGGAAGGCCGTTGCGCGCACGATGCGGTCAAGCGCATCGATGCGGCCGGCGTGCAACGGCTGGAAGAACTGCACGCGGCCATGGAAGCCGCATCGGCAGCCGGCGATGTGGCCGAGTACTACCGCAACAATTATCTGATCCACGAAACCGTGCAGCAGTACGCCGGCAATCCATGGTTGATCCGGGTGACGCACGATCTGCACCGCATCTTGAAGATGCATCGCGGCCGTCAGTTGCTGACACCGGGGCGCATGGCGCAATCGCTGGCAGAACATCGTGCGCTGATGGACTGCGTGCGACGCGGCGATGCCGAAGGCGCCGAGCGCACCATGCACGGGCATCTGCTGAGCCAGGGCCAGGCCCTGGCAGCCTATGTTGCGTCAGGGGGGATGTTGAACGTGCCGGCGCCGTTGCCGCGGGTGGGCGGGGTGTAGAAGTTGGCGCTGTCCGGGCGCATCACCACGCGCATCGAGATCGCACCTTCCTTCTCCCATCGGGAGAAGATGCCCGAAGGGCGGATGCGGGTGCGTCGACACGCATTACCGGCAATACCCAACTCTTGCCAATCTCCAACTCCCGCTGCCTACTGCCCGCTCAACGCAAGCAATTCCTCCACACGTTCGATCACCTGCGTGCCAGCCAATCCGGCAAACACGGCTGGGTGCGCGTAGCCCCAGGCGACTGCGGCAAATGGCAGGCCCACGGCCTGCGCTGCTCCCAGTCGGCGACCTGGTCGCCCACATAGACCGCTTGCAACGCAGTGTGCCCGGTGGCACGCAGCACACGACGCAGGGCGCGTTGTTTGCCCAGCAGATGCGCGCCGCCTTCGATGACGGCAAATGTGGTGCTCAGCTCCGCGCCTAGCGCGCGTTGCACGTTCTCCACGGAGTTGGACGACACCACCGCCAGCCGGGTACCCCTGGCATGCAGCGCGCTCACGGTGTGGACAATGCCGGGAAACAACGCCACCGGTGGCGCGGCGTGCATTAGCCGGATGAAGTCGGCCGCCACCCATGGCACGCGCCACGCGCTCAGTCCCGATGCCTTGAGCAACTCGCGCGTGCTTAATCGCCGCGCATCGTCGACTTCATGCGCTTGCGCCGCGCGAAAGCCATGCCGTTCGGCCAGCAGCCGCTGCGTGCTGAGGAAAAAACCAAACGAATCGGCAAGCGTGCCGTCGAAATCGAAAATGATCAGTACGGGCATGGCAACGCGCGGGGCAGGGCGTCATAGCCTAACCAGGAGGATGCCGGCACCCACGCACACAGGTCCCCACATGTGCACACAGGCGACGTCGGCGACATTGATGTGGCGCGCAGCCGTTGGCACCGAAGGAAAGCCCGCGGCGATTGCACTGCATGCGTGGCCGATGCCACGTACGCGCCTTGCCGCGCCCGCCCGGCGGTGAGCGCCGTCGGTAGGACGGCTGCGCTCAGGCTTCGGCGAAGTGCGGCACGATCGGCGTATCGCTCTGCGCGCTTTGTTCGATGACCTTGCGCTGCATCGCGGCCAGGTACGCGTCCAGCTCTTCGGTGGAGGCGAACACGTCGCTCAGCGGCACCGCTTTGACCATATCGAAGACCTTGCGGATCTGCGGTTGCGGGTTGGTCACCAACACCTTGCCGTGGCGTGTGGCCAGCGCCTTGCGGGCCTTGAAGATGCAGCGGATGCCGGCGCTGGAGATGTATTCCACTGCGCTGAGATCCAGCACCAGTGTGGTGATCAAGGTTCCCAGCAACGGCGACAGCGCCGCATCCAGGTCCTGGTAGGTGTGGGTGTCCAGCCGCCCGGTCAGGATGACGCGTTGACGGGTGTCTTGCGGCGGGTCGATCTGGATGGCGAGCGTGGTCATGACAAGGCCTCGGGGACAGGGGCGTACGGATGAAACAGGGTGACGCGCACCACGTTATATGCACCATCGCGGCGGTAGTCGATGTGATCGGCGAACTGATGCACCAGAAACAACCCCAGCCCGCCGACGGTGCGGTCGTCGAGCGGGCTGGTCACGTCCGGCATGGGCGCGGTGCAGGGGTCGAAGGCGTTGCCCGGGTCGTGCATCTCCAGCACCAGGGCCTGCGGGTCCAGCTGCAACTGCAGGCGCAATGGCTGTGCAGCGCACTGGCCGTGGGTCAGCGCATTGCAACCGAGCTCTTCCACGATCAGCCGCACCTGGCCGATCCGCTCGGCGTGCAGGCCCTCGCGCGTGAGCGACTGTTCCAGTGCATCGTTGGCGCCGGCCAGCTGGGCCAACGATGGCGCAATCGCCAAATCGAGCTTCATGGAGTCGTTGCCTTTCCGGGCGCGTCCCGGCCAGCGGTTGCGACCCGCCCAGCATGCTCCTGGCGCAGCCGGATCGCCAGCAGCGTGATGTCGTCGTAGGGTTCGGCTTCGCCGGTGAAGCGGGCGATGTTGGCAATCACCGCCTTGCATTGCGCCGCCGCGCTGCGGCGCGGGTCCAGCGCGGCCAGTAACCGCTGCAACCCGTAGCTGGCGCCGTGCTCATCCATCGCCTCGGTCACCCCATCGGTGTAGCCAAGCAAGGTCTGCCCAGCGCTCATGCGGCCCTGCAGCACCGGGTAGGACACCTGCGGCTCGATCCCCAGCGGCGCACCGGTTTCCAGCGGCAAGGGGTGCGCCTTGCCGTCGATATCGATCAACAGCGGCGGCTCGTGCCCGGCGCTGGCCAGCCAGTAGTCGCCGCTCACCACGTTGATCAAACCACAGAGCACCGTGGCGAACATGCAGGTCTCGTTGTTTTCGGCCAATCGGGTGGAAGCGGCAATCAGGATGGCGTCCGGGCGCGTGTATCGGCGCGCGGCAATTTCCAGCACGCTCACCGCGCGCGCCATGAACAGTGCCGCCGGCACGCCCTTGTCGGAGACATCGCCCACCACGAACCACAGCAAGCCCGGTTCGGTTTCGACGAAGTGGTAAAAGTCGCCGCCTACCGCCTTGGCCGGTTCCAGCCACGCGCAGGTTTCCAGATGCGAACTGGCGCGGTCGAAGGTGCGCCCGGAAGGCAGCATCGCCTGCTGGATTTCGCGCGCAATCTGCAGCTCGCTGTGCATGCGCTCGCGTGCGGCGGTCATCTCGCCGATCTCGGCGATATGGTGGCGGATCGCATCGCGTGCGCTATCGAAGGCGCGTGCCATCACGCCTACTTCGTCGTCGCGTTCGATGTGCTGCAACGGATATTCGAATTCGCCACGACGGAAATGCTCGGCGGTATCGGTCAGTTCTTCGATCGGCCGCGTCAACTTGCGTGTGATCCGCCGCATCAACCACCACCACACCACGGCACCCAGTAGCGCCGCCAGCGCCACCCACGCGGCCAGCCAGTTCAGACCCGCCAGCACATAGCCTTCCGAGGCCGACAACACGAAGGTCCAGCCGCTGCGCCCCACTGCTGCGCTATGGGTCAAAAAGCGCTCGCCATCGGGCGACGTATGTGTAAACGAAATCGGCTGGCCGGCCGCGACGGCACGTTGCAACGGCCGCAGATCCGGCCGCGACCGGGTCACGTACGCATTCAACGAATGGTGCAGATTGAGCGCGGGGTCGGGGCTGAAAACCAGCATGCCTTCCGGCGACAACAGCATCGGCTGGATACCGATATCGCGTGGCAGCTGGTCGATGATCTCGCGCAGGTGCTGCAGCGGCAGGTCCACGCTCACCATTCCTACCGGCGCCGCATCCGGCGCATCGCCAGGTCGGCGCAGCGGCAGGTTGTAGCTGGTGTACAGGCCGCCGCCATTGGCATCCAGGGACGGCTCGGACCACCACGCGCGGCCTTCGCGCTGGGTGCGCAGATACCAGGGCATCACGCGATAGTCGTAACCCAATTCCAGTGCGGATTTCTCCGTCACACGCGTGCCGCTGCGATGCACGTACCAGACAAACCCGCTGTCGCCGGCCTTTTGCGTGCGCGGTTCGATGATCAGGCGCGCCGCACCGATCTCCGGGTCGCCAGTCAGCGTGGCCAGTAGCAACGCACGCAGATTGAACGGCTGCAGCCCCACGCCGCAGCTGCTGGCCGCCAATGTGCGCCCGCTTACCTGCACCGAATCCAGCAGCGCCGCCAGGCTGCGCGCGGTCTGTTCGGTCAGGCCGTCCACCTCGGTGCGCGCCGCTTCCACCAGCTCGGCGCGTGCGCCCAGGTAGAACACCGTTCCCAGCACCGTCAGCAACACCACCAGCACCGCGGTGGCCGCCAGCAGCACACGCATGCGCAAGCTGCGATGCCAGGGCATGCGCGCGGCGACCGATGTCTGGTGGGGCAGTGATCGCGGGCGGTGGCGCATGGCGCACTCTTCGTGGCAGCAGCTGCGCTGGATCATGGCAGCTTTGCTGCCATGCACAACTCTCTAGCAACCTCATCCTCACGTGTCTCGATTGACCGGCCGAACGCGAGCGGACTAGATTGACCGCCCACCTGCCACGGAGGCCGGCCTTGCGCCAGATTCTGACACCAAGCCTGCTGGCCCTTTTGCTTACGGCCTGTAACTCCCCGGAGACCAGCATGACCCAGACCCATTCCCCCGCCGCCGAGGCCACAGCAGCAGCCGACGTTCAGGCCGGCGGCCGCGGTCTTGCCAAGGTGAATCCGAGCCCGCGTAAGGCCTACGAGGTCACGCTCACCTTGGACAAGGCGCCTGGCGCGTTTGGACTGGTGGAAGCTGTCGCGCAATACGATGTTAGCAACGAGCAGGAATGCGGCAGGATCCAGCCCGAAACCGGCACGGCCGGCCGCATCACCAGTCAGGAAAGCGTAGCGTTCAAAAAGATTTCCGAGACCGAATACCGCGGCACCGTGTATCTGGATCTGATGCAGGACGAGGACTACTACGGTCGCGGCGTGTGCCATTGGGAATTCAGCGGCGCCAGCGTGCTGCTCAAGGCCACCGGTGCCGAGGAAGAGACGCGGTTCTTATCGTTTATCGAAGCCGCAACCGTGACCGGACAGAAAGCATCGAGCAAGTACTACTGGAGCGAGCGTTACCCGCGATCGGAAATGAGCGATTTCCCTGATATGGGCAAGCGCAATATCGAAGAGTTCAAGCCAGAGATTCGCGACAAGCTGTTCACCATCATGTTGGCTGCCAAGGAAGTTGCGCCATGAGCATTCCTTCAACGCAATACGCCGGTCTCTCCGATGACGTTTATAAGGATCGTGCAGTAGGCCGCCGCGCCCCGGGGCAAGAAGAGATCGTCACACTCGAAGGACAGCGCTACGCTGTTCTCGAGCATGTCAACAATAAATCCACCGGCTACCAGGGCACGATCTACCGCCGTGAGGGGAGTGGCGAAATCGTTGTTGCGCATCGGGGCACCGAAGGTGCGGCCAACGACATTCTCACTGACGCCACCATGGTCACCTCGCGGACTAATCCGCAGGCAGCCGATGCGTTGGCATTGACCAAGCATGCCTTGGGTTACGCGAAGGAATTCGGCAAGGAAGAAGGACGTACGCCGGAAGTCACCGTCACCGGCCATTCGCTCGGCGGCGCGCTTGCGCAGGTGTCCGCACACCACTACGCCCTCAAGGGCGAAACCTTCAACGCGTATGGCGCGGCAAGCCTGAGTTATCGCATTCCGGAAGGTGGCAACAGCGTGATCAATCACGTCATGGCATCGGACCCGGTCAGCGCGGCATCGCCGCACTTCGGGCAGGTGCGCATGTACGCCAAGCCCGACGAGATCGTCACCTTGAGTGATGCCGGCTACAGCAACAGCAAGGCGAACTTTCTGATTCCCGACTACCCGCTGGTTGCGGCCGGCGGCTCGCTCGGGGCGCACAAGCTGGGCAACTTTCTGGGCGAACATTCTGCACTCAGGGACCCCAACGCGCGCCCGCTCGCCGAGCAGAACAAGCGCATGATCGACGAGTACCGCAGCGATATAGACGGGCTGCGCACCGGTACCACCATCCTCACGCGTAGCGCGCGCGGCCTCGGCCAAGACGCCATCGACGCCATCCGTGGCCCACTCGCCCCGGGCGAGCCGGCCAAGCGCGACGCGCTCGAGCACAGCAACGACCACACCTCCTTGCGGATCGATCAGCCGGGTCACGTGGGCAATGCGTTGTTCCAGGATGCCCAGCGCGGCGTGCATGCGCAGGATGCACGTGCCGGGCGCACGCCCGATCACCACAGCGCGCAGTTATCCGGTTCGCTCGCATCGGAAATGCACGCCGCCGGTGGCCAGCGTATCGATGCAGTGATGATGAGCCCAGATGCCGCGCGGACGTTCGCCGTGCAGGGCCGCGTCGACGACCCGGCACAGCTACGTGTGAGCGTCGAGACCATGACTGCAATGAATACCCCGCTGGAGCAGAGCAGCCAACGCGTTGCTGAAAACGCAGCGCGTCAGTCGGTCGCATTGGAACATCAACAGTCGCAGACCCAGCAACAGCAGCAGGGCGCACGCGCCATGGGATAAGTGGGGCGTGCAACCGCGGCTTGTGGGTGGGTGCGCAATGACGCATCACCTGGCGCAGCCTTGCTGCATGCGCAGAGCGGCTTATCACCACCATCGAACGTTGCAGTAAAACGCCGGGCTTGCCCGGCGTTTTTGCGTTCAATCGCGCAATCACGCGCACGGTTACTGCTGCACCCGCACAACAACGCGCCTGCACAACTCACGCGTGCTCAAGGTTTTCCTGCACTGAGATATGCCGCAACGACCTTGCACCTATAGCGGCCTCAACCGATCTGTACTGCCGTGCTTGAATCGCGTTCGTTTTGTAGCGTCGCAAAGCGAGGCAAAAATGCGTGCTCGCAGGTCCGTCGCGCGCACGAAGCAATGCAGGGGAATCAAGCAAGGCGCCACTCGGCGCTTTATCCATCAACCAGGGGAGCGTTCCATGATGATTTTTCGTATGCACTACCACCGCGTCTTGCTCGTATTGCTGCTGTGTCTGTGCAGCGCTGGCGTTAGCGCGCAAGGTATTGCCAAGGGCGCGGACGTCAGCTGGCTCAACCAGCAGGCGGCGAATAATCCGCCGCAGGTGTTTCGCGATTCGGCCGGAAACACCACCGACTTCATCAAGTTGTTCAAGGATGTCGGCGGCAACGCCATTCGCCTGCGCGTGTGGGTCAACCCTGCGGGCGGTTGGAACGATGGCCGCGACACCCTGGACAAGGCCAAGCGTGCCGCCGCGCAAGGCATGCGCATCATGATCGACTTCCATTACAGCGACAGCTGGGCCGACCCCGGCAAGCAGACCAAACCCGCGGCATGGGGCGGCCACTCCGTCGCCCAGCTCAACACCGATGTCTACGGTCACACCCAGGGCATCCTCCAATATCTCAAGGACAACGGCATTACCGTGACCTGGGTGCAGGTGGGCAACGAGATCAACAGCGGCATGTTGTGGAACGAGGGCAAGACGCCCAACTTCGCCAACCTGGGCCAGTTCATCAACAGCGGCTACAACGCCACCAAGGCGGTGTATCCCAATGCCAAGGTGGTCGTGCATTTGGCCAACGGCTATGACAATGCCAACTTCCGCTGGTTCTTCGACAACCTGCGTTCGGCCGGCGGCAAGTGGGATGTCATCGGCATGTCGCATTACCCCCCCGTCGGCAGCTGGCAGGATTACAACAGCCGCCTGGACACCAACATGCGCGACATGATCTCTCGCTACGGCAGCGACGTGGTGATTTCCGAGGTCGGCATGGACTGGCAGCAAGCAGCCACAACCCGCGCCATGCTCAGCAACCTGCTCAGCCGCAGCAACAGCATCGGCGCGCGCGTGCTTGGAGTGTTCTATTGGGAACCCAACGCCTACCCGGGCTGGCAGGGCTACACCCTGGGCGCCGTCACCAGCGACGGCCAACTGACCGAAGCGCTGCAGGCGTTTTGACTGGCCTCGTTTGCTTGCCCACTCGCCGCCCCGTCCGCCGCCTCGCACACCAACGGCGCGGGTGATAAAGCCCCTCTCCCCCTCGGGGCGAGAAGGCACGGCTTGCGCGCCAATGGCGCGCGTGCCTTAGAGCGCCCGCGCCGCAAGCGCGGGCCGGGGCGCGGAGCGGAGGTTGGGGTGAGGGTACGGGGCGAAGCCCTCGTAGACCCAACCTCCACCAGGCTTCGCCCGTCCCCTCATCCACCCCTACATGCCACCTTCTCCCGATGGGAGAAGGTGGCATGCGGCGGCTCCGCCGCGTGCTGGCCCTCATCCTTTGGTCGTACGGCGGCCGCGGCCGCTGCGCCGGATCGGCGCCCCAGCCGGCATCGATAACGCACCCAGCGCACGACAGCGTCCCATTCCATACGCACCCGTAGCGAGCAATGCCAAGATGTGCGTGCGGTACACTTGGGGGTTCACGAATTCATGATGTCGACACACCCGCGGGTGTGTCCCCCGGGAGCGCTAATGAACTGGTTGAACGAAGTGCTGCACAACGATCCGAACCCGCTCGAGACCCAGGAGTGGCTCGAATCGATCAAGGCCGTCATCGACGTCGAAGGCCCGGAGCGCGCCCATCAGCTGCTGGAAGGCATGGTCGAACAGACCCGCCGCGCCGGCGCTTACCTGCCGTTCTCGCCGACCACCGAGTACGTCAACACCATCTCCCCGGCCAACGAGGTCAAGCACCCCGGCGACTCCGCGCTGGAGTGGAAGATCCGCTCGATCATCCGCTGGAACGCCATGGCCACGGTCGTGCGCGCAAACCGCAAGCCGGGCGACCTGGGCGGCCACATCGCCTCGTTCGCTTCCAGTGCCACGCTGTACGACGTGGGCTTCAACCACTTCTGGCGCGCGCCTTCGGACAACCATCCAGGCGATCTGCTGTTCATCCAGGGCCACAGCGCCCCGGGTATCTACGCCCGCGCCTTCCTCGAAGGCCGCATCAGCCAGACCCAGCTGGACAACTTCCGCATGGAAGTGGACGGCCAGGGCATCTCGTCCTACCCGCACCCGTGGCTGATGCCCGAGTTTTGGCAGACCCCCACCGTGTCGATGGGCCTGGGCCCGCTGGCCGCCATCTACCAGGCGCAGTTCATGCGCTACCTGGAAAACCGCGGCCTGATCGAGAAGTCCGACCGCAAGGTGTGGTGCTTCATCGGCGACGGCGAATCGGACGAACCCGAAACCCTCGGCGCCATCGCGCTGGCCGGCCGCGAAGGCCTGGATAACCTCATCTTCGTGGTCAACTGCAACCTGCAGCGCCTGGACGGCCCGGTGCGCGGCAACGGCAAGATCATCCAGGAGCTGGAAGGCGTGTTCCGTGGCGGCGGCTGGAACGTCATCAAGCTGCTCTGGGGCGGCTACTGGGACGCCCTGCTGGCCAAGGACACCGACGGTGTGCTGCGCAAGCTGATGATGGAAACCGTCGACGGCGAATACCAGAACTGCAAGGCCTTCGGCGGCGCCTACACCCGCGCCAATTTCTTCGGCAAGTACCCGGAGACCGCGGCCATGGTGGCCGGCCTGTCCGACGACGACATCTGGCGCCTCAACCGTGGCGGCCACGACCCGCACAAGGTGTACGCCGCCTACCATCAGGCCGTGAACACCACCGGCATGCCCACCGTGATCCTGGCCAAGACGGTCAAGGGCTACGGCATGGGCTCGGCTGGTGAGGCGCTCAACCCCACCCACCAGACCAAGAAGCTGGACGACGCGGCGGTCAGGCACTTCCGCGACCGCTTCAACATTCCGGTCACCGACGCCCAGCTGGAAGACGGCCAGGTGCCGTTCTATCACCCCGGCGAAGATTCCCCGGAAGTGCAGTACCTGAAAGAACGCCGCAGCGTGCTCGGCGGCTTCCTGCCCTCGCGCCGTCCCAAGGCCAGCAAGTCGTTCGTGGCGCCTACGCTGGACAAGTTCGAGCGCCTGCTCAAGGACAGCGGCGAGCGCAGCTATTCCACCACCATGTCCTTCGTGCAGAGCCTCAACATCGCCCTGCGCGACAAGGAACTGGGCCCGCGCATCGTGCCGATCGTGGCCGATGAAGCGCGCACCTTCGGTATGGAAGGCATGTTCCGCCAGATCGGCATCTATGCCCCGTTCGGCCAGAAGTACAAGCCGGTCGATGCCGACCAGCTGATGTACTACCGCGAAGACCAGACCGGCCAGGTGCTGCAGCAGGGCATCAGCGAGCCGGGCGCGATCGCCTCGTGGATGGCCGCCGGCACCAGCTACTCGGTCTCCGACGTGCCGATGCTGCCGTTCTACATCTACTACTCCATGTTCGGCTTCCAGCGCGTGGGCGACATCGCCTGGCAGGCAGCGGACATGCGCACGCGCGGCTTCCTGCTCGGCGGCACCGCCGGCCGCACCACGCTCAACGGCGAAGGCCTGCAACACGAAGACGGCTTCAGCCAAGTCATCGCCGGCTCGATTCCGAACGTGCGTAGCTACGACCCGACCTTCGGTTTCGAAGTCACCGTCATCATGCAGCACGGCATGAAGGCGATGATGGAAGACCAGATCGACGAGTACTACTACATCACCCTGATGAACGAGAACTACGCCCACCCCGGCATGCCGGAAGGCGCAGCCGAGGGCATCATCAAGGGCATGTACCTGCTCAAGGACGCCGGCAAACCCAAGAAGGGCGAGCTGCGCGTGCAGCTGCTGGGCAGCGGCACCATCCTACGCGAAGCCATCGCCGCCGCCGAGCTGCTGGACAAGGACTTCGGCGTCACCGCCGACATCTGGTCCTGCCCCAGCCTCAATGAAGTGCGCCGCGACGGCTACGCCGTCGAACGCTGGAACCGCCTGCACCCGGAAGCCGAACAGCGCAAGCCCTACGTCACCCAGCTGCTGGAAGGCCGCCAGGGCCCGGCCGTGGCCGCAACCGACTATGTTCGCGCCTTCGCCGACCAGATCCGCGCGTTCGTCCCGATGACCTACACCGTCCTCGGTACCGACGGCTTCGGCCGCTCGGACACGCGTGCGAACCTGCGCCGCTTCTTTGAGGTGGATCGGTACTACATCGCGCATGCGGCGATTGCCGCGCTGGCGAAGGATGGAAAGATGACGGGCAAGGATGTGGCCCGGGCGATCAAGCAGTACAAGATTGATCCTGAGAAGGCTAATCCTGTTGGGGTTTGATTGAAATACTGACAACAAAAAAAGAAAAGCGACCCTAGTGGTCGCTTTTCTTTTTGAGTAAAGTCCGGGCACAACGGTGAGGATTTGTAAATGGTCGAAAATTTTGGCGTGCTTGCGGGCTCATTGGCCTTAGAAAATAAGCCTTTTCACATGCAAATCCTCTCGGATATCAAAAGAGAGCATGCGAACCTACATGGCTATGTTGCCTATAAGCTGACCCGGCTCGGGAGAGTCAGTGATGATGATGTACCTTCATTTTTAGTTGTCACTAAAGAGCGCGGAATACTTCTGCTTGACGTTGTGGAGGAGCGGATTATCGCGGCGCATGAGCGAGAAGGCGTTGATTACTGGAGGGCGGATTCAGGTGGCACTTTTATCGCCAAGAATCTTGTGATGGAGCTGTATTCAGATGAAATAATTAGCCGTCTAAAAAATGATCTGCGGCTTTACGATCGAAAGACCCGTAGGCTTCGAGTGCCCGTCGAGTCCAAAGTTGTATTTTGTCGGAACTCCGAGGATGAGGTTGATGGTTGGTACGAGAAATTTGCCAACTACGAAGCAGGCTATGTCACGGTCGAGAATCTGAGGAGCTGGTTAAACGAGCTGCCCTGTGACGCGGCGCTGAGTGAGGATGAATACGCGAGTATTTGTTCCCTTTTAGAGGGGACTTTCGTGTATCAGCGACGTTCAGAGGCAATTGATGAGCGCCCCTTGCGGACAAGGAATGATTTTATCCAGCGCTCTTTACGCGTTATTTTCAAGCAAGATGAGGCTCAGCGGGTTGCCTCAATGCAGCTACCGCCGGGGCCGCAGCGTATCAGGGGGTTGGCCGGGACTGGCAAAACCATTGTGCTATCCCTCAAGGCCGCGATTACTCACGCAAAGTTTGAAGATTTCAAGATACTTTATCTCTTCAATACACAAAGCATGTACCAGCAGGTGCAATCGCTAATTGCTCAGCATTACACCATGCAGGCGAAGAAAGCGCCTGACTTTAGCGATCAAATGCACGTGCTACACGCATGGGGCGGGCGGCAGCGTCCAGGGCTGTATTCTACAATTTGCGATCGGATTGGCATGCGCCCACTTACGTGGGCTGAAGTGCGTCATACACAAGATTCGTTAGCCTTTATTTACAATGATCTTCTGAAGCGTGCTGGCCATGCGCTTGAGCCAATATACGATTTGGTGCTTATCGATGAGGCACAAGATTTTCCCGATGAGGTATTTCAGGTTGTCTATAAATTAACCAAGGGTGTCGGTCAAGATAAAAGAATTATATGGGCTTATGACGAGTTTCAGTCGCTACGTGACGCACAGATGCGTGAGCCAGCGGAAATGTTTGGTGTAGACGAAAATGGACAGCCTAATATTCCGAACACTGCCCTCAAAGGTTACTATCCGGGCGAAATTCAGAAAGACTTTGTACTTCCAAATTGCTACCGCACTCCACGTCCAGTACTTATGGCCGCACATGGTGTGGCCATGGGATTATATACTTCAAATCCCAATGAAATGTTCTATACAAGGGGCGACTGGGAGGCGCTTGGCTATAGTGTAATTTCCCCTAATAGTCTCTTCATAGAAGAGGGTGAGCAAGTAGAGCTCGAGCGTGGAGACGAAAATAGCAAGAACATTTTAGAAGGTTTGCTGCGCGCAGAAGGCGCCGATCCACTTAAGCTGATAAAGATCCGTCAGCTTGAGAGCGATGCTGAGCAATTAGAGTATGTTGCGTCGCAAGTGCGAAGGCTGTTGGACTATCACGAAGTCCCGGCCGAAGAGATCGTCATTGTGAATCTCAAGCAAGGTAACAACAAGGAAAGTATGCTTGAGATGCAAAAATATTTGACGCACCATTCGGTTCCTTCTGTTATACCTGGTTATGTAGAAAGTGCTGATATATTTAAGCCGAAGGGTTCGGTAACTATAACGACCCCTTTTAGAGCGAAAGGTAACGAGGCAAACATTATTTTTGTGATAAATGCTGAGAATGTTTCGCTCGATCGAACTTTGCGGACACGTAATGCATTCTTCGTGGCGCTCACGCGTTCACGTGGTTGGTGCTATATCTCAGGTGTGGGTGCCGGCGTCTCATCGTTAAGTGATGAAATTGAGCGCATCAAGGCAGATTTACCAAAATTCCGTTTTATATGTCCTTCAAAGACCGCTGTCCGGAAAAAGAAGAGCCTGCTTTCCCTTTCTGATCAACAGGCTGCGGACTATCAAAAGATTGCAGATATGCTCCGCAAGAATCCTGAGCTTGCAAATTTTTTCAAGGAAGACTTTTTTGATGAGAGCAATGGGGACGCGTGATGACAAGCATTGCAGCGGTCCAGCAAGGCATGCAGCACGTAAGATCAGTTCTCCGGCCGATTCTCCAGGTTGATCGTGCCATAGTCGGTAGTTCTGGCGTTATCACTTGGGCAAACCGCCAGCGTGGAATCGACAGAGACATCTATTATGCTCTTGAATATCAGTACTTGATAGATAATGCTCAGTATTCGTTTTTGCTGCAGGATGGATCTTTTGTCCAAATGTACTACGAATTTTCTGCGCTAGGTTTGCTGAAAGCAAGGCTTGCTTATTATCCGCCTCCGCTACGAGTTAACGCACGCGCCGTAGACTTTCTAAGTGCAGCCGAGTCATTCTACGAAACTCAGGATGGAGAAAAAATCGGAGATCATTTATTTAATTGGTATGAAGCTATAGAAGAAAATCGTGACCTTCCACTTAATACATCTCATTTGCGATTCGATTTTGACAAGGGCGTTACGTCTCATGCTCCTTCTCATATTCAATATGGCGCGTTGCAAGACCTGCGATTGGCTGCTGATTGTTTCCCCATGCCGGCTTCATTTATAGAGATTCTTTCTCCTATGCTTGGCTTAGATCTTGATGTGAGTAGCGTGGAGGTCAATCACGCTAGAAATAATATATTTCGTTTCGATGGCGGGCTGCCATTGATTAGCATAAGAGCTCGAGAATAACGGGGTCAGGTTGGGCTACCCCTGATATCTCGGACACCCAAAAGCGAGTACAATCCTCGCACGGAGGTGTTCGATGCAGAAGCGTCAGCCGAATAACGGGGTCAGGTTCACTTATCAATTGACGGAGCCCGGCTTGCGTGGCAGATGCGCGGGCCTGACGCCCGCAAAGCGGCGGGTCTTGGCTTCGACCATCGCGCGGAAGGCGTCGTGGCCCAGGGCTCGCTGCTGCTGTAGATGAAGGCGGATGCCGGCGAGCAGTTCCTCAAAATAACGGGGTCAGGTTCTTAGGTATCCCCACGTTTTACAGCACCAATGTCATCTGCTCGCGCGCTGCGTCGGGCAGTGTACGCAAGCGTTCTAGCCAGCGTGAGACAGGTTCCATCGGCCAGCACCTGACCAGCGTCTCGCGGCCGACGCGCAGTGTCGAGTAGAGCTTGCGTGCACTGCTGCGTGGCGATAGCCACTGGGCGATACCGGTGGCTTCGCATCCCAGTCCTGCCAGCCAACTGGCGAAGGTGGCCAGCGTGTTGAGCAACAATAGGATCTGCAACCGCTCGCCGCGACGGGTCAGGCTGTCTTCCATCTCCTGACCGTAGCGATGTGACTTCAGATCACGAAATGCCAGCTCGATCTGCATCCTTCGTGCGTACAGATTGGCCAAGTGTTTCGCGCTGGGTGCGTGTAACTGTGGGGAGGCAACGATCAACCACGGCTCGCGCTCACGCGCTGCGGCTTTCAAGCTGGAGGATGCACGCGAGACCTTCGCTGGCGCGCGTCGATTGCGTTGCTGACGTCCCCGCGGTGTCTTGGCATAGAGCACCAGGGGTAATCCCCCCGCTTTTAGCGGTCGCCAAAAGTGGAGCTATGCGGTCATCGCCAATTTCATCGCTGGGGTGATGCCGCCCAGCGCCATGTTGGGGCGCTCGTGGTTGTACGTCCATAGCCAGTTGTCCCTGAAAAATCCCCTTCAAGCGCCCCGTGCCGTCTGTGACAGCGGCACGTGGCTAAAGGATGGCCATTCCATCGCCCGCATCCAGGCACGCAAAAACGCGATCCAGCGCAGCAGCCAGCG
>NZ_JSBW02000052.1 GCF_000772705.2 Xanthomonas vasicola
GCGCTGGCTGCTGCGCTGGATCGCGTTTTTGCGTGCCTGGATGCGGGCGATGGAATGGCCATCCTTTAGCCACGTGCCGCTGTCACAGACGGCACGGGGCGCTTGAAGGGGATTTTTCAGGGACAACCAATTACGACGACGCAGGCAAGTGGTAGCACCTGCGAATACAAGAGGCGCCATTGCAGCGCCCGCTTGTTATGGCGATGCCGCGCTCACGGAGGGGGTAGTCGCCGCACCGCCTGCAGCGTTGGGAATAAACATCACTCACTCAACGCAGCTGACTATCCTTGCTGCCGCGACGGTTGTAGCCGCCTTGCGCCGCCTGCTCCAGGTCGTGCGCTTCCTGGCAGTTCACGCATAAGCGCACGCCAGGCACTGCCTTGCGGCGTGCCTCGGGAATCGGTGCCTCGCAGTCTTCGCAGTGCGTCAAACTCGGGCCCTGATGCAGCTGGCTGCGCGCACGCTTGATCGCATCGTCGACTGTGGCATCGATCTGGTCCTGTACCGCTCCATCACCCGCCCATCCGGTCGCCATGATCGCTACACCTCACTGGTCTGGATACAGATATGGTCATTCGTGCAGGCAAATCCAAGCCGCGCGTGCACAGTACCCTCAAGCTGAGTGCTCTAGCATTCAAATCACCGCCACCTGCCGGCACGCGCGGCAAGTGGCCAGGCACTCAGTCATCCGCACTCTCAAGGAACCGCAATGGAACAGCCCGTCCACCCGTTTTCCGAACTATTCGCCCAGCTGGGCCTGCCCTCCGACGAAGCCAGCATTCGCAGCTTCATCGCCGAGCACTCTCCGCTGCCGGGCGATATGCGCCTGGAAGAGGCGCCGTTCTGGACGCCTGCGCAATCCCAGCTGTTGCGCGAAGAACGCCTCGACGATGCCGACTGGATCTTGACCATTGATCAGCTCAATATCGCCCTCCATACGACGGCAGACAACACGGGCGTTTGAGCACCGCACCTGCAGGCGCAAGTTACGCTTGAGACCGCCTGCGGCTGGCATGCTTGCCGGCTGATTCGCAGAACAAAAAAGGAGCGACCGCTGGTCGCTCCTTCGATAACCGGTAATGCAGCTAGGCAGCGAAGCGCGTGCCAGGCGGCGTGCCTGCGTCAGGTTACTTTCTTGGCAATCGTCATGCCCAGCACGAACAGCACGATGGCAAGGATGATGCCGGCCCAGAACAGGAACTTGGCGATGCCCATCGCAGCGCCGGCCATGCCGCCGAAGCCAAGCGCACCGGCGATCAAGCCGATAATTGCGAAAATAATGGCCCACTTAATGATGATGTTGTCTCCTCATCGGCACCGTGCCGTTGTTTGATCGTCTGCTTGCGACTTAACGCCGCAAAACATGCACCGCACGCTACCGATTCGAATGTGCCGCATTCGTGAATGCGCCTGACACACGCTGCAATATGTGCGTTACGTTCAAAGGGCGATCGCCATTGAGATAGAACTGCGGATGCGTCGTGAAAAGGTCATCACGGCTCGTCAGCGCGCCGCCCATCACTCACTGAAGCGGCCACCGCTTTTCGCACGGCAGTGTGCAGTCCAATTCATCGCAACATCCGATCGCAGCAGACGCCCACACCGGCCGTCCATCGATGCTCAGCGAGCATGCTCTGCCCGTCCTTAGAGCAGCCGACAAAATGACTGCGCGCCCGCCAGGCCGGCGCGGCGGTGCTCGGAATCGGCATACCATTCGTACACCGCAGTTCTGAGCACGCCGTCCGCGCCCACCTGACAGCTGCTTGCTACGTTTTGTCAGCCGCTCTCGATCACTCACTTGCACGTGTGGATTCGCCAGCAGCTGCCGCATCGGCGATCATGCGCGCTTCGCAGCGATCGATCGCCATGGACACTCTTCGCTACCTCATCGGCTATCCGCCTGCCGTCCTGGATCAAGTACGCGAGTTGATTGCACAGGACAAGCTCGCCACCGTAATGGCGCGGCGTTATCCGGACCGGCACGCGATCCGCACCGATCGCCATCTCTATGAGTACGTCAAGGCGATGAAGGAGCGCTACATGCGTTCATCGCCTACCTTGCACAAGGCGATGTACGACAACCATCTGCAGGTGGTGAAGCATGCGCTGGGCACGCATACTGCGATTTCGCGCGTGCACGGCGGCCGCCTGAAGGCCAGCCGCGAAATCCGCATTGCCTCCGTGTTTCGTGACGCGCCAGAGCCTTTTCTGCAGATGATCGTGGCGCACGAACTGGCGCATCTGAAGGAAGCCGATCACAACAAGGCCTTCTACCAGCTCTGCAACCACATGACCCCGGACTACCACCAACTGGAGTTCGACCTGCGCCTGTATCTGACACAGTTGGCCCTGTCTGCCCATAGCTGATCGCGCGGTACACGTGCAAGGCTTAGGATAAGTGCATGCAGCCCTCCCCGCTTGCAGACCTCACCCGTGCCGCGCAACGCCAGCAACCCGGCGCGATTAATGCGCTGGCCCAGGCGCTGGTGCGTGCCGGCCAGCCGGAAGAAGCCTTTGTCTGGTATTCGCGCAGTGCGGCCGCAGGCGATGCACTGGCCCAGATTGAAGTTGGCCGCATGCGCGCCTACGGCGTCGGCTGCGAAGTGGACGTCGACCAGGCGCGTGCGCAGTGGGAGCTGGCTGAGCGGCAGGGCGCTGCGGCAGCACGGTATTTGCTGGCTACCCTGGCTGTAGGAGAGCAGCCGCTGGCGCTGGACGGCTCGGCGTTCGACCGGCTGCAGGCGGCAGCGGCTGCCGGCTACCCGCCTGCGCTACGCGCCCTCGCCATCCAGTACGGACGCGTGGCGCATCCGGATCGGCAACGTCAGTGCGTCGCCCTGCTCGAACGCGCCGCGGCAGCGGGCGATGCCGTCTCCGCTGGCCTGCTGGCCGAGCGCCTGCTGCGCGGGGAAGGCGTGCCGCCCCAGCCCGATGCCGCTGCGCAGCTGTGGCGGCAACTGCAAGCCCTTGGCATGACTGCATTGCCCGATGTGTTTATCGCACCACCCGATCCCGCGCATGACACTGCCGATCACCGCATCGATTTCGCACCCCGCACTGGCCCTGTGCAGCGCCACGCAGCTCCGCTCATCGAAGAATATGCGGGGGTACTGTCGGCCGACGAATGCCGCTTGCTAATGCTGCTGGCGCGACCGCATTTGCGTGGCTCGCAGGTGATCGACCCCAACGATGCCAGCACGCAGCGCGCACCGGTCCGCACCAGCCGAGGCGCGACCCTGGACCCGATCATCGAAGACTTCGCCGCGCGTGTTGCACAGGCGCGGCTGGCGGCCTGCGCACAGCTGACACTGACCCACGCAGAGCCGCTCTCGGTGCTGTGCTACGCGCCGGGCGAGCAGTACCGCGCGCACCGCGACTATCTGCCGCCTGGAACGATTGCTGCCGACCGTCCCAACGCCGGCAACCGCCAGCGCACCGTCTGCGTCTATCTCAATGTTGTCGATGCCGGCGGCGAAACAGAATTTCCGCTGGCAGGCGTTCGCGTGCAGCCGCGCCCCGGTGCGCTGGTGTGCTTCGACAACCTGCATGCCGATGGCCGCCCCAACGCCGATTCGCTGCACGCTGGCCTACCGGTCACAGCAGGTAGCAAATGGTTGGGAACGCTGTGGTTCCGGCAGCAGTGCTACCGGGATTGGTGAACAGATTCATACACACCCCCGTGCCGACGTGGTTTAAAATGTTGCAGCGCGACGTGACCGGACAGGATCTGCAAACGTCGCGTTTTTTGTTTCCCACTGCACGGGTGCATACCCGGCTTCAGGGAAGGCACATCACGCAGCCCCGCGGAGCCTTCGATGCTTTTCGAAACCCTCGATACCACCGGCCACGAGCAGGTGATTTTCTGTCACAACCGCGACGCCGGACTCAAGGCGATCATCGCCTTGCACAGCACGCGCCTTGGGCCAGCGTTGGGTGGCGTGCGCATGCGCCCCTACCCCAATAGCGAGGCGGCGCTCAACGACGCGCTGCGGCTGAGCCGCACCATGACTTACAAGAACGCCCTCGCCGGCCTGAACGTTGGCGGCGGCAAGGCGGTGATCATCGGCGACCCCAGAACCGACAAGACCGAAGCGCTGTTCCGCGCCTTCGGCCGGTTTGTCGACACCCTGGGCGGGCGCTACATCACCTCTGAGGACGTCGGCACCGACGTCAACGACATGGAACAGATCTACCTGGAAAGCGAATACGTCACCGGCGTACACCAGGTGCATCGCGGCTCAGGCGACCCGGCCCCGTTCACTGCATATGGCGCGCTGCAGGCGCTAATGGCCTCACTCAACCGCAAGCTCGGTCACGAAGAAGTCGGCAAGGCCAGCATCGCGATCCAGGGCCTGGGCCATATCGGCATGGAGCTGGTGAAGCTGCTCAAGGAACGCGGCGCAAAACTCTACGTGGCCGACCTGAATCAGGCGCTGGTGGACCGCGCGGTGGCCGAATACGGCGCAGAAGCGGTGCGCCCGGATGAAATCCATCAGGTGGCGGCCGACGTGTTTGCCCCCTGCGCTTTGGAAGGCGCCATCAACGAAGAGACGCTGCCGCAACTCAAGGCCAAGATCATTTGCGGCACGGCCAACAATCAACTTGCCAGCGCCGTCATCGGCGAAGAACTGCATCGGCGCGGCATTCTGTATGCGCCCGATTATGTGGTAAATGCCGGCGGGGTGATGAATGTGTCGCTGGAGATCGACGGCTACAACCGCGAACGTGCGATGCGGCTGATCCGCAGCATTTATCACAACCTGGAAAAGGTCTTCGATGTATCCAAACAGTTGGATATCTCGCCGCAGCAGGCGGCCGATCAGATTGCCGAAGCGCGCATCGAAGCCATCAGCAAACTCAAATTACCGCTGGGCCGCACCGCACCGCGCTTTCTGCACAAGCTACGCGGCGAGTGAAGCCCTGTCCAGGCGCGCTGCCTGGACAGGGAACACATGCATCAGACAGATAAGCGCCGATCAGAAATCGGCGCTGTAACGCAGACTCAACGCGCGATCGTCGCCGCGCTCGCCCACTCGCTGGTCGTAGCCGAAATGCAGCTGGCTTTGCTGACCCAACGGCGCTGCCGCGGTAATCCCGAACAGACCACCCGAGCGTGCCGGCTGCATGCCACGCAACGGCGCCCACGCATCCACCCCGACGAAACTGGCATCCAGCGTCACGCCATCGCTGCTCAGCGCCTGCTGCCATTCCAAATAGCCGCCCAGCTGGATACCGCGCCAGCGATACGCCGAGCGCACGCCGGCAAGCACCTGCGTGCGCGATGACGTACTCGCGTTGGCGCGCAAGCCGAAGCCATCGCCGCCGCTTTCGCGAAAGCCGTCGCTGCGCAAACGCACGTAATCCAGGCCCATATACGGCGTCAGGCTTGCATGCACACCACCCAGGCGGTACCCGGTTTCCAGATTGCTGCTGAGGTAACTGCCGCTGTAATCGCTGAAGGCGCTGCTGCGGTCTTCGCCCAGCTGCAGGGTGCGCTCGATCTGCCGATTGACGTTGCCAAAGCCCATCTGGCCCAGCGTGTACGCAGCGCCCAACGTCGTGCCCCAATACAGCTGCGCCTGCACCTGACGATCGCGCCCGCGAGCACCATCCAGATCGCCCAGACTGCTGGAGCGCGTTTGGCCGAATGCAAAACCGGTGACCGCACCGGACGCCAGACGTAGATCGCTGCCCATCATCCAGCCGGAAGTAGCAAAGCCCGAGGTGGTCGCACCGCCCTCACCCGGCCCGCCAAGTGCCCGCTGCCAGTTGCCCAACAGGCGCGGCTGTTGCGACAGGGCATCGAAATGCGATGCCAGTGCGCGGCGGCCCAGATCGATAGTGTCGAACGTCATCGCGGCAGATTCCGCATGCGCACGCCCAGACAGACTGCGCAGCGAGTCTGCAGCGGCCTTGGCGGTTGGCGATTGCTGCAACGCAGCTGCGGCGCGAATGAAGTCGCCGCTCAGTGCACCGTTGCCCTGGAACTGCTGCGCATCCACCTTCTGAAAGGCCTGCTCGACGCGAATGGCCGAGTCCATCGATGCGGTGCCGATTGCGCCAAGCGATGCGGCGACCGCCGTGACATCCATGCGCTGCAGCGAGATATACGCAGTATTAGCGTCGTAGCTGGGTGTCGCAGTCAGAAAGGTCACGGCCGGCCCGCTGCTCAGCGTATCGAACGTGCCTTGCAGGCCATTGGTGGCTTGCAGCACTGGATAGGTCGTGTTGTTGACGACGTAATCGCGCCGGCCGAGCAACTGTAGGTCGCCTGCGATGGTCGCCGTGCCGGCGACATTCAAACGGTCGCCCACATTTACTGCCAGGCGCCCGTTGCTGGCCTGGGTGTAATTGCCGGTAATGGACGCAGTCGCGCCATTGACCTGCAACGTACCGGCGTTTTCAACCTGCCCACCGATCCTGCCGGCGCCGACCAGGCTCGCACTATTGGCGATACTCACGCGCGTACTCTGCAAACTGGCAGTCTGCAAGGTGCCAGCGAGTACCTGGGTATCGCCGGTGAAGCTATTGGCCGTGCTGCTCAATACCAACGTGCCGGTGCCGCGCTTGGTCAGGCCGCCGGTGCCACTGATGTCGTTGGCCCAGGTCGAACGCAAGGTGGTGACGTTGACATCCACCGTGCCCCAATCGAAGCGTGCCGGCCCCAGCACTGCCTTGCCGACATCGAGCAACCCATAACCGAACACCGGGTCCACGCCCGCAGCACCTAGATCGGTGGCGGTTCCCAGCAAGGTCTGGCGCACCAGATCATTGTTGAAATACGGAAACGCCTGCCACACCAACGCAGCCGCACCCGAGACCAGCGGCGCCGCGAACGAGGTGCCGCTGCCGTAGAAATAACGGATGTTGCTGGCGGTGGCGTCGGGATCAATGAACAGCGAGGTCCCCGGCGCAACCAGGCAATAGCGCATCGCCACACCGCACGCATTGGAGTACGACGCCAGCTGCGTCGGGTTGGCGGTATCCAGCGCGCCAACCACCAGCCAGCCGCGCTCCAGATCGGCCGCCGGCAGCGTTCCATTCGGGCCGGGCTGGCTCGGCAGTGCCGCAGTATCCGAAGGCTGCGAGCGCGACTCATTGCCCGACGCGAACACCACCAGCCCATCATTACTGAGAATGAAAGGGCGGTATTCCTGCGCGATCTGATTGGTCACCGTCGGGTCGTTCCAATACAGGCCGCCCCACGAATTGTTCATGATGCGCACGCCTGCACTGATCAGATCGGCATGCACCGGCCCCAAGCCAAGCGGGCCATCGACCTCGTTGCCATCGCCGCTACCGTCATCCACCGGTGCGCGGTCGCTGATGATGCGCGCAGACACCAGACCGGCGCCGGGGGCAATACCGCCGGGCCACTGACCAACCGCACGCCCGGCCGCCAGCTCGGCCACCACGGTACCGTGCCCGACCACATCGCCCACAGCGGTGTTGTTTGTACGCGGATCCACATAGATGAAGCTGTCGCTGACGCGTCCCTGCAACGCCGGATGATTGGCATTGATGCCGGTATCGATAACGCCGATGCGATACCCGGCACCGGTAAAGCCGAGCGCTTGCGCTGCGCGCGCATTGGTCAATGCGAGGTGCGCATCGATCGCCGGTTCTGGAATCGTGGGTGTCACCGGCGGCGGCGGTGATGTCGGCGGCGGAGGCGGTGGTGGAGAGGTCGGCGGCGGTGCGGCCGGGGTGTTTGGACGGATACCGGCTCCGCCCCCACCACCGCCGCCGCACGCGGTCAACGCAACAGCAAGCGCCGAGGCCAGCACAGTCCTGGCGACGTCTTTCTTCTTCATTTGGTGTTCTCCCCGAACCCATTCCATGGATGGGGCCCGATCGGGCCCGAATAACGCTTTGCTTACTTTAATCGGAAAGCGCGCGCGCAGGTGCGCGTGCTGGCGCGGCGCGACCATGAGGCAGATAATCGTTTCACTTTAAACGGTATCTGCCCATGTCCGACATCGTCATCGTTGCTGCCAAACGTACTGCCATCGGCTCGTTCCTCGGCCAATTCAACGGAGTGCCGGCACCGACACTCGCCGCCGCTGCAATCCAGGGCGCGCTCGCGCAGTCCGGCATCGCGCCGGCCGACGTGTCCGAAGTCATCGTTGGCTGCGTGCTGTCAGCCAATCTCGGCCAGGCACCGGCGCGTCAGGCCGCGATCGCTGCGGGCATTCCTACCTCGACCGGCGCTACCACCATCAACAAGGTCTGCGGCTCGGGCATGAAGGCGATCATGTTCGGACACGACTTGATCAAGGCCGGTTCGGCCAGCATCGTGGTGGCCGGCGGCATGGAATCGATGAGCAATGCGCCGCATCTGCTGCCCAACTCGCGCACCGGCAATCGCTACGGCAACTTTCAGGCAGTCGATCACATGGCCTGGGATGGTCTGACCAACCCGTACGACGGCCAGGCCATGGGCGTGTTCGGCGAGGCCACTGCCGAAAGATTCGGCTTCAGCCGCGCCGACCAGGACGCATTCGCCATTGCCTCGGTGGAACGCGCGCAGGCCGCGCAGCGCAGTGGCGCGTTTGCCGACGAAATCGTTCCGGTGACGGTGGCTACGCGCAAGGGCGAGGTCGTCGTCGACAGCGATGAGCAGCCGGGCAAATCCGACGTGACCAAGATTCCGACCTTGAAGCCCGCCTTCAAGAAAGACGGCAGCGTGACTGCGGCCAGCTCCTCCAGTATTTCCGATGGCGCAGCGATCACTGTGCTGATGAGCGCAGACCACGCGCAGCGCCGCGGCGTGACGCCGCTGGCGCGCATCGTCGGCCATGTCACCCACTCTCAGGAGCCGGAGTGGTTCACCACCGCGCCGGTCGCTGCAATCCAATCGCTGGTCGGCAAGCTCGGCTGGCAATTGGACGAGGTGGATCTGTTCGAAATCAACGAAGCGTTTGCCGTCGTGGCAATGGCGCCGATCAAGCAACTCGGCATCGCGCACGATAAAGTCAATGTGCATGGCGGCGCCTGCGCATTGGGTCATCCGATCGGCGCATCCGGCGCGCGTTTAGTGGTGACATTGGTGAACGCGTTGCGCAGCCGCGGTGGCAAGCGCGGAATCGCGACGCTATGCATCGGCGGCGGCGAAGCGACTGCCATTGCTATCGAATTGATTTGATTATCTTTAACGGCGATTTTGCAAAACTGAATGCGCGTGCGCTTGACACTCGTCTTGTGGCCGTCATCATGTCGGGGGCGCGCAATAGCGCGTTGCCTAATCTAACGACGAGGATTGAAACAATGACCATTAACAAGCTGCTGATCGCAATGGCTCTGGGCCTGGCCCTGACCGCTTGCTCGAAGCCGGAACAGGCTCAGGACGCTGCTGCTTCGGCTAACGAAGCTGCTACCGACGCTCAGACCGCTGCTGACCAGGCCGCTGCCTCGGGCTCGCAGTCGGCTGACGCCGCTCAGGCTGCTGCCAACACCGCTGCTGCTTCGGCCGACACCGCTGCTGACGCTGCTCAGGCTGCTTCCGGCGCCGCGACCGACGCTGCTGCTGACCAGGCTGCCGACGCTGCCAAGACGGCTGAAGACACCGCCAAGGCTGCTAAGGACACCGCAGAAGAAGCCAAGAAGTAATTACTTCTTGACTCCAAGCGGGTTCGGGAAAAGCCGCTGGTTTCCAGCGGCTTTTTCTTTGCCTGCGATTCAAGTGATGTAGGCCGCATCCACCGACACAATCACCAGCAACACAGAAGCCTGCGTCTTTCCACCCGGAGGCTGAATGGCCGGCCGCGCATTGACGCAGGCTGCATCGGCCCCTGCATAAGCTCCCGCTTCCACCACCGGAACAGGAACAGGACCACCCATGAAGATGATCCGCATGCTGTCGTTGGGCGCCATCGCCGCCCTCACCCTTGCTGCCTGTCAGGGCCCGGATGCCGAGCAGGCACGCCGCGATGCCGCGTCTGCCGCCAAGCACGCCGCCGCCGCGACTGAGCAGGCCGCTGACCGCGCTGCAGTGGAGGCGAAGGCCGCAACTGCCGATGCACGCGTGGCTGCACGCGAATTGGCCGCAGACGCCAGCCGCGCTACCGCCAATGCGGCCGATGCCACCGCCGACAAGACGCGCGAAATGGCCAACAAAGCCGAACAGAACGCCGACAAGCACGACGCCGATCACGCGCAGCACTGAGTCCGGACACCTTCTGCAGCATCCCGCAACGCGCCGGCCATGTGCCGGCGCGCTTGCATCTGCAAAGGGGGCGACTCGTGTTGTCCAGCCCGGCAGCCCAGCATTCGCGTATGCCCTCTTCTTTTACATCGCGTCGGCGCAACCAGCTGGCGCTGATTTTCTCTGCGCTGATCTTTGTCGTCATCGGAATCGGCATCTTCATCGGTGCACGTCGTTCACTGGCCGATGCCGCGCTGGTGTCGCACACCCACGAGGTGATCGGCCGCGTCGACGAGATCCAGGCCCGCGTGCTCGATGCCGAATCGGCGCAGCGCGGCTTCCTGCTCACCGGCAACGACGCCTATCTGCTGGACTACCAGACCAGCGTCCAACGTCTGCCGATCCTGCTCGACAACCCGCGCCGCCTGATCGTCGACAACCCTGCACAGGAACAGCACCTGACGCAGCTGCAACGCCTGGTGGAAACGCGCCTACAGCAGATTCAGCACGTGGACTGGAGCAGGCACGTGCCGACATCCGGCAAAGCGCCTTCCGTACTGTCAGCGCGATCCGCGAGCAGGCATTGGTCACTGCCTCGATTGGCGTGGCCAGCTTCCCGGCCGATGGCGAACAAGGTGCGAGCCTGATCCAAAAAGCCGATGCAGCGCTGTATCGCGCCAAGCACCGCGGGCGCAATCGGGTCGAGCGATACGGCGCTGTCATGGACACGGTGGACTGAGTACGCACGCCGTCCATCGCGGATTGCGTAATTCGTCACACAAAAGATCTAGTTGCCCAGCGATAGTCGGTGTCGACCCCTAAAGCGAGGCAGTCCGATGTCGATGTGGCGCGATCAAGGTCCCAACAAGAAAGACGGCGTTCCGGTCACCCCCGAGGTTCCTGCTGCCGATGGGCGGCTGTTCACTGCCGAGGCCAGCCCGGCGCCGCCGGTACCCGCCGCCGCCACGCCCAGCGTTGCACCGACGGCTACGGCTACGCAGCAGCGTCACAGCGAGGCGAAAGAGTCGCTGATCGCTGCGGATATCAGCATCGAAGGCAAGATCGAAGGCGCCGGCCATGTGCGTCTGGCCGGCCGCTTCAAGGGCGATGTCAACGTCAAGGGAGATCTCACCATCGAACGCGGTGCCAAGCTCAACGGCGGCGTGCGCGCCAATAAGGTGATCATTGCCGGCGAACTGGAAGGCAACATCGAATCGGCCGCACAAGTCGAGTTGCAGACCTCCGGCGTATTGGTCGGCGACGTCAAGGCCGGCAGTCTCACCGTGGCATCGGGTGCGCGCATGCGCGGCCAGGCCGATTTCGGCTGGGGCGATGATGGCGGCAAGCCGGCCACGGCCAGCAAGGCGGTGGCCAGCGGAGACAGCGACGCCACATGAGTGCACTCCGCCCGGGCACGCCCGGCGCCACGCGCAGCTGCCCGCATTGCAAGGCGACAATCCTGGAAAGCGCCAGTGTCTGCCCTGCCTGCAAGCATCATCTGCGCTTCGATTCGGCGGCTGCGCAACACGCGCAGCCGGCGCCGATCGTGCCGCTCAAGGTCGACGGCACCATTCGCCACCCGCCCGATGGCGATCCGTGGGAATACACCGTGGTGGTCGTGGTGCGTAACGGTAAGGGCGAGGAAATTCGCCGTCACGTGGTCGATGTCGGCGCGATGCACGGCGGCGAAGAACGCGGCTTTACCCTGGCAGTGGAAGCAACCGCGGTGCGTTCGCCGGGGCGGCGTACGCGACATTAGCTGCCCGCGGTTTGCGGCCGTTTGTCGCACGAATGCGATGTCGCATCTCATTTCCATTCTCAGGATCTGCACACCGGCTTGGCCAGAGTTGCCGCATGCGCAACGGCAACGACGAGACCTCTCAAACACGCCGCGATCTGGTGGTACTCGGCCCCGAGGGCCTGTATTGCCCGCAAGGCGATTTTCATATCGACCCATGGCGGCCGGTGCCACGCGCGGTAATCACGCATGGTCACGGCGATCACGCCCGCAGCGGCATGGGCGAATACCACTGCACCCGCGAAAGCCTGTCCATCCTGCAATGGCGGCTGGGCGAACAGGTCTATCACACGCACGCCGACGGTGAAGCGTTTCAGCTTGGGCGTGCGCGCGTCTCGCTGCACCCGGCCGGGCACGTATTGGGGTCGGCGCAGGTGCGCATCGAAGTGGATGGCGAAGTCTGGGTTGCCTCCGGCGATTACAAGCGCCAGCCCGATCCCACCTGCAAGCAGTTCGAGGTGGTGCCTTGCGACACCTTCATCACCGAGGCGACCTTCGGCTTGCCGGTGTATCGCTGGCCAGATACCTCGGAGGTGGCGGCCGATATCTCTGCCTGGCGCCGCGAATGCGCCGAACGCGGCGAAGCGGCCATTCTCTATTGCTATGCGCTGGGCAAGGCGCAGCGCGTGCTGGCCGAATTGCGTGCTTGGGAAACGCAGCCGGCATTGCTGCACGGCGCGGTCGCGGTGGGCGTGGAGGTGTATCGCCAGGCCGGCGTCCCGATGTTGGACACCCAACCCGTTAGCGAGCATGCGCGCGGCGCCGACTATGCCGGGCAATTGGTCATCGCCCCACCATCGGCGGCCGGCAGCGCCTGGATTCGTCGGTTCCGCAGCGCGCAACAAGGCTTCGCTTCCGGCTGGATGCGCATCCGCGGCAATCGCCGTCGGCGCAATTACGACCGTGGGTTTGTCGTGTCCGACCACGCCGACTGGCCGGACCTGCTGCGCACCATCGAAGAGACCGGCGCACGGCGCGTGATCGCCACGCATGGCAATACCGATGCACTGATCCAGCATCTGCTCGAACGCGGCGTCGCAGCGGAAGCCTTCCGCACCGATTTCGGAGCCGAGGAATGAACCCGCTGCCCGCACGTCGGTATGTTCGCGCACGTCCGCGCATTCGCTTGAGCGGTGCGCTCGTGTTCCGTCGGCACGCGTTGGCGTTTTGCATGCATCGCAACGCTCCCGCAGCCAGCATCGGCCCACCGCAGCCGCAGCGGCGCGCACGCGTGTTCGCTGCGTTTACCCGACGCGCACTGGAGCTGCGGCGCACAACGCCGCAGGCCGTGCCGTGAAGCGTTTCGCAGCGTTGTACCGCACCCTGGATCGCAGCACCGGCACGCTCGACAAGCGCGCCGCGCTGGTGGCGTATTTCCGCGAGGCGCCGGCGCTGGACGCGGCGTGGGCGCTGTATCTGCTGGCTGGTGGCAAGGTGGCCAGCGCGCGCATGCGCATTGCCAGCAGCGGCGAATTGCGTGAGTGGATTACCGATACTGCCGGCATTGCCGATTGGCTGGTGGCTGACAGCTACGACCACGTAGGCGATCTGGCCGAAACATTGGCCTTGCTGCTGGACGATCCGGTCACCGAGGCAGCCGATCTGCCATTGGCCGAGTGGATCGAGCAGCGCCTGCTGCCGATCGCCAACCAAGACGTGGAGGTGCGCAAGGCCTGCATTGTGCAGGCGTGGCGCAGCCTGGCCTTCGACGAGCGCCTGGTGTTCAACAAGCTGCTCACCGGCGCGCTGCGCGTGGGCGTGTCGCAGCGGCTTGTGCAGCAGGCGTTGGCCGAATTGTCGGGCGTGGATATCGCACGCATCGCGCAGCGCATGCTCGGCAGTTGGCGGCCGCATGCGACCTATCTTGCGGATTTATTGACCAACGAAGAACTCCCCGGCGACCGCCAGCAGCCCTACCCGTTCTTTCTGGCGTCGCCGCTGGAAGCCGAGGTGGAAACGCTGGGCGCGGTCGATGACTGGCTGCTGGAATGGAAATGGGACGGCATTCGCCTGCAGCTGATTCGCCGTGCGGGTGAGGCGGCTCTGTGGTCGCGCGGCGAAGAACGCCTGGATGGACGCTTTCCGGAAATCGAACACGCCGCAATGCAGTTGCCCGATGGCACTGTCATCGATGGCGAGCTGCTGGCCTGGCAAGCAGAACAGCCCGTGCCGATGCCATTTACTGCATTGCAGACGCGCATCCAGCGGCTCAAGCCTGGGCCCAAGACCTTGACCGCCGCACCCGCGCGCGTGGTGGCCTACGACCTGCTGGAACTGGCTGGCGAAGACCTGCGCGGGCACCCGCTACGGGAGCGGCGCGCGTTGCTGGAAGGCGTGCTCGCCACGCTGGCAGATCCGCGCATCGTCGCCTCGCCGCTGGTGCAGGTCAGCGATTGGCAGGCCGCAGCGCAGGTGCGTGTGGAAGCGCGCGAGCGCGGTGTGGAAGGGCTGATGCTAAAGCGCGCCAGTTCGGTCTATCAATCCGGTCGCCGGCGCGGTGATTGGTGGAAATGGAAGATCGACCCGCTCACCATCGATGCCGTGCTGCTGTACGCACAAGCTGGTCATGGCCGACGCAGCACGCTCTACACCGACTACACCTTCGGGCTGTGGCATGAAGGCCAACTGGTGCCAATCGCCAAGGCGTATTCGGGCCTGGACGACAAAGAAATCTTGCAGTTGGATCGCTGGATTCGTGCCAACACCACCGAGCGTTTCGGCCCGGTGCGCGCGGTCACGGCGCATCATGTCTTCGAGCTGGGGTTTGAAGCGGTGAACCGTAGCGCGCGGCACAAGTCCGGCATCGCAGTGCGCTTCCCGCGCATCCTGCGTTGGCGCCAGGACAAGCCGATGGCCGAAGCCGACCATCTGAGTACCCTGCAGGCACTGGCGCGGTGAGTGCCACGCAGCAGACACACGGCACGCCATTGCAGCAATGGCGTGCCTGGTTCGCGCAGCGCGGCTGGGCGCCGCTGCCATTCCAGCGCGAGGTATGGAAGCGCTATCTCGATGGCGAATCCGGCTTGTTGCACACGCCCACCGGCAGCGGCAAGACGCTGGCGGCGTTCGGCGGGCCGTTACTGGACGCATTGGCAGCGCGCGGGCGCACGTCACCGATTAAACAAGGCAAACCCGCTTCGCCTGCGCGCCGCCAGCAGCAACGCAATCTGCAAGTGTTGTGGATCACGCCGTTGCGCGCACTGGCCGCCGACACCGCACGTGCGCTGCGCGAGCCGGTGGAGGCATTGGGACTGGATTGGCAGGTGGGCTTGCGCACCGGCGATGCCAGCGCGCGCGACAAGCGCCTGGCACGCAGCGGCAAGCTCGATGTATTGGTTACCACGCCCGAATCGCTGGCCTTGCTGTTGTCGTATCCGGATACCGCGCCACAACTGTCGGCGCTGCGCTGCGTGATCGTGGACGAGTGGCACGAGCTGCTCGGCAACAAGCGCGGCGTGCTGTTGCAGCTGTGTCTTGCGCGCCTGCGCGGATGGACGCCGCAACTGCGCATTTGGGGGCTGTCGGCCACGCTGGGCAATTTGTCGCAGGCGCGCGATGTGTTGTTGCCGCATCGCCCAGAGGCAGCGCTGGTCTCCGGCGTGAAACCGCGCACGATGACGCTGGAAACCTTGTTGCCGGAAAGTGGCGAGCGCTTTCCGTGGGCGGGCCATCTTGGCCTGGCGCAACTGGCGCGCGTGCTGCAGAAGATCATGCAACAGCGCACCAGCCTGGTGTTTACCAACACACGTGCGCAAGCCGAGCTATGGCATCAAGCCTTGAGTGCTGTGTGGCCCGACGATCTAGCCACGCTCGCGCTGCATCACGGCTCGCTGGATCCAGCGCTACGCGCAGCAGCAGAGCGTGGGTTGGCCGACGGCAGCCTGCGCTGCGTGGTGGCCACCTCCAGCCTGGATCTGGGCGTCGACTTCCCGGCCGTGGATCAAGTGCTGCAGATCGGCAGCCCGAAAGGCATTGCACGCCTGCTGCAACGCGCCGGCCGCGCGCGCCATCGTCCCGGCGAATCCGGCCACGTGGTGTGCGTGCCTTCGCATGCGTTGGAGTTAGTCGAATACGCGGCGGCACGCCGCGCGCTGGTGCATGGCCAGATCGAAGCGCGGCCGCCACCGCGGCTATCGCTGGACGTGCTGGCGCAGCACTGCGTCACCCTCGCCCTCGGCGGCGGCTTTCACGCCGATGCGTTATTCGAAGAAATACGCGGTACCGATGCCTTCACCGCGCTGGAAACAACCACCTGGAACGCGGTGCTGGATTTCATCGTGCAAGGTGGCAGCGCGTTGGCGCATTACCCGGATTTCCACAAGGTGGTTCGCGACGACGACGGCATGTACCGCGTGATCGACCGGCGCGTCGCGCTGCGGCATCGGCTGTCCATCGGCACGATCACCAGCGATGGCAGCGTACGCGTGCAGTTCCTGCGCGGCGGGCGGCTGGGCGCGGTGGAAGAACAATTCATCGGCCGCCTGCGCCGCGGCGACCGCTTTCAATTCGCCGGCCGCTTGCTGGAACTGGTGCGCCTGGAAGACATGACCGCCTACGTGCGCGTGGCCAAGGGCGGCAGTGGCGTGGTGCCGAAATGGATGGGCGGACGCATGCCGCTGTCGTCGGCATTGGGGCGCGAGGTGGAAGCGGTGTTCGCTGATCCCGGCGATGCACCGGAAATGCAGGCGTTGGCGCCGTTGTTGCAGCTGCAGGCGTCGCTGTCTTCGTTGCCGGGGCCGGATCATCTGCTGGTGGAAAGCATCAAGGCGCGCGACGGCAGGCACGTGTTCGTGTATCCGTTCGCCGGCCGGCAGGTCAACGAAGGCCTGGCGGCGTTGCTTGCGGCACGTTGGGGTCGACGCCAGCGCAACACGTTTAGCTTCGCGGCCAACGACTATGGCTTTGTGCTGTCGCCGGCGCAGGATGTCGACATCGATCCCGATGTGCTGCAGACCCTGTTGTCGCCGGTGGACCTGTTCGACGATCTGCGCGACAGCCTCAATCTGGGCGAGCTGGCCCGCCGGCAATTCCGCGAGATCGCGCGCGTGGCCGGGCTGTTGTCGCCCTCGTTGCCTGGGCGTGCGCCGCGCAGCCTGCGGCAGCTGCAGGCTTCTAGTGGTTTGCTGTATGACGTGTTGCAGCGCTTCGACCCCGATCATCTGCTGCTTGCGCAAGCCGAACGCGAAGTGTTCGAAGGCCAGCTCGAACTGGCGCGGCTTGCGCATGCGCTGGAAGATTGCGCGCGCCGCGAGCTTCGTCTGTGCAAACCGCGCAGCCTCACTCCGTTGTCGTTCCCGCTCTGGGCAGAACGCATGCGTGGGCAACTAAGTACCGAAGATTGGAGGGCGCGCGTCTTGCGCGCTGCCGAACAACTGGAGCGCAAGCATGGGCGATAGCGTGCAGCTGCAGCTGGCCGGCGAAACCGTGGAATTGCTCGGCGAACGCGCGTTGTATCGCCCGGCGCAACGTGCGCTGTTGATTGCCGATTTGCACCTTGGAAAAGCCGATGTGTTTCGACGTGCCGGCATCGGCCTGCCGGCCGGCGGCACCGCGCATGATCTGGAGCGGCTGGATGCGTTGCTGGAACAACGCGATGTGCAGGCGCTATGGATCCTGGGCGACCTGCTACATGGCCCAGCACCACGCGCCGCCTGGCATCGTCGCTGGAGCGCATGGCGCGAGCAACACTACGCGTTGCGTGTGATCGCGATCCGCGGCAATCACGATCGCGCACTGGCCGGTGCGGACCTGCATATCGAAGCCGCTGGTGAACAGGTCGAAGACGGCCCCTTCGTGCTGCGTCACGACCCGTTGCCGCACCCTAATCGCTACGTGCTGTGCGGGCATCTGCATCCACTGGCCAAGCTGCCGGGACTGTCGCGGCGCTGGCCGGCGTTCTGGTTACGCGAACGCGTCACCATCCTGCCGGCGTTCTCGCAGTTCACCGCAGGCATCGTGCCGACGCTGACACAAGGCGAACGCCTGGTTGCCTGCGTGGAAGGCGACGCGATCGCATTGCCGGTGTGTTAACCAGCACCGCAAAGGCGCCGGCCAACGCTGCGACTAAGCGCGGCTAACAAAACGTAGCGAGTCGCCATCAGTTGGGTGCGGACGGCGCAGAGGACACGGAGTGTTCGTGGTACATGCCGATTCCGAGTGCCGGCCGCGCCAACCTGGAAGACGCGTAGGAGTTTATCGGGCGCTCTACGCAGCCACTTCGGCTTTATCGTCGGCCACACGCGCCACCGGTTGCGCTAACGCGTCAATGAAATCCGGTGCCAACGCCAGCTTGCCGAACCAGCCATGCTGGGTGCCGCTGAGCACGCGCAGCATATGCCCGCGTCCGCCTGGCACGCGTCCCATCGGGCGTAGCAGCAGGTCGCGGCCTTGTGCCCAGAGATCACGTTCTGACTGGAACAACGGCGTCAGCCAGCGGCTCCAGCGGTGATAGATCGCTACATGCGCCTGCCGCTCGCGTTGATAGCGCTGCAAGGCATCGTCCAGATCGGCGCCTGATCGCAAGGCATCGCGCATCGCCAATGCATCCAGCAGAGCCATGTTCACGCCCTGCCCCAATTGCGGGCTCATCGCGTGCGCGGCATCGCCGGCAAGCACGAAGCGGCCGCGATGCCAGCGCGCCACCACCGCATCGCGATAACTCGCGCGTGCCAGTGCGCCGTGCACCTGCACGGTGGCAAGGCGCGCGTGCGCTTCGGGCCACATCTGCGCCACTTCATCGCGCCAGGCCGCGATGCCGCGCTGTTCCCACGCAACGAAATCGCTGCACGGCAGGCTCCAGAAAAAACTCAGCCGCGGCGTGTCATCGCCCGGGCGCGTGCCCACTGGCAGCAAACCAATCATCTTGCGTGCGCCGATATAGCGCTGGCGCAATTCGTCCACGAACGGCCAGTCTTCGCGCGGCAACAGACACCACAGTGCGCCCCAGGGATACACCCGATCCAGCTGCGTTCCTTGCGTCTGCGCACGCAGCGTGGAGGCCGAGCCGTCGGCGGCGATGATCAGATCGTAAGGGCCATGCCAGTGCCCGCGCTGATCCTGTACGCGCACGCCCTCGTGATCGATCGCGGTGATCTGCGTATCCGCATGCAGTTGCGCGTGCTGCGGCCAAGCCTCGCGCAGCAGCGTAAACAAGGCGCCGCGCTGCATGCCCACACCCATCAGGCGCGCATCCAGATCGCGGTACTGCATATCCATCACTGCCCGCCCGCAGGGCGTGTCGCCATACAAGCGACGCACCGGTGCGCCATGCGCAAGCGCCTGTGGCAGCAAGCCCATATTCCAGAGCACCTGCAGGCCGCTGGGCTGCAGCAGAAAGCCTGCGCCTAACGGCCCGGGCGCAGGCGCGCGCTCAAAGACCTCCAGCTGATGCCCATCGGCGCCCAGCAGCACTGCCAGTGCTTGCCCCGCCGTTCCGTAGCCCACCACTGCAATACGTAATGCTTGTTGCATCGTCCCTGCTCTGTTTCGCCAATACTTCCGCGCACAACCGGCGCAAAAAAAACCCCGCCGTGGCGGGGTTCTTCAACCGCACAATCGAGTCAGATTACTCGACCGGCGTGATGTTCGAAGCCTGAGCACCCTTGGGCCCCTGGGTCACGTCATAACTGACGCGCTGGCCTTCCTGCAGGCTGCGGAAGCCCTTGGAATTGATCGCGGAGAAGTGCGCGAAGACATCGGCGCTGCCGTCCTCCGGTGAGATGAAGCCAAATCCCTTGGCGTCGTTGAACCACTTGACGGTACCGTTCGGCATGGTGATGCGAGACCTTTGCAATAATTAATGGGTGGTGTACGGCGGTGCGTACGCGCCGAGTATGCAAAGCTTATGCCCCGATGACAATCACCCGCGTGCAAGTTCGCCAATCAGCTCGGGCAAGCCGGACGAGGCGGCGTCGACGTTGGCCAACACCTCGGCCATGGTGATTTCCTGCGCATCGCCGCAACCGGCCGCCCAATTGGCCACAATCGCCAAACACGCATATTCCAGGCCTTTTTCGCGCGCCAGGCCCGCTTCGGGCATACCGGTCATGCCCACCAGATCGCAGCCATCGCGACGCATGCGTGTGATCTCTGCAATCGTTTCCAGCCGTGGTCCTTGCGTCGCACCGTAGCAACCGCCGGCCACCATCGTGACGCCGGTCACTTTGGCTGCCGCAATCACCTTGCTGCGAAACATTGGCGAATACGGATGGCCGAAATCCACGTGCTGCACCTCGCTGCCAGGCTCTTCGCAGAAGGTGGACACGCGGCCCCAGGTGTAATCGATCAGCTGGTTCGGGCAGGCAAGCACGCGCGGTCCGAACTGTTCGGTGATACCGCCCACGGTGTTGAGCGCCAGCACCCGCGAGGCACCGATTTGCTGCAGTGCAGCGATGTTCGCGCGGTAATTGACCTTGTGCGGCGGCAGCGAATGGCCTTCGCCATGGCGTGCCAGGAAGGCGACGCGGTGGCCAAGCAGCATGCCGACGCGGATTGGTCCGGACGGCGCGCCGTAGGGCGTTTCGACGTCGTGCGACTGAACATCGTCCAGCTGCGCGAGCTGGTAGACACCAGTGCCGCCAATGACGGCCAATGCGATGGAATTTGCGAACACAACCGACCTCTGCAACAAATCAACAACGGTGCGCGCAGCAAGACGCGCTCGGCAGCTCGCATTTCTGCGAGCGTGAAAAACTGCGGGTTACTGCTTCATCGCATAGATGGCAGGAATGCCACGCAGCTGCTCGCTCACGTCCATGCCGAAGCCGAACACGTAGCGGTCTGCCACTTCCACGCCCACGTAATCGGCCGTCACGCCGGGTACGCAGCGGTCGTGACGCTTGACGGTCAACACCGCCACGCGCACGTCGGTGGCGCCCTGCTCCAGGCACCACTGGCGCACGCCCTGCAGCGTGTAACCCTCATCGAGAATATCGTCGACCAGGATCACCCGGCGGCCGAACAGCGCAGTGGCTGGGCGGTGCTTCCACACCAATTCGCCACCGGTGGTTTCGCCGCGATAGCGCGTGGCATGCAGGTAATCGAACTGCAGGTCCTGGCCACGTGCGCCCAGTTCCAGCGCCAACTGGCCGGAGAACGGCAGCGCGCCGTGCATGATGGTGAGATACACCGGCACTTCGCCGGCATAGTCGCGTGCGATCGCGCCGGCGATGGTGGCGACGGCGGCATCGATGGCCGGACGGTCGACCAACAGATCGGCTTGGGCCAGGGCCTGGGAAATGGTGAGCGTGGACATCAGGCAGTTGTTCCGAAATGGGCAGAAGGAGGAGTGGTGAATGAGGCGTCGGTGCCGGCGAGCAGGCCATCCCAGCCCAGTGCGCCGCGGCCGATCAGGCCGATCAGTGCGGCGGTATTGAGGTTACGGCCCTGCACGGCCTGCAACGATTCGGCGACCAGTTCCGGGTGGCAGACCAGCACCACGTCGCAGCCGGCATCCAGATGCGCGTGCACCCGGCCTGCCACGCCGCCGGCACTGAACGAGGCGGCCATGCCGATATCATCGGAAAAGACCACGCCACGGAAGCCCATCTGGCCGCGCAGGATCTGTTCGATCCAGCGCTGCGAATAACCGGCCGGTTCTGGGGCGACTTGCGGGTAGACCACGTGCGCCATCATCACTGCGTCCGCGCCGGCCTCGATGCCAGCCACGAACGGCACCAGATCTTCGGCCTGCAAGACCTCCAGCGGCCGTGGGTCGCTGGCGTGATCCACATGGGTATCTTCCAGCACGGTGCCGTGGCCCGGGAAATGCTTGAGCGTGGCGGCCATGCCGGCGCCGTGCAGTGCATGCACATAGACGCGGGTGAAGGTGGCCACAATCTGCGGGTCGTCGCTGAAAGCGCGATCGCCGATGGCGCGATTACCGCGACCCAGATCCACCACCGGCGCAAAGCTCAGGTCCACGCCACTGGCGCGGACCTCGCTGGCCATCAGCTGCGCATGCGCGCGTGCGGCAGCCAGTGCGGCGTCGGGGTCCTGCATGTACTGCGCACCGAAACTTTGCAACGGCGCCAGCGCGCTGAATCCTTCGCGAAACCGCTGCACGCGCCCGCCTTCCTGATCCACGCAGATCAGCACCGGGCGCGGCGCGGCGGCGCGAATCGCTGCCGACAGCTCGGCCACCTGGGTGCGCGAGGCGACGTTGCGCTTGAACAGCACCACGCCGGCAACCGCATCGTGCTGTAGCCAGTCGCGTTCCTGTGCGCTGAGTGTGGTACCGGCAACGCCGATCAGAAGCATGTTGGGGGACTCCCGGGCTAGGCGCCTTGGTGGCGCAGCGCGGCATTGTCGCAGATGCGCGTGGCAGCGTCAGATCGCGCATTCAGCTGCGCCCCCCGTCTGCCATTACGGGCAGACTTACAGCACCTCGAGATGGGCTCGCCAATGCGCAGCCTGGGCCTGTACCTGCGCAAGCACCTCGGGCGCCATGCCGTCGAGCTGGCGGTACGGCATCGCCAAGCGTTCGTTGGCGCCCAGCAGCGGGCGCTGGCGCTGCAGAAAATCCCAGTACAGCGCGTTGTAAGGACAGGAATTCGCTCCAACCCGCAGCTTGCGCTGGTACCGGCAGCCACTGCAGTAATCGCTCATGCGATCGATGTAGGCCGCGCCGCTGATATATGGCTTGCTGCCGAGCAGGCCGCCATCGGCGAACTGGCTCATGCCCACCGTATTGGGCAGTTCCACCCACTCGAAGGCGTCGATGTACACACCCAGGTACCAGCGATGCAGCGCCTGCGGGTCCAGCCCCGCCAGCAGCGCGAAATTGCCGATCACCATCAGCCGCTGGATGTGATGTGCATGCGCATTAGCCAGCGAATTACCGACCGCATCGGCCAGGCAGCGCATGCCGATCTGCCCATCCCAGAACCAGTGCGGCAGCGGTGCATGCTGATCGAGGCGATTCAACTGCGCGTAGCCCGGCATCTGCGACCAATACACACCGCGCACGTATTCACGCCAGCCCAGAATCTGCCGGATGAAGCCTTCCACCGACGCCAGCGGTGCATGCCCTTGCCGCCAGGCAGCTTCGGCACGCGCGATCACTTCACGTGGATGCAGCATCTTGACGTTGAGCGCAAACGACAACAGCGAATGGAACAGCCGTGGGCTGCGTGTGCTCATCGCATCTTCGTAGCGGCCGAAGTCCGATAAGGCGTGTGCGATGAATGCATCCAGATGCTGCAAGGCTTCTTCGCGATCAAGTGGCCATGGCAGGGCTTGCGCATTCGGCGCACCGAAACTGCGCACGCCGGCGGCTTCGATCGTGCGCCACAGCGCACTGTGATCGTGCGTTGCGCGCCAATCCTTCGGCGCAGGCGGGTCGCCCGGCCACGGCGCACGATTGTCGTGATCGAAGTTCCAGCGCCCGCCTTCCGGTTCGCCTACCGCGTCGAGCAAGATCCGATGCTGGCGCCGCATGCGCCGATAAAACGCTTCCATGCGCCACGCGCTGCCGGCGCGAAAACAGGCGGCGACTTCGTTGCGCGCGGTTAGAAAATGTTCGCTGTCGACCATGCGCGTGGCAAATAGCTGCCCGGCACTCCACTGCTGCAGTGCTTCGTCCAGCCGCCACTCGTCCGGGGCCTGGTACTCCAGGTGTCCGGCGCGGTAATGCGCCATCAAGGCATCGAGGTTGTGCGGGATCGACTGCCGGTTGCTGGCGTTGTCGATCGTTACATAGCGCACCCGATGCCCCGCCCGCCGCAAGCCTGCGGCGAACGCGCGCATTGCCGCGAAGATTGCCAGGATCTTCTGCGCGTGATGCAGCACGTAGTCGGTTTCCTCGCGCACTTCCATCAGCACGTAGACCACGCCGGCATCACGCGTTGCGAACCAGCTGTGCTGCCGATTGAGCTGATCACCCAGAATAAGACGCAGCGTGTGGACCGGCGTTTGCGCGGTGGCGTCTGCTGTGGACGCGCTGGAATCAGGCATCAGTACGGCGCCCAAACATGCGGGGTGCAACGGCGCGTACCTGCTGACGCATTGGGTGGGAAAGCGTTCGATCCGGCAGACACACTCTGGTCACCGTGGCCACATGCGCGCACGACTGCCATGAGATAAGCATTGCCTTGCACGCACCACGATCTTTTCTGCGATGCCCGCCACAGCGTCAGTCGCAAACGCTTCGCAATACATCGCCAGCACACACGCGCTGCGCCAACGCTACCCCGCTCTGCCATGCGCCCTCGACCTTGCCCCCTGCCAGCCAGTCGCCGCACATGCCCAGGCCAAGCTGCGCGTCCCACACGCAGCCGATCTGCAACGCGGGGTTGCTGCTGGCGACTGTCCAAAAAAAAGCATCACAGTACTGCGGCGTCGGCAAACCGAGCGCTGCAAGCTCCGGCACGATGCTGGCAATGACGTCCGTGGGCGTCGCGTCGCAATGCACCTGGCTCCACTCGGCAGTAGCGTGCAACAGCCAGGTCTCGATGCCTGCACGCGCAGGCTTACTTGAGTTGCGTGCTACCCAGCGCAACGGGCCGTTATTGACGAACAGTGCGTCGTAGCCCGGATCGACTGGCCCATCGAAATGCGCGATCACCGCCCACGCAGGCTGCATCTGCGCGTGTTGGGCAATCGACGAAAACGCAGGCGCGATCGGTGGGAATAATTTAGCCGCATTCGGTGTGGGAACAGCCAATAGCACCGCATCGAACATGTGCGCTGCTGTGTCTTGCGCGCACGACACGCTCCACCCTTGCCCGCTGCGCTGCAGCGCATGCACCTCGGTAGACAGACGAATATCTAAATGCACTGCAAGTGCCCTGGCCGGCGCAGCCATATCGGGAACGCCCACATACCGCGTCAGCGCGCTGTGTGAGTGGCTTAACTGCGCGCCGTCCCAGCTTGCGATGCGTGCCTGCCAGGGTGCGGCGATGCCAGCGTCGATCCAGGCATCCACAACCGCGGCAAACGCAGGATCGCGCGCAGTGAAATATTGCGCGCCGTGATCGCATTGCCAATGATCGCCTGTGCAGTGACGCATGCGGCCACCCGGCGCATCGACCTGATCGAACACCGTCACGGCATAGCCCGCCGCCTGCAGCTGCTGCGCACAGACCAGACCGGCCAACCCGGCGCCAATCACAGCCACCTTTTGCACGCGGGCAGGTAACCTCATGCGGTCGCGCGCGTGCCGGTACATGCAGCAAGCATGTGGGTCACACCGCGCAGCCGTCCGGCCCGCAGGCATCCGGCCCGCCGACTGGTGTCGATTCGGCCCCCAACTGCAGCAAGGCCTGCGCAAAACTCTCCGGCGGCTGCGCGCCCTGGATCAAGGCACGACCGTCGATCACGAAACTGGGCACCGCGCGAATGCCTAATGCAGCAGCCTGCGCCAGCTGCGCCTGCACTTCGACGATACCTTCGTCGGACTCCAGCATCGCCTGCACGCGGGCCGCAGCAAGACCGCCAGCCTCACCGGCACGCACCAGCGTTTCGGTCCCGCCCACATTTTGGCCTTCGGCAAAATGCGCATGAAACAGCGCTTCCATCACCGCATCCACATCGCCCTCGTGGCTAGCCAGCCAGATCAACCGATGCGCGCGAAGCGTGCTGACCTGGACCTGCCCACGGCCGAAATCCAGCGGCAATCCTTCCGCCTGCGCGGTGGCCTGGGTCTGCGCCAGGATCTGCTCGACCCGCGCAGCACCGCCGAACTTCAGCGCCAGCGCTTCGCGCAACGGCGTCGGCTCCAAGCCGGCATCGGGATCGAGTTGAAATGTGTGGTAGTGAATGTCCAAGGCTGGCGCCTGCGCGCCAAGCGCAGCGATGGCAGCCTGGAAACGGCGCTTGCCGATCCAGCACCAGGGGCACACTACGTCGGACCAGATGTCGATGCGCATGAGCGGGAATTCGTTGGTGGGGGTTGGGGATTTGTGGAGCATAAGCGGGATTGGGCAGTCGCGAAGCGTTTGCGCACGCAGGGATTGGGGATTCGGGATTAGGGATTCGCCAAACAGTGGCCTTGCGCCGAGCGCCATCTGCTTTTACCAATCCCAAATCCCAAATCAGTTCCCCAGCGCACGGAGCCGCATATCCGCCTTTGCGAATCCCAAATCCCGAATCACAACTTCGCGCCCCACTGCTTAAACGGATGCGAGGCCAGCGCCAGGTTGTAATAGCGCACGTCGTCGGTGACTTCGGTCCCGATCCAATCAGGCGTGGCAAACGCTTCATCGGCGTGTTCGAGTTCGATCTCTGCCACCACCAGCCCGGCGTTGTCACCGAGGAATTCATCGACCTCCCACACATGGCCCTGGTAGGCGACCAGATGCCGGCGTTTGTCGACCAAACCACCCACGCACAGCGCCAGCAACGCGCGGGCATCGGCAGGCGGAATCGGGTATTCGAACTCCTGCCGCGTGTGCCCCACTTCGCGCGATTTTAGATTGAGAAACGCACTTTCGCCCTGAATCCGCACCCGCACCGACGCATTCTGCGTGCCGCTACGCAGCGCCGCCTGATCGTTGATGTAGCCCTGCGCCATCGGAATCACCGCATGCGCGGCGTTGCGCCAACCGTCGCCGGTGACCAGGAATTTGCGTTCGATTTCTACGGGCATGAGAGTGGGGATTCGCGAGTGGGATTGGTTAAAGCAGGAGCTAGTGCCGATCACGTCAACACATATCAATCCGCGGATTGCACTTGAATCCGGAATCAAGAGCCAGCAATGCGCGAGACAACACCGGCGATGGAGGGGCGAAAGGATTCGCTTCTGCGAATCCCGAATGCCGAATCCCCAATCAACGCCGCTCAAACACCGCAATGCTTTCCACGTGCGCAGTGTGAGGGAACATGTCCATCGCGCCCGCCGATACCAGCGTAAAGCCCTGCTCGTTGACCAGGTAGCCAGCGTCACGCGCCAGCGAGCCCGGATGGCAGCTCACATAGACGATGCGCTCGAATTTTCTCAGCGGCAGTTGCTGCAGCACCTCCAACGCGCCGGAGCGTGGCGGATCCAGCAGCAGCTTGTCGAAGCCCTGGCGCATCCAGGGCGTGTTGCGCTGATCCTGGGTCAAGTCGGCGGCGTAAAACTGCGCGTTCTCCAGACCATTGCGCTGGGCGTTGTCTTTGGCCCGCGCCACCAGCCCGGCGTCGCCTTCCACACCCACCACCTCGCGCACCACGCGCGCCAGCGGCAGGGTGAAATTACCCAGGCCGCAGAACAGGTCCAGCACGCGGTCGTCGGGCTTAGCGTCGAGCAGTGCCAGCGCGTGCGCGATCATCTTTTGATTGAGCGAAGCGTTGACCTGGATAAAGTCCAGCGGCCGGAATGCCAGTTCCACATCCCACTGCGGCAGGCGGAACGACAATGGCACTTCTTGCGGCCACAGCGGATGCACGCTGTCCACGCCACCAGGCTGCAGGAAGATCGCAAATCCGTGCTCTTGCGCAAATGCGATCCAGGCTTGTTGGTCGCGCTCGCTGAGCGGCTGCATATGGCGAATGGTCAATGCCACCGCATCGTCGCCGGCAATGAATTCGATCTGCGGGATGTCGCGCTTACCGTCCATGCCTTCGACCAGCGCGGCCAGCAACGGGATCTTCTCGCCGATCTGCGGGATCACCGTGTAGCAGACGGACAAATCGGCCACGAACCGCGGGTCGAGCTCGCGAAAGCCGATCAACGTCTTGTCCTTCTTCTCCACACGGCGCACGGAGAAGCGGCCCTTGCGCCGATAGCCCCAGTTATCGCCGGTCAGCGCAGGCAGCACGGCCTGCGGGGTGACGTGACCGATACGTTCAAGGTTGTCCATCAGCACGCGCTGCTTGGCGACGATCTGCTGCGATTCCTCCAGGTGCTGCAATACGCAACCGGCGCAAACACCAAAGTGCGGACAGCGCGGGGCCACGCGCTGCGGGGACGCCTCCAGCACTTCCACCGTCTTGGCCTCATCGAAATGACGGCTGCGGGCGGTGGGTTCGGCACGCACCAACTCACCTGGCAAGGCGCCGCTGATGAAGGTGACCTTGCCGCCCTCGCCGTCGCGGCGCGCCACCCCGCGGCCGTCATGGCTCAGGTCGGTGATCGCGGTCTGGAAGAGGGTACGGTCGAAACGGTTTCTGGTTCTGGCCACGTGGCGACAAGCTGCGGGCAAAAAGGGTGCGTATTGTCGCAGATGCGATCGACGGAGGCCGCGCTGGGCAGCGCAACAATTGTCGCGCCCCGCAAACCCAGGCAAACTGCCGCTGTGCGCGAATCAGGACGCGGCATCGCTGACAAGGAGGCAGCATGAACATGGCCACACGCCAGGAACCCTACCCACGCCTATTACTGGTGGAAGACGACCCGATCAGCCGCGGATTCTTGCAGGCCGTGTTGGACGGTCTTCCGGCCACGGTGGACTGTGCCGATTCCCTCTCTTCTGCACTCGACCGCGCGCGCGAACGTCGCCACGATCTCTGGCTGATCGACGTCAACCTTCCCGATGGCACCGGCAGCGGGCTACTGCGTGCGCTACGCCTGCTGCACCCGGACGTGCCGGCACTGGCGCACACCGCCGACACCAGCATGGCGATGCAGCACGGCCTGCAGTCCGACGGGTTTCTGGAAACGCTGGTCAAACCGCTGACCTCCGAGCGCCTCTTACAGGCGGTACGGCGCGGCCTTGCCCGCGGCCGCTACAGCGTTGCCCCGGTGGGCGTGCTGGACATCGCTGCCAGCGACTGGGACGAGGCGGCCGCACTCAGCGCACTCAACGGCCAGCAACACCACCTCAATGCCCTGCGCGAGCTGTTCCTGGCCGAACTTCCGGGCACCCGGGATGCGGTAGATTCGGCCCTGCAGATCAGCGACGAACAAGCATTACGCAACCACCTGCATCGGTTGCAGGCCAGCTGCGGTTTTGTCGGCGCGGCGCGGCTTGCTGGTGCAGTGCGCCTGCTGCGCGGCGACCCGCAATCGCGGACTGCGCGGACTCAATTCCATGCGGCGGTGGCGGCGTTGCTGCATTGAGAGGCTCGGCGTCGATCTGCTTTCCAGCTCGGCGCAGCGTTCGAAGCATTGCAGGTTTGCAGATTGAGATGTTCGCGTATGGCTGCGCTGACGGCACTGACACAGCAGCATCGCGTGCATGGACAGGGCCGGCCCGATCAGCGCCGCCGTGCCAGATCCTCAAGCATTTCCCAGGATTTCAGGCCGCGCCCACCTAGATGATGCAGCAGCACACTGCGCATGCTGCGGCGCAGGCCGGGCATATCGTCCGCGGCTGGCATGATGTCTTCACCCAACGCCAGCAGCGCCGCACCGGTGACGGTTTCACGGCGATCCTGCGCCAGCCGTTCGCTCAACACGCGCAAGGCGCCTTCCTGCGGATCAAGCCGATACCGCGCTGCCGGGTCAATCGGTTGCCCGTCGCTGTCGTGCTGCAGATCGAAGGCGAATCCCAGCCCTTCCAGCACGTCGCGCTCGAACCGGCGCAACCCCCATGCCAACGGCAGATTAGATGCCAGGTGCGTCCGCGCCTGCGCATAACAGGCATAGAGTTCGGGTACCGGATCATTGCGTGGGGCCAGCCGCAGCAACAGTTCGCTGATATAGAAACCGGCCAGCATGGTCTCGCCGACCAGTCGAGGCGCAGTATCCAGCGCTTCGGCCTGGCGCAACTGGGCCAGCTCGCCGCGCTGCACGGCGCTGAACTGGATCAGCTGCAATGGCTGCAAGGCAGCGCGCAAGGCCTGCTTGCGCGGCCCGTGCACGCCGCGCGCCAATAGCCCCACACGCCCATGCTGCTCGGTCAGCACTTCCACCAGCAGGCTGGTCTCGCGCCAGGCACGCACGTGCAGCACGAAACCGCGTTCGTGCTCGATCAGCATGCGCGGTAGAGCCGAGGCTGAGAATCGCGAGCCGGAGATTCGGTGAAGCCACAGGATCGGTCGTCTAATGGCGACGCGACGCAGCGATGTTTAGCCAAGCCGATACTGCCAGGGCGGCGCGCAGCCCTAGCGAATACAGAACAACATCGCTCCGACGATCTGCCGGCCAGCTGCTTGACCTGGCTTTGCCCGATTTCCGGGTCCCCGAGCCCCGGTCCTGACGTCATTCGTAGCCGAACGCCTTCAGCGCAGCTTCGTCGTCCGACCAGCCTTCGCGCACGCGCACCCAGGTTTCCAGGAAGACCTTGGCACCGAACAGCCGCTCCATCTGCAGGCGCGCCTTGCCGCCGATTTCCTTCAGACGCGTGCCGCCCTTGCCGATCACGATCGCCTTCTGGCCTTCGCGCTCGACCCAGATCACCGCACCGATCCGCAGCAGCGCGCCATCCTCGGCAAAGCGCTCGATTTCCACGGTGGTGGCGTACGGCAGTTCTTCGCCGAGCTGACGCATCAGCTGCTCGCGCACCAATTCGCCGGCCAGGAAGCGCTGGCTGCGGTCGGTGATCTCGTCTTCGCCGAACATCGCATCGGCTTCGGGCACCAGCTTGAGCAGGTCGGCGACCAGCGCCTCCAGGCCCTTGCGCTTGAGCGCCGATACCGGATGCACGGCGGCGAAGGTGCGGCCCTCGCTGACCTGGGCGAGGAACGGGAACAGCGCAGTCTTGTCCTTGAGGCGGTCGACCTTGTTAACCACCAGCACCACTGGCACCTGGGCATCGCTGAGCACGCGGAATGCCAGGGTGTCTTCCTCGTCCCAGCGGCCGGCTTCGATCACTAGCACCGCCGCGTCCACGCCTTCGAGCGAGCCGCGCGCCGCGCGATTCATCACCCGGTTCATCGCGCGCTTCTGCTCGCGGTGCAGCCCGGGGGTATCGACCAGCACCAGCTGTCCTTCCGGGAACGTGGCGATGCCCAACAGCCGATGACGCGTGGTCTGCGGCCGGTTGGAGACGATGCTGACCTTCGCGCCGACCAGGGCGTTGGTCAGGGTGGACTTGCCGACGTTGGGCCGGCCAATCACGGCAACGCTACCGCTACGGTGGGGGGAAGAGGTTTCGCTCACGTTTTTGAATCCAGTTGTGCGATGACAAGAGTCGCTGCCTGTTGCTCGGCAAGACGACGCGAGGTGCCCTGGCCCTCGGCACGGGCAGTGGGCTGCTCCAGAATGCAGGCGACGTGGAACTGCTTGGCATGTTCGTCGCCGCTCTCGCTGATCAGAGCGTAATTAGGCAGCGGCAGTTGGCGCGCCTGCAGCCATTCCTGCAACCGGGTCTTGGGATCTTTTTCGGCCTTGCCCACCGGCAGCGCCGCCAGTGAGGCTTCGAACCACGGCAGCACCACCGCACGACAACGCTCGAAACCGCAGTCTAGGTAAATGGCCGCGACAATCGCTTCGACCGCATCGGCCAGGATCGAATCGCGCCGATGGCCACCGGACTTCAGCTCGCCTGGACCCAGCGTCAGACGCTCGCCGAGGTTCAACGTGCGTCCGATCACTGCCAGCGCACCTTCGCGGACGAGTTCGGCACGCGCGCGGGTCAATGCGCCTTCATCGGCCTTGGGCCAACGTTGATACAGCGCTTCGGCGATCAACAGATTGACGATGCCGTCGCCGAGAAATTCCAGTCGCTCGTTATGCGGCGTCCCGGCGCTGCGATGCCGCAGCGCCTGGGCGAGCAGAGCCGGATCGGCAAATGCATGCCCGATCGGATCACCGCGCTGGAAGGTTCTATTCGACACCGCGCTTCGTCAGATCCTGTGCCGTATCGAACTTGCCAACCACATCCAAATTGCCAACCAGCTCGCGCCGGACTTCGTAGTTGACCTTCATGCGCCAGCCGCCTTCGATCCGCTCGAACTTGACGTTCTCACGCTTCACGCTTTCGGACGCATTGATGTCAAGCCGCTTGAAGAACATCTCCTGCAACTTGGACGGATCCATGTCGGCGCTGCCAACTTCATTGGCCAAGCCCTTCATCGACGTACGCACTGCGTAGTATTCCTGATACATCGGAAACAGCTTCATCCCGATGTACAGACCGAACCCCACCACCGCCAGCACCACCACGAACGACGTCAACGTCATACCGCTTTGCTTGCGCTTCATTGTGCTTCCCCTGGCACGCCGTGCGTGCATTTACTGGATTCCAGTCCCGATACGCGATGGATCGAAACTCCCCTTGCAGAACCACCCTTCGCAATTGAGCCAGATCAGGAACGCCTTGCCGCGCAGATTGGCTTCCGGCAGAAAGTGCGTTTGGGTCCAGAACCGGCTGTCTTCGCTGTTGTCGCGATTATCCCCCATCACGAAATAGCTGTCCGCCGGCACGGTCCAGTCACCCTGCCCGGCCGGCATGTTGCGGTCCAGCCACTCCAGCTCGGTATGGGTGCGGCCCGGCAGGTCCTCGACCAGCAGCGTGGTGCCGGTCATTTCAGCGCCCTTGCCCTTGCCGATGTACTCGCCCTTGACCGTGTAATGCATCGGCTTGTCATTGATGTACAGCGTATCGCCATGGAAGCCGATCCGGTCACCCGGCAGGCCCACCACGCGCTTGATCCAATTCTGGTCCGGCGCATGCGGCGGCTTGAACACCACCACGTCGCCACGCTTGGGCTCGCCGGTCGGAATGAACTTGGTATTGGTGATCGGCAGACGGAAACCGTACGCGAACTTGTTGACCAGGATGAAATCACCGATCAATAGATTGGGCATCATCGAACTGGACGGAATCTTGTACGGCTCGGCCACGAAGCTGCGCAGGATCAGCACCACTGCCAGCACCGGAAAAAAGGCGCGCGAGTAATCGATGATCGCCGGCTCGCTGTCCAGCAACCCTGCACGCGCGGCACGGCGCTTGGCCAAAAACAGCTTGTCCAGCAGCCAGATGAAGCCGCTGCCCAGCGTCAGGACAACCAGGATGATTTCAAACCATTTCATTGATGTTCCTTCGGAACGGGATTCGAGATTTGAGATTCGGGATTAGTAAGAGCAAGAGGATTGGCAAGCCGTTGCCAATCCCGAATGACGAATCCCGAATCCCTGCTACTTGTCCATCTGCAAAACAGCCAGGAAGGCTTCCTGCGGAATCTCCACGCGACCGACCTGCTTCATGCGCTTCTTGCCTTCTTTCTGCTTTTCCAGCAGCTTTTTCTTGCGCGAAACGTCGCCACCATAGCACTTGGCCAACACGTTCTTGCGCATCGCCTTGACTGTGGAGCGCGAGATGATTTGCGAGCCCACCGCAGCCTGGATCGCCACATCGAACATCTGCCGCGGGATCAACTCTTTCATCTTTTCGCACAACTCGCGGCCACGCCGATCCGCGTAGCTACGGTGCACGATGATGCTCAGCGCATCGACCTTGTCGCCGTTGATCAGCGTGTCCACACGCACGAACGGGCCGGGATCGAAACGCAGGAAGTGGTAGTCCAGCGAGGCATAACCGCGCGAGACCGACTTGAGCTTGTCGAAGAAGTCCAGCACCACTTCGGCCATCGGCAACTCGTAGCTGATCTGCACCTGGCTGCCCAGGTAATTGATGCCGATCTGGCTACCGCGCTTCTCTTCGCACAAGGTAATGATGTTGCCGACGTAATCGGGCGGCGTGAGGATGTTGGCGCGAATGATCGGTTCGCGGATCTCTTCCACGTTGTTGAGCGGCGGCAGCTTGGACGGGTTGTCCATCGGGATCACGCTGCCGTCGGTCTTGAGCACCTCGTAGACCACGGTGGGTGCGGTCGAAATCAGGTTGAGGTTGTACTCGCGCTCCAGGCGTTCCTGCACGATTTCCATATGCAGCATGCCGAGGAAGCCGCAGCGGAAGCCGAAGCCCATCGCTTCGGAGCTTTCCGGCTCGAAGCGCAGCGCGGCATCGTTCAGGCGCAGCTTGTCAAGCGCTTCGCGCAGGTCCGGGTAATCCTCGGCATCGACCGGAAACAGGCCAGCGAACACGCGCGGCTGCATTTCCTGGAAACCGGGCAATGCGTGCGGCGCCGGGTCGGCGGCCAGGGTCAGCGTGTCGCCGACCGGCGCGCCATGCACGTCCTTGATCGAGGCGTTGATCCAGCCCACTTCGCCGGCGCCCAGCGCAGACAATTCCTTGCGCTTGGGCGTAAACACGCCGACCTTGTCGACCAGATGCGTGCGGCCGGTGGACATCACCAGGATCTTGCTGCCCGGCTTGATCTCGCCCTGCATCACGCGCACCAGCGAGACCACGCCCAGGTAATTGTCGAACCAGGAATCGATGATCAGCGCCTGCAGCTTGTCGGTGTCGCGCGGCTTCGGCGGCGGGATGCGATGCACGATCGCCTCCAGCACCAGATCGATGTTCAAGCCGGTCTTGGCACTCACCGCCACCGCATCTTCGGCATCGATGCCGATCACCGCTTCGATTTCGGCCTTGGCACGGTCGACATCGGCGGTGGGCAGGTCGATCTTGTTGAGCACCGGCACCACTTCCAGGCCCTGCTCCACCGCGGTATAGCAATTGGCCACCGACTGCGCTTCCACGCCCTGCGCCGCATCCACCACCAGCAGCGCGCCTTCGCACGCGGCCAGCGAGCGGCTGACTTCATAGGAGAAGTCGACATGCCCGGGGGTGTCGATGAAGTTCAGGTGGTAGACCTGCCCGTCCTTTGCCGTGTACGGCAAGGACACCGACTGTGCCTTGATGGTGATGCCGCGTTCGCGCTCGATCGGGTTGGAGTCGAGGACCTGAGCCTCCATCTCGCGCGCCTGCAGGCCGCCGCACAGCTGGATGATCCGGTCGGCCAGGGTGGATTTCCCGTGGTCGACGTGGGCAATGATGGAGAAATTGCGGATGTTCCGCATTGAATCAGAGGACATTGAGGTGGGCGCCGGCGTTGCCGTCGTCATGGTAACGCAGCATTATCGCACGCTTTGAAGCAGGGATTAGGCAGTCTGGGTTGGGGATTCGAAAAGCAGAGCAGGAACAAATGCCCGCAAACGTGCACTTGCTCCTGCCAATCCCGAATCACCAATCCCCAATCCCGGCCTCTCAGCCGCCGGCCTTCAAGGCCACATAGCTGGTCGCCTTGCCGTCGGTGACCAGCAGCATGACCACGTCGCCCTTTTTATAGCTGGACAGGGCACGGTTGAGCTCGGCGACGCTACCCACCTTGGTGCGGCCGACGCGGGCGATGATCAGGCCCGGCGAGAGCGGCGGCTGGGTGCTGCGTGCCGCCGCGCCGGTGACCGAGGCGATGCGCACGCCCTCGCCCGCTTCCAGGCCCAGGCGACTGCGTTCGGCAGCGGTCAGGTCAGCGACTTGCAGGCCGAGCAATTCCACGCTGGCCGGGGCGCTGGGCTTGGCCTCATCAGCCGCAGTGCGCGGCGCGACGTTCTCGCCGCCGTCCTGCAGTGGTGCGAGGGTGACCGTCACCTTGCGCGGCTTGCCCTCGCGCAGTACATCCAGGGTCACCTTGGCGCCCGGCGGCATCAGCCCGATCATCGGCGGCAGATCGCTGGCGACATCGATCGACTTGCCGTTCACCGCACGGATCACGTCGCCCACCTCGATGCCGGCCTTGGCTGCCGGGCTGCCGGCCGGGATGTCGTTGACCAAGGCACCACGGCTGTCCGGCAAGCCCAGGCCCTGGGCCTTGAGCGAGTCGATCGGGCCGACCGCCACGCCCAGCATGCCGCGACTCACGTGGCCGGTGGCCTTGATCTGCTCGGCCGCGCTGAAGGCCAGGTCGATCGGGATCGCGAAACTGATGCCCATGTAGCCGCCCGACGCGGAGAATATCTGCGAATTGATGCCGACCACCTCGCCACGCGTATTGAGCAGCGGGCCGCCGGAATTACCCTGGTTGATCGCCACGTCGGTCTGGATGAAGGGCACGTAGCGCTGGTCGGCGTACGGATTGCTGCGGCCGGTGGCGCTGACGATGCCAGCGGTGACCGAGTGATCCAGGCCGAACGGCGAGCCGATCGCCACCACCCACTGGCCCGGCTTGAGCATGTTCGAATCGCCCAGGCGCACGGTCGGCAGGCCCTTGGCCTCGATCTTCAGCAGCGCCACGTCGTATTGCTCATCACTCCCCACCACCTTGGCCTTGAACTCGCGGCGGTCGGTGAGCTTGACGGTGACTTCGCTGGCACCATCGACCACGTGGTGATTGGTCAGCACATAGCCGTCGGCCGAAATGATGAAGCCCGAGCCCATCGACTTGCCGGCGATGCCGCCGTCGTCATCGCCCTGCCCCGGACCACCCGGCCCCTGGCGTGGTCCACCGGGCATCTGAAAATCCGGTCCGAAGAAACGGCGGAAGAATTCCGGCATCTGCTCGTCATCAGGCATCGCACCGCCACCGCGACCACCCGGACCACTGCGCTGCTGGCGCGCCATGGCGTCCTTGCGGGTGATGGTGGTTTCGATATTGACCACGCCCGGTCCGACCTGCTCGACCAAATTGGTGAAGTCCGGCAGCCCCGCCACCAGCTGTGGCGCTGGCGTGGCACTGCGGTTGGCGGCAATCGGGGCGACGTCCTTGGCAGCGGGTGCGGGCTGCTGCGCGCAGGCGGCCAGCGGCAGGGTCATGGCGATCAGGCCGAACATCTGGGTGCGGATGCGATGGTTCATCAGGTTGCCTCCGATGGCAGGGCGACAGGGGGCGGAACCCGCGCAACAACACGGGCCCGGCACGATAACGGGAAGGAGAATGCCGAACGGATAAAGACAGACGACAGGGTCAGTTCTGCGGGAGCTGCACCGGCAATGGCCGGTTCGGCGCCGGGCTGGCGACCGTCTGTGGCGCTGGCTCAAACGGATAGAACGTGGTGCCTGGACGGCTCTGGCGGAAACTGGCGTTGAGCGGACTTTCGCTCGGCCCGGACAAGGCCGCGCGCGGCCACGGGCGTGCCTGCAGCGTAGTGTCCGGATGCGTGAACGGGTTGGACGGCGCAGCCGCAACGGCAGATGAAGCGGCAGATGAAGCGGCAGATGATGCCGGTGCCGGTGCTGCCGCAGCCACCATGCGGGTCGGCGCCTGCTGCTGACGCGCAGCTGCACTGCGTGCGACTTGTTGATTGCGCGTTGCCGCACCGCGGCCCGTGGATGCCAGCGCAGCGGCAGGCACGGCCGCAGCGAGCGCAGCCACCTGATCCGGCGTTTCCGGAAGCGGTGCAGCCGGCGCCTTGGGTGCCACGGGGACCTGCGGCGTTTGCGATGCAGGCGGAAGCTGCGCTGCGGTGGCGTACACACGTGTTTCGGCACCGGGCGCTGCCGCTTCGGGCAGGCGCTCGCGCGCCATGAACAACGCAATCGCCGCCACCGATGCCGCAATCGCGGCGCCGCCACCCCAGCGCCAACGCGCGCCTGGGCGAGCGGCAGGCTGCGCTTGCGGGGCTGGCTCCTCGGCAATGGCGCTGCGCACTCGCGCTGCGAAATCCAGCGGCGCCGGCGCACTGGCCGCACCGCGCAGCACATCGCCGCAAAGCTGCCAACGCTCGTGGCAACCTGCCAATTCTTCGTCGTGGGCCAAACGGCGCAGCAGAAAGCGCGACTCGTCGGCACTCAATTCGCCGTCGACCAGCGCAGACAGCTGCTGGCGATAGTGAAGCTCGAACTTGTCGGGGGTGGACATGGCGGGGTTATGGCTCATACACGGTGTCGCTCACGGGTAGCGCTTTCGGTCTCCAGCAGAGGCCGCAGCTCGATGTCGATGGCCTCGCGCGCCCGGAAGATGCGTGAGCGCACCGTTCCGATCGGGCAATCCATCTTTCGCGCGATGTCCTCATAGCTCAGCCCTTCCACCTCGCGCAGGGTGATGGCCGACCGAAGTTCTTCCGGCAGAGCTTGGACCGCGCGCATCACTGTTTGTTCCAGCTCCTGTCGCATCAATTCGCGCTCCGGGGTGTCGGTGTCGCGCAATCGGGTCGCACCATCGAATTGCTCGGCATCGCTGATCTCGATGTCGTCGGTGGGCGGGCGGCGGTTGTGCGCAACCAGATGGTTCTTGGCAGTGTTGACGGCAATGCGGTGCAGCCACGTATAGAACTGGGCGTCGCCACGAAAACTGTTGATTGCGCGGTACGCGCGCACAAACGTGTCCTGGGCAACGTCCTGGCATTCGCTCCAGTCGGCGATGTAGCGCCCGATCAACGCAACGATCCGATGCTGGTATTTGCGCACCAGCACATCGAACGCCGCACTTTCGCCGCGCTGCACACGCCGGACCAGTTCCAGGTCCAGCTCCTGAGGTGTATCGACTTCGGCCATGTCGGGCCGCACTCCTGTCAGCCCACCGAAGTCGGGCAATGAGACCGCCATTGAAAAGAAAAGTTCATACCGAACCGTACGACCGTCACGCATCAGGGTAGCGGTCCCGATGCACCGCTGGCGACGCCGCGCCGGAGCGCGCATCTGCCCTGTCGACAGGTATGGGTATTTGACGTGAAGGAAACAACCTCTGGATGATAACGACCTTTCATTCTATTGCCGGACGGCCAGACGCATGCTTCCAGGTTTCGACGGGCTCCGATTCAGCCATTGGCAGACCGACCTGCGCGAGGACGGCGTGGTCGTGCTCAGCCTCGATCGCCAGGGCGCACCGGTCAACGCATTTTCGCAGGAGGTGCTGCTGGAGTTGGGCGCCTTGGTTGAACGCCTGGCACTGGATCCGCCCAAGGGCGTGGTGCTGCGCTCGGGCAAGGCCAATGGCTTCATCGCCGGCGCAGATCTGAAGGAATTCCAGCAATTCGACCGCAAGGGCACCGTCAACGATGCGATCCATCGCGGTCAGCAGGTGTTCCAGAAGCTGGCCGAACTGCCCTGCCCCACGGTCGCGGCGATCCACGGCTTCTGCATGGGAGGCGGCACCGAAATCGCGCTGGCATGCCGCTACCGCGTGGCCTCCGACGATGGCAGTACCCGCGTCGGGTTGCCGGAAACCAAGCTCGGCATCTTCCCTGGCTGGGGCGGCAGCGCCCGCTTGCCGCGGCTGATCGGTGCGCCGGCGGCGATGGACCTGATGCTCACTGGGCGCACGGTGTCGGCCAAGGCAGCGCGCGCGATGGGCCTGGTCGACAAAGTCGCTGCCCCCGCCGTGTTGGTCGATGTGGCTGTTGCACTGGCGCTCGCAGGTACGACGCGTCCGTTCAAGCAGCGCGCCACTGCATGGGTCACCAATACTTTGCTGGCGCGCAAAATACTGGCACCGCAGATGCGCAAACAAGTTGCGCGCAAGGCACGCAAAGAGCATTACCCGGCGCCGTATGCGTTGATCAATGTGTGGGAGCGAGTTGGCGGTAGCGGCATCCAGGTGCGGCTGGCGGCCGAGCGCAAGGCGGTGGTCAAACTCGCCAGCACACCGACCGCACGTAACCTGATCCGCATCTTCTTCCTGACCGAGCGCTTGAAAGCGCTGGGTGGCAAGGATGCAGCCGGTGCGGCAGCGGCGCCGATTCGCCACGTGCATGTGATCGGCGCTGGTGTGATGGGCGGCGATATCGCGGCGTGGGCGGCCTACAAGGGCTTCGAAGTCACGTTGCAGGACCGCGAGCAGCGTTTTATCGATACGGCGCTGACGCGCGGTGGCGAACTATTCGCCAAGCGCGTCAAGGACGACGCCAAGCGGCCGGCCGTGGTGGCGCGTCTGCGCGGTGACCTGGCCGGTGCGGGCGTGACGCAGGCGGATCTGGTGATCGAGGCGATCATCGAAAACCCGCAGGCCAAGCGCGAGCTGTATCAATCGATCGAGCCGCAGCTCAAGCCGGATGCATTGCTGACCACCAATACGTCTTCGATTCCGCTGACCGAGTTGCGTGGCCACATCCAGCGCCCGGCGCAGTTCGCCGGCCTGCATTACTTCAACCCGGTGGCGATGATGCCGCTGGTGGAAATCGTGCAGCACGATGGCCTGGATCCGGCCAACGTGGCGCGCTTGGCTGCGTTCTGCAAGGCATTGGACAAGTTCCCGGTGCCGGTGGCCGGCACGCCGGGCTTCCTGGTCAATCGGGTGTTGTTCCCCTACCTACTCGAAGCGGCCACAGCATATGCGGAAGGCATTCCCGGCCCGGTACTGGACAAGACCGCGGTGAAGTTCGGCATGCCGATGGGGCCGATCGAATTGATCGACACCGTTGGCCTGGACGTGGCCGCCGGCGTGGGTGCGGAGTTGGCGCCATTCCTACACTTGCCGATTCCGGCAGCGCTGGCCACGGTGGAAGCCGGCAAGCGCGGCAAGAAGGACGGCCAGGGCCTGCACAAGTGGGAGAACGGGCGCGCGGTCAAACCCGAAGTTGCTAGCGGCTATAGCGCGCCTGCGGATCTGGAAGATCGTTTGATCCTGCCGCTACTCAACGAAGCAGTGGCATGCCTGCACGACGGCGTGGTGGCCGACGCAGACCTGCTCGATGCCGGCGTCATCTTCGGCACCGGCTTCGCACCCTTCCGCGGCGGCCCGATCCAACACATCCGCAGCGTCGGCGCAGACGCGCTGCTGGAGCGTCTGCAGGCGCTGCACGCACGTTATGGCGAACGTTTCGCACCGCGCCCGGGTTGGGACTCGCCGTTGTTGCGGGAGGCGGTGGTGTAAGCCAGCCGCTATCTATCGAGAGCATTTGATTTGCGAGAAGGCTGCCGTTGGCGGCCTTCTTTTCGTGCGTCAGGACAGCAGCTTGCAGAGGTTGGCACCTATTCCTTCGCAGTCGACATCTATGTAGATATGTTGCGCTAGAGCCGAACCCTTCCTGTTGATTGTGCAGATCAAAACGCGCTAATTCGATGACCTGCCGACCTGCTGTTACAAGACCTTAATGATGGGAGTGCCCATGCGCATGACTGTGCCCATGATGCACGTCATGGCCAGCGTCTGCAGCGGGCTTTGGCGTGCCGCACGGTTCGGTGCCGCAGTCGCCGCTTTCCACCTGCAGGGTGACGTGGGCGATGTCGAAGCGGTCGCGCAGCAAGGTGCCGAGCGCGTCGCGCAGACCGTCGCGGTCGGTTGCCTCGTTGACGACGATGTGCACGGTAAGCGCAGGCGTGCTGGAGGCCAGCGCCCACACATGCAGGTCGTGCACGTCTTCGACATCGGGATGGCTGGCGAGTGCCTGCTGCACCTGGGCCAGGTCGATGCCCTTGGGAACGCCTTCGAGCAACACGTTGATCGCCTCGCGCAGCAGCACCCAGGTGCGCGGGAGCACCCACAGGCCGATCAGCACGGCCAGTACCGGGTCGATCCACTGCCAGCCGGTCCAGTGGATCAGCAAGGCGCCGATGATCACCGCCACCGAGCCGAGCATGTCGCTCCAGACCTCCAGGTAGGCGCCCTTGACGTTGAGGCTTTCGCCGCTGCCGGCATGCAGCAGCTTCATCGCGATCAGATTGATCACCAGGCCGAAGCCGGCGATCAGCAGCATGCCGCTGTAGGCGATGTCCTGCGGGGCGCGAAAGCGTTGCCCGGCTTCCCACAGGATGTAGCCGCCCACTGCGAACAGCAGCGCGCCATTGGCCAATGCGCCGAGCGCTTCGAGCCGCACATAGCCATAGGTGCGCCGGGCATCGGCCGGGCGACGGCTCAAGCGCACTGCGACCAGCGCGATCATCAGGCCGACGGTGTCGGTGGCCATATGGGCGGCGTCGGACAACAGCGCCAGGCTGTTGGTCACGAACGCGCCAATGATCTCTGCCACCAGGAAGGTAGCGGTCAGGCCCAGCGCCCACCACAAGGGTGTTTCGTGGCGAATTTCGCTGGGTGCGTGGTTGTGGTCGTGTCCCATGGAGGTCGTGGTCTCGTGCGATGCGCGCACCTTAGGCGCACGCGATGACGGAGACTATTACACCTACATGTGATGACATCACATCACGCGAGCCATGCGGATGGCCGGCAAAGCGCAGTGGTTGCGCTAATGCAGAGCGTGATGGGTGCAGTCACGACCTGGATGGAAGGCACCAGCACTGGCGATCACGCAGGAATGCTTTGGTGTCACCTTTGTGTGTGTCCGCAGTCGCAGCGTGCTCTCGAACACCGGCGACGTGCCCCAGGACCACGCGGCGCACGCGCTCGAAGTCCCAGATGCTGACGAGCCTTTTGAACAGGGCGCACGCTCGCGCATGCAGTCCGAGGTGGTCGCGTGCGCCGCTTGCCGACAACACATTGATGACCTGTGACAGCAGTCGTCTCCACTGCCGCTGAAGGCGAATTGACACCTGGTCCAGGCGCCCCTCCACGCTCCGCACCGCCCCATCAATGAGCAGCACGGGCCGGACTCTTCAGACCTTGGCGACCAGCTTGACCACACTGGAGAAATCCAGCGCCCCATTACCAGCCTGGCTGTTCATTGCATACAGGTTGCGCGCCAGCTCACCGAGCGGAATCGAGACGCCGGCCTGCACGGCCGATTCGGCGACTAGACCCAGATCCTTGAGCATCAGGTCGTTGCCGAAGCCACCGCTGTAGCCGCGCGATGCAGGGGCATTGGGCAGCACGCCGGGCCAGGGATTGCACACTTCGGTGGCCCAGCTGCGCCCGGTGCTGACTGCCATCATCTGCGACAACACTGCCGGATCCAGGCCCTGCGCCACGCCGAGCGCCAACGCTTCGCCGGTGGCCGCCATGATCACGCCCAAGGCCATGTTGTTGCAGAGCTTGGCGACCTGCCCTGCCCCATTATCGCCGACATGGAAAATGTTCTTGCCCATGGCTTGCAGCACCGGGCGTGCGCGCTCCAGCACCTCGACAGCGCCGCCGACGATGAAGGTCAGCGTGCCGGCTGCGGCACCGGCGGTGCCACCGGAGACCGGGGCGTCCAACATTGTCAGGCCACGCGCCTTGGCCGCATCAGCCACCTTGCGTGCTGAGACTGGTGCGATGGTGCTGCAGTCGATGACCAGCGCGCCGGGCGGAATCTGCGCCAGGATGCCGGAGTCGCCCAGATACAGGCCTTCGACGTGGCGGCTCGCAGGCAGCATCGAGATCACGATCTCGGCATCGGCCAGCGTGTCCTGTGCAGAGCTGGCTGCATGCGCGCCGGACGCTGCTGCAGCGTCCAGGGCAGCCGGTGCGAGATCGAACACCCGCAGCTGATGCCCGGCCTTGATCAGATTGGCGGCCATTGGCCCGCCCATATTGCCCAGGCCAATAAAAGCGATCTTGCTCATGGTGTCGGTTTCCAAATTAGGACGGTCTTCACTACATTGCCGATGTCATCGCGGATGACTGATAAGCACGGAGCAACTACCAGTTTTCAGCTGCGATGACACACGATGAGAGGCGGCAATCGCGATGCAATCCGGCGTAAGCAAACACGCTTCGCGAGTTGCCAGCCACTCGGTGCAGACCTAGGTCGCCGCTCCCAATTCGGCAAGCGGATGCTGTGCAGCCGACCAGGGCGCAACGAAGAAGTCGGCAGCCCACTGCGCATCGGCTGCTTCCAGCGATGCTGGCTGCCAGTGCGGTTGACGATCCTTGTCGATCAACAGCGCGCGGATGCCTTCGGCAAAATCGCCATGTGCCGCCACGTGCAATGCGACCATGTATTCGGTACGGAAGGTGTCGGCCAGCGTCGTGGTACCCGGATGACGATGCAGCTCCCAGGCCAGGCGCGCCGAACCCGGAGCGCCTGCCGCCAACGTGGCGCGTGCAGCCTGCAGCCAGCTGTCTCCGCTCTGCAGCGCCAGGATTGCAGCCACGACGTGTTCAAGCGATTCGCCGGCCACCAACTGTTCGATCAGCTGTGCATGGAGCTGAAGCGGGCCCGGCTCGGTCGGTTGCGCGATGCCATGCAGGAATGCACTGAGTTGCGTGCGGTCGTCGTCGGCATTGCCCGTCCAGGCGTGCGCACTCAGCGCATCCAGCACCGCTGCGTATTGCGCATGCTCCAGGCGCACGTCGGCGAGCCCTGCATAAATCGCATCGCTGGCATCCAGCGAAGCGCCGGTGAGTGCGAGAAACAGGCCGGCGCCCTGCGGAACACGGCGCAGCAACCGGCTACCGCCCACATCGGGAAACAAGCCGACGCTGATTTCCGGCATGGCCAGGCGCGAGCGTTCGGTGACCACGCGATGGCTGGCACCGGCCATCAGGCCAATGCCACCGCCCATCACGATGCCGTGGCCCCAGCACAGCAGCGGCTTCGGGTAGGTGTGGATGCGGTGGTCGAGCCGGTATTCCTCTTCGAAGAACGCGGCGGCATGCGCGTTGGCCTGCGGCGCTGCGCGTCGCGCTGCACTGTCGGGCACTGCATCGCGATGCGCACGCATGCTCTGGTACAGGCCATGCAGATCGCCGCCGGCACAGAACGCTTTTTCACCGGCGCCACGCAACACCACACATGCGATCTGCGCATCGTCGGCCCAGGCGCGCAACTGCGTATCCAGCAGCCGCGTCATCTGTAATGACAAACCATTGAGCGTCTTGGGGGCATTCAAGGTAGCGATACCGATGCGATGTCCATCGGCACAGGTGCGCTGCTCAAACAGCACAGGTGCGTCGTCGGTTGCGCTGACCTCCGCCATCAGTGGTTACTCCACTGCGGTGCGCGCTTGTCCAGAAATGCGGCCACGCCTTCGGCCTGATCTGCGTGTTCGAACAGATCGACGAACGCCTCGCGCTCGGCAATCAGCGCGGCCGCGTGCGTGCCATGGCGCGTGGACTGCACCAACTGCTTGCACGCCGCCACACTGACCGGGCTCTGCTTGCCGGCACGTTGCGCCCAGGCAATCGCCAACGCGCGTGACTCGCCCTTCCCAACCACCTCTTCCACCAAACCGATGCGCTGCGCCGTGGCAGCGTCAACACGCTCACCGAGCAGGATCATGCGCTTGGCCCAGCCTTCGCCGACCAAGCGCGGCAGGTTCTGGGTACCGCCTGCGCATGGCAGCAGACCAACGCTGGCTTCGGGCAAGGCGAGATGTGCTTGCTGCTCGGCGATGCGCAGATCGCAGGCCAGTGCGCACTCCAGCCCGCCGCCCATCGCATAGCCGTTGATCGCAGCGATCGCCACGCCACGGAACGCAGTCAAGGCTTCGAATGCTTCGCCAAACCGGCGCGCCGCCTCGCGTGCATTGGCCTTGTCACCATCGGCAAACTGTTTGAGATCGGCGCCGGCGCTGAAGAACTTCTCGCCTTCGCCAGTGATCACCAGCGCGTAGATGCTGCGGTCTGCATCCAGTGCGCGCACCAGATCGCGCAAGGCCGCCAGGCTGTGCACGGTCCAGGTGTTGGCCGGTGGGTTGCTCAAGGTCACGATGGCCAGGTGACCATCGCGCTCGACCTGAAGACCGGGATGGACGCCCTGTTCCCAATCGCTCATCGCAGTTCCTCCTCGCCATTGAGCAGATGACGCGCCACGATCATGCGCATTACCTCGTTGGTGCCCTCCAGAATGCGGTGCACGCGGCTGTCGCGCAGCAAACGCTCGATCGGATACTCGCGGATGTAGCCGTAGCCGCCGTGGATCTGCAAGGCATCGTCGCAGATCGCAAAGCCGGCATCGGTGGCGAAGCGCTTGGCCATCGCACACCACACGGTGGCATCGTGGCTGCCGGCATCGAGCTTGCGTGCAGCGGTGTGCACCATCTGCCGCGCGGCCACCAACTGCGTGGCCATGTCGGCCAACTTGAATTGCAACGCCTGGAAATCGGCCAGTTTCTTGCCGAACTGGCGGCGCTCGCCCATGTAGCGACGCGCGGCATCCAGTGCGCCTTGCGCGGCGCCCAAGGAACATGCGGCAATGTTGATGCGGCCGCCATCCAGCGCCTTCATCGCCATCTTGAAGCCTTCGCCTTCCTTGCCAAGCAGATTCTCGGCCGGAATACGCACGTTTTCGAAGGTGACACCGCGCGTGGGCTGGCTGTTCCAGCCCATCTTTTCTTCCTTGCGGCCATAAGTGATGCCAGGCGCATCGGCCGGCACCACAAAGGCGCTGATGCCACGTGCGCCGTCTTCGCCGGTGCGTGCCATCACCACCAGCACATCGGTCGCGCCAGCGCCGGAGATGAAGGCTTTGCTGCCATTGAGTACATAGCTGTCGCCATCGCGCTGCGCACGGGATTTCAGCGATGCCGCATCCGAGCCGCTGCCCGGTTCGGTCAGACAGTACGAGCCCAGTTTGGCGCCGCTGGTCATCGCCTCGCCCCACTGCGCACGCACCGCATCGGTGCCGTAGCTGGCGATAAACCAGGTGGCCATGTTGTGGATGCTGATGAAGGCCGAGGTGGACGGGTCCACTGTGGCAAGTTCTTCGAACACCACCGCCGCATCGAGCCGGCGCATGCCCAGGCCGCCCACGCCTTCATCGGTGTACAGCCCGCAAAAACCGAGTTCGGCCGCCTTGGCAATGGCTTCGCGCGGGAAGTGACCTTCTGCGTCCCACTGTGCTGCGTGCGGGGCAAGCTCCTTGTCGGCGAAATCGCGGGCGACGGCGCGGAAGGCTTCCTGCTCGTCGTTCAAATCGGCCGCGTTGGGATATAGCTGGATGGCTGCGTTCATGGCAATCGGGTCACTTGAGAGAGATGGTGGTGTTGACGCCATGGCACAGCGTCTCGTCGTCGAACCAGCGCGCGGTCACGGTCTTGGTCTGGGTGTAGAACATCACCACCTGCTTGCCGTACGGGCCCAGGTCGCCGAGCTTGGAGGCACGCGAACCGGTGAAGGAAAACAGCGGCACCGGCACCGGAATCGGCACGTTGATGCCCACCTGACCCACATCGATGTCCTCCTGGAAACGCCGCGCAGCCGCGCCGGATTGGGTGAACAACGCCGTGCCGTTGCCATTGGGATTGGCGTTGACCAAGGCAATGGCCTCGTCCAGCGTGGCGGCTTCCAGAATCACCAGCACCGGCCCAAAGATTTCTTCGTCGTAGATGCGCATGCCGGGTTTGACGCCGGAAAAGATGGTCGGCCCAACAAAGTTGCCTTGCTCGAACCCCGGCACCTGCGGCGCGCGGCCATCCAGTTCCAGGGTGGCGCCCTGCTCCACGCCGGAGGCGATCAAGCCTTCCACACGCTCGCGTGCGGCGCGGGAAATCAGCGGGCCAACTTCGGTGCCCGGCGCATTGCCGGCGCCGATTTTCAGGCTCTTGGCCTTGGCTACCAACTCCGGAATCCACGTGCGTGCTTCACCCACCAGCACCAGCGTGGAGGCGGCCATGCAGCGCTGCCCGGCGGCACCGAATGCAGCGCCAACCATCGCATTGAGAGTCTGCTCGCGGTTGGCATCCGGCAGCACCACGGCGTGGTTCTTGGCACCCATCATGCATTGCACGCGCTTGCCGGCCAGCGAGGCGCGTTGATACACGTGCGTGCCCACCTTGGTGGAGCCGACGAACGACAGCGCCTTGATGTCGCGGTGATCGCATAGCGCATTGACCACCTCTTCGCCGCCGTGCACGACGTTGAGCACGCCCTTGGGAATGCCGGCTTCCAACGCAAGCTCCACCAAGCGCATGGTCACCATCGGATCTTGCTCGGAGGGCTTTAGCACGAAGGTGTTGCCGGTGGCGATCGCCATCGGGAACATCCACAGCGGAATCATCGCCGGGAAGTTGAACGGGGTAATGCCAGCGCACACGCCCAGCGGCTGTAGCAAGCTGTAGGTGTCCACGCCGTTGGCGACGTTGTTGGCCAGTTCGCCCAGCTGCAGATTGCCGATTGCCGCAGCGTGCTCCACCACTTCCAGACCACGGAACACATCGCCTTCGGCATCGGCCAGGGTCTTGCCCTGCTCGGCGCTGAGCAGCGCAGCCAGTTCAGGCATGTGTTCGCGGATGAGCTGCTGGTACTTGAGGAAGATACGTGCGCGCGTGCCAATCGGCGTCTTTTGCCAGCTGACGAAGGCGCGGCTGGCAGCGACCACTGCGGCGTCCACTTCGGCGGTGGTGGCGAAGGGGACCTGGGCAAGCACCGATTGATCGGCCGGGTTGACCACGTCCTGCCAGTGCGTACTGGCGGACACCACCAACTCGCCATCGATCAACAAGGACACGCGCGGGACGGATTCGCTCATTGCAGGGCTCGCTAGTTAAGAAGGACTCCGGGCCGTTGCCGGCCATCGATTCGCATTGTTCGCATCGCTACCTGGCATTCCCAGCTTGCGACTGCTTAATCGCGTTAAGCTCGCGACACAATTTTGCGAATCTTGCGAATGCCTCACGCCCACTCCCAACTCCGCCACCAGCTCGGCCTGCGCCTGCAGCGGCTACGCCAACGCCATGGTTTAACCCAGGCCGAGTTGGCGCGCCGGCTTGGCCTGTCGCCGAGCTATCTCAACCAGATCGAACGTAACCAGCGCCCGCTCACGCTGGCGATCCAGCAGCGACTCAAAGCCACGCTGGGCGACCTGGACGGCCTACTGGACCTGGACGACCCGGCCGCATTGGTCGAGCCGCTGGACGAATCGTTGCGCAGCCTGGGCCACCCCCTGCTACCCGCCGAACTACGCACGCTCACCGGCAACCTGCCGCAAGTAGCGCAGGCGCTGCTGGACCTGCATCGCGCGCATCAGCATCTGCTCGAACGCAACGCCGCGCTGGAATTGCAGATCGGCGTCGAGCACGCGGCGATGCCATCGCTGTCGCCTGGCGAGCAGGTGCGCGACTACTTCAACCGCGCGCACAACTATCTGCCCGAACTGGACGAGCGCGCCGAAGCGCTCTACGCCGAACTTAGATTGACCCCGGAAAATCTGCCGCTGCGGCTGCGCCAACGGCTCGCCGATCGTCATGGCCTGCTGGTGCAGGACGCCGCCGACCTGCGCAGCGACAAACGCAGCATGGATGCGCAGGCACGCGTGCTGTGGCTACCGGGCCACCTACGGCCGGGCCAGCAGGCGTTCCAGATGGCCGCGCAACTGGCATTGCTGGAATGCGCGCCCCTGCTGGACGCGCGCATTGCCGATGCCGGTTTCGAAGACGCCGAACGCATCGCGCTCTCGCGGATTGGCCTGTCGAACTATTTCGCCGGCGCGCTGGTGATGCCGTACAGGGCGTTCCTGCACAGCGCACAAACCTCGCGCTACGACATCGAATGGTTGGCCCACCGCTTCGACGTAGGCTTCGAAGCAGTGTGCCACCGGCTCAGCACCTTGCAGCGGCGTGGGGCAGCCGGTTTGCCGATCTTTTTCATGCGGGTAGACCGCGCCGGTAACGTCTCCAAGCGTCACTCGGCCACTGACTTCCACTTCTCGCATGTCGGTGGCGCCTGCCCGCTATGGATCGTGTACGAAGCCTTCAACCAGCCCGACCGCATCCTCACCCAGATCGCGCGCATGCCCGATGGCCGGCGCTATTTCTGGCTGGCCCGCCAGGTCAGCAGCGGCCCACCCGGCTATGGCCGGCCGCGCAAGACGTTTGCCCTGGCGATGGGCTGCGACCTGCGCCACGCCGATCAACTCGTCTATGCACGCGGCTGGGATTTAAACGCAGTAGACGATGCGGTACCGATTGGCCCGGGCTGCCTGACCTGCGAGCGCAGCGACTGCGTGCAGCGCGCGTTTCCTGCGCTGCCGCGTTTGCCGGCAAGGGCGCGTTAGCGTCGTGCTGGACATTGGGAATGGAGAGTTGGAATCGCAATTGCTACACCGACTTCCTTCGAGCAAGCGAACACCATTACCGCAGCGCAGCATTCCAAGCCGAGATAGCTGCCGCAAAATGCTTCATTGGAATGGAATGACTTGCGCTTCTACCCTGAAGCGGACACATGCAAGACAGGGGGACGCCAGCGCGACGCATCGCGCTTGCCGCGCCACGCAAACGACCGCACAACGCCCATCACGCAGCACTGCACCACTCGCTACGCCCGCGTGGACGCGCCAGACCCGCCCCATGCGGCTGGCCGCACCAGCAGCCACCACCTTATTGGGTCACTTTGTCCTGGGAGGGATCAACCGATGCCTGTTCACCATACCGGCCGTCCGGCCAGCCGGCGCCTGCGCCGCACGCCTGTCCGCGACATCCTCTGCACCACCATTGCCTGCGTGCTGGCTACCGCGTTCAGCGCGCACGCGCAGGAAACCGCGCCCGCCACGCCGCCGGCCAGCGACACCAACACCGCCGCCAGCAATGGGCAGGCGCCGGTGATGCTCGACAACATCACCGTGATCGGCCAGCGCGCCAGCCTGAATCAGGCCGTGCAAGCTAAGCAGATGTCCGATCACGTCATGGAAGTGATCTCTGCAGACAACATGGGTCAGATGCCCAATGTCACCGTGGCCGAGGCACTCGTGCGCCTGCCCGGCGTCAACGGCACCCGCGACCGCGGCAACGAGAGCCTGGCCACCGTGCGCGGCCTGGGCCCGCGCATGACCATGGGCACCGTCAACGGGCGGGAAATCGCCTCCTCCGAACCCAATCGTGCGGTGCGCTGGGAAGTGTTTCCCACCGAGATCGTCTCCACCGTCAAGGTCTATAAGACGCAGTCGGCCGATCTGGTCGCCGGCGGTCTTGCCGCCACCGTGGACATCTCCACCATCAGCCCGCTCGACTACACCGGGCCGGGATTCGTCGGCACCGCCGGCCCGGTGTTCTACGACCACGCCAAGGATGTGGACGGCTACTCGCCGTGGGGCAGCCGCTTCGGCGCCAGTTGGGTGCACAAAATCAACGACAACCTGGCGGTCGCGCTGGGCGCCACCTATCAGAAGCAGAAGAACGCCAGCTCCTCGATCGGCAGCTGGGGCTATACCGATGCCACCACCTCGCGCGATGTGGATGGCGACGGCACCGTGGACCCGACCCCGTGGGGCGCGGCCGACCAGCTCAAGCTGATCGACCAGACCCGCAGCGGCGCGATGGGCACCGTGCAATGGCGCTCGGGCAATTTCGAATTGAAGTTCGACGGCCTGTATTCGCGCATCGAAATCGACGAAGACCAGTTGCAGAACTGGTTCAACGGGCTGGCGTTCAGCACCTTCTCCGGCAACACCAATCCATACACCACGCCGGGCTCGTCCTACACCATCGTCGATGGCGATGTGGTGGCCGGCACGCTGGGCAATTCGAACCTGCAGGTCGACCATGTGGTCAGCCACTACAACGAGGTCAAGACACTCACCGCCGGCGGTTTGAACGCCAAGTGGAGCGGCGATGTGTGGACCCTGGGCAGCGACCTGTCGTTCTCGCAGGCCAAGCGCGACAACACCTGGCAGGCGGTGCGTTTCGGCAGCAACCCGGACACGGTGTCGTTCGATTTCCGCCGCAGCGTCACCCCCACCATCAGCACCAGCTCGGACACGCCCGAATATGGCATTGCCGGGCAGACCGAGCCGCAGGCACTGCGCGACAAGATCGCCGCACTGGCCCTCAATGCCAGCCGTGCAGTGGATGCCGGCCCGTTCACGTCGCTGGAATTTGGCGCGCGCGTTGCACGGCGCGAAAAAGAGAACCGTCGCTTCCTCAGCAACCAGTCCGGCTACGATCAGCCGATCTCGGCGTACCAAGACCTGATCTACCCGGTGACCATGCCGGACTTGAACGTGCCCACGCTGACCGGCGGCAACATGGCCGAGATCGCGCGCATCGGCTTCGGCGGTTTCGATCCGAGCACGCTCGACGAACAACTGCTTGACCATTGGAACGTCAAGGAAGACGTGCGCGAAGCCTTCGCCGAAGCGGTCTTCAGCTCGCAGCTGTTCGGCACCGATGTCACCGGTAATGTCGGCGTGCGCCTGGTCAACACCAAGACCACCAGTGATGGGTTTGATTCGGTCGGCAGCACCATCCAGCCCAGCACCGGTAGCAAGGAATACACCGATGCGCTGCCCAGCGCCACGCTGAATTTCCTGATCGACGACCAACGCATCTTGCGCTTTGCGGTGGCCAAGGTCATTGCGCGTCCGCCCCTGGACGAACTACGCACTGGCCGCCGTCTGGACGACCCCAGCGTCACCGTTGGCCAGCTCACCGGCAGCGGTGGCAACCCGCAGCTGGATCCGTTCAAGGCCACGCAGGTCGATGTCTCCTACGAGTGGTACTTCCACACCGAAGCGCTCGCCGCCCTGGCCGTGTATCGCAAGGAAGTGGATTCGAGCATCGGCTACCGCACCGACCGCGAAGTGATCAACGGCCTGGATTACCTGGTCAGCGCGCCGTTCAATGGCGGTGGCGGTTACATCAATGGCGTTGAACTCACCTTCCAGACACCGTTCTATTTCATCCCGCACATGGAAAACTTCGGCGTCTACTCGAACTATTCGCTGGTGGATTCCAACCTCAAGGAATTCTCGCCGGAAGACAACCCGCTGCCGTTGAGCGGGCTGGCACGCAAGACCGGCACATTCGACCTGTGGTACAGCACCGGCACCTTCGAAGCGCGCGTGGGCTACAAGTACCACAGCCCCTACACGGTGGTGTACGGCTGGAATGCTGCACGGTTGGCGCGCCTGCAGAGCGAAGGCACGGTGGATCTGAGCTTGAACTGGCAGTACAGCAAGCAGCTCGGCTTCCGCTTCCAGGCCAGCAATCTCACCAACGAGCCGCTGCGCGCCTACACCGACAACAAGCCCAACCGTCTGGCCAATCAGGACGATGGCGGCTACCAGGTGTTCGGTCGTCGTTACCAGCTGGAAGCCACTTACAAATTCTGAGCATTGCTCGATCGGCTGCCCATGCTTCTGCGCAGCCGATCCGGTCTTTGCATACCTGCATAACACCGCAGCCGCTGTGTGCAATTCAATCTGCAACCCACGATTGGATTTTGCGCAGCGGCCGCGCAGCAGCACGGCCGCCTGCGGCATGCTGTCACCCGCTCCACGTTAGTCTCTGTCGAGGAATTGCATGCGCTCACCACGCCGTCTCTGGACGCCCGCGCTACTGGCGTTGGCCATTTCCACCTGCGCACACGCCGCCCCGGCCCCCGCTACGTTGTATCTCGGCGCGGACCTGTCCTACGTCAACGAGATGGAGGAATGCGGCGTGCAATACCGCGAGAACGGAGTGGTCACCGATCCGTTCGAACTCTTCCACGCACACGGCGCCAATCTGGTACGCGTGCGCTTGTGGAACGATGCGCGCTGGACCAAGTACAGCGACCTGTCCGATGTCAAAAAAACCATTGCACGTGCACGCGCGCACGGCATGCAGGTGCTGCTGGATCTGCACTACTCCGACGATTGGGCCGATGGCGAAAAACAACTGATTCCCAAGACCTGGGCCAGCATCACCGACACCGACGAGTTGGCACGCACGCTGTATGGCTTCACGTACGACACGCTGAGCGCACTCGACCGCGCCGGCTTGATGCCCGAGCTGGTGCAAGTTGGGAACGAAAGTAATTCCGACCTGATGGACAGCACGCCCTGGGACAAAAAGCGCCCCATCAACTGGCAGCGCAACGCCAAGCTATTCAACGCCGGCATCAAGGCGGTGCGCGATATCAGCGCACGTTCGGCGATCAAGCCGCGGGTGATGTTGCATATCGCCCAGCCGGAAAATGTGGAGCCGTGGTTTGCTGATGCCACCAAGGCCGGCGTCACCGATTTCGATCTGATCGGCATCAGCTACTACCGCAAGTGGTCCACGCAATCGATGGCCGAGCTGGGCAAGACCATCAAACGCCTGCGCGCCCGCTACGCTGCCGATGTGGTGGTGGTGGAAACCGCGTATCCGTGGACGCTGGACTCCGGCGATACCTCGCACAATCTGCTCGGCGAAGACTCGCTGATTCCCGGCTACCCGGCCACGCCGCAAGGCCAGGCGCGCTACATGGTGGACCTTACTCAACTGGTGATCGATACAGGCGGTGCCGGGGTGGTGTATTGGGAGCCGGCATGGACCAGCAGCAGTTGCAAGACGCGCTGGGGCACCGGCTCGTCGTGGGAAAACGCCAGCTTCTTCGACTTCAAGCACGGCAACGAGGTGTTGCCGGCAATCGACTTCATGCGCCACCCGTATACCGGTGTGCCTGCGAGCAAACCTGACGCAAGCAAGCGCGGCACGAGCACACCAGACAGTTCGGCAGAGACCGGCAAAAGGACGCAGCCATGAGCGGCATCAATCGGCGCGAATTGCTGCGCGGCATGCTGGCCAGTGGGGTGAGCGCCGCATTACCGGCGGGCGCAGCCGGCGCATTGGTCTCGGCGGGCGCAGCTGCCGCACCTTCTGCGGCGAAAAACAGCGCAACGACCACAGCATTAGGCGATGCAGCGCTGGCACCGCGTGAGCGACTGCTGTTCGATTTCGGGTGGCGCTTCTACCTGGGCCATGCCAGCGATGCAGCGCGCGATTTCGAATTCGGCACCTTCCAGCGTACCTTCGCCAAGGCAGGCAAGGACACCGCAACCGCCGCGCAACCGGGGTTCGACGACAGTGCCTGGCAGCAGGTGGACTTGCCGCACGACTGGGCTGTCAGCCTGCCGTTTCGGCAGGAGCCAATCTCGGCCTCCATGGCCGAGGAAGACCCGGCCGCTGCACACGGTTACAAGCCGTTGGGCACAAGTTTCCCGGAGAACAGCGTGGGCTGGTATCGGCGCACCTTGCAGATTCCGGCAAGCGATCTGGGCAAGCGCATCAGCCTGGTGTTCGATGGCGTGTTCCGCGAGTGCATTGTGTTCTGCAACGGCCACATCGTCGGCCGTAACGCGAGCGGCTATTGCGGCTTCGAAGTCGACCTCAGCGAAGTGCTCGACTACGGCAAGCCCAACATCATCGCCATCCGCGTGGATGCCACGCTGGGCGAAGGCTGGTTTTATGAAGGCGCCGGCATCTATCGGCATCTGTGGCTGCAGAAGACCAACCCGCTGCATCTCCCGCAAGATGGCGTATTCGTGCGCAGCAGCGTGCAGGATGGCAATGCCACTGCACAGCTTTCCACCGAAGTGCGCAACGACGGCACCGCGCCACGCCAGTGCATGGTGCAGGCGCGCATCACCGCACCGGATGGACGCACCGTGGCGCAGGCGGCCAGCGCAGCCGTCACAGTCGCGCCTGGCCAGGTGCAGATAGTCGAACAGGCCCTGCCGCTCGGGCAGGCCGCGCTGTGGTCGATCGACACCCCGCAGCTCTACAGCCTGACCACCAGCGTGCACAGCGACGGCGCGGCGGTCGATGCGCTGGTCACGCCGTTCGGCGTGCGCAGCATCGCCTTCGATGCGCAACGCGGTTTCTTGTTGAATGGCACACCGCTCAAGCTACACGGGACCAACAATCACCAGGATCATGCAGGGGTCGGCACCGCCATTCCAGATGCATTGCACGAATGGCGACTACGCCAGCTCAAGTCGATGAGCTGCAACGCCTACCGCAGCTCGCACAACCCGGCCACGCCGGAATTGCTTGCGCTGTGCGACCGCCTCGGCATGTTCGTGATCGAAGAAACCCGCCGCATGTCCACCGACCCAGAAGCGATGGGCGAACTGGAAACCATGGTGCGGCGCGGCCGCAATCATCCCAGCGTCATCCTGTGGTCGCTCGGCAACGAAGAGCCGCAGCAGGTCACCGAACGCGGCGCGCGCATCGTTGCCCGCATGCAGCAACGCGTGCGCCAACTCGACCCCACCCGCCCCACCACCTTCGCGATGGACAAGGGCTTCGGCGAGGGCGTGGGCCAAGTGGTGGATGTGGTCGGCTTCAACTACCGCACCAGCCAGATGGACGGCTTCCACGCGCAGTACCCCAACATCCCGATCTACGGCAGCGAAACCGGCAGCACCGTGTCGGTGCGCGGCAACTATCAACGCGATGACAAACGCGGCTATACCCGCGCCTATGATCTGGACCACCCCTGGTGGGCCAGCACCGCCGAAGCCTGGTGGAGCTATGTCGCGCAGCGCCCGTATATCGCCGGCGGCTTCATCTGGACCGGCTTCGACTACCGCGGCGAACCCACGCCCTACAACCGCTGGCCGAATGTGGCCTCGCAATTCGGCGTGCTCGATAGCTGCGGCTTCCCGAAGGACAACTACTGGTACTACCGCGCGCAATGGACCAGCGAACCGGTGCTGCATCTGTTTCCGCACTGGAACTGGGACGGCCTGCTGCAGCCCGACGACCATGGCCGGATCGAAGTCTGGTGCCACAGCAATCTCGAAGCGGTGGAGCTGCTGGTCAACGGCGTCAGCCAGGGCCTGCAGCAGGTACCGGCCTACGGGCATGTCGAATGGCGCGTGGTCTATGCGCCCGGCGTGATCGAAGCGCGCGGCTATCGGGGCGGCAAGATGGTGCTCACCGAACGCCGCGAAACCGTCGGCAAGCCAGCGGCGATCCGCCTGAACTGCGATCGCAGCAATCTGCACGCGGACGCCGAAGATGTGGCCGTGGTGAAGGTGGAAATCGTCGACGCACAAGGCCGTCTGGTGCCAACCGCAGACAATCATGTGCAGTTCGCGCTGCGCGGCCCTGCCCGGCTGATTGGCGTCGGCAATGGCGACCCCAGCAGCCACGAAGATGACAAGGCACCGCAGCGCAAGGCATTCAACGGCCTGTGTGCGGCGCTATTGCAGACCACGCGCAACAGCGGCGATATCGTGATGCAGGCGACCGCGCCCGGACTGACCTCGGCCACGCTGCGCTTGCACGCAGGCGCCACGAAATTGCGTGCGGCGGTGGTTTGATAAGCAATGGTCGCTGCGCGATGCGATATGCACGACGACACTGCCGGGGCCGTTATTGGCCGTGGTAGCGCAGAGATGGCAAACGTCAGTCGAAGGCCATCCGTCGGCATGTTTGGCAAAACCCGTATCGCCCAGCAGGTCATTCCCACTGGACGATCGCCGGCAGCGCTTCAGCTGCAGCTAGGACATGGTCTACATATCTTCATGCAGACCAACAACTCCCGCCGCTGGCGTGATGGGCAGCCTTACGTCTGGTTATTTCCCGCAGCGGGATCACGCGGAAAATAGCGGTTGAGCTTTTCTTCCCATGCACGGAATTGCTCCAACGTATGGGCATCCATCGGGCGCGGGTCGTCGGCCAACGCCTTCTTCTGCGCCACATAGGCGATGCGCTGGGATGACAGTTCATCCCACGCCTTTCTGAGCATCACCGGATCCGGATGCGAAACCATCATCGCCTCCAGCAGCGTGGCCTGTGCCACGCGCGCGGCCAGCAGATCGCTGAGCGCCTCGGTCACGGCCTGCATCCACTCGTGTTGTTTCTGTTCCATATCGAACCAAGTCGCCTGCGTAATGCGCCGCGCACCATAACGCCTCATCTGGAACGGCGGCGTGCAAGGGAGTTGAAGATTCGGATTCACCACCTGATGCGAGCGTGGCGACCTCCCTCTCATCGCCTCGCTAGGCGCACCTCAGCGCGCGCAACTACATCCACCCAGCGATCCCCTCCCACGCGGCGCATGGCCGCGCGGGAGGGCAAGCTCTCATCGCAAGCGCGAGAACGCACCGATACCGGCGATTGCCAGCCGCTCGGCGGGCACCGCTGTTTCAGCAAACGACAGCCGCAGATAGCGGATCTGGCGGACGTCATGGAAATTCACGCGCTGGGTCGAGAGCGCATAGGCGATGTTGGACAGCTCGCCGGCACCGGCCGGCTGCCAGTGCTGGCCATCTGCGCTGGTTTCGGCGCGATAGCCCTTCGGCGGCGCCGCACCGGTCATCACTGCGCGCGAAGGCGTCAGGCTGAAACCGGCGACCTGGCGCAGCGCACCGAGGTCGATGGTGGCTTGCACGGGATGGCCCGGCGTCGGCGCAGGCGTGACCCAGATGGTGCTGGCATCGTCGTCAAGCAACTTTTCTGCCCCTGGCGCGCTCGCCCCGACGATGCGCCAGCCGGCCGCGGACAGCACGTCCGGCGCATTCGCCGTGGGCCGCGCGACCGGCACCGCTGCAACCGCGCGGAACAGCGCGAACTCGCTGATCGCCGGGCAGGCCGGCGCCTCCAGCACCACCAGGCGCACCCGGCGTGCAGTGATCGGCCGATCCAACCGCACGATGCGCTGTGCGCCGATGCACTGCGCTTCGGCCAACCGCCGCCATTGACCGTCAACCTCGGCTTCGACCGCGAAGCGGGTGACGCGCACGCCCAGCGGCAGATATTCGCGCAACCGAATCAGGTCGAAGCTGTGCGCCGCCGACAGCTCCAGCGTCAGCGTTGGTGTGGTGACATCGTCCGGCGTGGCCCAGTAAGTGTCCGGCTGACGGTCGAGCACGCGCGCCGGCTCGAAGCCAGCACCGCGCGATGCGCTGGCAGTGGCCTTGGCGCCCTTGGCCAGATCGATGGCGAAGCTGGCGCGGATCGCGTCGCCGAAACTCTGCAACACCGCCACATCGTGGTCGGGAATGCGGCCGCGTCGGTCCGGCGGAAGATTGAGATTCATATTGGTGCCGCGCGCGACAGAGGTGTCGAAATAGCGCACCAGATTCTCCGGGCTACGCACCTTGCCGTCTTCATCGGCGTGATAGAACCAGCCCGGGCGGATCGACGTATTGGTTTCGGCCGGCCACCACAGCGCCCCGCCGCGCACGCCGGAATTACCATTTTCCTGGGTGTACGGGGCATTGGGCATGGTCGGCCAGGACGGATCGCCGGCGATTCCATCTTCATTGCCGCCCCAGCGAATATCGGCGCCGAGCGGATCGAACGTGCAGGCCATCGGCTGATGCTGGTGCACCAGCTCGATCATCCGCGGCCAGTTGTAGTACGCGGGCGCATCGATCTTGCGCGACTCGCGCGCGCCACCGTAGTAGCCGTCGCCGCCATTGGCGCCGTCGAACCAGAACTCGAACAGATCGCCGTAGCCTGTGCACAATTCGACGATCTGCTTGCGGAAATAGTCGATATACCCAGGGCGACCATACTCGGCATGGTTGCGATCCCAGGGCGAGAGGTAAAGGCCGAACGCCAGGCCAGCGCGGCGACACGCCGCTGCCATTTCGCCGACGATGTCGCCCTTGCCGTTCTTGTAGGGCGAATTGCGAATGCAATGCTCGGTCAAGCGCGTCGGCCACAGACAGAACCCATCATGGTGCTTGGCCGTGAAAATAAGCCCTTTCAGATTGCCGGCCTTTGCAGCAGACACGATCTGATCGGCTGAAAAATCGCTGGGATCGAATTTGCGCGGATCCTCGTCGCCGTAGCCCCATTCCTTGTCGGTGAAGGTGTTCATCGCAAAATGCACGAAGGCGTATTGCTCCCAGCGATGCCAGCGCAGCTGGCGCGCGCTGGGCACTGCCCCCCACGGTGCCGGCCCGTTGGCGCGCGGCGTCTGCGCGATGCGAGACGCCGATGCACTGAAGCTGGCAGCAGCGGCCGCCGCCACACCCGTGGCAAGAAAGGTACGACGATCGATCATTAGCGCCTTCCGACTTTTCACAAGCTTCGATCTTAGCTTTTCCAACGGCAGAACGGCCCTACGTCGAAGCGATGGACGGTCGTTCAAGGGCAGAATGTCGAACATGTGGCGATCCTTGGCCGCATGCCTTGGAAGCGCACTGCGCGCTGTCGCCGATTCCCGCTTCCATGGACACTTGCAGTCGACGCCGGACGGCCCGATCGCACGTGACGCGGACGTGGCATTACACGTTCCGTCCACAGATCGGACATCCCTTGTCTCTCCGATTGACCGTCCCGCAATGTCGCGGAACGTGCGCGCAAGGCCGCTTGGCTGCTGGACATCGCCCTGACCCAGCGCGGCAGCTCCGGCGGTGCGCCGATTCCGATGGCCGGGGTGCCGGTGCATGCGTATGAAGGCTATCTGGCGCGGTTAGTCGCATTGGGCGAATCGGTGGCGATCTGCGAGCAGATCGGCGACCCGGCACTGGCCAAGGGCTTGATCAAGCGCAAGGTGGTGCACATCGTCACGCCGGGCACGGTCACCGACGAGGCGCTACTGGACGAGCGCCGCGACACGTTATTGATGACGATTTCGCGCAGCAAACAAGGTTACGGCCTGGCCTGGGCCGATTTGGCCGGCGGGCGCTTTCTGGTCAACGAAGTGGACAACGAGGACGCGCCGGAAGCGGAAGCGGCGCTGCAGACGTCGCCGTGGTCGCGGCGGCAAGGCGATAACGCCACTTGTATTCCGGAACGCCAAACACTGCGTTCAACTACGGCTAGTCCGTCGTGGCCCCATTTATCGACTCACGGGGTGTCACGCAAAGCCCGTGGCGAGCAACCAAAGTGGCTTTTAAAAATGCGATTGAAGCTACTGACATTCTTGAAGCCGTGGCTGTAAGCGATATCGCTGATTTTCTGCCGAACTTGAGACCCGCTCTCTATGTCCGACCGACAGCGCTCGAGCCTGCGCAAGCGCATCCAGCGCGCTACAGACGTTCCTTCGCGCTCGAACAACTTGTTGAGATAACGGACACTCACGTAATGCGCCTGCGCGATGACCTCTGGCGTTAACATTTCATCGTCGAGGTGATTTTCGATGAAGCCCTGTACCCGTCGGAGAGTGGAAGAAGCGTAGCGACTCTGGCTCGCTTGAGGCGCATCTGGATGGGGCGAGGCAAGGGCCAAGCCAAGGAGATCCAGCAGGTGATTGGCCATGCGGTTTGCCTCGGCCGGGCGGAGCTGGTGCGCCTCGTCCAGCGCCGCGCGCAGCATGCTGCTTGCGACATGGCCAACGCCGCAGCCACCGTCGATGCGCTGGGCGAGAACCTCGGTGGCCACAGCCAGCCTGCCTTCGAGGCGATGCCTGGGGACGCCCATCCACAGAGCGTCGAATCCCCGCGACACCTCAATGGCGTACTCGCGACTGCTATCGAAGATGGCCATATCTCCGGGCCTCAAAAACGCCTGGCGAGAGCCTTGATTTAGGGTCACACTGCCGCTGATCAGCAACGCAATGGCGAAGTCGTTCTTTGTCGATGCTTGAATCAATCGCTGGGAACGCACGGCGCGGTGAGCACCCCCGCGCGTGATGGCGCGGATGAACGTCATCTCCCCGAAGGGGTAGCGATACATGCGCCCGATCGGCGGATCTGCCTCGAGCTGCTCCACTTCGAGCTCGACGAAGATGGGGCCAAGCGATGCCGCCCAAGCGGCAGAGTCGCCGCTCACCGGGATCATTTCGTCCGAACGCCTCGGTGCGCGCGACCTCACTAGAAGCTCCCAGCTGAACTCGCCGGGATCGTGAAGGGTTCGAAGCTTCCAGTCAATTTGTTTGCGGCTGCCAGTTCCTAAATTGCAAATACAAGTGGCCTTCAGTGCAAAGACATGACGTCGGCAAGCAGACATGCTTGCCGGTATCGAAACAAACCGCCGCGCGGCCGGGTCAGATAGAGGAAGCCGTCTCTTCCTGGGGCACCTGTCGCCAGGAGCGTTTAGGGAGAGGAACAGAGAATGAAAAAAAGGACCACGGACTCGCAACTCGACGTTCGCCGCGTACTCGGGCGAACGGGCCAGATAGCCTTTTGATCGGTCGGCAGGCCACACAGGCGCACAGACGTATAACCGCAGCCTTAGCGCTGCACCGCCAGCTTCATGAGGAAACTGATTATGTCATCGGCATATGCAACGGGGACTTACGAGCGGATTGATATTGCCTTCAGGACAGACGACGGCATCACGCTGCGCGGCTGGCACTTTCTTCCCGCATCGGTGAAAAAGGGGCCGCAGCCGCTGATCATCATGCACCATGGCTTCAGTGCGGTGAAGGAAGGCTATCCGGAGCACTTCTTCGAAGAGTACTTTGCCGCGGCCGGCTTCGGCGTGTTGACCTACGACCCGCGGAGCCTGGGAGAGAGCGGCGGACGTATTCGGCAGGAAATCGATCCCTTCCTGCAAATCGCCGATTTCAGGGACGCCATTTCCTTTGCGCTGACGCTGCCGGGCGTCGACCCTGAATGCGTCGGTGTATGGAGCGCCAGCTATGGCGGCGGAACTGCCGTACAAGCGCTGGCGATGGACCATCGAGTGCATTGCCTGGTCAGCACCGTACCGTTCCTCAGCGGAGGCGCCATCTGGAACACGCTGCCCGCCGAAGTACGCCAGAACATGTTGCGAATGTTCGAAACCGACCGCAGGCAGCGGGCCGCCGGCCAAGCGCCGCAAACGGTCGCCATTGTGGCCGAAGATCCTGCCAGTACCCCATGCATTCTTCCCACGAAGAACTCCTGGGAATGGTGCATGCGCGTTGCGGCAGCCGCACCGAACTGGAGGAATGAAGTCACTGTTCGCAGCCTGGAATCCCAGTTCTGCTTCGAGCCGATGGCATATATCAGCAGGATCACGCCTAGGTCGTTCCTTCTGATCGGCGCCGAGAACGATGACCTGATCCCCGTCGCCCTGACGCGGGAAGCCTTCGAACGCGCGCGCTGCCCGGTCAAGGAACTCATCGTTTTTCCTTGCGGTCATTACTCGTGCTACGACGATTACTTCTTCCAAACCGCGAAGGCTTCACTGGGCTGGTTCGACAGGCATCTCCGTCCCGCAGTCTGAAGGACGAAGCGGGTGCGCCCCTTTGTTTCTAACACTTGAACCGTACGGTCGAGGAACCAAGCGATGCGCGCATTGGACGGAAAAGTTGCGATCGTCACCGGAGCGACTACCGGGATTGGGCGCGGCATCGCGGTTGCGCTTGCGCGGGCCGGCGCCAAGATTGTTGTCGGCGACATCATTCGGCTGCCCAGGGAAGGAAGCTATGACGAGCGACCGGACCTGACGACAGCAGAGCTCATCGCCGAAATCGGCGGAAGCGCGACCTTCGCGCAATGCGATGTCACCCAGTCTACGGCGGTATCGGGCGCTGTGGATGCCGCGGTGTCTTTATTTGGCCGCCTCGACATCATGGTCAACAACGCTGGCATCTTTACCCGACTGGAGACCATCATCGAACAGTCCGAAGAGGACTATGAACTGACCATGGCGGTCAACGCCAAGAGTGTCTGGTTGGGCTGTAAATTCGCCTTGCGTCAGATGATGCGGCAGGAGCCGCTGCCCGGCCGTTCCCGCGGGCGCGTGATCAACATCGCTTCGGCGGCTGGCGTTTCCGGCCTGCCGCTGGAGCCAGCCTACTGTGCATCCAAGGGCGCCGTGCTTGCGCTAACGCGTCAACTGGCCGTCGACTTCGGACCGCACGGGATCGGGGTGAACGCGATCATGCCCGGCCCCATTAAAACCGTAATGACCCGCTCCGCGCTGGAGGATCCGGAGACCGCCGCGCGGTTCCGCCAGGCGACGCCGTTCTCGCGTCTGGGCACGGCCGGCGACATCGCTGCGGCAGCGGCGTTCCTGGCAGGGGACGAGGCGGAGTTCATCAATGGCGCCGCCATCGCGATCGACGGGGGCGCGACCGCGCGTTGAGGAGGGCAAGGCGCCGCTGCGTGCCTCGCTGAAAACCAAATTCGCAAAACGAAGGAAAGAACAATGAGCGGTTCGCTGGATGGGAAGGTGGCGATCGTAACTGGAGCCACGACGGGAATCGGCCGTGGCATCGCGGTGGCCTTCGCGCGCGCCGGCGCCCAGGTTGTCGTCGGCGACATCATCAGAATGCCTAGGCCAGGGAGCTTCGACGAACGCCCCGACCTGTCGACCGCCGACCTGATCGCGGAGATCGGCGGCAATGCGATTTTCGTCGACTACGATGTGACAAGGCGCGAAGCAGCACAAGCCGCCATTGAAGCCGCCTTGGCGTCTTTCGGTCGCCTGGACATCATGGTCAACAACGCCGGGATCGGCATTGTAGGCAAGCGCTTCCACGAATTCTCCGACGCCGATTTCGATAGGACCATCGACGTCAATATCAAGGGCATGTGGTTCGGCATGCAGGAGGCGGCCAAGCATTTCATCTCCGCGGGCGGAGGATCGATCATCAACATGCTTTCGACCGCTGCGATCAGGCAGCCTCCCATGCAAGCAATTTACAACATGTCGAAGGCTGCCGCCGCGCAGATGACCCGGTCCGCTGCGCTCGAGTACGGCAGATACAACATTCGGGTGAACGGCATATGCCCGACAATGGTGAAGACCTCGCTCACGCGCGAGCTCACCGATAACGCGCCGCTGATGAATTACATTGTCGGCACCATTGCCCTCGGCCGTTTTGCCGAAGTTTCCGACGTCGCGAATGTCGCGACCTTCTTCGCCAGCGATGCGGCGGCCTTCCTTTCCGGAGTCCTGCTTCCCGTCGATGGCGCCGAAAACCCGCCGCTGTACATGCTGGGCGACGCGCCGTGAGGCGAACCGGACCGCGCCGATCTCCGGCGGGAGGGCGCTTGTAGGGCGATATCACCTTGCTTGGCGAGATGGCATTTGCAGCTAAAGGCGCAACATCTATAACGCCGCACCCGCGTGAAGACGAGCCTGCGACTGGCGCATGCAGCGCGCGACACCCATGGCCCGCGGTGATACGGCCACCGACACCTGGCCGCCGCCATCAGGAACAGGCGCAAGGCACCGACAATCTACGAACGGACCGACCGGCAGTACAACCGCGGTTTCCTGGCCGATGCCATCGAGCGCCTGCCGACCGGCGGCAGGCTGGGCCTGGTGGTGCTCGATTTCGACTTCAAGCGCCTCAATGACGCCCATGGCCATCGTGTCGGCAACCGCGCTCTGCCGATCGTCTCGGCGGTCCTGAAGCGCAATGCCCACGCCGCGGACATTGCCGCGCGCCGGGGCGGCGAGGAACTCCTGGTCGCGTTTCCCGGGATCTTCGCCCAGGCGTTTCTGGCCACCTGCAACGGACTGGTCCAGCAGATCCGCGCACACCCGGGCGACCTGGCCAACAGCGCCTTGCGTCTCACCGTCAGCTTTGGCGGGATTCACATCGAACGCTTCGAGCGCCACGCCTTCGGAAGGGCCTTCTCCGTTGCCGATGCGCTGCCGTAGGAGGCCAAGTGCAGCGGCAAGGAGCGCGCCATGCCAAGCTCCGTGCCCGATGCGCCACCCCCGCCGACGCCGAGCATGCCGCCGGCGCTGGCGACCGACCGGCCACCTCCTCGATCCACTAAACTTGCCTCCCCCACGGGCGGCCCCGCCGCCCCATGCCCCTGTCGCAGCGGCGGCGCGCCCCATGCGCCCGCCGCCCCGCACGTCCGCACGAAGGCGCCATGACCTCCGAGAAAGTCCCCGAACACACCCCGTTGATGAAGCAATTCTTCGCAGCCAAGTCGGATTACCCCGATCTGCTGCTGTTCTTTCGCATGGGCGATTTCTATGAGTTGTTCTACGACGATGCGCGCAAGGCGGCGCGGCTGCTCGACATCACCCTGACCCAGCGCGGCAGCTCCGGCGGTGCGCCGATTCCAATGGCCGGGGTGCCGGTGCATGCGTATGAAGGCTATCTGGCGCGCTTAGTCGCATTGGGCGAATCGGTGGCGATCTGCGAACAGATCGGCGACCCGGCGCTGGCCAAGGGCCTGGTCGAGCGCAAGGTGGTACGCATCGTCACGCCGGGCACGGTCACCGACGAGGCGCTACTGGACGAGCGCCGCGACACGTTATTGATGGCGATTTCGCGCAGCAAACAAGGTTACGGCCTGGCCTGGGCCGATCTGGCCGGCGGGCGCTTCTTGGTCAACGAAGTGGACAGCGTGGATGCGCTGGAAGCAGAAATCGCGCGTCTGGAACCGGCCGAGCTGCTGGTGCCCGACGAAGACAACTGGCCGGAATTCCTGCGTGGGCGCATTGGCGTGCGGCGTCGGCCGCCGTGGTTGTTCGATGCCGACAGCGGCCGACGTCAGCTGTTGGCGTTCTTCAAACTGCACGATCTGTCCGGCTTCGGCATCGACGACAAACCCTGCGCCACGGCCGCCGCCGGCGCATTGCTCGGGTATGTCGAAGAAACCCAGAAACAGCGCTTGCCGCATCTGACCTCGATCGCGATGGAAGTGGCGAGCGAGGCGATCTCGATGAACGCGGCCACGCGCCGGCATCTGGAGCTGGACACGCGCGTGGATGGCGACACCCGCAACACCTTGCTCGGTGTGCTGGACAGCACGGTCACGCCGATGGGCGGGCGTTTGCTGCGCCGTTGGCTGCACCGTCCATTGCGCCTGCGCGATGTGCTGGTGCAGCGTCATCATGCGGTCGGCACCTTGATCGATGCCGGTGCCGATGCAGACCTACGCGAGGCCTTCCGTGCGCTCGGCGATCTGGAACGCATCCTCACCCGCGTGGCGTTGCGTTCGGCGCGACCGCGCGATTTTTCCACCTTGCGCGATGGCCTGGCGCTGTTGCCGAAGGTCCGCACGATCCTTGCACCGTTGGATTCGCCGCGCCTGCAGAAACTGCATGCCGAACTCGGCGAGCACGATGCCACCGCACATTTGTTGATCAGCGCGGTGGCCGAGATGCCGCCGCTCAAGCTCAGCGACGGCGGCGTCATCGCCACCGGTTATGACGCCGATCTGGATGAGCTGCGCCGCCTGTCCACCAATGCCGATCAATTCCTGATCGACCTGGAACAACGCGAGCGCGCCAGCAGCGGCATTGCCACGCTCAAGGTTGGCTACAACCGCGTGCACGGCTACTACATCGAGATCAGCAAGGGCCAAGCCGAAAAAGCCCCGTTGCACTACAGCCGCCGGCAGACGTTGACCAATGCCGAGCGCTACATCACCGAAGAACTCAAGAGCTTTGAAGACAAGGTGCTGTCCGCACGCGAACGTTCGCTATCTCGCGAAAAACTGCTGTACGAAGGTCTGCTCGACGCGCTCGGCACCGAACTGGAAGGCCTCAAGCGCTGCGCGGGTGCACTCAGCGAACTGGATGTATTGGCCGGCTTTGCCGAGCGCGCGCAGGCGCTGGACTGGTCGCAGCCAGAGCTGGATAGCGCGCCCTGCCTGCGCATCGAACGCGGCCGTCACCCGGTGGTGGAAGCAGTGCGCGACCAACCGTTCGAGCCCAACGATCTGGACCTGCACAGCGACCGCCGCATGCTGGTGATCACCGGCCCGAACATGGGCGGTAAATCGACCTACATGCGCCAGAACGCGTTGATCGTGTTGCTGGCGCATATCGGCAGTTACGTGCCTGCCAGCCGTGCAGTAATCGGGCCGATCGACCGCATCCTCACCCGCATCGGCGCCGGCGACGACCTGGCGCGCGGGCAATCCACCTTCATGGTGGAAATGGCCGAAACCAGCTACATCCTGCATCACGCCACGCCGCAATCGCTGGTGCTGATGGACGAGATCGGCCGCGGCACATCTACTTATGATGGCCTGGCACTGGCCGATGCCGTCGCGCGTCATCTGGCGCATACCAATCGCTGCTACACCCTGTTTGCCACGCATTATTTCGAGCTCACCGCACTGGCGGACGAATCGCATGCCGGTGGCGCCAGCGGTATCGCCAACGTGCATCTGGATGCGGTCGAACACGGCGAGCGCCTGGTCTTCATGCACGCAGTGAAAGATGGCCCGGCCAATCGCAGTTTCGGTCTACAAGTGGCCGCGCTGGCTGGCCTGCCCAAGGCCGCAGTGACGCAGGCGCGCCGGCGGCTGGTGGAGCTGGAACAACGTGGCGGCGAAAGCCACAGCGCGCAGATGGCGCCCACCGCGCTGGATGCGCCGCAACAGTTCGGGCTATTCACCGCGCCCTCCTCCGCTGCGCAGGAGGCGTTGCAGGCGTTGGACCCGGATGAGCTCACACCGAAGCAGGCGTTGGAGGCGCTGTATCGGTTGAAGGCGTTGCTGTGAGGGCTGGGAATCGGGAATCGGGAATCGGGAATCGGGAATCGGGAATCGGGAATCGTAAGAGAGTAGCTGCATGACTGAGGCTTGCAGCGCTTGCGGACGCAGTGCGCTACAGGAACTGGTGGTCGCCCGGAGTACGGTGCGCACCGACTGACGCGCCGCAAGGCCGCGTGGATTGCTCTGTCGGCGCCTGGGGTGCACCCTGCCGCAACGTTCGTCCAACAGGAAAACCCACGATGACCACATCCGCTTCGTTGACCGATCAACTTGCCGCGCAACTGCAGGGTCCGCAGCTGCAGCAACTCGCCGGCCGCTTGGGCATTGCGCCAGAGCAGGCGCAGTCGGCGGTGCAGACCGCGCTGCCGCTGCTGATGGGCGCGCTGGGCCGCAATAGCCAGCAGGCCGGCGGCACCGATGCGTTGCTCGGCGCGCTGCAACGCGACCATGCCGCCAGCCCGGACATCGGCAGCCTGCTTGGTTCGCTGCTCGGTGGCTCGGCCAGTGGTGCACAGGGCAACGGTGCCGGCATCGTCGGCCATCTGTTCGGCGACAAGGCGCCGCAGGCCGCTGCAGGTCTGGGCCAGGCCACCGGGCTGGAAACCAGCAAGGCCAGCCAGTTGTTGCAGCTACTCGCTCCGATCGTGATGGCGTATCTGGCCAAGCGCTTTCTGGGCGGCGATGCCGCAGCCAGTCGCCAACTCGGCCCTGCGCTGGCGCAAGAACATCAGCAGGTGCGCAGCAACCCCGGTGCCGACGGCCTGCTGACCAGCCTGCTGGACCAGGACGGCGACGGGCAACTGGGTCTAGGCGATGTCATGAAGCTGGGCGGCAGCCTGTTCGGCAAACGCTGAGTCGTTGGCCTGATCCACGGCCCTCCATTGCAGGTGCCCAATGACCGCCTGCAACGCCGATACAACGAGCGCGCGGCACGCTGGTCAGGCCAGGCACCGCCGTGCTATCCATAGCGGCACACTATCTATATGGTTGAATAATTCGAATTCACCAAATGATCGATGCTCTTTATCGTGTGCCAACGCCACTGTGATGAGTCCGCCTGATGCGTGTGTTTGCGATCCCTGCCAACTCGCCGTCCCCTATTCCGAGCCATCCAGCCAGGCGCTAGCATCGGCGAACGCAGCAGCCACGTCAGATCGGCATCGCGCGCACCTGCCCATTCCCGATGACCCAGCTTTAAGCACTGCTCGCCACTTCGATTCCACCAGCACGTGCCTGCAACATTCAGCACGCAGCTCCCCAAGTGCTCACGCACACAGGTAAACGCCATGACCACCGAAGCAAAGTGCCCGTTCAACCACGCCGTCGTCGGTACCGGAACCACCAATCGCGATTGGTGGCCCAAGCAGTTGCGCGTGGACCTGCTCAACCAGCATTCGAGCAAGTCCAATCCGCTGGACCAGTCGTTCAAGTATGCCGAAGCGTTCAAGCGGCTCGATCTGCAGGCGCTCAAGCGGGATCTGCATGCGTTGATGACCGACTCGCAAGACTGGTGGCCGGCCGACTTTGGCCATTACGGCCCGTTGTTCGTGCGCATGGCCTGGCATAGCGCCGGTACCTACCGCATCGGCGATGGACGTGGCGGCGGCGGACGTGGGCAGCAGCGCTTCGCGCCGCTCAACAGCTGGCCGGACAATGTCAGCCTGGACAAGGCGCGCCGCCTGCTGTGGCCGATCAAGCAGAAGTACGGCCAGGCCATTTCCTGGGCCGACCTGATGATTCTCACCGGCAACGTCGCGCTGGAATCGATGGGCTTGAAGACCTTCGGTTTTGCCGGTGGCCGCGAAGACACCTGGGAGCCGGATCAGGACCTGTACTGGGGTCGCGAAACCAAGTGGCTGGGTGGCGACGACCGCTACTCGCGCGGTTCGCCGGGCGTGGACGAAGCGCATGGGGTGCTGGTGAAGGACGACGACAGCTAGGTGCCGCATACCCGCGACCTGGAAAACCCGCTGGCCGCCGTGCAGATGGGCCTGATCTACGTCAATCCGGAAGGCCCGGACGGCAACCCCGACCCGATCGCCTCCGCGCGCGACATCCGCGACACCTTCGCGCGCATGGCCATGAACGATGAAGAGACCGTGGCGCTGATCGCCGGCGGCCACACCTTCGGCAAGACCCACGGTGCCGGCCCGGCCGACAACGTGGGTGCCGAACCCGAAGCCGGCGAGCTGGAAAGCCAGGGCTTGGGCTGGCATAACCGCTACGGAAGCGGCAAGGGCGCCGACACCATCACCAGCGGCCTGGAAGTCACCTGGACCACCACGCCGGCGCAGTGGAGCAACGATTACTTCGACCATCTGTTCGGTTTCGAGTGGGAGCTGAGCAAGAGCCCGGCCGGCGCGGACCAATGGGTGGCCAAGAACGCCGACGCCATCATTCCCGATGCGCACGACGCCTCCAGGAAGCATCGCCCGACGATGCTGACCACCGATCTGGCGCTGCGCTTCGACCCGGCGTACGAAGCCATCTCGCGGCGTTTCCAGCAGCATCCCGAACAATTCGCCGATGCCTTCGCACGCGCCTGGTTCAAGCTCACCCACCGCGACATGGGCCCGCGCTCGCGCTACCTGGGCGCTGACGTGCCTGCTGAAGAGTTGGTGTGGCAGGACCCGGTGCCGGCGGTCGATCACGCACTGGTCGATGCGCAGGACGCCGCCGCGCTCAAGCAGGCCATTCTGGCCTCGGGCCTGAGCGTGGCGCACCTGGTGTCCACTGCGTGGGCGTCGGCCTCCACGTTCCGCGGCTCGGACAAGCGTGGCGGCGCCAACGGTGCGCGCATCCGCCTGGCCCCGCAGAAGGATTGGCAGGCCAATCAGCCCGAGCAACTGGCCAAGGTGCTCGCAACGCTGGAACGCATCCAGGCCGACTTCAACGCTGCGCAATCGGGTGGCAAGAAGATCTCGCTGGCCGACCTGATCGTGCTGGCCGGTAACGCCGCAGTGGAACATGCAGCGCAAGCCGCCGGCCACCAGGTCACCGTGCCGTTCGCACCCGGCCGTACCGATGCGTCGCAGCAACAGACCGATGTGGAATCCTTCGCCGTGCTCGAACCGGTGGCCGATGGCTTCCGCAACTTCGCCAAGCGTCGCTACGCAGTGCCGGCCGAAGCGCTGCTGATCGACAAGGCCCAGCTGCTCACCCTCACCGCGCCGGAGCTGACCGTGCTGGTCGGCGGCCTGCGCGTGCTGGGCGCCAATGTCGGCGACTCGAAGCATGGTGTGTTCACCAGCCGTCCCGGTGTGTTGAGCAACGACTTCTTCGCCAACCTGCTCGACATGCGCACCGAGTGGAAGGCCACCTCGGAGGCGAAGGACGAGTACGAAGGCCGCGACCGCAGCACCGGCGAACTTCGCTGGACCGGCACGCGCGTGGATCTGGTGTTCGGCTCCAACTCCATCCTGCGTGCGGTGGCCGAGGTTTACGCCAGCGCTGACGCACAGGAGAAGTTCGTGCACGACTTCGTCGCCGCCTGGACAAAGGTGATGCAGCTGGACCGTTTCGATCTGGCGTAAGCATCTTCACTCACATGCATCTGCACGACGCGTGTGAGTAAGCACCACAACACAAACGCCCTGGGTGACCAAGGCGTTTGTGTTTGCAAGGTTTGCCAACCGCGCTACGCGCTACAACGCGTCGATATCGCCCAGTGCCGTGATCAGCCGGCGCGCGCGTTTGTCCGGTTTGCCCTCGGGCGCACGATAGCCCGTGCGTTCGGCTGCGCGCTGCAGGCGCCATTGCGCGCGGGCCTCGCGTGAGCCATCGCTTTCAACGTACAGCGCCTGTGCCGCGGGTGCCGGGCCGCGTACATCGCTGAGCGCGGCAACGGTGATCTCGAAGATTTCGCCGCCGCGGTCAATACGCAACTGTTCACCACTGCGCAGCGTGCGCGATGGCTTGGGGCGCTGACCGGCCATATCCACCTTGCCCGTCTCCACTGCGTTCTTGGCCAGGCTGCGCGTCTTGAAAAAACGCGCCGCCCACAGCCAGACATCCAGCCTGACCGTTATCGCCTGTTCCAGTTCCAGATTCATGCGTCTCGCGGTCTCGTGTCGTGGGCTGGCTTGCACAGCACATCGTGGGATGCGCGCAAGCACTGCGATCTTCCGGAACGCCGGCGTGACTGCCGGCGTGGTCGGCAGCGATGATTTCTGCCAAAACCGATATTTGGGCACTCGCTGCAGAACTCAAGCGGCCAGAACCAGGAGCGTCACCGGGAAGGCGCAGCAACACTGCGATTCCCACTCCAGCCACACCATCCAGACCAAGCGATCCTCGCGCCGGCCCTGTCGCATCGCAGCCGCATGCAGCTTACATCCGAGCTCACCCGCGCAATGCTAGTGTGCGCAGCTTCTGCGCGACGATACGACTGCGATGCCCAAATCCGCTGTCATGACTGAAGGCCCGATCGGCAAGAACCTGCTGTTGTTCGCCCTGCCGATCATGGCCGGCAACATCGCCCAGTCGCTCAACGGCTCGGTCAACGCGATCTGGATCGGCCGCTATCTGGGCGAAGAAGCGATGACCGCGGCGGCCAATGCCAACAGCATCATGTTCTTCCTGATCGGCTCGGTGTTCGGCATCGGCATGGCCTCGACCATCCTGATCGGCCAAGCCATGGGTGCACGTGATATCGCCCAGGCACGCAAGGTGATGGGCACTAGCGCAAGCTTCTTCGGCGGGCTATCGGCCGTGATCGCTGTGCTCGGTTGGTATCTGGCGCCACACCTGCTTAGCGCGATGGGTACGCCAGCCGCCTCGCAAACGCTGGCAGAAGACTATCTGCGGGTGATCTTCCTGGCGATGCCGACGCTGTATCTTTTCGCCTTCCTGTCGGCTGCATTGCGTGGCACCGGCGACGCACGCACACCGTTCCGTTTCTTGTTGCTGTCGGTGCTGCTGGATATCGTCTTCAACCCGTTGCTGCTGTTTGGCATCGGCCCGTTTCCGGCATTGGGCATTGCCGGTGCGGCCTGGGCCACACTGATCGCGCAGGTCGTCGCACTCGCCGGGCTGCTCATTTATCTGCGCAAAAAACGCCATGTCTTGTGGTTGGGCCGGCGCGACCTGCGCCTGTTTCTCATCGACACCACCATCTTGCGCGCGCTGATCGTCAAAGGCGTGCCGATGGGCTTGCAGATGGTGGTGATCTCGCTGTCGATGATCGCCATGCTGTCGCTGGTCAACAGCTTCGGCACCGAAACCGCTGCGGCGTTCGGCGCCGGGCTGCAGCTGTGGAACTACGTGCAAATGCCGGCAATGGCAGTGGGCGCCGCCTGCTCGACCATGGCTGCCCAGAACGTCGGCGCCGGTCTGTGGCCGCGCGTGGATGCCGTCGCGCGCACCGGTATCGGCGCCAACTTTTTGATGACCGGCCTGCTGATCGTGCTGCTGATCGTGTTCGATCGCTGGACCCTGGCCCTGTTTCTGCCTGAAGGCAGCGCCACGCTGGAGGTCGCGCGCCACCTCAACCACATCGCAATCTGGTCCTTCCTGCTGTTCGGTGTCAGCTTCGTGCTCTCGGGTGTGGTGCGCGCCACCGGTGCGGTGATTCCGCCATTGTTGATCCTGGCGTTTTCGCTGTGGGGCGTGCGTGTGCCGCTGGCCAACGTGCTGCTGCCGCATCTGGGAGCCGATGCGGTGTGGTGGAGCTTTCCGATCAGCTCCACCTGCTCGATGCTGCTGTCGCTGGCCTATTACCGCTGGGGCGGCTGGCGCAAGGCGCGCATGTTGACCACGCCCACGCATCCGTCCGAACTGGCAGCGGCAGCCGAAGTCCCCGCGCATCCGGCATCACCGGTCGCCGACCCCGCGCCGCTCACCGCCGCACAAGGCATGCAGCGATCACCGCAAGCGCCGCAGCGATAGTCGGCGGTTGTGGCCGGCGTGCGAATGGGGCCGATGGACCTGCAGTTATCTGGGAAGTGCGCTCCCACGCTAAAGCGTGACTAGCCATCCAGCGTCAGCAGCTTAAGACGCACGGCCTTCCAAGCTCGGGTGCGGTGCGGATTTGATAGATGCAAGGAGATCATATTCATCGACGCGATGGATGCAGCTGCAATCTGCCGCCTGACATTGATCCAACCAGGCCAGCAACAACTACATAGCAAGCGAACGTCGATTTGGCGCGCATGCGCTGCTTGAAATCGTCATGGGACCAAGCGCCCCGATCACCACACCGACCAGTCGCTCGCGAACGTGCGGTCGCTTCACCGATTCCGTAAGCGGCAGTCGCTACTCACACGACGCCACTTCAGACCGCTGGGACATTGACATTGCATTCCCACAAAAGCAAACAGCCGCCCGAAGGCGGCTGTTTGGCAGTGGCGGGACAAGCACGCCAGTGTGACTTACTCAGCCTTGGCAGCAGCCTGGCGAGCAGCCTTGGCCTGTGCAGCAGCGGCCAGATCTTCCTTGATGCGGGCAGCCTTGCCTTCCAGACCACGCAGGTAGTACAGCTTACCGGCGCGCACCTTACCGCGGCGCTTCACTTCGACCGAGTCGATGATGGCGCTGTGGGTCTGGAACACGCGCTCGACGCCGAAGCCGTGCGAGATCTTGCGCACGGTGAATGCGGAGTTCAGGCCGGCATTCTTGGTACCGATCACGACGCCCTCATAGGCCTGCACGCGCTCGCGGCTGCCTTCCTTCACCTTGACGTTCACCACAACGGTGTCGCCCTGGTTGAATTCCGGCAGCTTGCGCTGGATCTGGGCGGCTTCGAAGTCAGCCAGGATGGTCTTGTTGAGTTTGCTCATGATGGGCACCGCGTGTCTGGTGATATTGGACCGGCAGTCGCCGCACGGCGATTGCTCGAGGTTCGTAGGAGGGCCAGACGCAAGGCTGGCCAGCAAGCCGCATATTGTACCCCAATCAATCGTGCAAGAGCTAGGGGGGAGCCCTTATTTCTCATCGCCCGGGGCGAGTTTGCGGCGAAACTCGTCCAGCAGACGGCGATCGTTCTTGTCCAGCCCCGCCTCGTCGAGCAGGTCCGGGCGACGCAACCAGGTCCGGCCCAGCGACTGCTGCCGGCGCCAGCGCGCAATTGCCGCATGGTTGCCCGAGCGCAGCACATCGGGCACATCGCCCCATGCGTGGGTGGCCGGATGGCTGTAATGCGGGCAGTCGAGCAGGCCTTGCGGGCCTTCAAAACTGTCCTGGGCCGCCGATTCGGCGTCGTTCAAGACGCCGTCCTGCAACCGCGTCACCACATCCACAACAACCGCTGCGCCCAACTCGCCACCGGACAACACGTAGTCGCCGATGGAGATTTCCATATCCACCGACTGCGCCAGGAAGCGCTCGTCCACGCCTTCATAGCGGCCGCACAACAACACCATGCGCGGCAACTGCGCCAGCTCGCGCGCGAACGCCTGCGTCAGCGGACGCCCCTGCGGGCTGAGGTAAATCACCGGCGCCGGCCGCGCGTCTGCGGCTTGCACCGCATCCAGGCAGGCCCGCAATGGCTCGATCAGCATCACCATGCCGGGCCCGCCACCAAAGGGACGGTCGTCCACGCGGCGGTAGTTGCCCTGCGCATGCTCACGCGGATTCCAGCCCTGCAATTCCAGCAAGCCGCGCTCCTGCGCCCGCCCGACCACGCCGAACGCCGCGCATTGCGCGATGAACTCGGGGAACAAGCTGATGACGTCGATGCGCACTGGAGAATCGGGAATCGGGATTGGGGAATGGGTAGAGCAAGAGCAGAGCCGAGGCACCGCTTTGATCAGAAATCCGGATCCCAGTCGACCACGATCAGATTGGCCTCGAAGTCCACGGATTTGACGAAATCCGGAAACACAAACGGAATCATCCGCTCGCGATCGCCACGCACGACCACCACGTCGTTGGAGCCGGTGGAGAACAAGTGCGACACCGTGCCGAGCTTGACGCCCTCAACGGTTTCCACCTGCAACTCTTCCAGATCCACCCAGTAATACTCATCGGGCTTGGGTGGCGGCAGCGCACTGCGCGCGACGTATATTTCAGTACCGTGCATGGCTTCAACGGTGTCGCGGTCGGTGACGTCCGGGAACACCGCAATCAGATTCTTGCCCTGATCGCGCCCACGCACGCCGCTGATGACCGATTCCTGCCCCGATGGCGCGCGCACGATCCACGGCTGATACCGGAAGATCGCGTTACGTGGCTCGGTCCAGGATTCGAGCTTCAGCTCGCCCTTTACACCAAAAGCGCCGACAACCCTGCCTAACAGGATGCGGCGCTCGGTCTGCTTCATCTGTGTCGACTCTGGACCAGGTGGTGACACCCGGCCCTTAAGATCAGGCCGCGACGGCCTGGGTCTTGGCTTCGCGATACAGGTTACGCACCTTATCGGTCAGCTGCGCACCGTTGCCGACCCAATGGTCGACACGGGCGATATCGAGCACAATGCGCGGTTCTGCGCCCTGCGCAACCGGGTTGTAGTAGCCCAGACGCTCGATGTTGCGGCCGTCGCGCGCGCTGCGCACGTCGGTCACGATGATGTGGTAGAACGGACGCTTCTTGGCGCCGCCGCGGGTCAGTCGAATCTTGACCATGGTGTCGTTTTCCTAAGTTGCCCAGTCGCCAGAGTGGCGCGGTAAGCCGGTGATTATAGCGGGCTCCGGTGGCGAAGCCAAGTCACCCAGGAATCGCTCAGATCCGTTGCCAGGCCTGGGTTTGCAGCGCCTGGTTCAGGATCGCAAGCTGCGCGGAATCTGCCGACCAGTGCACAGACCCAACCGCCGCCAGCGCCTGCTGCCCGCGGGCATTACAGCTGAAGCCGCCATCGAACCTGTCCAGCTCGCTTAGTGCGACCGGACGCACTTCCTGCTCAACCCCGAGCATCTGCAACCCGGCCTGCAGTAAACGCTGCCGGGTACCAGGCAAGGCCGGCCCGTGCGGCCATACCACCCTGCCCTGCTGCCACAGGCCAAGATTCCAGAACGCACCTTCCACCAGATGCTCCTGGGAATCGATCAATAGCGCATCGTCGAAACCGGCCAGCATTGCGTGGCGGCGCAGCTGCAGTAGTGGAAAGGTGCCGACATGTTTGAACAGCGGCAGCTCACGCACGTAGTGGACGGGCTGCACGCGCGTTGCAGTGGCTGGCATCTGCGCGGCCGGCGCGAGCGAGACCAGCACATCCAGTGCGACGGCGCGCGATGGATCGCGCAGGTCGAAATCCTGCGAAAAAACAGTAATGCGCACGCTCGCATCGGTGCTGCCGGCAACCGACAACGCAGCGCGCAACTGCGTGCGAATGACTTCTGCATCGATTGATGTGCCGAACAACGCTGCGCTGTCGTGGCGCAAACGGCGCAGATGCAGGTCCAGCCCCAACACAGCGCTGTCGCGCACCTGCAGCGTGGTGAAGTGGCCGTAGTTGTTCAACGCGGCAGCACTGAGCTGCTGCACGGTAGCGGCCGCGCCGTTGCAAAAGATCAGCGGCACAGCAGCGCCTGCGCCTGTTCCCACCATTGTGTCACCACCTGCGCGGCCGTTTGTGCAGGCGCCATCCAGGCGGACTGGCCGGCCCAGGCTTGCATCGCCTCCAGACGGTTCTCGCGCGCCGCAACCTGCCGCATTGGCGCGGTGAGCCCGCGCTGCACCGGATAAGGCGCGGGTGGCGGTGCGTCTGCAGCGCCAGCGGCCTGCACATACGCTGTGGTCAGGGCGCGGCCCAGCCGGCCGGAGAATGCGCGGGTTGGCTGGGTGTGCTCCGGCTCGGCCTGGGCCAGCGCGTCGGCCCAGGCGCTCGGCAGTGCCGCTTCGGGCGTGCGCAACAAGCCGGTGCCGATCTGTACAGCACTGGCGCCCAGCGTCAGCGCCGCGGCAATGCCGCGTGCATCGGCAATGCCACCGGCAGCGATGACCGGGATATCTAGACGATCGACCAGACGCGGCAGCAATGCGAACAGCCCGGTCATCTGCTGCGCTGCGCGGCCGGCATCGAACGCACCGCGATGGCCACCAGCTTCGGCACCTTGCGCAACCACAGCATCGGCACCTGCTGCCTGCGCGGCGAGCGCTTCGTCAAGCGTGGTGGCGCAGGCGAACCAGGCGATGCCGGCACTCTTGAGGCGTGCCACCTGATCGGGCCGAAATACGCCCATGATCGAGGACGCAACCGTTGGACGCGCAGCCAGCAAGGCCTCGAATTGCGCATCGAAATCGGCAGGCAGTGCATCGCCTGCTGCCTCCGGCACCGGTGGTCCCCACTGCGCAAGAAACGCACGCAGGCGCGCTTCGGTAGCCGCATCGCGCGCAGGCGCCGGGTCGGGAATCCACAGATTGACTTGCGCAGGCCCTGCGCTGGCCTCACGGAACGCGGTCATCCACGCCACGATGTCCTGCGGCTGCGACAACACCGCACCCATCGCGCCCATGCCACCGGCGTTCGCGACCGCCGCCGACAATGGCACCGGGCAGGCGCCGGCCATGGGGCTGAGCAGGATCGGCAGGCGTAGGCCGAAGCGCTGCTGAAAGGCATCGACGTTGGAGAATCTGGTCATCAACCACTGCGCACACCATGGGATGGCGCATGGTAACCGCGATGGAGAGACACTGATGCCGGCACAGGCAAAATGCTCAATCGCAAGTGCACTGCATGCCGCACCTGTTGCGTTAATGCCTCGGCACCGGCATGAGTTGCTGGTACCAATCTTCGACCCAGACATTCTCCAACGCAAAGTCACGCAAGCGGTGCGGACGCTGTAGATAAGCGCCCCACAAGCGCAAATCGACGAACGACGAAACCGGTTGCGTGCGCCACGCAGGCGGCCCGACCAGCCGCAATTCCAGGCAGTCATCGCCATCGGCGGGACAGGTGAGCTGCGTGCAATCGGCCGCCTTTGCGCTCGCCCGCATATGCTCCAACTCCGGCCCACGCACCAACTTGAATAAACGCACCTCGCCTTGCGTGCGACCAGTGCATTGATCGGGCAGCGGCAAGGGGCGATCAAAGTGCGTGGCGGCCCGGGCAAGTTCCAGTGTCAGCACATTGCCTTGAGTCACGCGCAGGAAGTAGCGGTGCAGATGGGTGTTTTCTGCGGGCCAAGACGTTGCAAGGGTCAGCGCATGCAGATACATCCCATACATCGTCGGTGCTGGCGAATAACAGCGGCGCACCAGCCGGCGTGCCGTGCACAGGTACGTTCTCGAGACGCGCATGCGACGACAGCTGCGCTTCGTTTTAGATATGCACCACCGCCGCGCCGTCGTCGCGACGTGCGTAACGCAGGGTCGACTCGAATGCCGGCTTCAGCGACAACGCCAGCCGGTCCGGCTCGGGTACGCGCAACCATAACCCGATCACCCCCTGGCAGTGCCGTAGGCCTGGCCAATGCCGATCGAATACACCCCGGTCTGCGTCAGCGGCACGTCCATCTCGCCATTAGCAGGTACGTCCAGCCACTGCGAATGCGTAGCGCCGGGAGGCCATAGGTCACAGCGCCACGCTGGTGCAGGCGGACTGGCGTTCGCATCCGGATGAAACGCGAGTACAAGCCGGTCGCCGGCACGCAGAAACAACTCGACCGTGGTGCAGATGCCCTGCCGCGGATAGCGCTCTTCTTCGTAAGGCGTAACGTCCACAATGTGGCTGCGCCACTGCCGCACTAAGGCGTCATGCACGGTTTTTTCGATGCCACGTTTCGCGGCTGCATCGAGCCGTGGCAGGCGGACGATCACCTGCGCAGCAAGGTTGCCGTCGCCCGTATCTCCAGAGGCTGAGTGTGTCGCTTGTACTTCTGCAGGGTGCGACGCAAATACGCGGTCGATGCCAGCAGCAACCAGTGCGATACACAGCCAGAACACCATACTTGCGGGGACCACTGCCCAGCCGGATGTGGCCTGCCACGCCACCACAAGGGCCAGCGCAAGATGCACGCAGTGCGCGCCTGCGGATGTCTTCACAGCGCGCGGCCTGCGCAGGTTGCTCAGCGGAACGGCATGCCGCCGCGGCCGCCCATGGCGCCCATCATGCCCTTCATGTTGCGCATCAGGCCCTTCATGCCGCCGCCGGCCAGCTTGCCCATCATCTTTTCCATCTGCTGATACTGCTTCATCAGCTTGTTGACGTCGGCCGGCTGCATACCCGAGCCGCGGGCGATGCGGGCGCGACGCGAACCGTTAAGAAGGGCCGGGTTGCGGCGCTCTTTCTTGGTCATCGAATTGATGATGGCGATCATGCGCGGCACTTCCTTGCCGGTGACCTGCTGCTTGACGTTATCCGGGATCTGGCCCATGCCCGGCAGCTTGTCCATCAGCCCATGGATGCCGCCCATGTTCTGCATCTGCTCGAGCTGCTCCTTCATGTCGTTGAGGTCGAACTTCTTGCCCTTGGCGACCTTGGCGGCGAGCTTGGCGGCCTTTTCCTGATCGACGCTGTGCTCGACCTGCTCCACCAGCGACAGCACGTCGCCCATGTCCAGGATGCGGCTGGCAACGCGGTCGGGATGGAACACGTCCAGGCCGTCGGTCTTTTCGCCGGTACCGACGAACTTGATCGGCTTGCCTGTGATGTAGCGCACGCTCAGTGCTGCACCGCCGCGCGCGTCGCCGTCGGTCTTGGTCAGCACCACGCCGGTCAGCGGCAGCGCCTCACCGAAGGCCTTGGCGGTGTTGGCCGCGTCCTGGCCGGTCATCGCATCGACCACGAACAGGGTTTCGGTGGGGTTGACCGCGGTGTGCAGCGCCTTGATCTCGTCCATCATCGCCGCATCGATCGCCAGGCGGCCGGCGGTATCGACCAGCAGCACGTCGACGAACGACTTGCGCGCATCGCTGATGGCGGCGCGCACGATGTCGACCGGCTTCTGCGAGGCGTCGGAGGCGAAGAACAGCACCCCAACCTGTTCGGCTAGGGTCTTGAGCTGCTCGATCGCGGCCGGGCGGTAGACGTCGGCCGAGACCACCATGACCTTTTTCTTGCGCTTTTCCTTCAGGTGCTTGGCGAGCTTGCCGACCGTGGTGGTCTTGCCCGCACCCTGCAGGCCAGCCATCAAGATGATCGCCGGTGCCGGCACATTGAGGTTGAGGTCGGCAGCGGCGGCGCCCATGACGGCGGTGAGCTCGTCGCGCACGATCTTGATCAGCGCCTGGCCCGGGGTCAGCGACTTGAGCACTTCCTGACCGACCGCGCGCACCTTGATGCGCTCGATCAGCGCCTGGACCACCGGCAGCGCCACGTCGGCCTCGAGCAGCGCGATGCGCACTTCCCGGGTGGCTTCGCGGATGTTCTCCTCGGTCAGGCGACCGCGGCCGCGCAGGCGCTCCATGGTGCCGGAGAGACGTTGGGTAAGGGACTCGAACATGCGCAAAGGACCGCGGAGGGGAAACGGGTGCCGATTATAGCGGCACCGGCTGGCGGCCTGCCCCGACAGTGGCCCGACCCGACCTAGCGCTGCCCGCCCCCGCTCTTGTCCAGGTCCGACCTGGTCCGCCCAGCCAAACCAGCCCAAGCCGCACAGCCATTCAACGTTGCTCAAATCAGTGGCCTGCCCCAGCCACTTATTCCCCCCCCCCCATCCTCGCGCGCCACGGCTTCTGATTTGCGAATCCCAATTCCCGAATCTCCAATACCCGCCCCATCAATATGCGAAACTTCCACGATGACAATCGTTCTCATCGCGTTCGCCCTGTATCTGCTGGCCACGGCACTGCTCACTCGGGCGGTGTTGCGCGATGGCAACCAGGCGCCGGCGCGCTGGCTGGCGCCGGCGTTGGCCGCAGTGGCGCTGCACGCCGGCTACCACGTGCTGGTGGCCGTGCGCACCGCCGGTGGGCCCGACATGCATTTCTTCGCGGCGTTGTCGTTGTGCGGGCTGGGCATGGCTGCGCTGACGGCCGTGTTCGGTGGCCGCGGGCGTATGGCCGCGGTGGGCGTGGTGGTATTCCCGCTCTCGGCGATTCTGCTGGCCAGCTATCACGCCTACGGCCACGAGCCCAGCTCGGACCTGGGCTGGCGGCTGGAATTGCATGCGTGGCTGGCCTTGCTGGCCTACGCCACGCTGGGCATCGCGGCACTGCTGGCGATCATGCTGTGGTTGCAGGAACGCGCGCTGCGTCGGCGCGATTTCCACACTTGGCTGCGCGCACTGCCGCCATTGACCGAGCTGGAAACGCTGCTGTTTCGCACGATCGCGGTGGGCTTTGTGCTGTTGAGCCTGACCCTGCTGACCGGCCTGTTGTTCGTGCAGGATTTCCTGGCGCAACGGCTGCTGCAGAAGACCGTGCTCAGCATACTGTCGTGGATCGTGTTCGGTGCGCTGTTGATCGGCCGCTGGCGCAATGGCTGGCGTGGCACCAAGGCCGTGCACTGGACACTGACCGCGATGCTGTTGCTGGTGCTGTCGTTCTTCGGCAGCAAGTTCGTCATCGAGCTGGTGCTAGGGCCGCGCTAAGCGTGGTGTGAGCACAGCGGCGGCGTTGTTTCGAAGTCCAAGGTGGTCGGGTGCAACCTCTGCATCCGGCGCATCCTGGCTGGCGTGGTAGCCGCTGCGCGCAGGCACGTGCGCATGACTCGATCTTCTGCAGGCCGCTAGGGCTTAGGCCCACCAAAGGTCACTGGCAATCCAGGCATACGCCGAGTGACGCGCTCGCCCCGTCAGAGCTCATAACGCAATCAGCGGAATCGGGTTGCGCGTGCCGCACGACGCAGCCCAGCCAGCTCCTTCGTTCTAAAAACTCCTCACGCATCCAGCGCGGCGCGCACAGCCTCCCAGGGCTGGTCCTGCCCCGCACTGACGAAGTGATAGCTGATGCGGCGGCGATAGGTTTCGCCGGGCCGCAGGATCGTCGAAGGGAAATTGGCGTGATTGGGCGCGTCCGGGTAGTCCTGCGGCTCCAGGCAGACGCCGCGCCCCAGTCCCGGATGATGTGCGTCCAGATGTTGGCCTTCGTACAACTGCACCGCAGGGGCATCGCTGCGGATGCGTAACGCCACGCCGCTGTGCGGCGAATACAGCTCGGCAACGCAGTCCGCGTCGGCGGCCAGCACCAGACATTGGTCGTAGCCCTTGCCGAGGACGATCTGCGGATGCGCCGGATCGGTGCTATCGGCTAGCGCGGCAGGCTGGCGGAAATCGAATGGCGTAGCGGCCACCGACGCGATCTCGCCAGTGGGGATCGATTCGGCGTCCACCGGCAGGTAGCGATCGGCCGGCACGCGCAGCACCTGCGCTGCAGCACGCAGCTGTGGGTCGCCGGACAGATTGAAATATGGATGATGGGTAAGGTTCAACGCAGTCGCGGCATCGCAGTGCGCTTCGAAGTCCAGCTGCAGCTGCAGCCCATGAAGCTGCAGGCGCGCACGCACTTGCAGATTGCCGGGGTAGCCCTCTTCGCCATCGGGCGAGTCATAGCCCAACAGCACCTGATCTGGCGCTTGCTCCAGTACGCTCCACACGCGTCGCCCGAAACCGCGCAGCCCGCCGTGCAACTGGTTGCGCCCCTCATTTGCTGCCAGCACGTGGCTGACGCCGTCCAGCGTGTAGCGCGCGCCGGCGATGCGATTGCCGAAGCGGCCGACCAGAATGTTGAGGCTGTCGCCGTCAGCGGCGTAGGCGGGCAGGTCCGGCAGGTTGAGCACCAGCGGCACCACGCCCTGTGCGGTGGTCAACTGCAGCGTATGCAGGATGCCGCCGTAGGTGAGCACTTCCGCCTCGAGACCGGCCTCGCTACGGAGCGTGAGCGCGTGGATCTCGACACCGTCTGGCAACTGCCCGAACACTCGCTGCATGGATCGTCCTGCCGATGAGGGAAGTCAGCGAGCATAGCCGCACGACGCCGCTGCCGACCATGCTGCTGCGCACATCCTGGCCTGCGAAGCGACTGCAGCGCGCGAAGCACTGCCGCGCTCGTCTGCGCTGATATGCGCTGGTCGCGCTGCAGCAATACAAAGTGCCACCACCCGCACTACGCTGACGACGCGCTTCCCTCGCAGCAGCCCCCGCCCGACTACCGACCAGCACAGGAGCACCGACCCGATGCAGTGGATTTCCCTCGCGTTGCGGACATCGCGCAGACAGCTGTTGAATGCCGTTTTCGTCGCCGTCTTACTTGCCAGCACACCAGCTGCCTTCGCTGCAGAGGTCAAAGTCAGCGGCACCTTGCGCGTGGACCAGCCCGGTCCGCAGGTATCGCGGCAACTGTTCGGCCAGTTCGCCGAGCATCTGGGCACCGGCATCTATGGCGGCGTGTGGGTGGGCGAGGATTCGCCGATTCCCAACACGCGCGGCTATCGCAACGACGTGGTCGCCGCATTGAAAGCCATCGCCGTGCCCAACATCCGCTGGCCGGGTGGCTGCTTCGCCGACGAATACCACTGGCGCGATGGCGTGGGCACGCCGGCCAAGCGCCCGATCAGGGTCAATACGCATTGGGGCGGTGTGGAAGAGACCAATCGTTTTGGCACGCACGAGTTCATGGATTTCACCGAACTGCTTGGCACCCAGGCCTATGTCGCCGGCAACGTGGGCGATGCTGCGCCGGAAGAGATCGCGCAGTGGGCCGAATACATGACCGCGCCAACCCGTTCGAGCCTGGCCAACGAGCGCCGCGCCAATGGCCGCGACGCGCCCTGGCAGGTGCCGTATTTCGGCGTGGGCAACGAGTTGTGGGGCTGCGGCGGCAATATGCGCGTGGAATACGCAGCCGATGTGTTCCGCCGCTACCAGACCTTCGTTAAATCGCCGGCCAACCAGAAGATCCTCAAGATCGCGCCTGGCCCTAGCGATGACGACTACCACTGGACCGAGGTGATGATGCGCGAAGCCACCAAGTACATGGATGGGCTGAGCATGCATTACTACACCATTCCGGGCGGTTGGCCGCCGCGCGCCTCTTCGACCACGTTCGACGAAGCCGCATGGATCCAGACGCTGTCGCGTACGCTGGTGATGGACGAGCTGATCACCAAGCACAGCGCGATCATGGACAAGTACGACCCGGCCAAGAAAGTGGCCCTGGTCGTTGACGAATGGGGCACCTGGTACGCGCCATTGCCCGGCACCAATCCTGGCTTCCTGCAGCAGCAAAACAGCCTGCGCGACGCGCTGGTGGCCTCCCTCAACTTCGACATCTTCAGCCAGCATGCCGAGCGCGTGCGCATGGCCAACATCGCGCAGATGGTCAATGTGCTGCAAGCAATGATCCTCACCGATGGCGACAAGATGGTGCTGACGCCGACCTATCACGTGTTTGCAATGTACAAGCCCTACCAGGATGCCACTCACCTGCCGCTGCAATTGCAGACCCCGGAGTACCGTCATGGCGGTACGCATGTGCCGGCGGTGCACGGCTCGGCGGTCAAGGCGGAGGATGGTCATGTGTATATTGCGTTGACCAACCTGGACACCACTGCGGCGGCGACTGTCAGCGTGCAGGTGGATGGTCTGACGCTGCGTGCGGTGGAGGGCCAGATCCTGACCGCACCAGCGATCACCACGCACAACACCTATGCCCAGCCACGTGCCGTCGCGCCAGCGGTATTCAAGGGCGCCCGTGTGCAGGGCAAGGCATTGAACGTGGCGCTGCCGGCGCATTCGATCGTGATGCTCAAGCTGCAGTGAGCGATCGCGTACGTGGGCTGCGGCAGGCGCACGTCAGGCGAATGGAGGGTGAGCCGCAGCCCGCAGTGTGGCGGACGGGCAAAGTTCGGCGCGTTCTAGCACTTGGATCTGCAGGCGGTCGAACAGCCCTTTTACCGGTGACCGATCCGCCGGCTGCACCGGTGGAGATTGCCATCGGCAAGGTGTACTACCAGAGCCGTTGATGCGGCACGCGCAGCCAACGTTTATGCGTTGGCTGCGGTGCTCTTGAGCATGTCGATGAGCTGGCGCAGGCGATACGGTTTGGGCAGGAAATCGACCTGAGCCGGCAACGGCGGCAACTGCGCCTTGGCGAAGCCGGAGGCCAGAATGACGCGCGCCTGCGGCAGCAGTTGTGCCACCTGCTCGCTCAATTCGATGCCCGACATGCCGTTGGGCATCCGGATATCGCTAAACACCACATCGTACGGGCCGCTGTCGCGCAACATGCGCAAGGCGCTGTGGCCATCATCGGCGGTATCGACGCTGATGCCAGCATCGCGCAACGCTTCGCCGATCAATTCGCGCAGTTCTTCTTGGTCTTCCACCATCAGCAGGCGAAGGGATTCAGTCATGCTCGGCCTCCTCGATGGCCGGGAGAAACACGGTGACGTTGGTGCCGCGTCCAGGTGCGGTCTCAAGCTCAACAAAGCCACCGGACTGAGATGCAAAGCCGTAGACCTGGCTCAACCCCAGGCCTGAGCCCTTGCCGACATCTTTGGTGGTGAAAAATGGTTCGCTGGCGCGCTGTGCAACATGCGCCGACATGCCTGGGCCGTCGTCGCGTACGGCAACGGCGACATACCGGCGCCGTATGCCTTTGGGATCTGACGGCGCTGTGCGTTGCGCGGCAGAAGTGAACAACGCGATTGCACCGCCAGCAGGCATCGCATCGCAACTATTGAAGACCAGATTGAGCAACGCCGCTTCCAGCTGGCCTGGGTCTACGCGCACATCCGGTAATGCATCGGCGAACTGCAGCGACAGATCCACCGCCGGCGGGCAGACACGCCGCAATAGCGCTAACGAACGCGTCACGATGTCACTGACGGCGTGGCGCTCAGGATTCAGCCGTTGCCCGCGCGCGAAGGCCAGCAGTTGACGCGTCAACAACGTGCCGCGATCCACCGCCGTTTGCGCCGTTTCGATCAGCATGCGGGTGCGTGCATCCTCGCCTGCGCGCAGTGCAATCAGATCCAGGCTGGTCACCATCACAGTGAGCAAGTTATTGAAGTCGTGCGCCATGCCCAGCGTCAACCGACCCAGCGCTTCGATCTTCTGTGACTGCAACAGTGCTTGTTGCGCCTGTTGCAGCAAATGCTGCGCCTCATACCGCTCGGTCAGATCACGGGTGACTTTGGCAAAGCCCACCAGCGTCCCGAATTCCAACACTGGTTCGATCACCACGCTCGCCCAGAACCTGCTGCCATCCTTGCGCAGGCGCCAACCTTCGGCAGCGAAGCGTCCTTCGCGCCTGGCGATCTCCAGATTGCGGCTGGGCTCGTCGCGTTGCGCATCCTCGGGCAGATAAAACCGCGAGAAATGCGTGCCTAACACGTCGCTTGCGCTGTAGCCCTTGATCCGCTCGCCGCCGGGGTTCCAGCTCCGGATATGGCCACCGATATCGAGCATGTAGATCGCGTAATCGGACACGCTCTGCACCAACAGCTGACACTGCCGGCTGTCGTAAGAAAGCGGCCCTGCACTGTCGACGGCCGTTTCCGCATCCATCGCGCGATGTTTCCCCCGGAAAAGCGCGCGACCTTAGTGAGGGGTCCGTGAAGGTTGCGTGCAAGCCAACCCGGCAGCAAAAGCGTCAAATTTCCGGCGATTTGCGCGTGAAAGTTATCGGCTACCATGACCGCCCTCTCAGTTCGGTCCGCGCGACTTATGCCCAACATCTCGACCACACGCGACCGCTGGATTTGGGTCATCGCGGGGGCCTTGATGGCTGGCACGCTGGGCATGGAGTTGGTCACTCCGCTCGGCTATGCGGTGTGGCTGACCTACTTCGTTGCGGTCGGCGTGACGGTGTTTCAGAACCGCCCGCAGGTACCACTTGTGGTGGGCACGTTGTCGTGCGCCTTGCTGGCGATCGGTTTTCAACTTGCGCCACCGAGCACCAACTCGAGTTTTTCATCGGTCAACCGCAGCATCGGCGGCGTGTCGTTTCTGGCCATGGCATTTGTGGTGATGCAGGCGATCCGCGCGCGCCGGCAGGCCGAATTCGCGCTGTGGCTGCAGCAAGCAGAAAATACGGTTGAGGCGAGTTTGCGCGGCAATCAGGCGCCGCAGGAATTGGCCGACGCCGCGGCGCGCGCTTTGTGCGAGACGCTGGATGCGCAGGTGGGCGCGCTGTATCGCATTGAAGGCGAACGCCTGCGGCTCACCGGTGGTGCGGCGCTGCCGCCCGATCTTCCGCAGACACTGCCAACCACTGCCGGCCAACTCGGCGAAGTGCTGCAACGTGGCACGGTGCGGCGCCTACGCGGCGTGGACGCCGGCCATCTGCAGATCGCCTCCGGGCTGGGCCAGAGCGGCTGCCAGGAATTGCTGCTGGCGCCGGTTACGGCCGATGGTCGGGTGATCGGCATCATCGAACTCGGTCGCGTGACCGACCCACTCACCGCCGGGTCGCGCGAAGAAGAACTGCTGGCACGCTGCGGCGAAAACATCGGCCTTGCCCTGCGCACCGCCTTGCTGCGCGCGCAGCTGGTGGCCTTGCTGGAAGAAACCCAGCGGCAGAGCGAAGAACTGCAGACCCAGCAGGAGGAGCTGCGCGTCGCCAACGAAGAACTGGAAGAACAGAGCCGCAGCCTGCAGCAATCGCAAAGCGATCTAGAAGTGCAGCAGGCAGAATTGGAACAGACCAACGTGCAGTTGGAAGAGCGCACCCAGGCACTGGAAGCGCAGAGACAGGCCTTGCTGATTGCGCAGAATCAGCTGGTGCGCAATAGCAACGAGCTATCCACCGCCTCGCGCTACAAGTCCGAATTCCTGGCCAACATGTCGCACGAGTTGCGCACTCCGCTCAATAGCGCGTTGATCCTGGCCAAGCTGCTGGCCGACAACAAGGACGGCACACTCAGCACCGAGCAGGTGAAATACGCGCAGGCCATCCTGTCGTCCAACAACGACCTGCTGACGCTGATCAACGACATCCTGGACCTGTCCAAGATCGAAGCAGGGCATGTGGAACTGGCCGACGAAACCGTGGCCACCACTTCGGTGTTGCAACGCCTGCGCGAAACCTTCGAGCCGCTGGCGCGGCAGAAGGGCCTGGCATTGGAGATCGCAGCCGTTGCCGATGCGCCGACACAGCTGGTGGTCGACAACCAGCGCCTGCAGCAGATCCTCAAGAACCTGCTGGCCAACGCAATCAAGTTCACTGAACACGGCAAGGTCAGTCTGTCGGTGCAGGCGCATGCGCCGGGCCGTGTGCGCTTTGCGGTGACCGACACCGGCATCGGCATCGCGCGCGAACAGAGCGAAGTGATCTTCGAAGCGTTCCGTCAGGCCGATGGCAGCACGCGTCGCCGCTATGGCGGCACCGGGCTGGGCTTGTCGATTTCGCGCGACCTGGCGCAACGCATGGGCGGCAGTATCAGTGTGGACAGCGAGCCGGGCCGCGGCAGCTGCTTTACGCTGGAATTGCCAACTGATGGTGCACCTGCGGAAGTGATCAGCGCAGCGGATGTAACTGCGAATGCTGCCACGGCACCGCATTCGACAGCGGGCGGCTCCGTGCAACAGCACCGCGGCATGTCAACAGCCGCGCAACCCGGCGCACATTCTCTTGCGGCCACCCACATCGCCCCGCTGCCGATCGCTTCGCCCAGTGCTGCACCGATCCGGCGCGCTGACGATGATCGCGACCAACGCAGCCGTCCCGGCCGCCTGATTCTGGCGGTGGAAGACGACACCCGTTTTGCGCAGGCGCTGGTGGACCTGGCCCACGAACTGGATTTCGATTGCGTGGTGGCTCCCAACGCAGAAGAAGCACTGCGCTTGGCAGCCGAGCTGCGCCCCAGCGGCATCCTGCTCGACATCGGCTTGCCGGATGCGTCTGGCCTAAGCGTGCTCGAACGCCTCAAGCGCGACCCGGCCACACGCCACGTTCCGGTGCACGTGGTATCCGCTCTCGAACGTAGCCAGATTGCACTGGAGCTTGGCGCGGTCGGCTATCTCATCAAGCCGGCCACGCGCGACTTGCTGGCCGGTGCGATCCGTCAGCTGGAAGAAACCAATGCGCGTGCAGTACGCCGCCTGTTGATCGTCGAAGACGACAGCGCATTGCGTGCGAATCTGCAGTTGCTGCTGGCGCGCGACCAGTTGGACATCGTCGCAGTGGGCAGTATTGCCGAGGCGATGGAACAGCTGGCAGGTTCCACCTTCGATTGCATGGTCACCGATCTGGCCCTGCCCGACGGCAGCGGCTACGACTTGCTCGAACGCATGGCCGGCAACGATGCGGTCGCCTTCCCGCCCGTGATCGTCTACACCGGGCGTGCGCTCACCCGCGACGAAGAACAAGGCCTGCGCCGCTATTCCAAGAGCATCATCATCAAGGGCGTGCGCTCGCCGGAACGTCTGCTCGATGAAGTGACGCTGTTCCTGCATAGCGTGGAAGCCTCGTTACCCAGCGATCAGCAGCGCCTGCTGCGCGAAGCACGCCGACGCGATGCAGTGCTGGACGGTGCCACCGTGCTGCTGGCAGAAGACGACGTACGCAACATCTTCGCGCTTTCCAGCGTGCTCGAACCGCTGGGCGTGACGCTGCAGATTGCACGCAACGGCCGCGAGGCACTGGAGCACCTGGCCAAACACGAAGTGGATCTGGTGCTGATGGACATCATGATGCCGGAGATGGATGGCATCACCGCGATGCGGCAGATCCGTGCCAACCGTCAGTGGCAGGATCTGCCCATCATCGCGCTGACCGCCAAGGCCATGGCCGACGACCGCGAGCGTTGCCTGGAAGCTGGGGCCAACGACTACATCGCCAAGCCCATCGATGTGGACAAGCTGGTGTCGCTGTGCCGCGTGTGGTGCTCGCGGCAATGAACCCGGTGGAGCTGTTCGATCTGGAACTGCGTGTGCTCCTGGAAGCGGTGTACCAGCGCTATCACTACGACTTCCGCGACTATGCGGTGTCCTCGTTGCGGCGGCGCATGCGCCACGCAATGGCGCGTTTCGACTGCGCACGTGTAGCCGATCTGCAGCACCGTCTGCTACACGAACCGGACACCTTTGCGCAGGCGATGCAGTTCTTTACCGTGCAGGTCTCGGAGATGTTCCGCGACCCTGCGTATTTCCGCATGCTGCGCGAGCATGCGGTGCCGGTGTTGCGCACCTATCCCTCGATCAAATTGTGGGTGGCAGGCTGCAGCACCGGTGAAGAAGTCTGGTCGCTGGCCATCCTGCTGCACGAAGAAGGCCTGCTGGAAAAGTCGGTGATCTATGCCACCGACATCAACCCGGAAGCATTGAGCCTGGCCGAAGCTGGCGCGTACGGCATCGATCGCATTGCGCAGTTCAGCCGCAATTATCTGGACGCCGGTGGCCGCACATCGCTGTCGGACTACTACACCACCGCGTACAACGGTGCGGTGTTCGACCGGCGCTTGAAGCGCAATATCGTATTCGCCGATCACAGCCTGGCCACCGACACGGTGTTTTCCGAAGTGCACTTGGTGTCGTGCCGCAATGTGCTGATCTATTTCAACCGCAGCTTGCAGGATCGTGCGGTGGGCTTGTTCTACGATGCGTTGGTCCATCGCGGCTTTCTCGGGCTGGGCAGCAAGGAGTCGCTGCAGTTCGGCGCGCATGCGCAGGCGTTCGAAGCGTGCGCACGTGAGCAGCGGCTGTATCGGAAGGCCGCATGAGCCGCATGCCGAATGCACAGCAGTTCGACGCGATCGTGATCGGCGCATCCGCCGGTGGCGTGATGGCCTTGCAGGCGTTGTTGTCCGGGCTGCCAGCGGATTTACCGATGCCGGTGTTGGTCGTGCTGCATCTGCCGCGCGACCGTTCCAGCCATATCGCCGAGCTACTGGATGCGCGCTGCGCGCTTCCGGTGCGCGAGGCCGAAGACAAACAGCCGCTGCTGGCTGGCACCGTCACTGTCGCTCCGCCCGACTATCACCTGCTGCTGGAAACCCGCGACAGCCTGGCGTTGTCGATGGATGCGCCGGTGTTGTTTTCGCGCCCCGCAATCGACCCCTTGTTCGAATCGGCTGCCGACGTGTTTGGCGAGCGCCTGCTGGCGATTCTGCTCACCGGTGCAAGCGCCGATGGCAGCGCCGGTGTGGCGGCGGTGCGCGCTGTGGGCGGCACCGCCTGGATCCAGCGCCCCGACGACGCCGCTGCGTCATTGATGCCCGCCTCCGCCCTCGCCCACGCCGGCGCCGATGCGGTGCTCACCTTGCAGGCCATCTGCACCCGACTGGAAGCCTTTCACGCATGAATCTCACCGCGACCGGCCAGTCTGCAAGCAGCAACGACACCGAATCCACCAAGATCCTGATCGTGGACGATGTGCCGCAGAATCTGGTGGCGATGGAAGCGCTGCTGCAACGCGACGGCATCCGCGTACTGTGCGCCGCGTCCGGTGCGCAGGCGCTGGAACTGCTGCTCGAGCATGACGTGGCATTGGCGCTGCTGGACGTGCACATGCCGCAAATGGACGGCTTTTCGCTGGCAGAATTGATGCGCGGCTCGCAGCGCACCCGGCATGTGCCGATCATTTTCTTGACCGCCTCGCCAAACGATCCGATGCGTGCCTTCCAGGGTTACGAAACCGGCGCCGTAGATTTTCTGCACAAGCCGATCGAGCCGCACGTGATCCTGAGCAAGGTCAACGTGTTCATCGAGTTGTACCAGCAGCGACGGTTGCTCAAGGCACGCAACGCCTCGCTGGAACGCGCGCTCACGCTCAACGAAACCATGATGGCCGTGCTCGCCCACGACCTGCGCACGCCGCTGTCGGTGATCCTGCTGTGCGCCGACAAACTGGGCCTGGATGTCGATGCCGACAGTTCGGCTGCGCGCACGCTGGAACAACTGGAAAACAGCGCGCACCGCATGTCGCGCATGGTCGAGCAATTGCTGGATTTTTCGCGCCTGCGCACCGATGGGCTGCCGATGCAGTTCGGCCCATGCAACCTGGGCGAGGTGGTGCACAGCGTGGTGGGCGAAGTGGCGCAGGCCAATCCGCACACCACCATCGACCTGCGCACCGAGGGCGACCTGGATGGCGATGGCGATGGCGACCGGTTGGCGCAGGTGGTGTCCAATCTGGTCGGCAACGCCGTGCTACACGGCGGCCGCCATCCGGTGCAGGTGCATCTGGATGGCCGCGAACACGACACCCTGCGCCTGTCGGTGCGCAACGCCGGCCACATTCCCGACAGCCTGATGCCGCGTCTGTTCGAACCGTTCAAGGCCAGCTTCCATGCCAGCCAGGGACTGGGGCTTGGGCTGTTTATTGCCGACCAATTCGTCAAGGCACACGGTGGCACGCTGCAGGCGCGCAACGAAGACGGCGACGTGGTGTTCGAAGCCAGACTGCGCCGCCACAACCTGGCGGCTTAACCTCCGCACGTCTCACAGCGCCCGCAATGCCAGCGGGCGTGAACGGGCGCACTGCACCCGCGTAGCGCGCAGCCAGGATGCTCTTGAAGCGTTGCGCCGGAACAGCAACTCGCCGCGCTTCAGCAATTGCAGATAACGCCGGAATGGTAAAGCTGCGTGGCCAACGCGTGTTTGGCCGCGCATTTGGCGCTTCCTCCAGCAAGATTTGGCGGCCAGGGGCCTCCATCAATCAACACACAATCCACGACTGCCGTATCGACTACCGTCGCACCAGCGAACCCGGCAGTAGCGCGTCTGTCAGCCCGCGTGACAGCCAACTCAAGCAGTGCTGTCGCGCTGCATGCACCGTATGCTCGTACGGCCAGCGCGCTGGATGCACGCTCCTGCCCCACTGCTCTCCAGTTCTTGGTCGCACCAACATCCCTTGGTCATCCTCGGGTGCACATCGTGCGCCCTGTCTGCGGAGGTGGTTATGTCGTATATCGATGGTTTTGTGCTTGCCGTGCCCACGGCCAACAAAGACGCATTTATCGCGCATGCCCGCATGGGCGATGCGGTCATCATGGAGTACGGCGCGCTGCGCGTAGTGGAGTGCTGGGCCGACGATGTCCAGCGAGGACAGTGGACCGACTTCTATCGCGCAGTCGACGCAACCAATGAAGAGACTGTGGTGTTTTCCTGGATCGAATGGCCGGACAAGGCCACCCGCGATGAAGGCATGCGCAAGATGATGGAAGACCCGCGCATGGATCCGTCCGTCAACCCGATGCCGTTCGACGGGAAGCGCATGGTCTACGGCGGCTTCGTCCCGATCGTGACGCTCGGCCAGTCGGCCTGAGCGATGCAGCGCGCTACGGCGCGCAGGCAGCTCGCCACGCATCCGCTTAATGGTACAGCCGCTGGCCCTGGGCACAGCGCCTTGGGGCGTGGCAGCTACACTGGCGACATGCAGCATGCGCGCGGCCAGTGATAGCCGGGCAGCGCAGGCAGCGCCGCCTACTGGAGACCCACATGACCGACGCATCGCTTCTGATCGCCTGCCCGAGTTGCGCTGCGATGAACCGCATCGCGCCCACGCGCCTGCGCGATGCGCCCAAGTGCGGCAGCTGCCATCAGCCGCTGTTTCTGGGCACGCCGGTGGCCCTATCGACTGCGGATTTCGACAAGCACGCGGTGCGCAGTGCACTGCCGCTGGTGGTGGATTTCTGGGCGCCGTGGTGCGGGCCGTGCCTGAGCATGGCGGCGCAATTTGCCGCGGCCGCCGCCGCGCTGGAACCGCAGGTGCGCTTGGCCAAGGTGGATACCGACCTGCATCCGGCGCTGGGCACGCGCTTTGGCATCCGTAGCATTCCCACCTTGCTGGTCATCCAGGGTGGGCAGGAGCTTGGCCGGCATTCGGGCGCGGTGAGCAGCGCGCAGATCGTCAGCTGGGTGCGTTCGGTGTTGAGCAATCGGTAACGCAACAAAAAGGCCAGCTGCGCATGTACGCAGCTGGCCTGGATCCACACACGAAACATCACTGCGGCGCTGACGCCGCAGTGACTGCAGTCAACCGATCACCCTATGACTGCCAGTTGACGTTGAGCGACACGCCCACAACGCGCGGCTCTCACCACGCCACCTTGGTCGCCAGCGTGGACGGCAGTGCGCTGGACCCTGGCGAACAAGCCGGCCTGGCGATTGTGGCCAAGGAGAGCAGCTTCCTGCCCCCCATGCTGGTACGCGAGGCAGCGGCACCGCGGTGGTGCTATATCGCCGTGCGGGAGCGCAGCAGCCAAACACCGGCACCGAGCTGGCACGCGCGCCACTGCCCGATCTCAAGCAGCCGGTGAAGCTGCGCTTCGCGCTGGATGCTGCGCGCGTGCATGTGGATTACGCAGTCGGTGAAGGACAATGGCAGACGCTGCTTGAACAGGGCGATGCGCGCGTGCTCAGCACCGAGTCGGCCGGTGGTTTTGTCGGCGCTACATTCGGGCCGTATGCATATGCGCGGTGAGTGCGGGCGCCTGCACAACTGCTGTGCATCGCGCCACGCGTCTGTAAGCGGCTAACAACACATAGCGAGCGGCCATCAGGTAGCCGTGGACGGCGCGCAGGGAACCGGAGTGCGCGCGCAATACATGCCGAAGACACTGCCGCCTGACGGCTGCGCAGTCATTTTGGTAGCCGCCCTGACACCCTACGCCCGCGCCAGCACGCTGCTGTCGAGCATTTGCCCCACCGTGTTGAGCAGATCGTTGAGGCTGAAGGGCTTGGGCAACAAGGCCATGCCTTCGGCCAGGAATTCCTGCCGCGTCGCCGCGTTTTCTGCGTAGCCGGTAATGAACAGAATCGGCAGACCTGGGCGTAGCATGCGCGCCACATCGGCCATGTCGCGCCCGTTCATGCCGGGCAGGCCGACATCGGACACCACCAGATCGATGTGCACGTCGGTGCGCAATTGCTCCAGAGCGCCGTTGGCATCTTCGGCTTCGATCACCTGGTAGCCGGCATCGCCGAGCACTTCGCTCACCATCATGCGCACCACATCGGTGTCATCGACCAGCAGGATGCGCTCGTTACGTGTGCGCGGCGCGCTCGGCGCCGGTGCCGGCAGTACCTCATTGGCCGAGAGCCCACGCGGCAGCAGCAACGCCACCGTGGTGCCACGGCCCACGGTACTGGTGATGCGCGCGGTACCGCCCGATTGACGCGCGAATCCGTAGGTCATCGACAGACCCAGGCCAGTGCCTTCGCCGATGGGTTTTGTGGTGAAAAACGGCTCGAACACCTGATCGAGAATGGCCGGCTCGATGCCGCTGCCGTTATCGATTACGTTCACCGCAACGTAGTCGCCATCCTCCAGTTCCGGATCGTCGTGCGCGGTGTAGGCCTCGCTCTGGATGCGGATGGTGCCCTGGCCCTTCAATGCATCGCGCGCATTGATCACTAGGTTGAGCACCACATTTTCTAGCTGATTGGCATCGGCAATCGCCACCAGCGGCGTGGATACAAGTTCCAGTTCCAGCGCGATGTTTTCGCCGATTGAGCGCTGTAGCATGTCTTCCAGCGAACGCACGCGGGTGTTGACGTCGAACGGTTGCGCATCCAGCGATTGCTTGCGTGCGAACGCCAGCATGCGCTGAGTCAGCGCGGCCGCGCGATGCGCCGAGCCGGTGGCGATCTCGGCCAGCCGCGGCACGCGTTCAACGCGGTTGGATTCCACCGCCAGCTGGATCATGTCCAACCCGGAAATGATGCTGGTCAGCAGATTATTGAAATCGTGTGCGATGCCGCCGGTGAGCTTGCCCAGCGCTTCCATCTTTTGCGCCTGCAGCAGCTGGATTTCGGTGTGCTGGCGCTGCGCGATCTGATGCGCAAGCTCGCTGGTGGCGGTATCCAGTTCCTGGCGCTGCTCACGCTCGCGCAGGCGTTGCTCGGTGACGTCTTCCACCATCAACAAACCCAAATCCGGCTCGCGGTACGGCGACACCCGCCATTCGGTTTCGCACAGCTTGCCATCGCGCAACAGGGTCAACGCACCGCTCCAGCGCTCGCGCTGCGCCAACGCGGTGGTCAGTGCATGCACGGTGGAGGCCTGATCCAGCCCGGCAGCGTGGATCGCAGCGCCGGGCGTGGCATTGCCGACCAAGCGCTGAAACGCGGCATTGGCTTCGTGCGTGTGCAGGTTGGCGTCCACCACCGCAATCGGCGCGCTGATGTGTTCGAAGATTTCGCGGAAACGTGCCTCACTGATGCGCAACGCTTCTTCGGCGCGACGGGCGCGCAGCAGTGTGCGCAGCGTGGCCACCAGCACGTTGGGGTCGACCGGATGAATCAGATAGGCGTCGGCGCCGGCCTCCAGCCCGGTGATCATGTCGCCGGTGGCAATCGAAGCGGCCGAGACATGCACCACCGGTAACAATGAGGTGCGCGGTTCCGCGCGCAACGTGCGCACGATGTCGAAGCCACTCATGTCCGGCAGATTGACGTCCAGCACCACCGCGGCAAACGTCTGCGCGGCCAGCTTGGTCAGCCCCTCGGTGCCGGTAGCGGCTTCTTCGACCACGAACTGGTGATGTTCGAGCACGCGCCGCACCGAATAGCGCGTCACCGCATTGTCGTCGACGACCAGAATGTGCTGCTTACTGCCCACGTGCATCCTCCGCTGCCAGCGTCACCGGCAGCACCACGTAAAATTCCGAGCCCTGCCCGGGCACGCTGTTGACGCCCACCCGGCCGCCCAGCAACTCGGCGAACCGCTTGCAGATCGACAACCCCAAACCGGTGCCGGTCAGGCGTTTTTGCAGCGGCGAGTCCACCTGTACAAAATCTTCGAACAAGGCCTCGTGAAGCTCGGCCGCAATACCGATGCCGGTATCTTGCACGCCAAAACGCACGTGGGTGTCGCCTTCCAGCTGAGCGAACACGCGCACATGCCCCTGCGGGGTAAATTTGAGCGCGTTGGAAATGAAGTTGCGCAGGATCTGCGCCAGCTTCTTGTCGTCGGTGTAGAGCATCGGCAACACCGGTGGATCGTCAAAGACCAACATGGTCTTGCCGGTATCGGTGAGCGGGCGGAACATCCCGCGCAAGGCCGCGAACAGGTCCATCAGATCGAACCAGCCCGGCGAGATGGTGATGCGCCCGGCCTCGATCTTGGCCAGATCGAGCAGGTCGTCCACCATCTCGGTGAGCTCGCGCGCCGACCCGCTGACAAAGCGCACCTGCTTGAGCTGCTCGGCGTTGAGCGGGCCGTCCATGCCGTCTTCCAGCAAGCGGGTGATGCTCAGGATCGACCCCAGCGGTGTACGAAACTCATGGCTCATGTACGACAGGAAACGGCTCTTGAGTTCGGACACATCGCGCAGCTGTTCGGCCTGCTGGTCGAGCTCGGCATACAGCGCCAGCACGCCCTGGTTGGTTTCTTCCAGCTCCTCGCGCAAGGCCTGATTCTGCTGTCGCAAGCGTTCCAGTTCTGCCGTTGCATCGAGAGCCGGCACATCCGTGGTGGGATTCATTGCATGCCTCCTAAGCGCATGACAAACACACAGCAATCATCACGGCCGCGCGCGTAATCGCGTAATAGCAGCGCCGCCACGATGCGTGGGTGACGCGAGAAAAGGCCAGGGTGATCGCGCAGGTTCCAGCGCGATTGCAGGCCATCGCTGTGCATCACCAGCAACTTGCCGGCCGCATGCGGAAAGTCGAATGGTTGCGCCTTGCGAAATTGCGCCCCGACGATGCCCGGATGCGATGGCATGCCGCGCACGCCATCGCCATCGCATAGCGACGCGACAATATTGCCGAGACCGGCAAAGCGCACCTGGCCGCTGCTGGCATCGAACTGCATCACTGCCGCTGCGCCACCGCGCGTGCCGCTCATGCCCGCATGCAGGCGCGCGATGCGCTGGCCGGGTTCGCCACCGGCCAGCGCCGCAGCGCGCGTGCCGGCATCGGCGGCATCGGCCGCGCCTGGCCCGTGGCCCAAGCCGTCGATCACGCTGACGGTCACCCGTTGCGCATCGATCGCCAGGTGCCAGCCATCGCCGCACACCACTTCGTTATGCAGCGGAACGCGCAGCGCGCCGTAGGGCAGATCCAATTCTGCACGCGGCTGAGCGAACACGCGTGCCAGCACAATCGCGCCCTTGGCATCGCAATACGCATCCAGCAGCTGCGCCTGGCGCTTGATCGCACCCAAGCCGGTGCCCGGCGTGCCGGCAGTGGAATAGCCATCGCGCAGGCCATCTGCAAGCGCGAAGCCTGGGCCATCATCGATGGCACACAACTCCACGCCCCTGCCGCCGTCGCGCGCGGCCACCGTGGACAGCTGCAGGCCGCCGCCACGCCCGTGCTTGACCATGTTGGTGGCAAGTTCGGTGGCGACTAGCGCCACGCGGCCACAGCTGGCTTCATCGAAGGCCAGCGTCTGCGCCAAGGCGGTCGCTTCGCGGCGCGCCTGCCCGACCTGGCTGGTTTCGTCGACACGAAACGAACGGGTCACCAGGCCGGCAACATTCACTTCCATTTGGTGATGGTGATGCGTGTGCCCTGGCCTGGCGCTGTGTCGAGGACGAAGTCGTCCACCAGCCGGCGGCTACCGGACAGGCCAAGGCCCAGTCCGCCGCCGGAGGTCCAGCCGTCGGTCAGTGCCAGGTCCAGATCGGGAATGCCAGGCCCCTGGTCGCGAAAGGTCAGCTGCACGCCCTTGCGGATGCCGCTTTCCACCAGCGCCCAATCCATGTCGCCGCCGCCGCCGTAAATCACGGTGTTGCGCGCCAACTCGCTGGCCGCGGTGACCAGCTTGGTCTGATCGACCAGCCGCAGGCCGCATTGCACCACCAGCTTGCGCACGGTCTGCCGTGCGAGCACCACATCCTGTTCGGTACGCACCGGTTGCGAGCCGGTCGTCATGCCGCCTCGTCGGGTTGCTGCAACAGGCGCATGCCGCGTTCGACATTGAGCGCAGTGCGAACCGAGGGCAAGGTCAGGCCCAGCTCGACCAGCGTGATCGCCACGGCCGGCTGCATGCCCACCACCACGGTCTTGGCGTCCATGATCGCGGCCAGCCCGGAGATGGTGCTGATCATGCGGCCGATGAAGGAGTCGACGATGTCCAGCGCGGAAATATCGATCAGCACGCCACGCGCGGAGGTGTTGCTGATCTTTTCCGACAGATCTTCCTGCAGCTGCAGCGCGAGCTGGTCGTGCATGTCTACCTGGATGGTGACCAGCAGCAGATCGCCCATCCGCAAGATCGGGATGCGCTCCATGTCAGCTCGCCTTGCTCACGCTTACGCCGGTGCGCTTGAGCGCCAGCGCCAGCGCATCGGCCAGGTTGGCCTTGGTGACGATGCCTTGCAGATCCAGGCCCAGATGCACGATGGTCTGCGCAATCTGCGGGCGCACGCCGCTGATGATGGCATCGGCGCCCATCAGGCGGATGGCGGTGACGGTCTTGAGCAAGTGCTGCGCCACCAGCGTGTCTACAGTGGGCACGCCGGTGATGTCGATGATGGCGATTTCCGAGCCGGTGTCGACAATGCGCTGCAATAGCGATTCCATCACCACCTGGGTGCGTTGCGAATCCAGCGTGCCGATCATCGGCAACGCCAGCACGCCGTCCCACAGTTTCACCACCGGCGTGGACAGTTCCAGCATCTCTTCCTGCTGACGCACGATGATGTCTTCGCGGGTCTTCTGGAACGCCTTGACGGTGTACAGGCCCAGGCGGTCGAGCAATTCCGACAACGCCCACAACTGCTGGCCAAGGTCTTCCGGCGTGCCGGCGTACTCGCGCTGCACCAGCGCAAACAACACGCGCTTGAGCGAGAAGATGAAGTTGGCGGTTTCCTGCGAATCGAAGCCGCGGGTGGCGCGGTCGCGCGATAGATTTTCCAGGAAGCGGCGCACTTCGCTCCACTCGGCACTGTCCAGGCTGCTACCATCGTCTTTCAACGAGGTCACCAGCAAGCGCAAGAATTCGCCAGCCTGCGCTTCGAACTCCTGCCGCGACAGACGCGCATCGTTGCCCAGGCTAGAACCCAGCCATGCGGCCAACAACGCACTTTCCTGGCCACGAATCGCATCGATCGAGCGCTGTTGCAATGCCACCATGAGATCACCCACCAAAAGAAGAAGAGGTTGGGCATGCGGGCTGGACTGCGCCCTGACTGACGCGGCGCCCCCACGCCGATGCGCAGCAGAGTAAAGCAATTCAGATTGGGCAACCAGCGACCCAACCTGTAGCAGTTATCCGCGCCGCATCGCGCGCAGTGTGACATTGCAGCGCACGCGCCGAACGTGCGCCGGTCCACGCCTGCGGATATGCGCTGTGCCGCTGCACGCACCTGGCGAAACGACAACTATCCGCAGACAACCGCCAAACCCATCTCGCATTCGCCTGCAGTGCGGAGTTCACCGGCGTGTTGTCGCTAGGCCGAGCATCCGCCCATTGCGGCGGCTGTCGCCGGTGTAGGCGCATGGACCGAAGCGCTACGGCAACGACGAGGCGATCTCGCTGCGCGTTGCGCTCGAACGCAATGCGCTCAATTCAGCAGGCACGCTGAAAGCGCGGTGTTGCAGCCAGGGCGGCGCCGCGTGGCGGCATGAACGCCGCCGGCAGATCCATGGATGGATTGGCAGGATCCCCGGACACCAGATGCATCGCTACGCATCAAAAGTGACGCCAGAGCGCACGCCACGAATCCCAAATGCCCAATCCTCAATCGCGGCGGCGATCGCATGATCGGCCGCCACCATATAAAGCGAATCGCCGCCCTACAACCCGTAACGATCCACCGCATCCAGATGCGGCTGCGGATCCTGGCCGCAGGCCTCGGCAAGTCGCAGCCAGCACATCGGGTGTGGCCACTGCGCTGTTGCTGCGAGCAAGGCGCGATGCAATTCCAGCGGCGCAGCCGCTTCCGGCAAGGCCACGGTAAACAGCACGCCCGGCAAACCCGAGCCTGCCACTTCCGGATCGAAGCCGTCCGGATCTTCCGGGTTGATCAACCGATAGTCGTCGCGGCTGTGCAACCACAGCTTCCAACCGCGTGCTTCGATATCTTCGCGCAGCGCATCGATCGCTTCTTCGCCGGGATGCACGCCGTCCACCAGCCAGCTGTTGGCATAGCCGCCGGCTTGCAACACATACACCTGCGCGTAGGTCGGCACGAAGCGCTCGCGTTCGGCCTTGTCTTCCGGCGGCGGATACAGTAGCTCCGCATCGAACACCACCCAGTCGCCGACGTGCTGGCGCCGATGCGCAGGCGCGTTTTCGATGATGCGCGCAGTCACCGGACCGGTGCGGCGTGCGTAATACTCGGCCACTTCGCCATCATCCACGCAACGAATGATCACCCAGCCCCAGGTCTCTTCGACCACGCCGCTGGTGCTGCTCAGCTCCATGCCGATGGCCTGCGCAGAGGCACGCACCGCATCCCAATCCTGCGCCGCGCTGGCCGCCGTCATGTGATCCCAATGCGCAGAACGCGGCTCTTCCAGCAGCTCGGTGAGTTGCCGGTAGACCGCGGCGGCCTCGGCAAACCGGCCCGTGTTGAGGTACATGCGCGCCAACAGGCCGCGCGCGCCATGCGAGCCAGGCGACAGCTCAAGCAGTGCGGTGCAGGCCTGTTCCAGCGCCGGCCAGTCGGCCAACCGCTGCGCCAGTTGCGCCTCGCACCACAACGCCGCCACCGGCACCTGCGGGCGGTACAGCTGCGCCAGCCGGCGCACACCTGCTTCATCGCCGCGGGCCAGCAACAGATTTATCAGCCGGAAGGTGGCGCTGGTTTCGCGATCGGCATGCCGCTGCACGAATGACCACAGCAACGCGATCGCTTCCTCGTCAGCCGCACAAGCACTCAATGCCGATGCAGTGGTGTCGACAAGCTCCGCATCGTCCGGACATTCCGCTAAGGCCTGCAGCAGCCACTGCGCTTCGCGCTCGGGATTGCGCACGACATCGTCGCCTCGCGCGTTCACCCATTCCAGCAATTGTGCGGCTGGCACCGGCGCGGCTTGGCCCGCAGGCGCGGCGTCGATACGTGCGGCCAACCCATCCAGCAACTGGGTGGCGCCGCGGTCCTGACGTAGCTTGGGCAGATGCGCACGCGCAAGCGCCAGATGCCGGCGCGCGGTCCACACTGCGCCACGCTGCAGCGCCAACTGCATCGCCAGCTCAGCGGCTTCGATCAGCATGCGATGCGCGCCGACCTGCGCGTAATGATCGAGCATCAGCTGCACGCGGCTGCCCAGATCCCAGCTATTGCGCTCCGGCGCACGCGACACCAGCACCGCCACTGCACGCAACCAATGCAGGCGGTAACGCGGGGCAACTTCGCGCCATGGCAGCAGCGCTTCCATGGCTTCATCGTTGCGCTGCAACAGCGCCAGCGCGCGCGCTTTCTGCAGGCGTCGCGGCTGACTGCAGTTGGCCCACTCGGCGCCTTCGCGCGCAGCGTCGCGTTCGCGTTGCTCCACCAGCGCCAGCGCGTCCTGCGCACGCCCGAGCGCAAGCAGGATCGAGATGCGCATGTCCGGCACGCCGTCGTAGATTTCTCCGCCGTGCGCCAGGATGGTCTGTGATTGCTGCTCCAGATAATCCAGTGCCGCGTCGCCGCGCCCGTCATCGAGCAAGGCATCGGCTTTTTCGCAGCTCAGGCACTGGTAACACGACCAGCTTGGGTCAATGCGGCCCAGGGTTTCGTCGCACACCTCGATGCGCTCCTCCACCCAGCCCGGGCCATCGATGTTGGCGTAGCACGCGGCCAGATCCTGGGTCACGCAGACCGATTGCGGGCACTCCACTGCGTCGGCGCGATGCGCACGTTCGAACAGTGCCACCGCATCGCCCAACGCGCGCTCGCCTTCGCATAGATTGCCGACGCGGTTACGCATTTCCCAATGCCCGACGAACACCTCCAGCCACGGATTGGCAAGCGTCTTGCCCAGCGCACGCGCCTCCGGCAACAAGGCCTCGGCGCGTTCGATCTGTAGATCGCAGATATAATCGGTCAGCCGCGTTAGCAGCTGCGCATTTTGCGGCTGCCCGGCTTCGCCCAGATCGTCCTGCAGTTTTTCTACCCAGTTCCAGATTTCCATCGTGTCGCTCCTGCGATGCGGCGCTTAGCGCGCCAGCAATTGGGTCACGGCCTCGACAAAATCGCCGAAGGCCTTATTGAGTTCGGAAACGCCTGCTTCGGTACTGCCCGGCTGCGGCTGCGGCTGCGTGCGCCCTTGCGCGGAGACGATCACCTTCAGCGAACGCAGCAAGCGCGCCGCCACCGCCGCCTGCGGATTGCCCGCACGCTGCGCGGCCAGCAAGGCCTGCAGCGCCGGATTATCGAGATTCAGATACAGGCGCTGGGTCTGCCGTGCTTCGATACGCGCGGTGAATTGCCGCGCCAGCCGCAACGCGGCGGTGGAGACACGCTTGTCGTTCTCGTCCTGCTCCAGGCGACGTTTGAGCTCGGCCTCGCGATCGGGCACCACCACCAGCGGCAATTCCTGCGGGCTGAAACGCGCCGGCACCAGCGCTTCGCCATCGCCCAGATGCTGTTCCAGCCACGCCAGTTCGTCAGCAGGCAGCGTGTCCAGATGGAACAACTGGCGGTTGCCGTGTTCGGTGCCCAGCTCGACCAGGCGCACACCCTTGGCTTGCGCCCAGCGCCGCAAAAACGGCACCACCGCATAGCGGTTGCCATAGGCCACCGGCACGCCCATCGCGCGGAACAGCATTTCTTCAAAACCGCTGTCGCTATCCAGGATCACATGCACCGCGCCACGCGACGGCAATTGCTGCGCCGGCAGATCGCCTTGCGAGGTCGGCACGCGCACGTGTTCCAGCAGCAATACAAACAGGCGCTCATCGCACAACGCCGCGCCCAGCAGGGCTTCGTTATGGCGCAGCAAGATGCGTCGCCATGCCTCCGGTTGCTGGCGGGCGACATCGGCCAGGCCTTGCACCAGTGCTTCGGACAAGGCGTGCTGCACCGCGCTGTAGACCGTATCGCGCTGCAGATCCTCGCGGCTTGCGGTGGGCGTCAACCGGTTGGATTCAATCACCCCACCGATGAAACCTGCCCACGGCGGCAGCAGTTCGCGCGCGTTGTCGTCCAGCAACATGCCGCGCAGGAATACCGACAGATTGCGGTTGTCGCTGGTGCCATAGGTGGCACCGTCCTGCACCCACAACAAGCCGACCGCATCGCTGCCCTCTTCCGCACGTACCGGCATGCAGCACAACGGTTCGAAATTGCGCTCGAAGCGCGCGGCGAACTCGCGTTGCCGGCGCCAGGCCTGCACCGGATGCAACGGCACGGCGTCCTGCATGCGCCACGGCGGCGGCTCGGGATTGATCGGCTGCGCATCGGCGCCGATCCAGATCGGCTCGCGCAAAAGCGCGCAGTAGCGCGACAGAATCTCGCGCAGCCGCCCCTCCTGCGCCAACGACAGATAATTGCTGTGCAATTCCAGCACCACCTCGGTGCCCACCTGCGCACGCGCAGGAATCGGACTGACCGTGTACTGCTCGGCGTTGCTGGAGATGTAGCAATGGCCCAACGTCGGGGACTGGTACGAAGTGGTGCGCACGGTCACCCGCCGCGCCAGCACGAAGGCAGACAAAAAGCCCAGCCCGAACATGCCGATCAGCCCGCTGTCCTCGTGCCCGCCCTGGCGGAGCCCACGCGTGTAACCCACGCCTACGGTGGCCAGGTAATCGTGGATTTCCTGCTGGGTCAGCCCAGCGCCGGTATCGACGATGCGCACGATGCCCTGGGCAGCATCGGCATGCACTTCAATGCGCGATTCGCCTTGCCAATCGGGTTGTTCCAGACGGCGGCGCAGGATGGAATCGTGCGCGTTCTGCACCAGCTCGCGCAGCGCAACCACCGGGGTGGAATACAGATGCTTGCTGAGGACCGACATCAGTCCATTGAGATCCACGCCTGCACGGCGGATCTGCGCGGCGTCGGTCGCCTCGGGAGTGTGATCTTGCATGATCGGTCGTCGTTTCCTTGGCGACGACGCCCATCTCGGACGCGCCCCCTGGATGCCAGTGCCAGCCGGAAAGGATAGCCGCAAGCCACCTCGCACGCACGTCTAGATTCGGCTCCTGCCCTACATTGCGCACCGTGACGCCCGCCGCATCATCCGCCGAAAACGAACCGCCACGGCCGGTAGCGCTACCAAGCCGTGGCGTGCAGAGATTACCGTTGCAAGGTTTCCATCGGTGCTTCGTTGAAGTGCTGGCGATAGCCCTTGGCCAATGCCGAACGGCTGCCCACGCCCCAGCGGCTGGCTGCCTGCAACACGCTGCCGCAGCCGCCTTCGGCCAGCAATTCGTCGCGGATGCTCTGCATGCGGTAACGACGCAGCACCTGGGTCGGCGACAGCCCGGTAGCGGACTTAAACGCCTGCTGCAGCGCGCGCCCGGTCACCCCGATCTGTGCGGCCACTTCATTGATCGACAGATCCGAGCGGTGCGCGTTGGTGATCATGTAGCTGTAGGCGCGCCGGTATTTGGCCGGCAAGCGGGCGGAAATATCGTCGCTGACATGTGCCGGGGTGCCACTTTCCAGCAAGCGCGGCGCCTGCACTTCGCTGCGCAGGCATTGCACCGCGCCCAGCGCATAGCGGTTGTAGAGCAACAAGGCTTGTTCCGTGCGTCCCAACGCCTGGCTGATCTTGGCCTGGCAGTACTCGAACTCCAGGTTCCAGCGCGGCGCATGATGCCGGCCGGCACCAGCCAGCGCGCGTTCGGCCAGATCGGCCCGCCCTACCGCCAACGCGGCAAGCGCCAGCTCCACCTGCGCGTCCTGACGCGCGCATGGCGGGCATCCGGTGGCCGCAGCCGGAAGCGCATCGATCTGCGCATCGAAGCCAAAGGTGTCGCCGCCTGCGATGCGCAGCACGTTGCGCACATGCCGCATGCGCTGCGCAAGCACCGGAATGGTCTCGGCCAGGTCGGCGATGCAGGCGCGCAGGTCGTTGGGTTCAAAGGCATGCGCGGCGTCTTCCTGCCGCAATGTCGCCTGCCAGAACACATGGTCGCTCATGCGATCGGAGCGGCGGATGCGCAGCTGCGCAATCATGTCCAGACGCAGCGCAGTGACGATACGCAACCAATCGGAAGCACCGATCTCCAGTTCGGCCAGCACCTCGTTGGCGCGCTCCAGAGTCTGCAAGGCCAGCGTGCTCTGGCCCAGATGGAAGTGAGTGAGCGCCTTGCCCAGCAGACTCTCGCCGCACAAGGTGGGTGGCGTTTCGCGATCCATTGCCAGCTGCGCGAAGCAATTCAGCGCCGCACTCAGGCGCCGCTGGCTCAGCATCAACCAGGCCGTGTTGCGACACGACAGCAGGCGTAATTGGCGCTGATGGCCGCGCATTGCCTTCAAGGCCTGCCGATACGCGTCTTCGGCCTCTTCTTGATATTCCAGGATCAGCAGCGCATCGCCGCTGGCCCCGAACAGGCTGACCTCATCGTCGGCGCCATCGGCTGTGCCCTGTCCATCGCGTCGCTGCTGGAGGTGTTGCAGTCCCTGCGGCCAAGCACCAACTAACATCCTGCTCGTATAGGTAGGAAGACGTTCTGCGTAAGACAACGCAGAGATCGCTGCAAAGTAGGTGGAAAGGATCATGCCGGTCTCTCTCTTGGGGGGGCGGTGCAATAGACAACAGGCGCCGAGCTCGCTGGCGCAAACGATTGTATGCAGCGGATCCAATGGAATTTCTCACTTGAAGACACTGAAAAAATCAAAAAATCTCACTCTGCCCTCGAATAAGCACGTCGTGCGTTTCGCGGGATGCGGGGATTTTTTGCATACCACCTGCGGTATCGCGCATCAGACATCTCGCGCCATTCGGACGAGTATTGAGGATGTCTTTTTGCGCTAATAATGCGTCCCCCCCCGACAACGTCTGCGAACACGCGTCTTGTGTGCGCAATCGCCGTCGTCGGCCACAGTCGTGTCGATGTCCGACTACTGCGCGCACGCATGCCCGGGGAGTTGGCTTGATCGAAGGGAGCAGGCATATCGCGCCGGCGCATCGCGACCGACATATTCCTGGAACGCGCAATCGCTACACGAATCGTAATAGATTGGTCTAGACCTTGGTAAGCCAAGTCTCTGGTTGCACCCGTCACCGCTGCAGCGCCAGTACGCCTGCGCAGCAAGGCGCCCAGCCAGACATGCCCTTTATGTAATAGCTCTGTTACGCCTAAATGAGCGCAGGCTAAAGCCGCTGCTCACAAATCAGAAGAAGCGTGCGCAAGGGTGAAACTTTCCGCTCTCGCAATGGTACATACCATTCATCCGGTTCCGCCGGACCTCCCTTCGACAGCCGACTGGTCCCACGATGCATCGATCTCTTCATATGGGTTTTGTCATGGCATCGGCGGCACTGCATGGGCATCCGGCCTGCGAGCGGAATGTGCGCTGCCACGGGAGGGCCGGCTGATGCACGACCATTGCCCCCCCAAACACGGGTCGGCGTTCCTGTTGACGCAGGACGCGCGCCTGGCCTCACAGGTCAACGCCAGCCTTGCACCGCTGTCGCGCAATGTATCGGTGTTTTCCGATGAACTGGAGCTCCTGCGTTCGCTGCGACATTCGCCTTGCGAGCTGCTGATCTTCGATGCCAGCTGCGTTGCCTCCGACGACAGCTCGCTGCTGGCCTGGCAGCGCTGCCATAGCGGTCAACCCACGCCGTTGATCGTGCTCGGACGCTTCGATTGCGCCAACGACATTCTTAGCTGGTATAGCGCGGGCGCGCAGGAGGTACTTGCACTCCCCGTCAATTCGCACGAATTGCAAGTGCGTGCGGCCCTGGCGGTGTCACCGGTGACGCATGCCTGCCCGGAAACGCAGCAACTCAGCGTTGGCCCATACCAGTTGATACGCGACGAAAATACGGTGTACCTGCATGGCACGCCGATCGTGTTGACCGCACGCGAGTTCTCGATTGCATGGCTGCTGTTTTCCAGCCCCGGCGTGTGCTTCCGGCGTTGCCAGCTGGCCAAGGCAGTGTGGGGCAGCCACACCGAATTCACCGACCGCACCATGGAGCAGCACATCTACAAGCTGCGCAAGAAATTGCAGCTCAGCAATCACAACGGCGCAGTGCGTATCAGAACCGTGTATTCGCATGGCTACAAGTTGGAGCTCGCGCTGCACGACAAAGATGCAACGACGATGAGCAAGGCTGTCAGCCCGAGTCTCAGCCCGGCACATCGCACAGCTGCCTGCTGAGCAAGCCCACCGCTGCAGGTGCGATCTGGGGGTGCGTACTCTTGCGATGGCTCACCTTTGCGTGCGCTGCAGCGAGCGTTTCGATGACACTGCGTGCGTTGGCACGCTAACGACGACAGGATAATTTGCAGGCGCATTTCATCCGCGTGCTGCGCCGTGAATCCAGTGCGGTCTGTACCCACTCAGCTGCATCGCTCATTACACAGCCCGGTACGCTTGCTGATCAGCATTGCTGCATCAGTGGATTGCTAATGCGCATGGCAGTGACGAATGACGCCACCTGCTGCGACGAGACTCCAAATTCAAACTTGCGGCGAGCACGCGGCTGCGTCGCCGTGTGCCTTTATTGTGGTCCGATGCGGACGTACCGATCTGCAAAGCGCGGCCTTACTGGCGAACGTGAGTGCAAAGCAGTGATGTTGCGCCTACACCCGCCGCCGCGCAGCAGCCCGATCCGCGTACCCCACAAACGACAAAGGCGCAGGGAATTCCCTGCGCCGTTGTTTGTTTTCATGAAACGCGAGTTACTGCTTGGGATTCTCGCCGTACTGGTTCGGGCCGGGCGTGCCTTCGATGCACATGAAAACCAGCAAGACGAACGCACCGACGTACGGCACCAGGCAGATCAAATAAAACCAGCCGGACTTGTCCTGATCGTGCAAGCGACGCACCGTCACCGCGATGCCCGGCACGATCAACGCCAACACAAAGAGCATGATCACCGCCAGGATCAGCCATGCCAGCGCGCCGGGACCATTTTCGCCGCCCATCAATGCTGCTGCGACGCCAAACAGGCCGCCAAGCACGATCAGCACCAACGTCTGCATCAGCGCGAACATCCAATATTCCTTGCGACGCGAGCGACCATTGAAGTCGGCGTAGCGCTTGAGCGGCAGCAACATCCATTCCATCGTGATTCTCCTGAAAACGGCAGTGAGCGGTGTCTGTGATCCGGTGCACAGTGCAACGGGCTGCGCATGTTGCCATAGCCGCACTCTTTCTGAAAACGCTTTCTCAACAGGCAAATGCAAATTCTGGCGATTGTCCGACAAACGGCTTGCGGGCGTCTGATCGCAAGCAACGAACGAAGGCAATCCACTGACCTCGGGGCGCCTGGAGGCGCGCCGTGTATTTCTCGCCCGCCGGTTCCGGGGATCGCCACCGCAACCGCGGTTATCAGCTAGCCGACCGATCTTCGATGACCGGACCGCAGCCGGCCGGAGCGATGCCAGTACGCCGCTGCCGACAATGGCCGAGGCAGCGCCTCGGCCATTGTCGGCAGGTTGCTGAACTCACCAATTGCAAAGTCCGCGCCGCAGCGGACCGCATAAGCGTCAGTCGGCCGCCGCTTCCAGCGCCTGGCTCAAGCGCTCCACCGCAATGATCTCCATCCCCTTGATGCTGGTGGTCTTGGGCGCATTGGCGCGCGGCACGATGGCGCGCTTGAAGCCATGCGTCGCGGCTTCCTTCAGGCGATCCTCGCCGTTAGGCACCGGGCGGATTTCGCCGGACAGCCCCACTTCGCCGAACGCGATGGTCTTTTCGGACAATGGCCGGTCGCGTAGCGACGACAGCACCGCCAGCAGCACCGGCAAATCGGCCGCGGTTTCCTGCACACGGATGCCGCCCACCACATTGACGAACACGTCCTGATCGCCCACCACGATGCCGCCATGCCGGTGCAGCACTGCCAGCAACATGGCCAGCCGGTTCTGCTCCAGCCCCACCGCCACACGACGCGGATTGGACAATGGCGACGCATCCACCAGCGCCTGCACCTCCACCATCAGCGGACGGGTGCCTTCGCGGGTGACCATCACGCAACTGCCCGGTTGCTGGGTGCTGCCGCCGGACAGGAAGATTGCCGATGGGTTGGAGACTTCCTTGAGTCCCTTCTCACCCATCGCGAACACGCCTAGCTCGTTGACTGCACCGAAGCGGTTCTTGAACGCGCGTAACAAGCGGAAGCGGCTACCACTTTCGCCTTCGAAGTACAGCACCGCATCGACCATGTGCTCGAGCACGCGCGGGCCGGCAATGCCGCCTTCCTTGGTCACATGGCCGACCAGAAACACGGCGGTGCCGGTTTCCTTGGCATAGCGCACCAGCCGCGCTGCGCTCTCGCGCACCTGACTTACCGAGCCGGGCGCTGCGGTCAGCGATTCGGTCCACAACGTCTGCACCGAGTCGGCCACGATCAGCTTAGGCCGCGCCACGCTGGCGTGCTGCAGGATGTTCTCGATACCGGTTTCGGCCAGGGCGTTCAGGCCTTCCAGCGGCAGATCCAGGCGCACCGCACGCCCGGCCACCTGGGCAAGCGATTCTTCGCCGGTGACATACAACACCGGCAACGTGGAGGCCATGCTCGCCAGCGCCTGCAGCAGCAGCGTCGACTTGCCGATGCCCGGGTCGCCGCCGATCAGCACCACCGCCCCTTCCACCAGTCCGCCGCCCAGCACCCGATCGAATTCGCCAATGCCCGTGGAGACGCGCGCCTGCTCGGACTGCTGCACGTCCTTGAGCGCAGTGATCTTGGGCGCTTCGGCCTTGCCGGCCCAGCCGCTACGCCGCGATGCTGCTGGCGATGCCTTGCCGCCCGGCGTCGCGCTTTCAAGCACGATTTCGCTCAGCGTGTTCCAGACCCCACATTCGGTGCACTGCCCCTGCCACTTGTTGTACTCGGCGCCGCACTCGCCGCAGACATAGGCCGTTTTCGCCTTCGCCATTGTTTTTGCCCATCGTTGCTGAAGCAGCAGGATAGTGGCTGACGGTCTCAGCGTGCGCGACGCAGGGCTTTGCGGCATCGGGAATCGGGAATCGGCGACGTGCTGAGGTATCGCGCAATGTTTACCAGCTGCGCTCACACAACAACGGCATGACCGGTGACGACCGGCCATGCCGCTTGGATTCCAATGATCCCACGCCGGTCAACGACGTGGGAGTGCGCCACTTAGCGCGCCTTGTACAACTCGCTCAGGCGATCCGGTTTGCCGGCGATGCGTTCCAAATGCGGATACAACAGACCGCCGTGGTAATCCAGGCGCACGGTCTCGTAGCGGTCGCCGCGCTTGACCAGCAGTTCAATCGGCGCGGTGGTGCCCTTGGCCGCCTTGATCGCATCCTTGATCACATCTGCGCTAAAGGCGCGGCCGTTGACTGCAACGATGCTATTACCATTGATGATGCCGGCATTGAACGCCGGGCTGTCCCACAACACCTCGCTGACCTCGCCCGACCCCTCCAGCGAAAGGCCCAGCGAATAGGTCAGGCTGACGTCGTTTTCGTTGCTCTCGTAGGTCTTGATGACCAGGTTCGGCTCGTCGTTGTAGACCAGCTTCCAGCCGTTGGCTTCGATACCGCCATTCAACGAGCCGTGCCCGTCCATGCGCTCGCGCAACAGGCTGGCCCAATCGTAGGCCACCACGCCGTTGAGCGTGCTCACGATGTCGTCGAAGGTGTATGGGTTGACGTCCCAATCGCCGTTCTTCATGCCGAAGAACGCCTTGGCGAAATCGTCGATGGAACGCTTGTTGTTGGTGAGCGCGCGCAGCTTGCTATCTACTTCTAGCCACATCATCTGGCCGCCGGAGTAATAGTCCTCGCTCATCTGATAGCTGCGGTACGCCTTCGACCGCCGCATCGACATGGTCGGGTCGTTGGTGGTGTCCTGCACCGTGCGCCAGGTCATACCGGGGCGGCCACGCTCATACGTTGCCGCGACGCCGGCCAGCATGTCGCGTGCCTGGTCCTGCGTCCACAGGCCTGAACGGGCAGCCACCACTTCGCCCCAGAACTGGGTCTGGCCTTCGTACAACCACAGCAGGCTGTCGCCCATCGGCACATTGAAGTTCGGCGTTGCCAGGTCGGCGCCACGGCGGTACTTGCCGTTCCAGGAGTGATTGAACTCATGCGACAGCAAATCGCGGCCGGTCCAGCTCTTGTCCCACTCGGTGAAGTAGTTCGGCGGGCCGCTATTTTCGCTGGAACGGTGATGTTCCAGGCCGATACCGCCCAGCTTCTTGGTCAGCGCCAGCAGGAATTCGTAATGGTCGAAGTGACGCGCGCCGTACAACTTGTCCATCTGCTGCACCAGCGCGGCGTGCGCCTTGATCTGCTCAGGCTTGGCCTCCAGCGATTTGGCTTCATCGGCGAACACATTGAGATAGACCGGCTGCTTGCCGGTGCTCAACTCCACGCGCTTGTAGTACTTGCCGGCGAACATCGGCGAATCGACCAGGTCGTCGAAATCGATCGGCTTGAAAGTCACCGTGTCGCCAACACGACGATCGGTTTCCAGTGCGGTGGCATAGCTCCAACCAGCAGGCAGCGTGACGCTGGCCTGCGCCTTGATGTTGCGCGCGAAATAACCGGCCGGGTACAGCGCGGTAGTGTTCCACTGCAGGTTGAGCATCTCCGGGGTCATCATCACCCGGCCCTGGTTGCCGGCCTGCGGCGAGAGGAATTTGAACTCGGCGGTCAGCTCGGTAGCGCCCTGCGGCACGTCCACCTTGAATGCATAGACATCGAACTGGTCGCGTTTCCATGGCACGACCTTGCCATCGACCTTGATCACCAGACCGGCGAGCTTGTCGATCGGCCCGGTCGGCGAATGATTGCCGGGAATCCACTGCGGGTATAGCAGCGTCATCGAGCCCGGCTTGGCCGGCATAGTGGTCTTGACCTTGAAGATGCGGTGGGCCAGATCGGTGGCATCCACGTCGATCTTCAAGGTGCCGTCGAACGGCACGTCCTGCGGCGGTGCGGTTTGCGCAGCCGCAGGCAGCGACAACGCCGCCAACAACGACATGGACAACAGGGTGGGCATTTTCATCGCAACTCCGCAGGTGACCTGGAACAGGCAAGCCCACGATGCTAAGCGCCTGCCTGTGCTTCCCCGTATGCCATTGGTCATGTTGCGGGCGATTGACCGTAAAAAAAAAGGCCGCCAATCACTTGGCGGCCTCTTCTTCAACATTGCTGCGATCCGGCGTAGCGCCGTCTCAATGCATCATGTTGACGTTCATGTTGTGCAGCACCCACAGCGAGCCGACGATCACGATGCCAATGATCAGCAGCGAGAACAAGCCCACCTGCACGTTGGAACGCTGCTCCGGGGTGCGGTCCATATGCAGGAAGTACACCATGTGCACCAACATCTGCACCGCGGCCATGACCGAGATCACGACGACAGTGACGCCCTTGGAGAACGCGCCGCTCATCACCATCGCAAACGGGATGACGGTGAGGATCACGGCCATCACAAAGCCGATCAGGTAGGACTTCAACCCGCCGGCGTGTGCGTCGGCAGCGGTTTCGGTGTGGTGGTGATTGGCCATTACAACGCTCCCAGCAGATAGACGACGGTAAACACACCGATCCAGATGATGTCCAGGAAGTGCCAGAACAGGCTCAGGCAGGCCAGACGCGTGCTGTTGCGCGCGGTCAGACCGTTCTTGGAGATCTGGATCACCAGCACCGCCATCCACAGCAGGCCGGAGGCCACGTGCAGACCGTGCGTGCCCACCAGGGTGAAGAACGCCGACAGGAACGCACTGCGGCTCGGGCCGGCACCTTCATGGATCAGGTGGTTGAACTCCCAGACTTCCATGCATAAGAAGCCGATACCCAGCAGCGCGGTGACGGCCAGCCAGCCGTACAGGCCGCCCATCTTGCGCTTGTGCGCGGCAATCATCGCGAAGCCGAAGCTCAAGCTGCTGAACAACAGCAGGAAGGTTTCCACCAGCACGAACTTCAGGTCGAACAGCTCTTTGGCAGTCGGCCCGTCCACCGTGGCCCCGGAGAGCACCGCATAGGTGGCGAACAGACCGGCAAACAGCAGGCAGTCGCTCATCAGATAGACCCAGAACCCGAAGACGGTGTTGCCACCGCCGTCGTGATGCTCGTGGTCGTGATCGTGGCCGCCCGCGTGGGCGGCGTGGTCAAGCGTGGTCGAGGAAGCCATGGTCATACCACCTTCGCGGCCTGCGCCGCCTGTTGCTGTTCGAGCAGGGCGAAACGTGCGTTTTCGATGCGCTCCACTTCGTCGGCCGGCACCCAGTAATCGATGTCGTCATCGAACGTACGTGCGATGAAGCTGCCGATCATGCCCACCAGGCCGATGATGGCCAGCCACCAGATGTGCCAGATCAGACCGAAGCCCAGCAGCACACTGAAGGCACCGATGTAGACGCCTGCGCCGGTGTTACGCGGCATGTGGATCGCTTCATACTTGGACGGACGCACCCAGCCCTTGCCATTCTGTTTGTCGGCCCAGAACTGGTCGCGGTCGTCGATGTGCGGCAGCACGGCGAAGTTGTAGAACGGCGGCGGCGACGAGGTTGCCCACTCCAGCGTACGGCCATCCCACGGATCGCCGGTGTAATCCATGTGCTCCTTGCGCTTCCACACGCTGTAACCGATCTGCACCAGGTTCAAGAAGATACCCATGCCGATGATTGCAGCACCCACCGCAGCCACGTACAGCCACGGCGCCCACTCGGGGTGGTTGTAGGTGTTCATGCGACGGGTCATGCCCATGAAGCCGAGCACATACAGAGGCATGAAGGCCACGAAGAAACCAATGATCCAGCACCAGAACGATGCCTTGCCCAGCTTTTCGTTGAGCTTGAAGCCGAACGCCTTCGGGAACCAGTAGGTCAGACCTGCCAGGTAACCGAACACCACGCCGCCAATGATCACGTTATGGAAGTGCGCAATCAGGAACAGGCTGTTGTGCAGCACGAAGTCCACGGCCGGAATCGCCAGCATCACGCCGGTCATGCCGCCGATGGTGAAGGTGATGATGAAGCCCATCGTCCACAGCACCGGCGCGGTCATGTGCACGCGACCGCGGAACATGGTGAACAGCCAGTTGAAGATTTTCACGCCGGTCGGAATCGAGATGATCATCGTCGTGATGCCGAAGAAGGCATTGACGTTGGCACCCGAGCCCATGGTGAAGAAGTGGTGCAACCACACCACGAACGACAGCACGCCGATGCACGAGGTGGCGTAGACCATCGAGGTGTAGCCGAACAGACGCTTGCGGCTATAGGTCGCAATCAACTCGGAGAAAATACCGAACGCCGGCAGGATCAGGATGTAGACCTCCGGGTGACCCCAGATCCAGATCAGGTTGACGTACATCATGGCGTTGCCGCCACCGTGGTTGGTAAAGAAGTGCGTACCCAGGTAACGGTCGGCACCCAGTAGCGCCAGCGCCACGGTCAGGATCGGGAACGCGGCAATGATCAGGATGTTGGTGATCAGCGCGGTCCAGGTGAAGATCGGCATGCGCATCAGGGTCATGCCCGGTGTGCGCATCCGCATGATCGTCACGAAGAAGTTGATGCCGGTCAGCAACGTGCCTAAACCGGACACCTGCAACGCCCAGATGTAGTAATCGACACCGACCCCTGGACTGTATTCCAGCCCGGACAACGGCGGATACGCCAACCAACCGGTCTGCGCGAATTCACCGACACCCAGCGAGATGTTGATCAGCGCCGCACCGGCCACGAACAGCCAGAAGCTCAGCGAGTTCAAGAACGGAAACGCCACGTCGCGTGCGCCGATCTGCAGCGGCACGATCAGGTTCAACAGGCCCGTCATGAACGGCATGGCCATGAAGAAGATCATGATCACGCCATGCGCGGTAAAGATCTGGTCGTAGTGATGCGGAGGAAACACGCCTTCGCCACCGTTGCCGACCAGCGCCTGCTGGGTGCGCATCATCGCCGCGTCGGCAAAACCGCGCAGCAGCATGACCAGCGCCACGATGATGTACATCACGCCGATGCGCTTGTGATCCACCGAGGTGAACCACTCTTTCCAGAGATAGCCCCACAGCTTGTACTTGGTGATGGCGCCCGCGATGAGCAGGCCGAGCAGGCCGGCACCACCCAGTGCGACCATAATGATCGGCTCGTGGTACGGAACTGCCTCGATGGTGAGTTTGCCTAGCATCACTTGTCTCCAGAAGTGCACATGGCGACCGGCTCTGTCGCCGATGCCTGATGGTCGCCGTGGCCTTTACTGTGGCCCGGACCATTCATGTATTTTTCGACCAGCGAGCGGAACATGCCGTCCTGCACCGACGAGTAGTAGGTGACCGGATACTGTTCCTTGTCGTTGCGATTGGCTGCCAGCACCTGGTACTCGGCAGCGTTCAACGTGGTCGGCGAGGCCTTGACCTTGGCCACCCACGCAGCGAAGCCGGCCTGATCGGTGGCATGCGCCTTGAAGCTCATCTTCGAAAAGCCGTGGCCGCTGTAGTTGGTGGACAGGCCGAAGTATTCGCCCGGCTCGTTGGCCACCAGATGCAGCTTGGTTTCCATGCCTGCCATCGCGTAGATCATGGTGCCCAGGTGCGGAATGAAGAACGAGTTCATCACCGTGTCGGAGGTGATCTTGAAGTTCAGCGGCGTGTGCACCGGGAACGCGATCTCGTTGACAGTGGCGATGTTCTGGTCGGGATAAATGAACATCCACTTCCAGTCCAGCGATACCGCTTCGATGGTGATCGGCTTGAGGTCCGAATCCAGCGGCCGGTACGGGTCCAGCGCGTGCGACGAGCGCCAGGTCAGCACCGCCAGCACCAGGATGATCACGCACGGGATCGACCACACCACCACTTCGATGGCGGTGGAGTGCGACCAATCCGGCTCATAGCGCGCCTTGGTGTTGGATGCGCGATATTTCCACGCGAACGCAATCGTCATCACGATCACCGGGATGACCACGATCAGCATCAGCACCACCGAGGTGATCAGCAGTTGCTTTTCGTCGTGGCCAATCTGGCCTTTCGGATTGAGGATGGCCGAGTTGCAGCCTGCCAGCAGCAGGAAGGGCAACATCAGACCTGGACGAAGTAAACGCCCGAGCTGTTTCAGCGGAATCATCGGTCGATCCAAGTGCGAAGGAACGCCAGCCTCGTTCGTCGTATCCGTCCTGGGATGTTCCCGACGCAGCTGTCTTCCTAGAGGAGATGCACTGCGCAGACCGAAGACACGGGTTAGCGCAGTAATTTTAGTCTTTGCTGCACCTGCACGAAACCCATTGGCAATGATCTGACGCAATAAAAGCGCGCCAATTTGTGCGACATGTTGTCGCAGCGCAGCGCGAGGCAAGAAATGCACCGTTGCGTTCGCAAGGGGGGCAGGCCTGCAAGCGTGCAATGCATGCGAGAACTACGTGAAACGCCACGTTTTCAACGCTTCAAAACGCAACTGGGCCGGCATACGCCGACCCAGTCTTGGAGCGTGGTGCCGGAAATAGGAATCGAACCTACGACCTACGCATTACGAATGCGCCGCTCTACCAACTGAGCTATTCCGGCTAGCCGTGAATTGTAGGAGCGCAGCGGCATCCGGGTCAATCACTGCAAGCGCCGCGTCTTGCCTGCACCGTCGTGCCGGAGCCGGCGCGTCAGCTGACCAGACGCAACCGCAGTTCCTTGGGCAGTGCGAACACCATCGATTCCGGCTCGCCTTCCAGCTCGGAGACGCCATTGGCGCCCAGTTCGCGCAACCGCGCCAGCACGCCATCGACCAGCACCTGCGGCGCAGAGGCACCGGCGGTCAGACCGATATGCTGCTTGCCGACGATCCAGGCCGGGTCGATCTCGCTGGCGTTATCGATCAGGTAGGACTCCACACCGTCACGCCGGGCCAGTTCACTCAGCCGGTTGGAATTGGAGCTGTTCGGCGAACCCACCACCAGCACCAGATCACACTGGCGCGCCAGATCGCGCACCGCGTCCTGGCGGTTCTGGGTGGCGTAGCAGATGTCGTCGTGGCGCGGCCCCTGCATTGCCGGGTAGCGCGCACGCAAGGCCTCGATGATCCCCATGGTGTCGTCCACCGACAGCGTGGTCTGGGTGGTGTAGGCAAGATTTTCGGGCTGGCGGACATCGAGCGTGGCGACCTGCTCGATGTCTTCGACCAGGTAGATCGTGCCCGGGCCGCGTTCGCGGCTCCACTGCCCCATCGTGCCCTCCACTTCCGGGTGCCCGGCATGGCCGATCAGCACCACGTCGCGGCCGGCCCGGCAATGCCGCGCCACCTCGAAATGCACCTTGGTCACCAGCGGGCAGGTGGCGTCGAACACCTTCAATCCACGGCGCTCGGCTTCCAGCCGCACCGCCTGCGAGACGCCGTGCGCGCTGAAGATCACCGTGGCATCGTCGGGCACCTCGTCGAGTTCTTCGACGAAGATCGCGCCGCGCTGCTTGAGGTCGTCGACGACGAAGCGGTTGTGCACGACCTCGTGGCGCACATAGATCGGCGCGCCCAGCGTTTCGATCGCACGCTTGACGATCTCGATCGCACGGTCGACACCGGCACAAAAACCACGGGGATTGGCGAGCAGGACATCCATGGCGGGCATTCTACGGGAATGGGGAACGAGGGGTCGGAGCTGGCGGCAGTCGCTAGCAGGCAGGCTTCAGCGCAGATTCCCGGTTCCCGACTCCTGCTTGCCGGATTTGTCGAACAGGCCGAACACGGCGATGCCGATCGCCCCGCCCACGATTGCCGAGTCGGCAATGTTGAACGACGGCCAGGTGTGGCTACCGATGTACCACTGGATGAAATCCACCACGTGGCCATGCATCAGCCGGTCGATCACGTTGCCGATCGCCCCGCCGATCACCAGCGCATACGGCAGCGCGCTGCGCCAATGCCCGCGCGCGGTGCGCGAGAGCCAGAACGCCAGCAGGCCGCTGATACCCATCGCCAACGCGCTGAAGAACCACAACTGCCAGCCGCCGGCATCGCTCAAGAAGCTGAAGGCCGCGCCGGTGTTGTAGGTGCGGTACCAGTTCCAGAAACCGTCGATCACCGGCACCGGGGTGTACTCGGGCAGGCTGGACAGCACCCAGGCCTTGCTCCATTGGTCCAGGCCGACCACCAGCGCGGACAGCAGCAGCCAGATCAGGGCGGAGGGTTTGGGTCGTTGACTCATGTCGGAAGATCGCAATTAGTGGCCACTGCTCCGATGCCGGGAGAAGATGCCTGGATGGAGGTTGTGACCGGAATGGCGGAAAACATGACGAAGACTGTCGCGCAGACAGGCGAGGATGGCACGGACGGTTCAACGAACAGTCCTGCCCAGCCCCACAACGTGCCCCAAGCTTCAGAAAAGCCAGACGCATGCGCATAGCTGCGGCACCCGCTTCGCAGCAGCCCAGACTACCAGCCGGATGAAGACGGACTGCGCCAGGGCGAGACGACCACAGTGCGCGGCGATCGCTGCCACGCACTGCCGCGCACGGCATCAGAACCAGCGACGCTGCTCGCCGGGGCCTTCGATATTGCTGACGCAGCGGCTGCACAGTTCCGGGTGACGCGGGTCGCTGCCCACGCTGGCCTGGTGGTGCCAGCAGCGCACGCACTTGGCCTTGGTCGTGGGCCGCGCGCTGACGAAAATGTCGTCAGTGCTGGCAGCGGTCACGGTGACGTCGCCACTGATGAACAAAAAGCGCAGCTCCTCGGCAAGCGGCTGCCAGCGCGCGGCAGTCTGCGCGTCGGCAGCCACGGTGATCTCCGCTTCCAGCGCCGCGCCGATCGCGCCATTGGCACGCATCGGCTCCAGCACCTTAGCCACCTGCTCGCGCACGATCAACAACTTATCGAAATCTGCACTGGTCAACGCGGCATCGGCCGGTAACGGTGCGAGGCCGTCGTACCAGGTGGCGAACAGCACGTTGTCGACGTGCTTGCCCGGTAGATAGCCCCACAGTTCTTCGGCGGTGAAGCTCAACACCGGCGCGATCCAGCGCACGAACGCCTCGGCCACGTGATACATCGCGCTCTGCGCCGAACGGCGGCCGCGCGCATCTTCGGCCATCGTGTACAGGCGGTCCTTGGTGACGTCCAGGTACAGCGAACCCAGATCGACGCTGCAGAAATTCAGCAGCGCCTGCACGATCTCGGCAAAGTCGTAGCGCGCGTACGCGGCCACGATCTTTTCCTGCAGCTCATGGGCGCGATGCACGATCCAGCGGTCCAGCAGCACCATCTCGTCCAGCGCCACCAGATGCTGCAGCGGATCGAAGCCATGCAGATTGCCGAGCAAGAAGCGCGCGGTATTGCGCAAGCGGCGATACGCATCGGCATTGCGCTTGAGGATCTCCTGCGACAGCGACATCTCGTTGCTGTAGTCGGCCGAGGCGATCCACAGGCGCAGGATGTCCGCGCCCAGGGTCTTCATGATGTCCTGCGGCTCGATGCCGTTGCCCAGCGACTTGGACATCTTGCGGCCGTGCTCGTCCACAGTGAAACCGTGGGTGAGGCACTGCTTGTACGGCGCCGCCTTGTCCATCGCCACGCCGCTCAGCAGCGACGACTGAAACCAGCCGCGGTGCTGGTCGGAACCTTCCAGATACAGGTCGGCCGGCTTGGGCAGGCCACGATCCGGAAGCACCGCTTCATGCGTCACGCCGGAGTCGAACCACACATCCAGGATGTCGGTGATCTTGTCGTAATCGGCCGCTTCATCGCCCAGCAGTTCGGCTGCGTCCAGCGTGTACCAGACATCGACGCCGCCCTGCTCCACCCGATCGGCGACGTGGCGCAACAACTCGGTGCTGCGCGGATGCGGTTCGCCGGTTTCGCGATGGACGAACAAGGCGATCGGCACGCCCCAGGTGCGCTGACGCGAGATGGTCCAATCCGGGCGTCCGTCGACCATGCCGGCGATACGCGCCTGGCCCCACGACGGATACCAATGCACGCTTTCGATGGCCTTCAGCGCATCGGCGCGCAGATTGGCCTGCTCCATCGAGATGAACCACTGCGGCGTGGCACGGAACGCAATCGGCGTCTTGTGCCGCCAGCAATGCGGATAGCTGTGCTCCATCTTGCTGGCCGCCAGCAGCACACCGGTGTCGCGCAGCGCCTCGATGATGACGTCGTTGGCTTTCCAGATATGCACGCCAGCCAGCACGGTGTCGCCCAGCGGCGGAGTGGACGGCAGATACACGCCGCGCCCGTCGACCGGGTTGATCTGCGCAGCGCCATAGCGCTCCAGCAGACCGTATTGCTTGGAGACCTGGTAGTCCTCCTGGCCGTGACCCGGTGCGGTATGCACCGCGCCGGTACCATCTTCGGCCGACACGTGATCGCCCAGCAGCAGCGGGATCTCGCGTTCGGCATAGAACGGGTGGTTCAGCAGCATCTGCTCCAGCGCAGCGCCCTTGGCGTGGCCATGCACCACCACGTCGTCCACGCCGTAACGGGCCAGCGCCTTGGCAGCGAGCGCTTCGGCGATCACCAGCCAGCGCGGCTGGTTGCGATCGGCCGGACCTTCGACCAGCACATAGTCGAGCTCTGCGCCCAGGCTCACCGCCAGCGACGCCGGCAGTGTCCACGGCGTGGTGGTCCAGATTGGCACCGCCACGCCCACGCCCGCCGGCAGGCTCGCGCCAAATGCGGCAGCGACTGCGCCCGGATCGCGCGCCGGGTAAGCGATATCCACCGTCGGCGACACTTTGTCGGCGTATTCGATCTCGGCCTCGGCCAATGCCGAACCGCAATCGAAACACCAATGCACCGGCTTGACGCCGCGGGTCAGATGGCCGTTATCGACCACCTTGGCCAGCGCGCGAATTTCGTTCGCTTCGAAACGGAAATCCAGCGTCTTGTACGGGTTGTCCCAATCGCCGATCACACCCAGGCGCTTGAAATCGCGCCGCTGCAGATCGATCTGCTCGGCCGCGTATTCGCGGCACTTCTGGCGGAATTCGGCCGCATCGAGCTTGACGCCGACCTTGCCGTATTTCTTTTCGATCGCGATCTCGATCGGCAGGCCGTGGCAGTCCCAGCCGGGGATATACGGCGCATCGAAGCCAGCCAGATACTTCGACTTGACGATGATGTCCTTGAGGATCTTGTTGACCGCATGGCCCAGGTGGATCTGGCCATTGGCATACGGCGGGCCGTCGTGCAGCACGAACAGCGGCCGTCCGGCGGCATTGGCACGCAGTTGCGCGTAGAAGCCCTCGCGCTCCCAGCGCTCCAGCATCGCCGGCTCGCGCTTGGGCAGGTCGCCGCGCATCGGAAATTCCGTCGCAGGCAGATGAAGAGTGGCTTTGTAGTCTTGGGTCACAGGAATCTACCGTTGCGCTGAATTTCTTGAGAAGGACTCGCGGTCCTTACGGGTTGTTGCTGAGAATTCGCCTGTGCCGCCAACACCTCACGCGCCTGTCCGGCATCGCGATGCATCTGCACGGTCAGCGCCTGCAGGCCATCGAATTTTTCTTCGTCGCGCAGCTTGGCGACGAATTCGACGTCGATGTGCCGGCCATACAGATCGCCCTGGAAATCGAACAGGTGCGCTTCCAGCAGCGGCTCCACACCGGCCACCGTTGGACGCGTGCCAAAGCTCGAGACCGACGGCCAGGGCGTCTTGGCCACGCCATGCACCCAGGTCGCATAGATTCCCGACAAGGCCGGCGTGCGCGGAAAGCGCAAGTTGGCAGTGGGATAACCCAAGCTGCGACCAAGCTGTTTGCCGCGCACGACCCGCCCACCGATGGCGTACGGGCGACCAAGCAAGTCGCCGGCGTGGGCGAATTCGCCCGCAACCAGCAGTTCGCGAATGCGCGTTGCCGAAATCCGCTCGCCGTGCAGATGCACCGGGGCGATCTCGCCGGCCACAAAGCCATGTTGTTCGCCAAGCATATGCAGCAGGCGGATGTCGCCACCGCGCCGATGGCCGAAGCGGAACTCCGGACCGATCCAGACTTCGCGCGCACACAACCGGCCGACCAGCGCCAGGCATACGAAATCTTCCGCGCTCATCTTCGACAGGCGGCCATCGAAACGGATCATGCCCACGCTGTCGGCGCCGAACCCGTACAAGCCTTCGATCTTGGCGCGTGCCAGGGTCAGACGCGGCGGCGGCGCGGCGGGCGCGAAGAACTCACGCGGCAGCGGCTCGAAGCTCACCGCCACTGCCGGCACACCGAGCGCGCGCGCGCGCGCCACGGCGTGTTGCACCAGCGTCCGATGCCCCAGGTGCAGGCCATCAAAGGCGCCGATGCAGACCACGCTTCCGTGCGGGAACAGCGTCCCGCCCTCGACGTCTCTAAACAGCGTGCTCATTCCTCGATCCAAACAAATGCCGGCCAGCCGGCCGACCCTCGTTGCTACATAACCTGCAAGTATAGCCGGGCCTGTCAAGCCGCATGGGCACGCACTTGGGCGCGGCAGCGCCCGATTGATCGCCATGCGATTGGCTGCCCGAGACCCTGTAGCGCGGGCGGCCTTGCACGTCCACTCCTGTTCGGCAGTTGCCTAGCCTTCGCGCAGATGCCGCGGCCGCAGCCCCAGTGCCAGCTGCGCGACCAGATAGGCCGCCCCACCACTGCCCACCAGTACCGCAAGCCAACCGATGCGGTCCCATTTCCCCATCTGCGTAAACGACGGCAGCCACCACAGCAAACTCAACAGCACCGCCACCATCGCCGCACACGCCAGCAGCAGACGCAGCACATAGCCGCTCCAGCCCGGCCGGCGCTGATACACGCCGGACTTACCCAGCCAGTACCACAGCAATCCCAGGTTGAGATAACTCGACAGTGCACTGGCGATCCCCAGCGCCAGATGCAGGCCTGGCTGCTTGCCCATCGCCTGCATCACACCCTGCGCCTTGAGCTCGGGCGGCACCATGATCTGGTAGACCACCGCCAGCAACGCGAAGTTGAACACCATGTTGGCGATCAGCGCCGCGACACCTGCACGCACCGGGGTGCGGGTGTCCTGGCGCGCGTAGAAGGCCGGCAGCAGCACTTTGATCATGGCGTAGGCCGGCAAGCCAAAGCTCAACCCGTAGACCGACATCGCGGTCATGCGCGTATCGAACGCGGTGAATTGGCGGTACTGGAACAACGTCGCCACCAACGGCTCGGCCAGCAGCAACAAGCCCAGCATGGCCGGCATCGCAATCAGCAAGGTGGTGCGGAAGCCCCAATCCAGCGCGCCGGAGAAGGCAGCGCGGTCGGTCTTGACGTGATGGCGGGCCAGCGCCGGCAGGATCACCGTGCCAAGTGCCACGCCGAACACACCCAGCGGCAATTCCAGGAAACGGTCGGCCAGCGACAGCCACGATTGCGAGCCATCGGCCAGCTTGGCCGCGATGACGGTGTCCAGCAGCAGGTTGATCTGCGCAATAGACGAGCCGAACAAGGTTGGGATCATCAAGGTCAGCACCTTGCGCACGCCTGGATGACGCCAGCCCCAGCGCGGCAGGGTCAACAGGTTGATGCCTTTCAGCGAAGGCAGCTGGAACAACAACTGCAGCATGCCCGCCGCCAGTACCGCCCAGCCCAGTGCAAGGATCTGCTTTTCCGGCGTACCGCCCAATCGCGGCGCCAGCCACACGGCGCCGGCGATCATGCACAGGTTGAGGATCACCGGGGTCAGCGCCGGCATCGCGAACTTTTGAAAACTGTTCAACGCCCCGCCCGCCAGCGCGGTTAACGAAACGAACAGCAGAAACGGGAAGGTCAGCCGGAACAGATCCACCAGTAGGCCGTGTTTGGCTGGATCGGTGCCCACGCCACTGGAGAACAGCGTGGCAAGCTGCGGCGCGAAGATCAGTGCCAGTGCAGTGACAAGCAGCAGCGCTCCGCCCAGGGTGCCCGCTACGCGCGCCATCAACTCGCGCAACTCGGCATGGGGACGGGTTTCCTTGACCTCGGTGAACACCGGCACGAAGGCGGTGGCGAACGAGCCTTCGGCAAACAGCCGGCGCAAGAAATTGGGGACCCGGAAGGCCACCCAGAACGCATCGGTCACCGCATTGGTGCCGAAGGTGGTGGTGATGACCTGGTCGCGAACCAGCCCCAGCACCCGTGAAACCATGGTCATACTGCTAAATGAGAGTAGGCCTCTCAACATGCCGGGCTTACTCACGCTGCATCCCTCTTGACAACTGACTTGACGTACATATCTGGGTCCATCATACTTTCGCGCTTGCTTTTTCCACCATACCGATTTTTCAGGAACCCACCACCGTGGCCAATATCAAGTCCGCCAAGAAGCGCGCCAAGCAGACCATTGTGCGCAATGAGCGCAACACCGGTCAGCGTTCGATGCTGCGCACCGCCGTCAAGAAGGTGATCAAGGCCCTTGACGCCAACGATGCTGCAGGCGCCGAAGCTGCTTTCGCCGTTGCTCAGCCCATCCTCGACCGTTTCAGCGCCCGTGGCCTGATTCACAAGAACAAGGCTGCGCGTCACAAGAGCCGCCTGACCGCTCGCATCAAGGCCATCAAGGCCGCGTAAGCGATCAGTTGGTGCGTTGCCGGAAGCCTGGCTTCCTGCAATACAGAAAAACCCGGCCTTGGCCGGGTTTTTTGTGTGTATGCGCCTGTACTTAGCCCGCATTGCGCGCTTCGAGCTCGTCTTCGCGCTGGCGGTCGAAGAACGCCATGACGTCCTTCATGATCGGGAACGTGCCATCGCGCCCAAGGGCGGAGACCAGGTACCACGGCGCCATCCAGCCCAGCTCGGCCACGATGGTTTCTGCAGCGGCACGCGCCTCGTCTTCAAACATCAGGTCGGCCTTGTTGAGCACCAGCCATCGCGGCTTCTTCAGCAGCTCGGGATCATGCCGTTCCAGCTCACGCTCGATGGTGCGCACCTGCTCGGCCGGCGACACGCCTTCCACGCCACCGTCCATCGGAGCAATATCCACCAGATGCAGCAGCAGGCGGGTGCGCTGCAGATGGCGCAGGAACTGCGTACCCAGGCCGGCGCCGTCGGCAGCGCCTTCGATCAGGCCCGGCACGTCGGCGATGACGAAGCTGCGGTACGCCTCGACACTGACCACGCCCAGATTCGGGTACAGGGTCGTGAACGGGTAATCGGCCACCTTCGGCGTTGCCGATGACACCGCGCGAATCAAGGTGCTCTTACCAGCATTCGGGAAGCCCAGCAGGCCAACGTCAGCCAGCAGCTTCAACTCCAGCTTGAGCAGGCGCTCCTCGCCCTCTTCACCGGTGGTGGACTGGCGCGGTGCGCGGTTGACCGAACTCTTGAAATGCATGTTGCCCAGGCCGCCCTTGCCGCCCTTGGCCACCAGCAAGCGGTCGCCGTGCTGAGTCAGGTCGCCGATGACTTCGTCGGTCTGCACGTTCATCACCACGGTACCGACCGGCACCACGATGATGCGATCTTCGCCGCCCTTGCCGTAGGCCTGACGGCCCATGCCGTTCTCGCCGCGCTGCGCCTTGAAGGTGCGCTCATGGCGGAAATCGACCAGCGTGTTGACGTTCTCGTCGGCCACGATCCAGACGCTGCCGCCGCTACCGCCATCGCCACCATCAGGCCCGCCGAGCGGGATGAACTTCTCGCGGCGAAAGCCGACACAGCCGTTGCCGCCATTGCCGGCGGTGACCAGAATTTCTGCTTCGTCGACTAACTTCATGAGATTTGGGATTCGTAATTTGGAATTGGTAACACCACCGCAGCACGCCGCTTGGCAGCTGCGGGAAAGCAGGAAGCGACGGCATCGGAACGTATCGGAATCCGCAGTTGCGAATCCCGAATCCCGAATCCCCACTCCCGGCTCTCAAACAAAAAACCCCGCCGAAGCGGGGCTTTCCGTCTCGTTCGCAGGGCATTGCTGCCTAGCGAACTGGCCTGCATGGAGCGGGCGATTACGCCTCGGCAACCACGCTGACGGTGCGACGCTTCTTCGCACCCTTGACCGAGAACTCCACCTTGCCGTCCACCAGGGCGAACAGGGTGTGGTCACGGCCGAGGCCGACGCCGGCGCCCGGATGGAACTGGGTGCCGCGCTGACGCACGATGATGTTGCCGGCGTCGATGGCTTGGCCACCGAAGATCTTCACGCCGAGGTACTTCGGGTTCGAATCGCGACCGTTGCGCGAGGAACCTACGCCCTTTTTATGTGCCATGACTGGTTCTCCTTACTTCTTGTCGCCACCGGCGATGCCGGTGATCTCGATTTCGGTGTAATGCTGACGGTGTCCCTGGCGCTTCATGTGGTGCTTGCGGCGACGGAACTTGATGATGCGCACCTTGTCGGCGCGGCCGTGGGCCACAACCTTGGCGGTGACCGAGGCGCCCTTCAGCGCATCGCCCAGCTTGATGCCATCGCTATCGCCCAGCATCAGGATGGTGTCGAACTTGATCTCGTTGCCAGCTTCGACTTCGAGCTTTTCCACGCGGAGCGTTTCGCCCTGCGCGACGCGGTACTGCTTACCGCCGGTTACCAAAACTGCGTACATGACCAGGTTTTCCTCTGTAGTTATTATGGTCGCACTGCCATGCCCTAGGGCAAACAGGAGCGGGATTGTACTGGCTTAGCCGGTTTCGGGTCAAGTGGCAAGCACTCTTGCCGCAACCACCTGACAACGGGCTGGCAGAACGCATCATCCGGCCCCCACAACGGCCCCAGCAGACTGGCATTTGGGGCAATTGCCCTCACCTAAGTCGGCGGGTAGGCTGATCGACTGCCACTCATTCCTGCTGAGCACGCTCGCACCACTGCCGGTTCGCCGGCCCGACATCGGATCCCCCATGGCGATGGATTTCATCCGCATCCGCGGCGCGCGGACGCACAACCTCAAGAACATCGACCTCGACCTGCCTCGCGACAAATTGATCGTGATCACCGGCCTGTCCGGCTCGGGCAAGTCGTCGTTGGCGTTCGACACCATCTATGCGGAAGGCCAGCGCCGCTACGTCGAGTCGTTGTCGGCGTATGCGCGCCAGTTCCTCAGCGTGATGGAAAAGCCGGACCTGGACCATATCGAAGGCTTGTCGCCGGCGATTTCGATCGAACAGAAATCCACCTCGCACAACCCGCGCTCCACGGTCGGCACGATCACTGAGATCTACGACTACCTGCGCCTGCTGTACGCACGCGTGGGCCAGCCGCGCTGCCCGGACCATGGCTTCCCGCTGGAAGCGCAGACCGTCAGCCAGATGGTCGACCACATGCTCACCCAGGATCAGGAGCAGCGGTACATGCTGCTGGCCCCAGTGATCCGCGACCGCAAGGGCGAGCATGCGCAGGTGTTCGAACAACTGCGCGCACAGGGCTTCGTGCGCGTGCGCGTGGACGGCGAGCTGTACGAAATCGATGCGGTGCCGGCATTGGCGCTGCGCCAGAAGCACACCATCGAAGCGGTGATCGACCGCTTCCGTCCGCGCGAAGACATCAAGCAGCGCCTGGCGGAAAGTTTCGAAACCGCGCTCAAGCTCGGCGAAGGCATGGTGGCGGTGCAATCGCTGGACGACCCGGCGGCAGCGCCGCATCTGTTCTCGTCCAAGTACAGCTGCCCGGTGTGCGATTACTCGTTGCCGGAGCTGGAACCGCGGCTGTTTTCGTTCAATGCACCGGTGGGCGCCTGCCCGAGCTGCGATGGCCTGGGCGTGGCCGAATTCTTCGACCCCGATCGCGTGGTCGTGCATCCCGAACTGTCGCTGTCGGCCGGCGCGGTGCGCGGTTGGGATCGACGCAATGCCTATTATTTCCAGCTGATTGCCTCGCTGGCCAAGCACTACAAGTTCGATGTGGATGCGGTATGGAACACGCTGCCGGCCAAGGTGCGCCAGGCGGTGCTGTTCGGCAGCGGCGATGAGGTGATCAGCTTCACCTACTTTACCGATGCGGGCGGGCGCACCACGCGCAAGCATCGCTTCGAAGGCATCCTGCCGAACCTGGAGCGCCGTTACCGCGAAACCGAATCGCCGGCGGTGCGCGAAGAGCTGACCAAGTACGTCAGCCAGCAGCCCTGCCCTGCCTGCAACGGCACGCGCTTGAATCGCGCTGCGCGCAACGTGTTCGTGGCCGATCGCCCACTGCCGGAACTGGTGGTGCTTCCGGTCAACGAAGCGCTGAGTTTTTTCCGTGGTTTGTCGCTGCCGGGTTGGCGCGGCGAGATTGCGGCAAAGATCGTCAAGGAGATCGGCGAGCGGCTGGGCTTCCTGGTCGATGTGGGCCTGGATTACCTCACCTTGGAGCGCAAGGCCGACACCTTGTCCGGTGGTGAAGCGCAGCGCATTCGCCTGGCCAGCCAGATCGGCGCCGGCCTGGTTGGGGTAATGTATGTGCTGGACGAGCCGTCGATCGGCTTGCACCAGCGCGACAACGAACGCCTGCTCGGCACGCTGACGAGACTGCGCGATCTGGGCAACACCGTGATCGTGGTCGAGCATGACGAAGACGCGATTCGGCTGGCCGACCACGTACTGGATATCGGCCCCGGTGCCGGCGTGCATGGCGGCGAAATCTGCGCGCAAGGAACGCTGCAGGACATTTTGGAATCGCCACGTTCGCTCACTGGCCAATACCTGTCGGGCAAGCGTCGCATCGAGATTCCCAAGCAGCGCCATAAGCCCAACCCGAAGATGATGCTGCATCTGCGCGGGGCGACCGGCAACAACTTGAAGAATGTCGACCTGGATATTCCGGCCGGCTTGCTCACCTGCATCACCGGCGTGTCCGGCTCAGGCAAGTCGACGCTGATCAACGATACGTTGTTCACGCTGGCCGCCAACGAAATCAATGGCGCCTCGCATACAGTGGCACCGCATCGCGAAGTCGAAAATCTGGACCTGTTCGACAAGGTGGTGGATATCGACCAGTCGCCGATCGGGCGCACACCGCGCTCCAATCCGGCGACCTACACCGGCATGTTTACCCCGTTGCGCGAGCTGTTTGCGCAGGTGCCGGAATCGCGTGCACGCGGTTATTCGCCAGGCCGTTTCAGCTTCAACGTACGTGGCGGCCGCTGCGAGGCCTGCCAGGGCGACGGCATGATCAAGGTGGAGATGCACTTCTTGCCCGACGTCTACGTGCCTTGCGATGTCTGCCACGGCAAGCGCTATAACCGCGAAACGCTGGAGATCCGTTACAAGGGTTTCAACATCAGCGACGTGCTGCAGATGACCGTGGAAGATGCGCTGCGCCTGTTCGAGCCGGTGCCGTCGATCGCGCGCAAGCTGGAAACGCTGGTCGATGTGGGCTTGAGCTACATCAAGCTGGGCCAGAGCGCGACCACACTCTCCGGCGGTGAAGCGCAGCGCGTCAAGCTGTCCAAGGAACTGTCGCGTCGCGATACCGGGCGCACCTTGTACATCCTGGACGAGCCGACCACCGGTCTGCACTTCCACGATATCGAAGCGTTGCTCGTCGTGCTGCACAAGCTGCGCGACGAAGGCAACACGGTGGTGGTGATCGAACACAATCTGGACGTGATCAAGACCGCCGACTGGATTGTGGATCTGGGTCCGGAAGGCGGCCATCGCGGCGGTACCATCCTGGTCTCCGGCACGCCGGAAGATGTGGCTGCACACAAGGCGTCCTACACCGGGCAGTTCCTGGCCAAGATGCTGCCGTCGGTGAAGGCGCGGGAGACGCGGCCGGCGGCAATGGCCAACAAGCCCGATGCGCGCCCGCCGCGCAAGGTCAAACCGGAGAAGGTGGCCAAGGTCGCCAAATCCGCCACCAAGAAGACTGCAAAGAAGAAGGCAAGCTGATGAGCGAACACAAGGTTCTGGCACGCATCCCGATCAGCGTGCGCTGGCGCGACATGGACAGCATGGGCCACGTCAACAACGCCAAGTACATTTCCTATCTGGAGGAAGCGCGCGTGCGCTGGATGCTGGGCGTGCAAGGCGTGGCGATGACCGACCGCATCGCGCCGGTGGTTGCTGCCACCAACGTCAATTACAAGCAGCCATTGATCTGGCCCAACGACATCACCGTCGAGTTGTTCGTCGAACGCCTGGGCACCAGCAGCGTGACCATCGGCCACCGCATCTTCGACCAAAAGGATGACAGCAAGCTGTACTCCGATGGCAACGTGGTGGTGGTGTGGATCGATACGCAGACCGGCAAGAGCGCGGCGCTGCCAGATGCGGTGCGCGCGGCTAGCAGCTGAGTTTTCTATCGACCCGGTCGCTGACGCCGTCAGCGCGAAACATCAACGGCGGCTCTTTCGGGAGCCGCCGTTTTTGGTTGCATGCAGGTGTGTTGCGCGACAGCGTCAAACCATCAGGACCCGGGCGCGCGCTTACGTGCTTCCAACGTGGCCTTGATTTCGCGACCGTCCTGCAAGGTGAAACTCACCGGCACCTGCGCACCTTCCTGCAGCGGCGCAGTCGCGTCCATCAACATCAGATGCAGGCCGCCCGGCGCCAGCGGCACCGACTTGCCGGCCGGTAATGCCAGCTCCGGAACCGCACGCATGCGACTGACGCCATTGGTCTGCGTGGTTTCGTGCAGGGACACATCGGCAAACACACTGCTTTTCGCTGCAGTGATCTTCAGTGGCTGCGGACAGCCGTTATGAAACTGGCCGAAACCGGCTGCCATGCCCATGCCACCGGGAGGCGGGATGCGGATCCAGCCATTCTTGAATTCGGGCAGGCATTGGGCCGACGCGCCTGCACCTGCCACCAGCGCCAATGCCGCAAACACCATGCCACCACACCTAACCCGCCTGCTTCGACTGCCGTCTATCATGACCCGACCTCCAGGAGCCCCGAATGAGCATCCAGATCTTAGACCATGGCCGTCTTCGCGAAATCCGTCTGGCGCGTCCGCCGGTCAATGCGCTGGACAGCGCGTTGTGCCAGGCGCTGAGCGCCGCGGTGCAGCAGGCGGGCGAGCAGGTCGATGGCATCGTGCTGTCGGGTAGCGAGCGGATCTTTTCCGGCGGCATGGATGTGCCGTATCTGCTGGCGCACGGCACCGAACGCGCCGCGCTGCTGGCCACTTGGACTGCGTTCTTCGATGCCGCGCGGGCGCTGGCCAACAGCCGCGTGCCGGTGGTGGCGGCCATCGGCGGGCATGCGCCGGCCGGCGGCTGCGTGCTGGCGCTGTGCTGCGACTACCGGGTGATGGCGCGCAGTGCCGACACCGCCAAACCCTATGGGATCGGCCTCAACGAAGTACAGGTAGGCCTGGCCGCGCCGGAAGGCATCCAGCGTCTGTTGCGCCGCGTGGTCGGGGCGCACCGCGCCGAGCGCCTGCTGATCTCCGGGCAACTGCTACCGGCCGAACAGGCGGTCAAGATCGGCCTGGTGGACGAGCTGGTCGATGGCGAGTTGGTGACCGCGCGTGCGGTGGCATGGCTGCAGGAGCTGCAACAGCTGCCGCGCCAGCCGATGCTGACCACGCGTGCGATTGCGCGCGCAGACCTGCGCGCGGCATTGGCGCCAGAGTTGATCCAGCTGGAGCGCTTTATCGATGGCTGGTACGCGCCAGATGCGCAGACCGCGCTGCATGGTCTGGTGGCGCGCCTGCAGAAGGCCTGAGCTCCGCCGTCGCGGCGCCCATTGGGTGGGCCGGTATACTCGCGGTCCGTCGCACGCCCAGGCCAGCCCCTTGTCCGCCACCGCCGAACCCGTCGTCTCCGAACTGATCAGCCTGCTGTCGCTGGAGCGTCTGGAGGACAACCTGTTTCGTGGCCAGAGCCGCGACATCGGCACCAAATACGTGTTCGGTGGTCAGGTGCTGGGCCAGGCGTTATCGGCAGCACAGGCGACGGTGGAAAACGGCCGTCAGGCGCATTCGCTGCACGCGTATTTCCTGCGTGCCGGCAATATCGACCACCCCATCGTTTACGACGTCGACCGCACCCGCGATGGCGGCAGCTTCTCGGTACGCCGGATCACGGCAATCCAGCACGGCAAGGTGATCTTTTTCTGCGCGGCCTCGTTTCAAGAGCACGAAGACGGTGCCGAGCATCAGTCGGCGATGCCGGTGGTGCCGCCGCCGGAAGACATCGAACCGGCCGCACCGCTGGCACCGGAAGTGTTGGCCAAGCTGCCGGCCAAGGTGCAGCGCTGGCTCTCGCGCGGCGGCCCGTTCGAGTTTCGCCATGTGTTTCCGCGCGATGAACTCAAGCCCCCCAAGCGCCCGCCGTTTCAGCAGATGTGGCTGCGCTTGAGCAATCCCATCGGCGACGATGTGGGCCTGCATCGCGCGCTGCTGGCATATGCCTCGGATTTCCAGTTGCTGGGCACCTCGACATTTCCGCACGGCATCAGCTATTACACGCCGAACGTGCAGATGGCCTCGCTCGATCATGCACTGTGGTTCCATCGCCCGTTCCGCACCGACGACTGGCTGCTGTATTCGCTCGACAGCCCCACCGCGCAAGGTTCACGCGGTCTGGCGCGCGGGCAGTTCTTCACCCGCGACGGCGTGCTGGTGGCCAGCACCACGCAGGAAGGCCTGATCCGAGTGGTGCCTGACGGCAGCGCGATTGCCGTGCCGGCCAAGGAGTAGGCCTGCAAGCGCGGCAGCACCGCACGCTGTTCGATTGCCAGTTCGCACGCGGGCCGCGCTGAGGCAGCCAAGCACCTTTCCCAGCGCACCGCAGACGCCGCAAGCTGGCATCCTGGCTCGCCCTGCGTCCGCGGTCACCCGACTGCACCACTCGCATCCTGATGTTTCATCTTGAACCGGCGCCGCAGTGGCGCCATCTGTTCCGGACCCAACGGTGTTTTCCACCATGCGCAAGATCTTCAGCAGTCAACGTATCGAAACCGCCGAAGGCGTGGCCAATCTCTTGCGCGATGCGGGCATCGAGATCCGCCTCAGCAATGGCCGCTCATACCAGAGCAAGCGCGGCGGCCAGTTCAGCTACCTGGAACAGAGCAACGCCCAGGCGCAGCCCACCGTCTGGATCGTGCATGCCAACGATCAGCCACGTGCGCGCGAACTGTTGCGTGACGCCCGCCTGCTGGACACCACCCGCCGCGACCTACCGAATGTGGAATACACCTTCCGCGAGGGCGAGAACGGCTCCAGCTCCAGCGCGCGTAGCTGGGCCTGGCGCATCCGCCTGGTGTTGCTGCTGGTGATCGGCGCCGTAGCCATGGTGGTGGTGATGCGCCATCGCAGCGCGCCGGCACCGGCGGCACAACCGGCATCGCAGCAAGCGCCAACCCAAGATGCCGCCCCACCGGCCGCAGACGACGAACAGATGCGCGTGCGGATCCAGCCGGCGCGCTGAGCGCGGCTAGCCCGCGCGACCGGCCGGTGGCGCGACGAGCGGCGCCCTGATCATCGCGGTCACATCCATTGCCGGCATGCGTCATGCTGGCGACAGGACATGGATTGGGCCGATGAACGCCCACACGCTGGATCTGATGTTGCGACGCGAACTGCCCAATGCCGCGGCTGGCTGCCAGCAGGCGTACGGGCGCATCGTATTTGCCTGCCAGAACACGGTGACCGCGATCGCACTGGCGATCACCCGCGACCTCGCGGCCAGCGAAGACATCGCCAAGGAGGCCTTCCTGCGTGCCTGGCAGCAGCTGGCGCAGCTGCATCAGCCGGCAAGCTTTCTCCCCTGGCTTCGGCAGATCACCCGCAACCTGGCGCGCGACTGGCTGCGCCAACCGTCATCGTGCGCTCAGCGGCGAGGCGGCAGACCTTGCCATCACGATGGCCGCCAACCCTGCGCCCTCGCCTACCGACCAACTGTTGCAGGTGGAAGAAGAGATCGCCGCGCTCGACATCATTTCTGCATTGCCCGAAGAAAGCCGCAAAAACGCTGCTGCTGTACTACCGCGAAGGCCAGAGCTCGCAGCAGGTTGCGCCTCTGCTCGGACTCAGCGACGCGGCAGTGCGTAAACGCCTGTCGCGCGCACGGGCCAGCGTGCGCAGCGAGCTGCTGCGCCGCTTCGGCGACTTCGCACGCGGCAGCGCACCCAGCGCAGCTTTCGCCAGCACAGTGAGCTCGGCCACCCTGTTGGGCGCGCCGGGCACGGCTGGCGCGGCCGTTGTGCTGACGGGCATCGGAGGCGCGGGCAAATTAGGCGCGAGCGGGCAGAGCGGCTCGGCGCTTGGCGGGGCGGCGGCGCTGGCGCGCTCAGCCTCTGGCTCGGCATGCCGGCACTGTTCGCTGCGTGAGCGGTGCTGGTTGCCGGGATCGGCACCTACTGGCCGTATTGGTACCAGCTGCGCTTCGCACAAACCGCCAGCGAGGCCACGGCGGCCCGTCGTTTCATGCACATCACCACGCTGACCTCGGTGCTGGTGTGCAGCAGCACACTACTGCTGAAACACCTGCAGGCGGGCGCGTGGGCATCGGTTCTGACGCTGTGCGCAGGCATGGCGGTGCTCAACTATCAATCCCAGCGCATCCTGCCACGCGTCACTTGCCCCATGCTGGAACGCGATGCGCACAGACGTGGCGCCACCGGGCACCGCTGTTGTACCGCTGCATGTTCAGTCCCGGCGCGATGGTGCTGAGCACGGCGGCCGTCATTCTGCCTATCGTGCAGCACTACATGTGGTTGGGGATCTTTTGAAGCCAGGCTGACGTCACCGCTTTACCGGCGGTTGCAAACTTTTCCAAGACGAGGACATCCGGGTGCAGATCCAACCGTGCCACCGCAACACCGGCTATGGGTTACGCAGACTTGGCAGCATGTCACGGACTGCGCGCACTGGAGCACGCTCCGGCGCGGCATGCATGTTAAGGAAACTCTGAACAACTCCCCTTGATCCTGCGACAATCACACAGACGCAACGGACAACGACGATGCAACTGACCTTCGGCGATGCGGAGTACAACGGCAAGCGCAAGCGGACGCGGCGTGAGGTGTT
>NZ_JSBW02000053.1 GCF_000772705.2 Xanthomonas vasicola
CTGACGCCTGCCGGTCTGATCGCCTATTTCAGCGGGGTTGGTCATGACTGACCTGTTCGAAATCCCCGGCATGAAGTTGCACACCCTGTTTGACCTGGTCAGCTGGTCGCGTCAGTGCGGCAATGCCGACCTGGTCGAAACCTATGAGGCGATGATCGAGCAGCGCATCCAGCTGATCGGCAACACCTCGGCGGTGGCGCTGTGACGGTGTTGGTCGCTTCCTGCCTACCCTTTTCACCGGCGCAGCTGTGCAATCGCCCGGCGCACCCGGTTGGCCCGAGCAGTAACACGGGCCAAAAGTCTCAGACCCTCGAAGGGCTATCGAAGCCGATCATCGACTTCTGCACCTTGGTCTTTGACAGCGACAAGGCGGTCAACTTCTTCAAGCGCATGAACGCCCAGCAGATGGTGGCCTACGTCTTCGGCACCTCCGGCAGCATCGTTGTCGGACCCCTGCAGCAGCGCTTGTGGAACTTCAACTATCAGCGTAGCGCCATGCTGATTGATGAGACTTCCAGCGTGTGCGGCCGCATCGGTGTTGCTGACACTGGCGAGGTATGCATCAGTCTGACAGGGCAGGGGTGCAGCAACGTCCCCAGCTGGCCGTATGCAGAACGCATCGCACAGGATCTGGGTGCACACCTCACGCGTGTCGATATCGCCATTGATGACCACACCGGCAAGTGGTTCGACGTGCAGCAGTTCCGCGACGCCTACCACGATGGCGCCTTCACCATGAACGGCCGTCCTCCGCACGCGAAGCACATCAGCGACGAGGGCAACGACAAGGGATGCAGCTTCTACGTCGGCCAGAAAGGCCACAAAGAGCTGTGTATCTACGAGAAGGGTAAGCAGCTCGGCGACCCAGAGAGCGATTGGACACGCTGCGAATTGCGTCTGTACGCCAAGCGCATCGATCTGCCGCTGGGCGCGCTTGTCGATCCTGGCAAGTATTTCGCCAGTGCCTACACCGTCCTCGCTGACCTGGTCATTGGTGAGCTGACCAGGCTGGAATTGAAGGAACGCATGGTCAATCCATCCGTCAAGGCCATGATCGATTTCATCGACACCCAAGCCGGTACAGCGCTCCGCGTCCTCTGGAACGCGTTGAATAGCCGCAGCCCCGAATACGCCGTGTCCGTCCTGCAGCGCTACCTGAGCCACGACGGCGTGCCTGGCCGCTTCAAGAACCTGCATCAGCTCGATTTAGAGATACGCATCTCCAATCAATTGGATGAGCTATTTCCCGATTGCGCCTAATGAAATTCGCTGCACGTCGTTATGGCCACCGACGTGTGTAACAGCAAATGTGGTCAATCAAATCACCCGGATCGTCGGGATCAATCAAACCTAAAAAGGGTTACACCATGAGCGGAATCAAAGTCACTGTATTGAGCGCCGAAGTCGATGAGCGTGGCGGCACGTTCAAGGATGACGACGGCAAGGATCGGGAATACACCACGCGCAAGCAGAAGGCCAAGCTGGAAGCAGGCGGGTTCGCGTATCCGCTTGATGTGCGTTTGGAGAAGGGTCAGGCCGCCTATCAGCCCGGCGAATACGAGCTTGATTTGGAAGCCATGGTGACGGTCAACAAGGGTGCGATCAATTACAGCAAGTTTCATGTGTTGCGCGCTGTCAAAGCGCATGCACGCGTGGCGGCTTAAGCCATGGCCGTGTGCGTAGCCTTGCAAGCTGATGGCACGTTGGTGCCTACCGGCCAATCGGTCGGCGAGTGCAGTGGTTACGTGCTGGTTACGGGTAGCGAATACAGCGTGTATGCGCTGGTGCAAGAAGCGTTCGCAATGCCCAGCAAGGAGGACGCCGTAGCGTGGTCCACCGGCTGCTGCGGTGTGGTGATCGTGTGGTTCGTCCTGGGACGCCTCGCCGGCAGCGTCGCGGGCATGTTCAATGACCGGTAAATTAATCAATCAACGAGGAGAGAAAACATGGGTGACATTCTGTCGGGTCTGAGTGCGGCTGATGCCGTGACCGCTGTTGTGGGTGCTGCCGCGCTGATCGCGCTGGTTGGCTTCACCAAGTGGGGTGCAAAGAAGGTGGCCGGCTTCTTCGGCTAATGGTGGTGAGGGCAGGGCGGCGCTTCGGTGTCGCCCTCTCTCTTTCAGGGGGTCACGATGATCGTTCTACTGTTCTGTGCATTCATGGGCGCCCTGTGCGGTTGGGCTGCGGTCAAGGGATTGGACACGTGATTTTTCGCGCATTGTGGTTATGTGTTTTCCTCTGCTCTATTTTTGGTGTGTCAGAAGTGGTTGCGCAGGATATGACCTGTTCTACTAGCACTGCTGTCATTACCTCACAGTGTCCTGACCAGGGGGCGGCATACGCTGCTGCAAGTGTTGTGGCGGCTGCACAAGCGGCCAAGAGTAACTCTGGCTCATCTGGTTGGTGTCCGGGTGTCGTTAAAAATGCTGGCTCGTCGTATGAGGCTTATGTCACGCCATGCGATTCGCCTGGGCCTCGTTATGAAACGAGGACGCGCTTGTATGTGGAAGGCGCGACGTGTGCTTCTCGGCCGTCGTCAACATCCGGTTGGTCAGCATTGGGTAATGGTGCAAGTTGCAATGCTGGCTGTGCTATGGGGCCTGCTACCTCCGCTGATACGTTTAGCGCGGGCGGCAAAACCTATTTCAGTTTGGC
>NZ_JSBW02000054.1 GCF_000772705.2 Xanthomonas vasicola
ACCTCACGCCGCGTCCGCTTGCGCTTGCCGTTGTACTCCGCATCGCCGAAGGTCAGTTGCATCGTCGTTGTCCGTTGCGTCTGTGTGATTGTCGCAGGATCAAGGGGAGTTGTTCAGAGTTTCCCTAATGTGCGGGCCTGCACCGCGGGCATGACATGCGAATAGCATTTTTTTCTTGATTCGGCCAAGTGCCATGCAGCGCGCGTCATCAAGCGAGGTGCATGGCGCGTGGTGATTTGGAGTTGCCAACAAGCGTCGCTGTGGTGCGATGCTGGCTCGGAGAACTTGGCAATGGTCAAGCACTGCATACCGATGCAGCGCATCAGCAGCACATTGCCTGGCTAATGCACGGTCGTGTTGCCGGTCGCTGTCACAACGCGACCAGCTGGATGCTGTCGAACACGATTGCCGGGCTGAGGTAGCCGTTGTCCGGGGAGCCGGAGGCAATGCCGATCTCGATGCGGTTGCTGCCGGCCTGCAAGGCAGATGCGGGAATGTCCACTTCGTACAGGGTGTTGTTGCCGCGCGTCGTGCCGCGCGTGATACCGCGTGTCTTTGGTTGCGTGGGGGCAGCAGGCACCGGGCCGTTCCAGTGGTCATTCACGCTGATTTGTGGGCGTGCGCTGACCTGTGCCAAGGGCACGAAGATGCGCAGGCGATAGCCGCGTACCTCGGTGGCGGCCAGGCTGAAGTCGATCCGGCTAGGGGTATTGATGCCGCGCCACTGCACCGCCGGGAAGCTGCTTAGGCTGCTCGACCCGACGGTGTAGGTCGCCGGAGACCAGCGCATGCGCGCATCGGAAGGGTGCGCATGCGGTAACAAGTCCGCGTGCAGAAACCCCGCCGGTGTGCCATCAGGAATGCCGATCTGCCATTTCAATGTGCCGGGTAAGGCGACCGCCTGCAGTGTGGCTTGTGCGGTGGCATTGGCGAAGATATCGATATCGCCCTGCGTCACTTCCAGTTCGTTTTGGTAGAGCGTCATGCGATAGCGCCCTGGGCGCACACCGGCAACCTGATAATCGCCGCTGCCATTAGCGGTAGCCCAGTATTGCGCCTGCGCGTTACGCAAGCCGATGACGGCAGGCTGGCCGGGCAGCACGCCGCTCACGCGCCCACTTACTCCACCGCGCCCGCTCGCTGGCAGATAGCCGCTCAGGCCTAACGTGGCATCGACGAAATCGGTATTGAGCTGCGCATTGGGCGGCACGCCGCCATCGGTGAACAACAGCCCGTACACGCCATGCAGGCCGCCACGAAACGCTTCGGTCTGGGTGTGGTCGGAATACATGTAGTTGTAGAGCTCATGTGTCACGCTGGTCTTTTGCGTGGCGATGTCCTTGAAGAATGGCCCGCCCGCGCTGTGCTCGCGGTTGCCCATCAGCATAAACACGGCAACGCCGGAGCCGCTGACGCCATGCACCTGGTCATCCATCATTCGACGTGCGGAATAGAATTTGGAACTGGTGCGCCCATCCGGCAGCAGAAAGACATCCTTGCCTTCGATCGCTGTGCCGACGTTGGAATCTGGTTCCTGCTGCGCATTCGGTAACTTGGATACATTCAAGCGGGCGACGAAGCGCAATTCGCCTATCGGCAGCAAAGTTGGCGCATAGGTGGCCATGTAGATCGCGTTGCGGCCCTTGCGCACGATGTAGTACTGGATCAGATCGCCGGCCTTTGCCGACACTACAACCGTTCCACCGACGACGCGTGCGTCCACGCTGGCATTGCCGAGCCCCGATGCGATGTGCGAGCCCTTCGATTCGGTTGTCTGCAGTTCGTTGTCGCGGTAGCGCATCGACACGATATCGCCATTATTTGCATTGACCGAAAACACCAGCTCGGCGCCGCTGTCGACGATCACGCGGTCGCCGCTGCGCGTGACTCCGAATTCGGCCAGCGCAGGTGCGCTGACGCCGGCATAGAGCAATAGCGTGCAGGCAAAGCTGCGCAGGCGATTACGCGGCATGGTGGTTACCGTGCGGAAGCAGGACATCGTTGCGATGCATGCGCGCAATGCTAGGCGAGCGTCGGAGACAGAGAACGTGCGCACTGTTCGAAATTCCAGCAATCAAGGTTGGAGGGGTTGGCCCAATGCGGGCATCGCTGACCGATTGTACGTTGCGCAACTGCAACTGGGACAAGTCGTACACGCAGTTGGAGAGGCCACCAAAAACATAGCGAGCCATTGCCAGATAGGAGTGCATAGTGCGCGGCAATCGAAGTGCACGCGCTGTACTGCCGCACCGAGCACCGGCCGCTCCCGGCTGGCGGTGGTGACGGTCGCTTTGCTGATTGTTCCTGTGACGCGCCGGTTTCATGACACCGCTCAGCGCAACGCATCCCGCACCGAGGCGATGTCAGCCATCCATTGCGTGCGCTTGCCGATCGCGAAGCGATATTCGTTTCCGTCGCCCAACCGCACCGCCAACGATGTGGGCGCGACCGGCAGCAAGCCGAATAGGCGCGTCCAGCAGGGCTGCATCGCCACGATCTGCTGCAGAGGTACGCTCAGCGACTGGGTCTGCACATTGAACGCATGTGGCTGAAACAGCAGCGCATCGGCGGTGAGAATCAGACGCCCGCCCACCGCCTCCATTCCGCGCTGAAGATTGGCGGGTGCCTGACGCAATACGTCGCGATCAATCGAACGTAAGCCGCCACCTTGGAAGAGCGAGCTCACGGGCGTGCAGTGGCGATGTGGGCACGTGGCATCTGCCAGGGCGAGACGCCGCGGCTGCCGAGCGGTGCCAGGAATGAAACCGAAAACATGCGATAGGCCTGATGGGCTACATCACTGCAGCGAACGCCGCCGGCAAGACGTGGTAGCACACCATGACATCACATCGCTTGTGTACGCCAGGCTACCGCCGATCAAGTACATCAACAGATCGTACAGGGTGGCGGTATTGCCGAGCGCAATGTAGCCCGCGCTGCCAGGGCGCAGCCCCAGGCGGTCGGCCAGGTGGATCGCCTGCAGGCCCTCGATCAAGCACCCGGTAGCCACGGCCAGCACGCAGGCCCAGCGTGGTGACAGCGCCAGCAATCCACGCAGCCCGCAGTAGACCGGGATCACCGCCAGCACATCGCCCAGGCTGCCGCGCACCCACAGACCGCCAAGTTTGCCGGCGCCGATCGCCACTTCGATGGCCAACACGGCGAACGCCAGCAGCAGGTAGAGCGTGCGGACACGCATCGAAAGACGGCTCATCGCGCTTTTGCACGCCTGCGTTGGCGGCCCTGCGTATAGGTGGTGCTGGGCGGGATGCTGATGCTACGGTGGCGGTCGGTGAACGTAACCTTGCACCTGCCAACGGCCCGGCGGCGCGCTCGCCTCGGCCCGTGCGGTCATACCGACGTGTGCGAGGAAAACATTGCGCGGATTACCGCTGATTGATCCTTGTAGGCACGGTGCATCAACTGCGTTTTGCTCGGCATGTTCGGTGGGGTCGATCACCCGGATGCTGCATACCACATCGGCGCGCTGCTGCGCATCCAGGCCAGGATTGGAGAGAAACATCAGCGGGAACAGCGAATCACCGGCGCTGACATGATCCACTTCGCTGAAGTGCGGCGTGGTGTCGCTGGGCGTGTTCCACTTTGCCGCCCAGTCGGCATCCGAGGTCAGCAGCAGGCTGGCGCCGAGTCCCTGGACCATCTTGCGGCTGGGCGAATCCGCAATCGCCTCGCCCTGCTGGTTGATCCATCCCGATTGGGCACGGGCCGATAGCGGCAGCAACGGTAGCGATACCGCGAATAGCGACGACAGCAGGGTATGTGGCAGGCGCATGAGCAATCCTTGGCGAGCGCGTTCCGCTGAAACGGCAGCGGAGCCGTGAAGCAGTGTGCCTGCACGCACTGGGCGCCGGCATATCAATGATGAAGCGCGATTCTGACGAGCCCAGCGTACACAGGGCACGCCGCAGGCCCTTACTTCAGATAGGCACGCGGCAGCGGGCCGGCTTGCTGCATGTAGCGGTCGCGCAGCTCGCTCTGGCGCGAGCGCATCGGCATGTCGCGACCGCCAAGCCAGACCTGTTCGGCGTAGTGGGCAACATCCAGCGGGTCGCCTTCCCACAGCACTAGATCGGCCTGCTTGCCCACCGCAATGCTGCCGATGCGATCGCCCACGCCGAAGATGTCCGCTGGCACGCGGGTCACACCGGCCAGGCCAGCTTCCCACGGCAAGCCGTTGGCGACCGCGTTGCCTGCCAGCTGGCGCAGCTTGCGTGCGTTGTGCGAGGCATCGCCGTTCTGGGTAAAGCTGACCTCCACACCGGCGGCACGCAGACGTGCGGCGTTTTCCAGCGTTGCGCCAATCTGGTCGAAAGTGGATGGCAGATCCGCCAATGCATCCACCAGCACTGGCACCTTGGCCTGCGCCAGTTGTGGCGCGAGCTTCCAGGCTTCGGCGCCACCGGCAATTGCGATGCGCACCTTCTCACGCTGCGCCCAGCGCAATAACTGGCGGATGTCGGCGGCGCGTTCCACCTGCACCACGATGCGGCCCTGGCCGGCCAGATACTTCGCAAGGACGCCGCGGCCGACCGGGGTCAGCAATGCGTGCGGTGAGTCTGCCGGGATGCGTCCACGCGCCTCGGCGACCAGTTGATCGAGCAGCATCCACTGCGCCGCACGCGAGCTGCCGGTGAGGTCGGATGCCGCCGCGCCGATGCGGAGGAACAGCGCATGCGGGCCTAACGGATCCGGGCTGCCATCCAGCCGTACGATGCCGCCCTGGCCAGCGATAAACGCACCGCTGGTGGTCGCACCCAACGCGGTAAAACCAATGCCTTCCACACGCGCCACCGGCACCAATACCGATTCGGGGTTGTAGGCCAGGGTGACGTCGAATTCCGGGCGCATCGGTTGGTCGGCCAATTTGACGCCGCTGTCTACCGTGGTCTCTTCGCCGGACACTTCTTCGATGCCGATCTCGGTGATGCCGCCGAACAAGGCCGGCGTCAGCGGGCGGCCTTTTGCCTCGACCACACGGCCATCGCTAGGTGCCGCCAAGTTGCGGCCGATGGCGCGGATCACGCCGCCCTGCACCAGCACGTCGGTGTTCTGCAGCGTGCCCTGCGCGGTGGCGGTGTGCACGGTGGCGCCGCGAATCAACACCTGCTGGCCGAACGCGGGAAACGCCAGCGCGGCGGTAATCAACGCCACGATCGCGCGCAAACGCGGGCGCACAGCAGTTTCGCGGCTCATCGTGCCACCTCCTGGCCGAGCATGAAATCCGACACCGGCTGCAGTGCGCGGTGATGCCGGTCGTAAACCTGCGCGCCGTCGATATACACCTGCTCGGCCAGCGCATACGAGCTGAAAGGGTTGCCGTTCCACACCACCACATCGCCCATCTTGCCCGGCTCCAACGCGCCAGTCTGCTGTTCGATGCCGAGCGCCTTGGCGGCATTGCTGGTGAGCCAGCGGATGGCACGTTCGGGCGGGATTTCCATGCCGCTGCGGCGCGCGTTGGCGATCACCTTGGCAGCTTCCTGGTTGAGCCGCTGGATGCCTTCTTCCGAGTCCGAATGCACGATGGCGCAGCTGTTGGCCGGGCGATCAACCAGTGCGATGTTTTCCTGGATGCCGTCGAAGGCTTCCATCTTGAAGCCCCACCAATCGGCCCACAGTGCCCCGCAGATGTTTTCCTGCGCCAGGCGGTCGGCCAGCTTGTAGGCCTCCACGCCGTGATGGAAGGCGGCGATGTGGAAGCCGAATTCCTTGGACAGATCCAGCATGGTCGCCATTTCATCGGCGCGGTAGCAGTGGATATGCACGCGGATATCGCCGTTGATGGCGCCGGCCAAGGTGTCGAGCTTGAGATCGCGCTTGCCGCGGGCATCGCCGCTGCTGTCGTTGTCGCCGCCGCTGCTCCACCAATGACGCTTCTTGGCGTCCTTCTTTTTCGGTGCGTTCTTCTGCAAGTACTCGGCTGCATCGATAAACGCAGCGCGGTAGCCGGCCACGTTGCCCATCCGAGTGCCGGGGCCACCTTTCTCGCCATACACCCGTTTGGGATTTTCGCCGCAGGCCATTTTCAGGCCCCACGGTGCGCCCGGGAATTTCATGCCTTGGTAGGTAGTGGATGCCACGTTCTTGAGCGTGACGCCGCGCCCGCCAATCAGATTGGCCGAGCCTGGCAGGATCTGCAGCGAGGTGATGCCACCGGCCAACGCGGTGCCGAAGCCGGGGTCCTGCGGCCAGATCGAATGCTCTGCCCACACGTTGGGCGTGACCGGTGCGGTCATCTCGTTGCCATCGCTGTGCGCGCTGACGCCCGGGCTGGGGTACACGCCCAGATGTGAGTGCACATCGATGATGCCGGGAGTCACCCACTTGCCGGTGCCGTCGATGCGACGCACATCCGCGGGCGCCTCGAGCGCCTTGCCGACCGCAGCCACCTTGCCGTCGCGCAGCAGCACGTCGGCATCGTCCAAGCGCTCGCCGGTGCCGGTGAGTACGGTGGCGTGCTGGATCAGCACCGGACCGGACGCAAGCGCGCGGTAGGTGCTGGGGTAGGGGTCTTGCACGAAGCGCGATGTGGTCGACGCCGCAGACGCAGGCCCGCACAGCACCGCCGCGCCCAGCGCGGCGAACAGAATGGAACGCATGGATTCCCCGGTGAAACGAAAACGTCAGCGGCAAACCTAGCCGTCGGCGGCGTGCTTGCCAAGTGCGGAACGTCGTGAGCGGCGGCCTCATCACACGCGCCAGTGCATGCTACGCAGAATTCGTCAGGGGAATGCCGATGATTGCCAAAACAGAGCGCAACAAGCAGGCCGATGTGGTGCTGGCTTTCTGGGAACTGGCCGGCTCGGCTCGCTGGTTCACGCACAACGACGCGTTCGATGCCAATGTTCGCCAGCATTTCAGCGAGCAGCATTTTGCCGCGGCGCGTGGCGAATACACGCAGTGGATGGCGCGCGCTGAAGATGCGCTGGCTTTGCTGATCCTGCTTGATCAATTTCCGCGCAATGCCTTTCGCGGCAGCGCGCATGCCTATGCCACTGACGGCCTGGCGTTGCGGCATGCAAAGCAAGCGCTCGCCAGCGGCTTCGATCAACAGGTGTCGGCGCAATTACGCTTGTTTTTCTATCTGCCATTCGGGCATGCCGAAGACGTCGATGAGCAGGCGCGTGCGGTGCAGCTGATCACTGCACTGGGCGATACCGAGAGTACTAACTCGGCGCTGGAGCATCAGCGCATCATTCAGCGCTTTGGCCGGTTTCCACACCGTAATGCGGTGCTGGGACGTGAGACCAGGGCAGAAGAACAGCAGATTCTGGATGAAGGCGGGTTTGCTGGTTGAAGACCGGCATCGGTGAGTTGCATGACGGCGGTTGAGGTCTGTCGTGCAGCGTCTGCAACGGCTGCGTTATCGTCGAACACGCGCATGCATTGCAGAAGGGGGAGGTGTGCCACGCGCGATGCCGCAACAGCGATCGCGCATGTACCTAAAACCGATCAGCAGCCGCCCGGCAATGCTTGCGAACGCCATGTTGCGCCTTCGCCGAGCAGCAGAGAGAACCCGTAACTTTCATAGCCGCTTTCCGACAGCACGAAATCGAGCGTGCCGTTGCCGTCGATATCGCCGAACTGCAACAGATGCGTGCGCAGCGGCAGGTCTTCGCAATCGTCGCAGCCACTCGCAGCGTGGCCCTTGCGGAACTGCCAGCGGCCGCCGTCATGTTCGAAGATCGCAAGCACGACCAGCACGCCGGTCGGGTTCTCTGCGTTGCCGGTCTTGATCGGGTGGTTGGAGGTCAGCACGGCCACGCGCCGCTGCGGTTGCTGCGCGTCGGTGATGATCTGCAGCGCCGCCAGATCCTGTGCGTGGTCGGCATTGAACGCCGCCAGTGCCTGCGTCAGTGCGCCCGGTTTGACGCTCTGGCGTAGCTGGGCGGTATTGCTCACCTGAGCAAACAACTCGGTCTGTTCGCTGGTAGTTGCTGCCCGGCCGGCGAAGCGCTTGCCGGGGTTTATATCCACCGTCGACAGTAATGGCGAATTGGACAGCGTGGGGTTGCCTTGATGCGCAGCTTGGCGGTGCCGCCACACATGCTGTTGTCGTCCACCGTCAGCGCCGCAAGCCGCACGTTGCCGGTGGAAACGCCTGCGTTGAAGACCTGCAGCGGCTGGCTCAGCAGCGCCTTGGGCAGGGTCGATTCCTCTGCCACGCCTTTGCCGAGCCAGACCGGGACGTATTCCAGCGGATCGTCGGTTGGCTGGTTGTCATAGGTCTGCACCAGCAGTACCGCGCGCGACGGTTCTGCAGCGTGTGCGGCCAGCGGCAACAGCGCGGCCAGGGCGAGAGAGAGCAGGCGGGTGTGCATTGCAGCTGTGTCCTTGTGCAGGTTGATCCATGAAAAAAAACGGACGCTCCAAGGAGCGCCCGTTTCGGTATGCGGTGTGCCAGGGAAGCTTACATCTGTGCAAGCCGTGGGCACACGGGTGACGCGAGCGCTGCACTCTACATGTGCGGCCGCCGCTCGGTGTTGCTCAGTATTTCGCCACACCGTTGTCCACTTCGTCCGACCACGCATCGATGCCGCCGGTGACGTTGTAGACGTTGGTAAAGCCCAGGCTGCGGAAATGTTCGGCCGCCTGCAGGCTACGGCCGCCGCGGTGGCACAGGAACGCCAGCGGGGTGTCCTTGGGCAGTTGTTCGATCGCGGCACGCTCGTGCGCATCCAGGGTGCGGAACGGCGCAGCCACGGCAGCCAGCGCACGCTCGTCGGCCGGGCGCACGTCCACCAGGGTGATGCTGCCGGCCTTGAGGCGGTCGTCGGCATCGCGCACCGACAGCTCCTGCACCGGCTTGGGCGCATTGGGGTTGTCGATGGCCAAGCCACGGCCGCGGATATCGTCCACCCAATCGATGGTGATGCCGTCGGCGCGGCGCGCGCTGGCCAGGTCGAACTGCACGCGCAGACCGTTGGATTCAGCGGCAATGGCGTTCGGATTGGTCGGTGCCAGTTGGAAATTGGGCTGGAAGTTGGCATCAATGGACAGCGTCAACGAGGCATCCGGCGCGTCAGCCAGCGCACCCTTGAGCATCTCGACTGCGGCCGGGGTAATTGTGATCTTGGGCGGGCTGCGGTCGGGCGCCTGCAGGCCGAGCATGCTGCTCAGCTCGCCGCTATCGGCCATCTGCAGGATGATGTCGCTGCCGCCGATCAGCTCGCCGTCCACGTACAGCTGAGGAATGGTCGGCCAGTCGCCATAGGCCTTGATGCCCTCGCGGATTTCCTGGTCGGCCAGCACGTTGACGTGGGCATAGTCGATGCCTAGACCGTCCAGCACGCCGACTGCCTTGGCAGAAAAACCGCATTGCGGCATGCCGGGCTGGCCTTTCATGAAGAGCACCACGCGGCTGGATTGCAGCAGCGTATCGATACGGGAACGCAGGGCGGGATCGAGGGACATGGCGGCACTTCGGTGGGGGCGTAGAGGGCGTTCATTCTACGCCGCATGGCATCATGCGGCATGACCACGCCGGAAACGCTGTATCGCACCCCTTCGCACCCGCACCGCTGGGTAGGCCTGTTGGCCCTCTCGCAGGCAGCGGTGGCGGTGCTGTGGTGGCACCTGGGCTGGGCCTGGGGGCTGTTTGCGCTGCTGCTGTCGCATGCGCTGTTCGTGGTGCCGGTGTTCCTACCGCGCGCGCGGCTGTATGCGCCGGTGCTCGCGCGGTTACCCGGTCGCATGCCGCATGTCTGGCTGACGATCGATGACGGCCCGTCCGACGACACCCCGGCCATCCTCGACCTGTTGGATGCGTACGACGCCAAGGCCACGTTTTTCGTGGTCGGCGCACGTGCCGAGCAGCGGCCCGAGCTGGTGCGCGAGATGGTGCGCCGCGGGCATGGCATCGGCAATCACAGCCACACGCATCCGCAGGCTTGGTTCTGGGCGCTGGGGCCGCGCCGCATGGCGCAGGAAATCGGCCAGGCGCAGCGCGTGCTGGCCTGCATTACCGGCCAGGCGCCACGGCTGTACCGCTCGGTAGTGGGCATGACCAATCCGTTCGTCGCCTCGCCGCTGCGTGCGCACGGCCTGACGCGCGTGGCCTGGAGCGTGCGCGGTTTCGACGGCGTGCGGTGCGAGCCGGACACCACCATCGCCCGTATCGTGCGCGACCTGCGGCCCGGCGCCATCGTGTTGCTGCACGATGGCGCTGCGCATGGCCACAACCTCACCATCCTGCGCGGCGTGCTGGAGGCGATGCAGGCACGTGGGTTGGTGGGGCGACGGCCGGATTCAGAATAACCACGAAAACGACCGCGCTCACTGCAAGGTGGTCAGTGTTGGTGACGGCATGTACCGCCTGTACACGCCAATTTCTTCGCGCTCCATGTCTGGTCGACGATTGCTAACGAAGGGTAGCGCGTCGCTCGTAGCGCAGTGCTTAGCGCGGCTCAGCCACGATCAGCCACGATCAGCCAATTGTTGAATGGCGTGTTGCCGTACAACGGTGCAAACGTGGCGCGCAGACCGGCCGCCTCCAGATGCGCTTGCAGACTGTCGCGGGTGGGATAGCTGCGCGGCATGCGCTGCATCCAGCCACTCAGATGCGCCAACACGTCTGTGATGCGGCTGGCGCGACCGCGGCTGCTGGCATCGCCCAGTGCGCTGCGGATCACCAGCTTTGCGCCGGGTGTGAGCATCTGCGCCACGCTACGTAGCAGGCTGGCCTGCATGTCCGACTGCAGATACTGCAGCACATCCAGAATGGTGACGCTGCCCTGATGCTGCGGCCACGCCACGCTCAGATCGACCACGTCGAACTTGGTGTTGCCCAGGTTCGAACGCTGCGCAATGTGCTGCGCGCGGCGGATCTTGGACGCATCCACATCCACACCGTGATACGCCAACGCCTGAGCATCGGCGCGCAGTGCATGCGCAAGCAGGCCCAGCCCGCAACCCAGATCCAGCACCGGCGCAGTGGTATTGCGCAGCTCGGCCAGCACGCCGGGGTACAGCGGGTCGGTGCGCAGTTTGGCTTGCGTGTAGTAGTAGTCGTAGCGGTTACCCAGCGGATGCGGCGGCAAAAACGCGCTTGCAATTTTCAGCGCCTGCGCGCGGCTCATCGGTTGGGTGGCAGTGGTGTGCAATGTCGTTCCTTGGCAATCAGGCGTGCTGCGCGGCTAGCTTAGGGCCTGTCGGGCTGATTGCGGTAGGGCCGGATGGCACCTTGCGATGCGCGGCTGCGGATGCACTGTTGCCGAGTGGCCACATTGCGCGTGTTGATGAGAGGCTGCGGTGCGTGCGTCTGCGCAGCGACGCACAAGACGGCTGGCAGATAGCGCGTGCAGCATCTCACGCTGCAGGCCAGGTTCGGAGCCGCATTCGCGAAGACATCACACAGATGGGCGCCGAACAACGCTGCGACTCAGGGAGCTAACAAAACGTAGCGAGCAGTGATCAGATGGATGTGCGCCGCGCAAGAACCGCAGCGGACACGCGTAGTGAATGCCGATTCCGGGCAGCGGACACGCCCGCCTGACAGCTTCGCAGTCGTCTGTTAGCTACTCTCAGGCGATCGTATCCACAGATCCAACCGCCCCGAGCGCATCACGCGCCGCCGGCAATGCCAGTGCTGTCCAACGTGCATACATCGCGCCGGAGGGATGCACGCCGTCGTCCACCAACATATCTACGGAATCACCGCCATCGCGGCTGGTGGCGGTGATATCGACAAAGCGCACGGCATGCGCGCTGCAGCGATCCGCGGCGATTGCGTTGAAGGCATCGATCTGCGCGCCGATCAGCGCGGCATCGCGGCCTCGCGCACGCGCAAACGGGGTCAGCCCCCAATCGGGAATCGACAGCACGAACACGCGTGCGGCATGGCCGCCTGCAAATGCAATTGCACGCAGCAACAGCGCATCGAATTGCTGGCAGTACTCATCCAGCGAGCGCCCGCGATATTGGTTGTTGGCGCCGATCAACAGGCTCACCAGCGCGAACGGGGCTTGCGGTGCGGCAGTGTCGATACCGGCCTGCAATTCGTCGGTGGTCCAGCCGGCGGTGGCGATGATCTGCGGCGGCGCCACGTCCCAACCGTAAGCGCGTAAGCCGTCGACCAGTTGCAATGGCCAACGCTGGGCAGGCGCAACGCCTTCGCCGATGGTGTACGAATCGCCGAGCGCCAGATAGCGCAGCGGCGTGCCAAGCGCAGCCATCAGGCCACGCTGCGTGGCTTGAGTGGAACCACCTTGGTGACGGCCTCGGCGCGGCGCGCCAAGGCACGGTCGATGCGCGCAAACACATCGCGCATCACACTGGCTTCCGGCATCAAGGTCACGCGGAAATGATGGCGATACGGCACGTTGAAACTGGAGCCGGGGACCACCAGCACGCCTTCTTCATTTATCAAATCAAGTGCGAACTCGTGATCGTCGAAGTTGCGCGCCGCCGCACCCACCACTGCCGGGAATGCGTAAAGCGCACCGGCCGGTACCACCAGCGACAAATGCTCGCTGGCCGCGCAGGCGTCGATCACTGCGCGGCGGGTTTCATACAGACGCCCGCCAGGCGCGCATAGCGCCGAGATGGTGTCCGGCCCGTTCACCGCCGCATCAATGGCGTACTGGCCCGGGACGTTGGCGCACAGGCGCAGCGCGCCGAGCAGGTCCATCGCGTTGCGCAGGTCGTTGATGCGCGCCTGGTCGCCCGACAGCAGCGCCCAGCCCACGCGCCAACCGCAGGCGCGGTGCACCTTGCTCAGCCCGCTGAAGGTGATGCACGGGTGCGCGCCGGCCAGCGGCGCGACTGGCACGAACGCAGCGCCGTCGTACAGCACCTGGTCGTAGATCTCATCGACCATCAGCAGCAGGTTGTGCTTGGTGGCAATCGCCACGATGCGCTCCAACAGCTCGCGCGAATAACTGGCGCCGCTGGGGTTGTTCGGATTGATCAGCACGATGGCGCGGGTGCGCGAGGACACCAGCGTCTCGATCTCCACCGGGTCCGGCTGGAAGCCGTTTTCCGGGGCGCAGCGGTAATACACCGGGCGGCCGTCATTGAGAATGGTCGCGGCCGACCACAGCGGATAGTCGGGCGAGGGCACCAGCACTTCGTCGCCGGGGTTGAGTAGCGCACGCAGCGACAGATCGATCAGCTCGCTGACACCGTTACCGATGAAGATGCGGTCCGGATGCGCGTCGGGATGTTGGCGCCGCGCGTACGCCTTGGCGACCGCTTCGCGCGCCTCCGGCAGCCCTTGCTGATGGGTGTACGGGTCGGTGCGACCCATGTCGTCGGCAATCGCTCGCTGCAGATGCTCCGGCGCACGGAACCCAAACGCACCCGGGTTGCCGATATTGAGCTTGATCAGCTTGCGGCCCTGCGCCTCCAACTCCCGCGCTCGCCGCGCCAGTTCGCCCCGGATTTCGTAGCGGACTTCGGACAGACGCTCGCGGATGGCGAGCGGCTTTTGCGGGGCAGTGGACATGCGACGGGCCGGTTGTAGGCGTGAGACTTGGCATGGTATCGGAAATATGACAAGCGGACATGCTTGCATCGGTAACGATGTCAAGTGGCACGTGAGCCGCCCGGCAGGACCCGACTGCACGAGCCGTCGCGGCCAGCCAGCTAGAATCCCCCCATGAGCGACACATCCCCCGATTACCCCACCCTCCAATCCATCGGCTGGCCCTGGCCGGGGCCGCCTGAAGAGGCTGCCTGGCAGGCGGTCTTGGCCGCGCATCCGCAGGCGTTGCCGGCGCGGGTAGTGGAGCAGCACCGTACCGGCTATGTGGTGGCCGATACGCCGGAGGCCAGCCTGAAGGCCGAGTCGTTGCCGGAGTGGCAGCGGCCGCGTTTCCCGAGCCATGAGCGGGCGGCGGTGGGCGATTGGGTGTTGATGGAGGGCAAGCGCATCGTGGCGTTGCTGCCGCGGCGTACTTCGATCAAACGCGGGGCGGCCGGCGAGCATTACCACCAGCAGGTGATCGCGGCCAATATCGATACGGTGTTCATCGTGTGCGGGCTGGATGCGGACTTCAATCCGCGCCGCATCGAGCGCTATCTGTTGCTGGTCGGTGGTGGCGGTGCGCAGCCGGTGGTGGTGCTGACCAAGGCTGATCAGACCGAATACGCCGAAGACGCGTTGGCGGTGCTGGAGGAACTGGAGGCGCAAAACATTCCGTTGCGCGCGGTCAATGCCAAAGATCCAGAGAGCGTGGCTGCATTGCGGCCGTGGCTGGGCGATGGCCGCACGGCGGTGTTGGTGGGCTCGTCCGGTGCGGGAAAATCGACCTTGACCAATACCTTGCTCGGTACGCAGAAGATGAAGACCAACGCGGTGCGCGAAAACGATTCGCGCGGCCGCCACACCACTACGCATCGCGCGTTGATTCCGTTGCCCTTCGGCGCATGTCTGATCGATACACCCGGCATGCGCGAGCTCAAGCCAACCGGCGAAGAAGATCTGGCCGAAGGCGGTTTTTCGGACGTGGAAGCCTTGGCGGCGCAGTGCCGCTTCAATGATTGCGCGCATATCGCCGAGCCGGGCTGCGCGGTGCAGGCGGCAATCGAGGCGGACACGCTGGACCCGGAGCGCGTTGCCAATTACATGAAGCTGCGGGTGGAAGTGGCTAGCGCTGCCGAAAAGCTCGCCACCCGCGTTGCGCAGAACAATCGCGGCAAGGGATCGGGCAAGCGGCCGGCCAGCGTCGATCGCCCCGGACGGCGCTGATGCCATCGCGCAAGGGGCCGCCGGACATCGTCCATCACGCGGCGCTGGATGCGCGCCTGGTCAAGGCCGTACGCGGTGTGCGCCTGCTGGCTCTGGCCAGTTGGCCGTGCTCGCTGCAGGAACCTTTTTTGCACAGCGTGGCGCGCGGGCAGCCGGAATTGCCGCAGGTCGACTACCCAGCACTGGATTTCGGCGACACCCGGCGCGAGCTGGCCGCCATTGCCAAGGACGCCGACCCGCATCATCCCATCGGCGCGTATCTGATCGATTCGGCGCACAGCTGGAGCCTTGCGGCCGGCTTGCTGGAATCGTTGGGCACCCGCGCGGTCAGCGATTACTCGGCGCAGTTGTTCGGCGTGCCCGACGACCCCATGCCCGGCAATGGCCCGACCACGCGCGAAGCGGCGCGGCATTTCATCCAGATTGCGCAGGAACTGGATCGCGAGCTGATGGCGCCGGAAGAGCAGGTGCCGGTGTCGGCGACGGAATTGCGCATGCAGTTGCAGAACGATCTGGATGCGTTTTTCGAAGGGCGCGTGATCACCGTCGTGCTCGATCCGGATTTGCTCGCCAAGGCGGCTGCCGGCGCGCACCGTATCCGCTTGCGTACCGGTGCGACATTCAGCGATTACGACCGGGCGCAACTGTTCCATCACGAAGCGCTGGTGCATTCGCTCACTGCGCTCAACGGGCGCGCGCAGGTGCGTCTGCCCAGCTTAGGGATTTCCTCGCCGCGCACTACCGCGACGCAGGAAGGCTTGGCCACGTTTGCCGAGCAAATCACCGGCAGTATCGATATCGAACGCATGAAGCGTATTAGTCTTCGCATCGAAGCGATTGCGATGGCACGCTCGGGTGCGGATTTCATCGAGGTATTTCGCTATTTCACCGCAGGTGGGCAGAGCGCTGCAGAAAGTTTTTCGTCGGCGCAGCGCGTGTTCCGCGGCGTGCCGACCAGCGGCGGCGGAGCCTTCACCAAGGACGCGGTGTATCTGCGCGGCCTGGTGGCGGTGCACACTTTCTTCCGCCACTCATTGCAGCGTGACCAGCTGCAGCTCTGCCGTTATCTGTTCGCCGGCAAGATGGCGCTTGGCGATGTGGCGCGCTTTGCGCCGTTGTTCGACAGCGGCGTGCTGGTCCCCCCACGCTGGTTGCCGCCGTGGGTGAGCCGCGTCAGCGGGCTGGCTGGCATGCTGGCGTTCTCGTTGTTCGCCAACCGCATCCGCATTGATCAGCTGCAGCCGCCGGCAATGAATGTGTAAGGCAAGCCGCGGCCCGCAGCTGTACCGAATTGCGACGCACACTACATTTGTGAACAAATTCACTGCACGCCGCGCGCCCTACACGAGGCTGCAACGGGCTGGACTGCACACTCGCTGCCTTGCCCAATCGGGCCATGACACGAGGCAATGCGATGAAGGTTTTGATGGTGCTGACTTCCCACGACCAGCTCGGCGACACCGGCAAGAAGACCGGCTTCTGGCTGGAAGAATTCGCCGCGCCGTATTACGTGTTCAAGGATGCGGGCGCTGACATCACCCTGGTCTCGCCCAAGGGTGGCCAGCCGCCGCTGGACCCGAAGAGCGACGAGCCCGACGCACAGACCGACGCGACCAAGCGCTTCAAGCAGGATTCTGAGGCGCAGAAGGCGCTGGCAAGCACGCAGCGCCTGGCCGACGTCAAGGCCGACGATTTCGATGTGCTGTTCTACCCGGGCGGCCACGGCCCGCTGTGGGATCTGGCCGAAGATGCGGATTCCATCGCGCTGATCGAAGCGTTCGCCAAGGCCAACAAGCCGCACGGCCTGGTTTGCCATGCACCGGGCGCGCTGCGTCGGGTCAAGGGCAGCGACGGCAAGGCGCTGGTCAACGGCCGCCGCGTCACTGGTTTCACCAACAGCGAAGAAGAGGGTGTGGGCCTGACCAAGATCGTGCCGTTCCTAGTCGAAGACGTGCTGAGCGAACTCGGCGGCAAGTACGAAAAGGGCGCAGATTGGGGCGTGCATGTGATCACCGACGGCACCCTGGTCACCGGCCAGAATCCGGCGTCGTCGGAGAAGACCGCAGAAACCTTGCTCGAATTGGCGAAGCGCTGATTTTGCAGGCTTACTGATCCTACGAAAGCGCTTCTCCCGGTAGGGAGCCAAGCCCCGCACGCGCGCCACTACTGGCGCGCGTGCCGTGGTGCATCGCGGGGTTTGGGGCGCGGGTACGATTTGCCCGAAACGCTGCAAATTACTGCGCAGCCCATCACCGCGCGTACGCCTTAGGCCCCACGCTCCAACCAACGCACGCCGTAAGCCGGCATCACAAGCGATACGCGATCACTCGATGCGGCGGACTCCACATCATCGTCAATCGCCAACAGCTTCCAGCCACCACCGATCGTCGCAAGCTCCACTTCAAGCCGTTGATCGCTGAAGTTATGCACTGCGATAAAGCTGTCGCCACGCGTCAACACGAACAAGCGCGGATCGCTCAACGCGATGCTGCCCAGTGCCTGATCTGCTGCTAATGCGCCTAACTTGGCACGCTGCTGGATCAGTCCACGCAAACGGTGGTAGACCGTGCCGCTCAGGCTCTCTGCAGCGTGCCGTTGCGCAGCAAGCTGCCAATCCATCGCCGGCCGATGCAACCAACGGCCTTCGTGCTGGCGATGCGGATCGTCGCGATAGCCGGTGTCATTGAGCATCGCCAATTCGTCGCCCATGTAGATCAGCGGCACACCTGGCATGGCAATTGCAATGGCATACAGCAGCACCAGCCGATTCACCGCAATCGCCAGCGCTGCAGCATCGCCTGATTCCTGCGCGGCCTGGATACCGGACAGTGCGGCAGCCATGCCGTTGGTGCCATGCACACCGTCGCCGCTGCTCTGGAAACTCTCGCCGCGCGCGTAACTGCCCGGCACGTCGTTGGCATAAAAACGTGCCACATCGCGTAGCGAAAACGGCGGTTGCGACGCACTGCCCGAAGCTTCGTGCTGCAGCACATTCCAGCCGATATCGTCGTGGCAACGCACATAGCTCAGCCACGCACAACCACGCGGCAACGGCGGGCTGTGGGCAATGACGTTGTGCAGGATATCGCCGCGTTGCAATGCCAGTGCCGACCAGCCCGCCGCCATCAAGGTGCTGTGGTACGCCAGATGGCATTCGTGGCCCTGGTCTGCGCCGCTGCCGAAGTACGGCGGCAGTTGCGTCATCGGCACGATGGCTTCGGCCTTCATCACCACTGATGGCGTGACGATATCGGTGACCGCGCGCAACGCCACCAGCAAGGTGTGCGCCTCGGGCTGGTTCATGCAATCGGTGCCGGTGCGCTTCCATAGATACGCGGTGGAATCCAGGCGAAATGCTTCCACGCCCAGATTGGCCAGCCGCAACATCGCCAGCGCCATCTCGCCAAATACAGCGGGGTTGCTCCAGTTCAAATCCCATTGATACGGATAGAACGTGGTCCACATCCACTGTGCGGTGTCACCCACCCAGGTGAAGTTGCCGGGCGCAGTGTGCGGAAACACCTGCCGTAAGGTGCTTTCGTACTGGTCGGGCAGTGTGCGGTCGGCAAAGTGCTGGTAGTAATCCAGATAGCGTGCATCGCCGGCGCGCGCGGCCAGTGCCCAGGCATGATCGTCGGCGGTGTGGTTGAGGACGAAGTCCGCGCACAGGCTGATGTCAGCCTCGCGCAGGCGGGTGGTGAGTGCGACCAGATCGTCGTTGGTGCCCAGACTGGGTTCCACTTGGCCGTAATCGCTGACCGCAAAACCGCCGTCGTTGTCACCGGCACGTGCGCGCATGAATGGCAGCAGATGCAAATAACGCACGCCCAGTTCCTGCAGGTACGGCACGCGTTCGGCCACGCCTTGCAGCGTGCCGGCAAAGCGGTCTGCGTAAGCGCTGTAGCCAAGCATGTGCTGCGCACCGAACCAACCGGCCTGCCGTGTGCTGTCGAGCGTGTGCAGCGCGTGCGGGCGTTGCCGGGCAATGTTGCCCAGTGCGCCCAGCCACTGCGTCAACCACGTCGCATAGTCGGCACGCTGGCCGTACAGCGTCTGCAAGGCATCCAGCAGACGCGGTGCGTGCTGGTCGTAGCGCGACATCACAATGGCGGCGCGTTGCGGATCCAGCGGCGCGGCAAAGGCCGCGCGTAGTTCAGTGGAATCTATGGGGGGGGTGCTCATTAGAAGCCGCCGGGCAGGACCCGGCGCGGGGTCCTTAAAAGTCGTAACGCAGGCTGACGCTGGTGGTGCGGCCGGCAATCGAACGCGCGCGGATGATGCCATTGGCCGGAATGGTTGCTTCTTCTGCTTCGGTCAGGCCAAAGGTGTTGAACAGGTTGTTGACGTTGAGCGCTACGGTGAGCGCATCGGTCACGCGGTAGTCGCCGAACAGGTTCACCTGCGTGTAGCCGGGCATCTTCAGCTGATTGGAATCCTGCGTGTAGGCATCGGTAGTGCCGATCAGGTTGACGCCAAATTGGTAGTGATCGCCGCGGTAGCTGGGTGTGAGCTGCCACACCACATCGGCCTGCCGACGCGGCACATTGCCGCTGTTTTCCGGGGTGATCTGGTCGCGGGAGATTTCTGCATCGGTCCAGGTCAGGCCGCCGTTGACGGTGAAACCTTCGTAGCGGTAGCTGGCTTCCAGCTCCACGCCGTGCGCTTCGTAGCTGCGGTTGAAGAAGCGCTGGCTGGTGATTTCGAAGTTTTGTTCCTGGGTGCGTGCAGAGAACGCGGTGGCAAACAGGCTCAGCCCGTCGCGGCGCCACTTCAGGCCGGCTTCGGCCTGGCGCACCACGTTGACGCCTTCCTCGGCAGACACCGAGCCGTCGTCGCGGACCACGCCGAACAGCAACCGGTCTGCGTTGGCGCGTGCGCCGCGGCTGATGCGTGCAAAGGCGCCCAGGTCATCGGTGATCAAGTAGTTGCCGCCCAACGAGTACGACAAATAGTTCCAGTCGTAGTTCACCGGGCGTGAGTTAGCGGTGTCGACGGTGGCCACGCGCTGTTCCACCGGTTGGATCACACCATCGCCGTTGACGTCCAGATTCTGCGCGATGGCGGTGCCGTTATAGCTGCCGCGCGCATCGCCCATGTCGTAACGCAGGCTGCCATCGACGCTGAACTTGCCGCTGTCGAAGGTGAGCGCAACATAGGGCGCGTTGACGTCGTAACGCACGTCGTAGCTGCGGGTGACGCAGCAGTCGCCCCAGAACGGGGTGCCGTAGGCGTACAGGCCGCCACGCGACAGCGAAGTGCCGTTGGCATCGACGACATTGAGCAAGCGCGACTCGCGGCCCAGGCTCTGCACGTACGAATCCCAGGTCCAGTCCATATCGATGGTTTGGCGCGATGTGTAATAGCCCATGCGCAGATTCAACGTGCGGCCATCGCCACCGAATTCGCGCGAGATGCTCAGGTCGTTGACCACGTTGCCCAGGTCATTGATCGCCACGTTGAACAAGTGTGTGCGCACGGCCAATCCGGAGTAGGCCTGGCCAACCTGCGGGCCGGTGGCCTGGATCAGCTGCGCACCGCTGCCGCCAATGGCGGCTGCCAACGTTGCAGCGTCGCTGGCTTCGACCGGGAAGGGGCTGACGAAGCGGCCACTGTTGTCGGCGATGCGGAATTTCTCGCTCAGGTTCCAGCCGTTGCCAATGTCGAACCAGGCTTCGGCGCCCAGCGTGCGCGAGATGGGATGCATGCCATCGCTGAGGTTGGTGCTGCGTGGCCCGTTGTTGCCGTCCAGGCCGATGTCACTGCGGAAATTCGGGCTGTACAAGGTGTCGCGGCCGGGATCGAAGCCGGGCAGGCGGCCCAGGTCGGGCGAGCCGTCGCTGCCGCGCACCGAGGTTGGCGCCGGCAGGTAGGCGGCGGCGCGATCGTTGAGGTATTTGCCGTATAGGCGCACGTAGCCGTTTTCGAATAGGCGGGTGAGGTTGGCCTTGAGCTGGCCGCCTTGGTCGGTGCCGTAGCCGGCGTCGCGAATGCCGTCGCCCTGGCGAAAGAAGCCGCCGACATTGAACTGCCACTGCTCGGCGAACGGGGCGCCGTAATCGAAATCGATGCGGGTGTTGTCGTAGTCCAGGCCGCGGCTGACGCCGACGCTGCCGCCTGCGGTGTCGCCGGTCTTGCTGATGAAGTTGATGATGCCGCCGGGCGCATTGCTGGTGAAGGTAGACGCTGAGCCGCCGCGGATGGCTTCGATGCGGTCCAGGGTGAAATCCGAACGCAGGAAGATGTCGGAGTTGCCGAAGGCGATATCGCCGAACTCCATCACTGGCAGACCGTCTTCCTGCAACTGCAGGAACTTGGCGCCACCGGAGGCCACCGGCAAGCCGCGCACGGCAATGTTTGCATTGCCTTCGCCACCGCTGGATTCGGAGCGAATGCCGGGAATATTGCGGAAGATTTCTGCGGTACTGCGCGGCGCCGATTGTTCGATCGCCTCGGCGCCGACGGTGCTGACCGAGACGCTGGATTTCAGTTTGGTCGTGGCGGTGGAGGTGCCGGTGACGAACACCGAATCCAGGTTGACCGCGGCGCTGTCGGCAGCCGGCGGCGTGGCCGGCGCAGCGGCGGCGGTGTCCTGGGCCAGCGCGGCAGGCGCACACAGGCAGGAAACGACCGCACAGGCCAGGGCATGCAGGCGCAGGGTGTGCAAGGTGGACATTGCGATTCTCTCTCTCACGGATGGTGGTGTACCGACGCCTGCATCGTCCCCTCCCGGGGAGGGGACGTATGGCCTGCAGTGGGAGCGCAGTAATACGCGGCAATACAATCGATTGCAATCTTGCATTGCAGCATGCACGTCGCGCGAATGGGCCAGCGACGAGAGGAGTACTGCAATGTGCTGCGGTGCAGCGTTACAATCGATTGCAATAACGGCAGGGTACAGTGCGATGCGGCCACTGGGAGCCGCATCGATGCCCAGGGCTCTGCATGTCGTCGACCGTTCCTCCGCTTTCTTTCGTGCGCATCCTGGCGCTGAACGCCGGATTTTTCGGCGTGCAGTACAGCTTCGGGCTGCAGCAGAGCAACATGAGCCCGATCTACAACTACCTGGGCGCCGATCACGCCAACCTGCCGTACCTGTGGCTGGCCGGGCCCATTACCGGCTTGGTGCTGCAGCCGTTCGTGGGGGTCTGGAGCGACCGCTCGGTGACGCGTTGGGGCCGGCGCATGCCGTACATGGTGCTGGGCGCGCTGGTATGCAGCCTGTGCCTGCTGGCGATGCCGTTCAGTACCGCGCTGTGGATGGCGGTGTGCCTGCTGTGGGTGCTGGATGCGGCCAACAACGTGGCCATGGAGCCTTACCGTGCGCTGGTGAGCGATGTGCTGGCACCGCCGCAGCGGCCGCTGGGCTATCTCACGCAAAGCGCGTTCACCGGCCTGGCGCAGACGCTGGCCTACCTCACACCGCCATTGCTGGTGTGGATGGGCATGAACCAGGATGCCGCCAACGCGCATCATATTCCTTACGTCACCATCGCCGCGTTCGTGATCGGCGCGGGTTTTTCTGCAGCGTCGATTCTGCTCACTGCGCGCAGTGTGCGCGAGCCGGTGATCCTGCCCACCGAGATCGCACGCATGCGTCACAGCGGTGCCGGCCTGGGCGCCGTGGTGCGCGAGATCGGTCGTGCACTGCGCGACATGCCGCCGACCATGCGCCAGTTGGCACCGGTGATGCTGTTCCAGTGGTACGGGATCTTTTGCTACTGGCAGTACATCGTGCTGTCGCTGTCGACCACGTTGTTCGGCACCACCGATGCCACTTCGCATGGTTTCCGCAAGGCCGGTCTGGTCAACGGGCAGATCGGCGGTTTCTACAATTTCGTCGCGTTCTTGGCGGCATTTGCGATGGTGCCGGTGGTGCGTCGCTTCGGCCCCAAATACACGCATGCGGCGTGTCTGGTCGCCGCCGGCATCGGCATGTGGCTGCTGCCGGGCATCGAGAACCGCTGGCTGATGTTGCTGCCGATGATCGGCATTGGCTTGGCCTGGGCCAGCATGATGGGCAACCCCTACCTGATGCTGGCCGACAGCATCCCGCCCGAGCGCACTGGCGTGTACATGGGCTTGTTCAACCTGTTCATCGTGCTGCCGATGTTGATCCAGATCGTCACCTTGCCGCTGTATTACGACCTCCTGCTGCACGGCGACCCGCGCAACGTGATCCGCCTGGCTGGCGCACTGATGCTGGCAGCGGCATTGGCGATGCTGTGCGTGCGCTTGCGTAGGCCGAAGGCAGTGGTGGCGTAGTCACCACGACTACGTTGCTGCAAACCAGGGTGCCGTCGAGTACTAGAGCGACAACGCTTAGCTGCGAGCGGTTGCGCTCAGCTCGCCATCACGCACGATTCTCAATTCCCAATTCCAGCCTCACGCCGACTCGCGCACCACCAGCTTCACCGGCATCTCCACCGATTGCACTGGCTCGCCGGCAATCAGTGCGAGCAGGCGGTCCACCAAGAGTCGCGCGGCCAGCCCTAGATCTTGCTGCACGGTGGTCAATGGCGGCTGGCTGTGCGCAGCCAGCGGGATATCGTCGAAGCCCACCAGCGAGATGTCCTGCGGTACGCGGTGTCCGGCCTCGACCAGGGCGCGGATCGCGCCCACCGCGATCACGTCCGAGGCAGCGAACAAGCCATCGGGCGGGTCGGCCTTCTTGAGCATCGCGCGGGTGAGGCGGTAAGCATCTTCGCTGACGAAATGGCTGCGTGCATGCAGTCGCGTGTCGAATACCAGCCCGTGCCGTTCCAGCGCGTGACGATAGCCGGCAAACCGCGGCGCCACTTCCGGCAATTGGTCATCACCCAGGAAGGCAATGCGCTGGCGGCTGCTGGCGATGAGATGTTCGGTGGCGAGCACGCCGCCCTGAAAATTGTCACTGCCCACGCTGATGTATGACTGCCCATCGATCCGGCTGCCCCATACCGCCATCGGCAGGCCATCGCGTGCGGCTGCATCCAGCGCGGCATGTTCGGAACTTTGCCCCAGCACGATGACGCCATCGGAGCGGCTGCCGCGCGCAAGTTGTTCTACCCAGCCGTCCTGATGCCGGTCCAGTTTGGAGAGCAGCATGCTGTAGCCGCGACCGGTGAGTTCTTCGGCCAGCAATGCCAGCATGGTCATCAAGAACGGGTCCGAAAGCGGCTGATCCAGCGCATGCATCATCGGGACCGCCACGCTTACCGTGTTGGAGCGTTTGGCGCGCAGGCTGCGTGCCACTGGGTCGACCTGGTAGCCGGCATCGGCGGCAATCTGCTTGATGTAGGCACGCGTGCGTTCTGCCACGACCGGGCTGCCGGCCAGTGCACGCGACACGGTGGATTCGGAAACACCGGCCATGCGCGCGATATCGGCCATCTGCGGACGGGCAGTGAGCGTGGTGCGTTCTGAAGGTTTGGCCATGGCAGCGCGCTGCGGAAAAGCCAGAGTGTAATCAGTTCGCACTAGAGGCGGGTTGTTCGCGCGGTGGCGGCCGCTTGTGCGCAGATGCGCTAAGCCATCGCGCAGCTGCGGGGGGGGTATGTGGCGTGATGCTTGCCGCCGTGCGACGGTCGCGCCGGCTGCGCAAGCCCGGCGCTTTGATGCTGGCGTGACGTGGCATGCATGGCCCATGACGTCTCATGTCAGAAAGTGCGCAGCCGTGCTGGTACTTCAGCCCATGTAGAGCCCGCCATTGACCGCGTAATCGGCACCGGTGATATAGGCAGCCTCATCAGAAGCAAGCCACGCACATAAGCCGGCAACTTCGATGGGCTTACCGAGCCGGCGCACCGGCACCGAGGTGGCCAGGCGATCGAGCACATCCGGTGGAAAGCTGCTGATCGAGGCGCTGGCGATATAGCCCGGCGAGATGGTGTTGACGGTGACCCCGCGCGAGGCGACCTCTTGCGCCAACGCGCGACTGAAGCCGTGCATCGCCGCCTTGGCAGTGGCGAAATTGATCTGCCCGACCTGGCCCTTGTGCGCGCTGACCGAGCCGATGTTGACGATGCGCCCCCAGCCACGCGACGTCATGCCATCGACCACCTGCTTGGTGATGTTGAACAAGGAATGCAGGTTGCTGGCGATCACCGCATTCCAGTCGTCGCGTGTCATCTGCCGAAACAAGGTGTCGCGGCTGCCGCCGGCGTTGTTCACCAACACATCGATCTCGCCCACTTCGGCCTTGACCTTGGCGAAAGCGGCCACGGTGGACTCCCAATCGGCAGCATTGCCTTCCGAGGCCACGAAATCGAAGCCCAGTTCGCGCTGCTCGCGCAACCATGCCGCCTTGCGCGGCGAATTGGGCCCGCAACCGGCAACCACGGTATGCCCGCTGCGCGCCAGCTTCTGGCAAATCGCGGTACCGACACTGCCCATGCCACTGGTGACGTATGCGATGCGGAGAGTCATTGGGTGGAACTCCTTTGGAGTTGGGATTTGGGATTGGGGGGTGGGGGGGGCGCAACAGCGGTCATTAGCGTTCGCTTTTGCGAATCACCAATCCCGAATGCAGAATCCCGTCGCGCGGCTAGCGCGCCAAAGGGAAGAGACCAAACAACAGCCCGCCGCCCAGCATCACCAGCGAAATCAGCACCGCCCATTTCAGCGTGAAGCGTTGGTGGTCGGCGAAATCGACCTTGGCCATACCGACCAGCAGATAAGTCGATGGCACCAAGGGGCTGAGCAAGTGCACCGGCTGGCCGGCGAGCGAGGCGCGGGCCATTTCCACCGGCGTAATGCCGTAATGGCCGGCGGCTTCGGACAGGATCGGCAGAACGCCAAAATAGAACGCGTCGTTGGACATGAAAAACGTAAATGGCATGCTGACGATCGCCGTGATCACTGCCAGATACGGGCCCCAGCTGTCGGGAATGACGGCCAGAAAACTGCGCGACATCGCGTCGACCATGCCGGTGTTGGACAAGATGCCGGTGAAGATGCCTGCAGCGAAAATCAGCGACACCACCGAAAGCACATTGCCGGCGTGGTTGACCAGGCGGCGGCGCTGCTCGGCCAGATTCGGGTAGTTGATCATCAGTGCCAGCGCGAAGCCGATCATGAACAACACTGGCATCGGCAGCACGCCCACTACCAGTGCGCCCATCAAGGCCAGCGTCAGCAGCAGGTTCACCCACAGCAGCTTGGGCCGCTTCATGTCCTCGGTGTCTTCCACGCGCGGCAAGGCGTCGTTGTCTTCGGGGATGCTGGTCTCCAGCCAGTTGCCGTCGACCGGCAGGCGCACCACGCCGAGGCGGCGCCGTTCGCGCATACCCAGGTACCACGCCAGCGCCAGGATGCCGGCGATCGCCAGCAGCATGGCCGGCACCAGCGGCACGAACACGTCGGCCGGATCCACATGCAATGCGGTGGCCGCACGCGCGGTGGGGCCGCCCCACGGGGTCAGGTTCATGACGCCGCTGGCCAGGATGGTGACGCAGGTGAGGTTGAGCGCGTTCATGCCCAGGCGCTGGTACAGCGGCAACATCGCAGAGACGGTGATCATGTAGGTGGTGGAGCCGTCGCCGTCGAGCGAGATCAGCATCGCCAGGACCGCGGTGCCCATCACGATCTTCAGCGGGTCGCCCTTGACCAGGCGCAGGATGCGGCCGACCAACGGATCGAACAGCCCGGCATCGATCATCACCCCGAAATAGAGGATGGCGAACATCAGCATCACGCCGGTGGGCGCGATCTTCTTGATGCCTTCGAGCATCATCTCGTTGATGCCGGTGCCGAAGCCGCCCAGCAACGCGAACACGATCGGCACCATGATCAGAGCCACCAGTGGCGACAGCCGCTTGCTCATGATCAGGTACATGAAAGTGATCACCATTCCGAAACCGAGCGCGGTCAGCATGCGGGCAAATCCTTTGAGACGTACAGCAGGGGGAGGGTGGAGCTCATCGCTACGCAGGGTGTGCAGCAGTGACGAGGCAGGTATGCAGTTGCGATAGCTGCTGCATGCGTGCGATGTCGCTGAAGCGGTGCGCTACGCCGGTGAATGGCGAAGAGGCGGCATGTCGCACCATGCGCACAACCGATGTGCGTGCATCAGTCTCGCTAGCCGCACGTGCAGCGCAGCTGCGCATCAGAAGTCGTATTGAAAGCGGCCGGTCACCGCCTGCGTGTGATCGACCACTGCGTCGGAGATGCGGTTGCGATTGTGGCTGTCGATCAGGTTGAGCATCACGCGCAGGTTCGGCTTGAAATACCAGTTGCCGCCCAGCGTCCACGATTGCGTGCTGGCATTGATGAAGTCCGGTTGCCCATCCAGATGCTGGTCGCCGCGCATGTAGTCGTAGCGCAATGCCAGCTCGAACGCACCGGAGGGGCGGTTGGGCGTGGCGATGCGGCTGAAGCGGCCGGTCTTGCGGTCGTAACCACGCGATTCGCCGGTGACGAACCAGCTGACCAACCCGTAGCTGGCCAGCACCTTGGCGTGCTGCGCGCCATCGTCGAGCAGGCCGCCACTGAATTCACTCTGCCACGACCATGGGCCGAGCACTTCGGCATATTCCAGCGACCATTTGTCGAAATCGGTGTCGCGGCCATCGGCAAAGCGCGCCAGGGTGATGCGGCTATTGTTGGCTAGATCGTTTTCCGGACGCGGGCGGATCAACAGCGATGCCGCGCCACCAGTGCCGGGATGCGAATAGCGCTCATGCGCCAACGAGATGCCTAGGTGACGCAAGCGCGCCTCGCCCATTTCGGGGGCGTAGGTCAGACGCGTACCGAGCGCACCGCCCTTGGTCGACGAATTGTCGATGCTTTCCAGGCTGTAGGCAGACGTGGACCAGGTCGCATCCGGGCGATTGGTCTGCCACGAAATGGCCTTGCGGTAGATCGGCGCCAGCGTGGTCGAGGCGTAGCCGCGTTCCAGAAACGGCCCGTAGTTGGAGCCAGTGCGATCGTCCAGCGAGAAGTACTGTTTGAACTGGCCAACAGTCAGCGTGCCGGCCGAAAATTTCTTGGCGATATACACATCGCGCGCCAGGATGCCGCGGCTACCGGCTTCGTACTGCAGGCCGGCGAAATCTGCCTCGGCCTTGTAATTGAACCCGTAGAACTTGCCGGACACATCCAGCCATACGCGGCGGAACTGGGTGTCGTTGGGCTCGCGCGCGCCGCGGTCGTCGTTGCCGAACACGGTGAAGTCCCAATGCACACGCCCGCCTATTTCGGCAGTGATCGGGCCGGCTTCATCGGCTGCATAGGCCGTTGGTGCCAGGCAGATCGCCGCGCAGGCGCCGAAGGCACGCAGACGCAAAATGTCGTTGCTCACAGACCCTCCCAGGTACATGTGTGAATCACGTTAGCGATGCACCGCACAACCGCCGCGGCGCGTTGGCAGCAGCCTATTCCCGGGAAGCTGTCATGGACCTGTCAGTACGCGGGAATCGGGAATGGGGAATCGCAACAGCGGGATCGCAACAGCGGGATCGCGGCAGCGGAATTGCCGAGGCGGAGAAGCTTTTGTTCGTGAGGCCTGTTACCTTCCGGCCGCGACCCACCGCCGTTCCGATTCCCCATTCCCCATTCACGATTCCCATCCCAATGCGCCTTCTGCTAGTCGAAGACAATGCCGATCTCGCCGATGCCATCGTGCGGCGCATGCGCCGTAGCGGGCATGCGATGGATTGGCAGGCCGATGGGTTGGCGGCGGCCAGTGTGTTGCGGTATCAGAGTTTCGATCTGGTAGTGCTGGATATCGGCCTGCCCAAGCTCGATGGGTTGCGGGTGCTGGCTGGCATGCGCGAGCGGGGCGACACCACGCCGGTGTTGATGCTGACCGCGCGCGATGGCATCGAAGACCGCGTGCAAGCGCTGGATGTCGGTGCGGACGACTACCTGGGCAAGCCGTTCGACTTTCGCGAGTTCGAGGCGCGTTGCCGCGTGTTGCTGCGGCGCAATCGCGGCCAGGCCAGCGAGGTGGTGCAGATTGGCGGCTTCGTGTTCGACAACGCCGCGCACACGTTGACGCTTGACGGCGTGCCGATCGAGCTACCCAATCGCGAATATCGCCTGTTCGAAATTCTGATCGGCCGGCTCGGGCAGGTGGTTGGCAAGGACGAGATCGGCAACGGCTTGTTCGGCTTTGACGACGATGCCGGCCCCAATGCGATCGAGTTGTATGTCGGCCGTCTGCGACGCAAGTTGGCCGCAGCGCCGTTGCGTATCGTCACCGTGCGCGGCGCCGGCTACAAACTCGAAGAAGCCGACCCGCATGCGCCGGTGGAGCCAGGCATCGATGGCTGAGTCGCTGACGGTGGCACCGTCGATCCGGCGCACCTTGCTGCTGTATCTGGGCAGCCTGTCGCTGCTGGGCGCGGTGGTGCTGTTCTTTGCCGCGCGCCATTACGGTGAACGCGCGGCCAATCGCTCCTACGATCATCTGCTGGTGTCCTCGGCCTTGTCGATCATCGACAGCGTGGCGTTGGTCGGCGGCGATTGGCAGGTGGACTTGCCATACGCCTCGCTGGATCTGCTCGGAATGGCGCCGGAAGACCGTGTGTTCTATCGCGTGTTCGATGCGCAGGGCCGCACCATTACCGGCGAAGACACGCTGCCGCTGCCGCCGCGCTCGCCCCGCGACGAGCGACCGCTATTGTTTGATGCGCAATACAGTGGCGAGCCGGTGCGCTTTGCGGTGGTGATGCATCGGGTGGCGTCGGCATCGGAGCAGGGCGAGGTGCGCGTGCAGGTTGGCCAGACCCGTCGCGCACGCGATGACGTCGCGCGCGACGTGGTGCTCAACGCCCTGGTCGCGATCGGCGTGCTGTCGCTGTTGGCGCTAGGGCTGGTGTGGCTGGGGGTCTACCGCGCGTTGCGGCCATTGCAGCGCATCGAACACGATCTGTCGCGGCGCGAACCCTCCGACCTCAAACCACTCAACGTCCCAGCACCGCAGGAGATGCAGTTGATGGTGGCTGCGCTCAACCGTTTCATGGCAAGGTTATCGTCCAGCAATGAAACCCTGCGCGCGTTCATGGCCGAGGCCGCGCACCAGATGCGTACACCGCTGGCGGCCTTGCGTGCGCAGGCGCAGCTGGCGATGGACGATGACGACCCGTGCGAGATGCAACGCAGCCTGGTGGCGATCGAGCGTAACGCCAACCACATGAGCCGGCTGCTCAACCAGTTGCTCAGCGACGCCAGCGTGATCCATCGCTCCAATCTTCAGCGCTTTGCCACCGTGGACCTGGCCGAAGTGTTGCACCAGGCCTTGTACGAAGCGCTGCCGCGCAACGAGGGCGCACCGCGCGTGCAACTGGCGATCGACCCGCAGCCGGCGCTGCTGCGTGGCGATGCCTTGCTGCTGCGCGAGGCGCTGAAAAACCTGATCGACAATGCCTGCAAATACGGCGGCGGTGCACCGCTGCAAGTGGCGCTCACCAGCGACGGCAACCATCATGTGCTGACTATTGCCGACCACGGCCCCGGCATTCCGGCTGCCGAAGCCGAGCGTGTGTTCGAGCGTTTCGTGCGTGGCCCGGATGCGCCTGCCGGCGGCGCGGGGCTGGGGCTGGCTATCGTCAAGCGCGTGGTGGAAGCGCATGGCGGGCGTATCGATCTGGCCAACCGCATCGGCGGCGGCTTGATCGCCTCGCTGCATTTTCCCGGAGGAACTGCGTGATGCGGCTGATGTGGATGCTGGTAGTGCTGCTGATCCATGGCAGCGCTTGCGCGGAGCCCGGCGAGGTGCGCCGCTTTCCTGCGCAGGGCCCCGTGCAAGTGCAGTTGCGCGTGCAGGGCTCCACCGATCTGGAAGTGTTCGGCGCCGTCATCCAGGACTACCAACGGCTGAATCCGGGCACCGAGGTGATCTACGAAGACGTGATTGCCTGGGATATCTACGATCACTACGTGCACCCTGCCCGGAATGCGGTCAAGGCAGACATGCTGATCAGCGCCAGCATGGATCTGCAGACCAAGCTGGTGAACGATGGCCACGCGCTGGCGCATCGGTCCGCACAGACCGAAGCATTGCCGGCGTGGGCGCAATGGCGGCATGAAGTGTTCGGCATCAGTTACGAGCCGGTGGCCATCGTCTACAACACGCGCAAGCTGGATGCCGCCCGCGTGCCGCGCACGCGCCGACAATTGCTGGCGTTGCTGCGCGCCCCCGATGCGCCGCTGCGCGGCAAGGTGGGCACCTATGATGTCGAACGCAGCGGTGTGGGGTATCTGTTCGCCACGCAGGATGGGCAGGTGGGCAGCATCGCCGGTGCGTTGCTGGCTGCGCTGGGCGCCAACCGGGTGGCGTTGGAAGAGCGCACCGGCACCTTGCTCGACCGCGTCAGCCGTGGCGAATTGTTGCTGGCCTACAACGTGCTCGGCTCCTACGCGCAGGCGCGCATTGATGCCGGCGCACCGCTGGGCATTGTGCAGCCGCAGGACTACACGCTGGTGGCGCTACGCACCGCGGTGATCCCCAAGACCGCGCCGCACGCGCTGGAAGCACGCAGATTTCTCGACTATCTGCTCTCGCCGAGTGGCCAGCAGGTGCTGTCGCGCGAGGCGCGGCTGATGCCGATCCTGCCGGCCGCCGGTGGCCGCGGTGGTTCGGCGCAGCCACCGTTCCGCCCGATCCCGCTCGGCCCCGGTTTGCTGGTGTATCTGGACAAACTCAAACGCCGCCAGTTTCTGGATGCCTGGCGTGCGAGCACGCAGCCGCCGCACTAGGGCAAGGCTGCGGCGGCGGCCATGTGCCAGACTTGGCGCATGGCCGATCTCACCATTCTCGTCGCCGACGACCACCCGCTGTTCCGCGCTGCCGTGATCCACGTGCTGCAGCAGACTCTGCCGCACGCCAATGTGGTGGAAGCTTCCAGCGCCGCCACCTTGAGCGCGATGCTGCGTTCGCACCCGCAGGCCGAGTTGGTGCTGCTGGATCTGGCCATGCCGGGCGCACGCGGTTTTTCGGCGCTGCTGCATGTGCGTGGCGAGCACCCGGACATCCCGGTGGTGGTGATCTCCTCCAACGATCATCCGCGCGTGATCCGGCGTGCGCAGCAGTTCGGCGCGGCCGGTTTCATTCCCAAATCCACCCCGGCCGAATCGATCGGCACTGCGGTGGCGAGTGTGCTGGAGGGCGGTACCTGGTTCCCGCCAATGACCGCCGAGCGCTCCGAGGCTGACGCGCAACTGGCCTCAAAACTCGCTCAGCTCACGCCGCAGCAGTTCCGTGTGTTGTTGAGCCTGGCCGATGGCCTGCTCAACAAGCAGATCGCGCACGAACTGGGCCTGGCCGAGAACACCGTCAAGGTGCACGTCACTGCGATCCTGAAAAAGCTCGACTGCTACAGTCGCACCCAGGCTGCGGTGCTGGTCAAGGCGCTGGAGCCGGAAGGCGAGGGTTGATCCAGCGTTGAGCTGCCGGTTGCTGCGCATTGCCGTGTGCAGCACGCATGACACACCTCGCGCAGACATAACGCATGCCGGTGTTGCGCCTGCTCATTAAGAGCGACTACCAAACGTAGCGCGTAGTCGTCAGGCGAGCATGGATGGGCGTGCTCAGAATTGCGATGGAGGCGCGGGTAACTGCCGTGCCGAGCATCGTGGCGCCTGCGCAGTCGCTGCTTAGAGCGGCTAACAAAACTACTGCGCAGCCGCCAGGCGGGCGCGGCCTGTGCTCGGAATCCTCATGTACCACTCGTACACTCCGGTTCCTGTGCGCCGTCCGCACCCACCTGACGACTGCTCGCTACGTTTTGTTAGCTGCTCTTAGTCGCTTAAGCAGACGGCTGCCGATAAAACACCATGCCGCCATGATGCAACTCGTCGTCGGTGACGAAGCGACCATCGGCGGTAAATCCGGTGTCGTCCCAGTACTCAATGTACTTGCCGGTGATTTTGTAACGGCCCTGGTAGGCGCTCTGGCGTGTGCCGCGCGCTTCGTCGTAGCGGCCATTGGGCAGTAGTTCCTGCCGGATCCGTCCGTCGCCGGTGACCCACATGCCGAGATAGGGATGCGCTTGCATGGGATGTCCTGGTTGCTGTGTCGATACGGTGGTGGGGGCGCTGGAGCGCTGCGCAGCCGCCGCGAGCGGACAAGCGAGCGCCGAGCCTGCGCCAAGTGCGACCGCGATGGCGGCTCTCATCGGCATCTCGCTCATGGGCTGGCTCTGCGTTGCATTTGGCTGCGACCGCGCTGCAGCACGGCGTCGTAGGCGGGCAGGTCCAGGAACGCATTGACCTCGACCGCCTTGCCGTCGCGCATCCGCATGATCCATGCGTAGCGATTGCGATAGCTGCCGCCATCGCGCAGCGTTGCCACGCCTTCCCACTGCACGATGACGTGATCGCCATCGGCCCAGATGCGGTGCTGCACCGGCCGCAGTGGCGAGGCCAGGCGCTCGCTCAGCGGGCGCACCGCGGTGTCGACCAATATATCGCGACCACGCAAGGTGCCGGCGCTCGGGCCGGAGCCTTCGATGGTCCACACCACCTCGGGCGACAGCAGGGTCTCGAAGATGCCGCTGCCACCGGCCTGCCATTGCGCAAAGGCCGCTTCGACGATGCGCTTGTTGCAGGCGGGCACCGGTTGCTCTGCACAGGTGTCTGTGGATGCCGTGTCTTGTGATGTGGCACCGGTGTTGCCTGCGAACGCTGCGGCGACAAGCAGCGCTGTCGCTGCGATGGTTGAAAGTCTGGTCATGCGTGCTCCGTGGTGATCAGCTGCGCAGCCGCACGTGGTGGGTGCCGTAGATCAACTGCTGCGCCATCGGCCTGCCGATGAAGCGTTCCGGGAAAATCGGCGCCACTGCGCTGGCGGCATCCAGGCGCGCGAGTTGGTCGTCGCTGAGCACGATCTCCAACGCGCCGAAGTTGTCTTCGGCCTGTTGCAAGGTGCGTGCGCCCATCACCGGCGAGACCACGGCCGGGTTGCGCAAGGTCCAGGCCAGCGCCACCTGCGAGCGCGACGCGCCCAGTTCATCGGCGACCGCACCGACCACATCCGCAATCTCCAGCGAGCGCGCATTGAGATGCCCGGTCGAGGCGATCACGCCCTTGCGGCTGCTCGATACCTCTGCCGCATTGTCGTCGGAGAGATCGGCGCGGCTGTACTTGCCGGTAAGGATGCCGCCGCCCAGCGGCGACCATGGCAACACACCCAGACCGAGTTCGCGTGCCATCGGCAGCAGCTCATGTTCGACGCTGCGTTCGACCAAGCTGTACTCGATCTGTAGCGCCACCAACGGCGACCAGCCGCGCAGATCGGCCAGGGTCTGCAATTGCGCCACGCGCCAGGCCGGCGTGTTACAGATGCCGAGATATAGCACCTTGCCCGATTGCACCAGGTGCTCCAGCCCGCGCATCACTTCGTCCGGTGCGGTGGTGAAATCCCAGGCGTGCAGGTAGAGCAGATCGATCCGGTCGGTGGCGAGCTGGCGCAGGCTGGTTTCCACCGAGCGGATCAGGTTCAGGCGATGATTGCCGCCGGAATTGATGTTGTCCGCATCGCGCGCCATGGTGAATTTGGTGGCCAGCACGAAGCGTTCGCGGCGGTCCTTGATCAACTCGCCGAGGATGCGTTCGGAGCCGCCGTTGGTGTAGTTCACTGCGGTGTCGATGAAATTGCCGCCGCGGTCTGCATAGGCATCGAAGATGCGCTTGGCTTCGCCTGCGTCTGCGCCCCAGCCCCATGATTCACCGAAGGTCATGGTGCCCAGCGACAGCGGCGAGACGCGCAGGCCCGAGCGGCCGAGCAGGCGGTAGTGGTCCAGTGAGCGTGGCTGATGCATGCGTGCTATCTCCCGGTAGTGGCGTGGTGCGTGTTGCTAGCCACTGTGCCGCGGCGGGGGGAGGGGGCGTGAGCCCGGTTATCCGGCATCCTTGCCTGATTGTCCGAATGGTCGATGCAGCGCCATCGCACAAAGCAATGGCTTGCATGGTGTGGTGCAGCGGCGCGTGCGATGTCAGTGGCGGCTCTGCCAATTCATACGCACGCACGACACCCAATGACGCTTGCAGCGTCATACGCAGCGCAACAGGCAAGGGTCTATGCTATGGCGACCGCCATCGAACACTGAAGCTGCGGCATCGTGACCATCAAATTCGACCTCAACGATCTGCAGGCATTCCGTGCAGTTGCCGAAAACGGCAGCTTTCGCCGCGCTGCCGAACGTATTCGCATCACGCAGCCTGCGCTAAGCCGCAGGATCGACAAGCTCGAGTCGGCGTTGAACGTCAAGCTGTTCGAGCGCACCACGCGCAAGGTTTCGCTCACCACCGTCGGCCAGGCCTTCATGCCGCAAGTCGAGCGGATGCTCGACGATCTGGATATGGCGCTGATGAGCATCGGCGATGCAGGCTCCAGCAGGATGGGCGCGGTGACCGTGGCGTGTGTGCCATCGGCGGCGTACTACTTCATGCCGCAGGCGATCCACGGGCTGCATCAGCTGTTTCCGAAAATCCGCATCAGGCTGCTCGATGGCAGTGCCAGTCACGTCAGTGCAGCAGTGGCCTCCGGCGAAGCGGATTTCGGCGTCAGCTTCAGTGGCAACCTGGCGCCGGAGGTCGAGTTCGAGCCATTGCTGCAAGAGCGCTATGTGATTGCCTGCCGCCAAGACCATCCCTTGTCCGGGCGCGCACAGGTCAGCTGGCAGGAAGCGTACGGTTACGACTACATCACGCTGGACAAGACATCGGGCAACCGGCTGGTGCTGGATCGGGCGCTATCTGCATTCACGCCGGACAAGCCGAGCATCTGCGAGACCCGGCATGTCACCACGTTGCTGGGGTTAGTGGAGGCCGGCGTCGGTATTGCCGCCGTGCCGTCGATCGCGATGCCGTCCGGCCCGCATCCGGTGCTGGCGACGGTGCCGCTGGTCGAACCGGAGGTGTCGCGCAACGTGGGAATCCTCAAACGTCGCGGACGGACGCTGACACCGACCGCGCTGGAACTGGCGGAGCTGGTGCGACGGATGCCCGCACGCTCAGGGTGAGACTGGGTCCAGGCCAGTCGCGCGCGCAGCCGCCTGCGCATTACCCGACTGCAGGTAGGCAAGCAGGCGCTTGGCCGCCTCCGGATGCTCCGCGTTGACCGGAACACCCGCCGCATAGCGCGTGATCGACTGCAGCGGTTCGGGGATCTTGCCAACAAAATCCACGCCTGCCACCGGAAGCAGTTCGGCCACCTGCTGAAAGCCGAGCTGGTAGCTGCCATCGGCCACTACAGTGCCCACCGGGATGCGCGGAATCTTCTTGCTCTTGGCCATCATCGGGCCTTCGATCTGCAACTTCTTGAACAGCGTGGTTTCGATGTAGACGCCGCTGGCGCTGTCGGAATAGGCCACCGAATCGGCGTGCAGCAACGTCTGCTTGAAGTGCTCGACGCTGTCGATCTTCGGCTTGGGTGCACCGCTGCGCACCACCATGCCGATCCTGGAATCGGCCAGCTCTACCCGCGATGCCGGGTCGACCACGCCTGTGTCGATCAGCTTCTGCAGCGCGCTGCCGACCATGATCACCACATCAGCATGCTCACCGTGTGCGAGCCGGTTGGGAATGGCTTGTGGCGTCTCTCCCATCGAAGGACCGAGCAGGGTGGTGACCTTCTCCCCGGTCTGCTTGGTGTATTGCGGCGCCAAGCGTTCAAAGGCCGCCGTGAAACCGCCGGAGGTCATCACGGTCAACGCCTGCGCGCTTGCCGCTGTGGGCAGCAGCGCCGTTGCAACAATCGCAGCCAGTACTTTTTTCCATATTTTCCGCATCATTTCGTGGCTCCTGCAGCAGCCTCAAAACCGGTCGCCGTCGCTGCGTTGCTTTGGCGGCGATACAAAAACAACGTCGCCATCAGCGCGCACACCGATGCGAAGATCAGCCAGTAACCAGGCGCCGCCTTGTCGCCTGTGACATGGATCAGCCAGGTGGAAATCACCGGCGTAAAGCCGCCAAACAGGGCGGTCGCCAGGCTGTAGGCGAGCGAGAATCCTGCCACCCGCACATGCGCCGGCATCCGTTCGGTGAGCGCAGGAATCATGGCGCCGTTGTAGATGCCATAGATAAAGGACAGCCACAGCAGCGCCTGCAACATGTGCGCAAAGCTCGGCGCGGCCGCAAGAAACGCAAGCACCGGATAGGCGGTCAGGATGCACACCACCGACATGGTCACCAGCAGCGGCTTGCGGCCGAAGCGGTCGCTGAGCGCGCCGCCGATGGGGAGCCAAATGAAATTGGACACGCCCACCAGCAGCGTCACGATCAATGCATCGCCGGTGCTGAGTTTGAGCACGGTCTTGCCGAACGTCGGTGCGTACACGGTGATCAGATAGAACGCGGTCGTCGTCAGCGCGACCATCAAGCCGCCGGCAATCACGATGCCGGCATTGTTCGCCAGCCCACGCATCACCTGCTTCATCGTGACCGGCTGCCGGCGCTGCGCAAACTCGGCAGTCTCTTCCAGGCTTCGCCGCAGCAAGAAGATGAAGGGAATAATGGCGCAACCGATGCCGAAGGGAACCCGCCAGCCCCATTGCGCCAGATCCTGCGGCGCCATGAGCTGATTGAGCGCAAACCCGATCGCTGCCGCAGCGACGATGGCGAGCTGCTGGCTGGCCGATTGCCAACTGGCATAGAAGCCGCGCCGACCCGGCGTCGCCATCTCAGCCAGATACACCGACACACCGCCCATTTCGGCGCCCGCCGAGAAGCCCTGCAGCAAGCGGCCGAGCAGGACCAGTGCCGGTGCCCACAAACCGATGCTGGCATAGCCTGGCACCAGCACGATCAGGACAGTGCCGCTGGCCATGATCGCCAAGGTGACGATCAAGCCTTTACGACGTCCGACATCGTCGATGTAGGCGCCCAGGATCACCGCGCCCAGCGGCCGCATCAAAAAGCCCGCGCCAAACACGGCGAAGGTCATCATCAGCGACGCGAATTCGTTGCTCGCCGGGAAGAAGGTCGCGGCGATCTGCGTTGCGTAGAAACCGAATAGGAAAAAGTCGAACTGCTCAAGGAAGTTGCCCGAGGTCACCCTCAGCACCATCCCAAGTTTCGACTGCTTTTTTGCCTCAATGCGGGAAGTCTGCATCAATCGCCCTCCACGATAGGTATGCACGAACGGATGACATCCGAGGCACCCGATTCTGGTCGAGATGGTCGATGTTGATAATTGCTGCTTTCTCATCAACTGATGTGGATTGAACATCAGTCGCGCTGAAGCCGTGCTAGCGCTCAGTCGCCTGGCTACCGCAGGCACGACGCGCGTGCTGGCTACCGCTCGAGTTCCTTGACCGGCGTAGCGGCTGATCGGTCTGCGCTACTGCCGCAAGCGCTCTCTCGTTTTGACGATACGCCGATCAACCTGGATCAGTGCATGCGCTGCCGGTGTCGTGTCAGTGCGGCCAGGCAGGTAGCGCTGGCCGCTGCGCCTATCCGCGCCGCATCAGCATCTGCGTCACCAGCGCACGCAGGGCGGGGGGGCGGACCGGTTTGGACAGGAAGCCCCAGCCCAGGTCCAGCGCACGCTCACGCAGGGCGGGGTCGGGTTCTGCGGTGACCAGGATCACGCGCGGTTCGCGTTGCCAGCGTTCCACCAACTGGGGCAGCAGCATGGGGCCGTCGTGCGTGCCCATGCGCACATCTAGCAGCAGCAATTCCGGTACCTCGTCGGCATTGGCAGCGTTCACTGCCTCCTCCGGGCCGCCGGCAAAATCCACGCGGCATTCCCAGCGTTCCAGCAGCGTGCGGGTGGCCTCGCACACCAGTGGCTCATCGTCCACGCACCACACGCGGCAGCCATGCAGGATTGGATCGTTGCCGTGTTCGGCCGTGCTGGCAGGCGCTGGCAACTGCCGCGCGATTGCGGCGCGTTCGCCCAGCGGCACAGTCACTGAAAACACGCTGCCACTGCCAAGCGTGGAACGCAGCCCGATGCGATGGCCGAGCAGACGGCCGATACGCTCGACAATGGCCAGGCCCAGACCTGCGCCGCGGTCGTTGGCCACGCCATCGTCCAGGCGGCGGAATTCTTCGAAGATCTCGTGCTGCAAGGCATCGGGAATGCCGGGGCCCTGGTCGTGCACTTCGATGCGCAGCCAACCGCCGCGGCGACGGCAACCGATCAGCACGCGTCCGCGCGGTGTGTAGCGGATGGCGTTGGAGAGAAAGTTCTGCAGGATGCGGCGCAGCAGGTTTTCATCGCTCAACACCACTGCCGAGGTAGGCACCGATTCCAGCACCAACCCGCGGTCTTCGGCCAGGATGCCGAACTCGCGCGCCAAGGTGTCCAGCAAGGGCGCCAGTGCAAAGTCGCGCACCTGGGTCTTCAGGCTGCCGGCTTCCAGGCGCGAGATATCGAGCAAACTGTTGAGGATGGCGTCCTGTGCCGCCAGCGCGCCGTCGATGCTGTCGACCACGCGCGCACTGCCGGGCTCATGCACCTGCCCACGCAAGACCGAGACGAACATGCGTGCTGCATTGAGTGGCTGCAGCAGGTCGTGCACCGCCGAGGCGACGAAGCGGGTCTTGTAGCGGTTGGCGCTTTCGGCCTCGCGCTTGGCTGCCGCCAGATCGCGGGTGCGCTCGGCCACGCGGTGTTCCAGCGCATCGGCCAGCGAGCGCAGTTCGCGTGCGGCATTCTTGTAGCTGGTGATGTCGGCATAACTGGTGACAAAACCGCCATCGGGCAGCGGGTTGCCGCGGATTTCCAGCACGGTGCCGTCTTCTTTTTCGCTTTCGCGCATATGCGGTTTTCCGCTGCGCAAGTGATTCAGACGCCGCTCGATTGCTGCTTCGATCGGGCCCGGCCCCAGCAAGCCGCGGCGTGCATTGAAGCGGAACAGGTCTTCGATCGGGCGGCCGATCTTGAGTAGTTCCGGCGGGAAACGGAACAACTCCACATAGCGCGAATTCCACGCCACCAGATTGAGCGCCTCGTCGATCACCACCACGCCTTGTGGCAGATGTTCCAGGCTGCGGCTCAAGCCGGCATTGGCCTGCTGGGCGGCGGTGACCACGCCGTCCTGCGCGGTGCGCAGTTCTTCGGCGTGCTGCTGCAACAAAGTTTCCAGTTCGTGCCGGCTACGCTGGCGCAACGCCGACAGCCGCCGCCGTTGCTGCACGAACAACCACAACAAGGCCAGTGCCAGCCATGCGCCGGCGGCAGCGATTGCCGCGGCGCGGCCGGCAGCGGCACTGGCGCGGGTGTCGTGCAGCAGATGCAGGCGCCAGCCGCTTTCGGGCACTTCCAGGGTCTGCCACAGCACCTGCGCGCCGAGCGGCGGGTCGCGGATGTCGGCCAGCACACCGCCGTAGCCGGTCTGCTCGATCAGCCGGCGCCGCAGCGGCAGCAGCTCCTGATCGGCGTACTGGCGGGTGCTCTGCAGTTCGCGACGATCGCGGTCGCTGAGCGGGGCCAGCACGCGGTAGCGCCATTCCGGCCGGCTGGCCAGAAACACCACATCGTGTGCGTCCGACGCCAGCACGATATCCGGGGTCTGCAGCCATTCGCGTTCCAGCGCGGCCAGCGCAATCTTGATCACCACCACGCCCTGCACCTGGCCGGCGCCGTCCACAATGGCCTGTGACAGAAAATAGCCTGGCTCGCTGGTGGTCATGCCGATGCCGTAGAAGCTGCCGCTGCCGGTGGCCAGCGCCTGCTGGTAATACGGACGGAAGGCATAATCCACGCCGACGTTGCTGCGTGGCGCCCGCCAGTTGCTGGCCGCCAGTGCCACGCCATCGCGGTTGATCAGCGTGAGCGTGGACGATTGGGTGACGTTGTTGGCGCGTTCGAGCTTGCGATTGAGCCCATCCACCTGTGCCGGCGACAGTGGGCCGGACACGGCGGCGCGTAGCTCCGGGTCCACCGCCAGAATCTGCGGCAGCGTGCGATAGCGGTCGATGCGCTGCTGCAGCGCCTGCGCGTACAGACGCAGCTGGCGGCGCACGGTGGCACTTTCATCGTGCAGCGCGCTTTGCTCGACGAAGTGGCCGGCCGCAACCATGGCCACCACCATGCCGCCCAGCACGATGGACAGGGTGAGCAGCAGACGGCGGCGTTGCGATGCGTACATGGCCGCAAGTATGGCGGTCTGCCGGCGGATCGCGCAGCCATCACCTGAGAGCGGCTAACAAAACAACTGTGCTCATCGCCGATGGGCCGGCCGGTGCTTGGTGCGGCAGGTGCCACTCCGACATTGCAGTTCCAGCGCGGTCCACACCCGCCTGACGGCTGCTCGCGACGTTTGATTGGTGGCTCCCATCGCACGTAGGCAAACGCCAAAATGACAACGGCCGCACCCCTGAAGGATGCGGCCGTGTCGAACGCCTGTTGCGGTCGCTGCAGTTGGCGCCGGACCAAATCGCTGGCGCGCTGCAGTGCCTCAGCGCTGCTTAGAACTGCACCTGTGCACGCAGTTCCATCACGTGCGGGGTTTCATGCACGCCCCTGCGCGAGGAATCCACCCAGCTGTAGTTGGCCTGGAATTTGAAGTGGCTGGTGAGGTACCAGTTGGCGCCGATGGTGGTGTCGTGCTGACGGCCACCGTGCACATTGTTGTCTTCCAGGTTCAGGCGGCTGTAGCGGGCGGTCAGCTCGACTGCGCCGTAGTCATGCGTCGGCTTGATGTTGCCTGGCACGCCGCCGGCATAGCTGCGCGACTCGCCGGTCAGCGTCCAGGTGCCGTAGATGTACTGGCCCTGGGCGATGAAGTGCGGCTGGTCCTCGTTGCGCGCCACTTCGGCACGCAGCGCTTCGCTCTGCAGCGAGAACGGGCCATGGATCCAGACCGCTTCCACGCCGGTGCGGATCACATGGTCCACGTCGAGGATGGTGCCAGTGTCGATCAGACGGATGTCGGTCAGGCCGGCTTCCGGGCGCGCACGCAGGCGCACACGTGGGCTGAACGACACGCCGCGGCCGTCGCTGTAGCCGCGCGGGTTTTCGATCGAGCCGGCGATGCCCAGGTGCAGCACGTCGCCTTCGGCCTTGAACGGGGTCCATGCCACGTGCACGGCCTGGGTGGTGCCCGGGTTGTCACCCTGCAGATCCTTGCCGCCGTAAGCGCCGGCCTGCAGCAGGTACTGCTGACGTTCCAGCGTCCATTCTGCGCCGGTACGGCGACCCTGGAACACCGCCTGGATCGGCAGGCCCAGTTCCATGAAGCTGCCCGCACGTGAGCTCTGCACCGCTTCCAGACCCACCGGCACCTTCATGTAGCCCAGGCGCACGCGGCCGTAATCCTGGCCGAACAGGGCCTTGGTCTCGAACCGGTAGAACACGTCCAGCCACAGCTTGGACTCGAAGTCGTAGTACACCATGGCGTCGTAGACGCCCTTCTTCTTGATGGTGGCGCCGAATTCCTTGCGGCGGAAATCGGTGCGGTCTTCCAGACGGTCGTCGCCGGAGAAGTTGTTGTCGTCGTAGGCGTAGTTGCCGGTCAGACCCAGCTCGGTGCCATCACCGAAGGTGTACTTGGTCGGCCAGTTTTCGATCGAGGTTGCTGCATTGGCAGCGGCGGGGATGATGGCAGCAGCCAACGTCAGGACAAGCAGATTGAGGCGCATAGGTATGGTCTTCGGCAGTGAGAGGGGCCGGGCGTCCTGCCATGGCGTTTGCAATGAATGTCTTCAGCAAGCGCGCAGGGTCCGGACGACGGCAGCACAGAAACGGTGTCTGCGTTAAACGGAATTAACGGCCGGCGGCGGCGCGGCTGAAGTGTAAGCCGACGTTTAGCTGCTGGACATGAGGTAGTACCAATGGGCTATCGGCCAGGGCTGTGACGTACGGCCAGAATGCGTGCAACGGGTACCTGCTCAGGCACCCCCTCTCGTCCCTCGGAGTGGTGTCATGCACATCAGCAAACCTGCCGGCCCCCTGCCGGCGTCCGTCCCCTTCTATCGCCAGCTGTATTTTCAGGTGGTGGTGGCGATCGTTCTGGGTGCCCTGTTGGGCCATTTCGAGCCCGCCTTCGCCGAAAGCCTCAAGCCGCTAGGCGACGCCTTCATCAAGCTGGTGAAGATGATCATCGCCCCGGTGATCTTCCTGACCATCGTCACCGGCATCGCCAGCATGACCCACCTCAAGACGGTGGGCCGGGTGTTTGGCAAGGCGATGGCCTATTTCCTGTTCTTCTCCACCTTGGCCTTGGTGGTCGGTCTGGTCGTTGCCCATGTGGTGCAGCCCGGCGCCGGCATGAACATCAACCCGGCCGATCTGGATCAGAGCGCGGTCAAGAGCTATGTCGAGAAGTCGCACGACCTGACCCTGGTCGGCTTCCTGATGGACATCATCCCCAACTCGCTGATCGGCGCGTTCACCGGCGACCAGGTGGTCAACGGCAAGCTGACCGGGCCGAACATCCTGCAGGTGCTGTTTGTGGCGGTGCTGTTCGGTGTGTCGCTGGCGTTGGTGGGCGAGCGCGGCAAGCCGGTGCTGAACCTGCTGGAAGCGCTGATCGCCCCGGTGTTCAAGCTGGTGCACATCCTGATGCGTGCTGCGCCGATCGGCGCCTTCGGCGCGATCGCCTTCACCATCGGCAAGTATGGCGTGGAGTCGCTGGTCAATCTGGCCTGGCTGGTGGGGTCGTTTTACCTGACCTCCTTGTTGTTCGTGCTGGTGATCCTGGGCGTAGTGTGCCGGTTGTGTGGGTTTTCGGTGCTCAAGCTGATTCGCTATCTAAAGGCGGAACTGCTGCTGGTGCTGGGCACGTCCTCGTCGGAGTCGGCGTTGCCATCGCTGATGGAGAAGATGGAAAAGGCCGGTTGCGAGAAGTCGGTGGTGGGCCTGGTGGTGCCGACTGGGTACTCGTTCAATCTGGACGGCACCAACATCTATATGACGCTGGCGGCGCTGTTCATCGCCCAGGCGACCAATACCGAGCTGACCCTGGGCCACCAGATCGCGCTGCTGGCTGTGGCCATGCTCAGCTCCAAGGGAGCGGCCGGCGTCACCGGTGCCGGCTTCATCACCCTGGCCGCCACGCTGGCGGTGGTGCCTGAGGTGCCGGTGGCCGGCATGGCGTTGATTCTGGGCGTGGATCGCTTCATGAGCGAATGCCGCTCGTTGACCAATTTCATCGGCAATGCAGTGGCCACCGTGGTGGTCTCGCGCTGGGAAAACGCTTTGGACCGCGACCGCCTCAAGCTGGTCCTGGACGGCGGCGAGCCGCCGTTGCTGGCCCCGGTCGGCCAACCCGGCGTGGCGCCTGCCAGCCTGCGTTGATGCTTCCTACGGCCCTGTCTTCCGTCGGTATTGCCGGCGGGATGCAGGGCCGTTTTCGCTTTGAGCCAGACCCCGGCCGCCGGGCACGCCACGCCGCAACATGCGATCTCCCTGCCGCGCTGACAGCTGCGCGACAGGCCCTTGTTCAGGCAGGAGGGTAGAATCCAGTTCTCCTGCGCCTACGAGACACACACAGCCGATGTCCACCGACGACTTCAAACAGGCCGCCCTCGACTATCACCGCCAGCAGCCGGCGGGCAAGATCAAGGTCACCGCGACCAAGCCGATGCTGACCCAGCGCGATCTGTCGCTGGCGTATTCGCCGGGCGTGGCCTTCGCCTGCGAGGCGATCGTCGAAGAACCCACCCAGGCCAGCGAGCTCACCGCACGCGGCAATTTGGTGGCGGTCATCACCAACGGCACCGCGGTGCTGGGCCTGGGCAACATCGGCCCGCTGGCCTCAAAGCCGGTGATGGAAGGCAAGGGCGTGCTGTTCCAGAAGTTCGCCGGTATCGATGTGTTCGATATCGAAATCAACGAGAACGACCCGGACAAGCTGGTCGACATCATCGCCAGCCTGGAGCCCACTTTCGGCGGCATCAATCTGGAAGACATCAAGGCACCGGAGTGCTTCATCGTCGAGCGCAAGCTGCGCGAGCGCATGAACATCCCGGTGTTCCATGACGACCAGCACGGCACCGCGATCATCGTCGGCGCCGCCGTGCTCAACGCCCTGGTGGTCACCGGCAAGAAGATCGAGGAGGTCAAACTGGCCACCACCGGCATGGGCGCGGCCGGCATCTCCTGCGTCAACATGCTGGTGTCGCTGGGCCTGAAGCCGGAGAACATCCTGGCGCTGGACCGCGACGGCGTGATCCACACCGGCCGCACCGATCTGGACCCGGACAAACAACGTTACGCACGCGATACCGATAAGCGCACCCTGGCTGAAATCGTCGAAGGCGCGGATATCTTCCTGGGCCTGTCGGCGGCCGGCATCCTCAAGCCGGAAATGGTCGCCACCATGGCGCGCCAGCCGGTGATCTTTGCACTCGCCAATCCCAATCCGGAAATCACCCCGGAAGCAGCCAAGGCGGTGCGCCCGGATTGCATCATCGGCACCGGTCGCTCGGACTACCCGAACCAGATCAACAACGTGCTGTGCTTCCCTTACCTGTTCCGCGGCGCGCTGGACGTTGGCGCCACCGGCATCAACGAAGAGATGAAGATCGCCTGCGTCAAGGCGATCGCGGCGATGGCGCGGCGCGAGGCCTCCGACCTGGGCGCAGCCTACGGTGGCGAGACCCCGAGCTTCGGCCCCGAATACCTGATTCCGCGTCCGCTCGACCCGCGCTTGCTGGTGGAACTGTCGTCTGCCGTTGCACAGGCGGCGATGGATTCGGGTGTGGCTACGCGCCCGATCACCGACATGGAAGCGTACCGCGACAAGCTTGGCCAGTTCGTCTACCGCACCAGCCTGATGATGAAGCCGGTCTACGACCGCGCCCGTGCCGACAAGCAGCGCGTGGTGTATGCCGAAGGCGAAGAAGAAGTGGTGCTGCGCGCGGTACAGAACGTGGTCGACGAAGGCCTGGCGTTCCCGATCCTGATTGGCCGCCCGGACGTTATCGAAACACGTATCGAACGCATGGGCCTGCGCCTGACCGCCGGCGTGGACTTCGAAATCACCAACATCCTCGACGACCCGCGCTTCAACGATTACTGGCAGTACTACCACGCGCTCACCGAGCGTCGCGGCGTAACTGTCACCGCGGCCAAGGAACTGATGCGCTCGCGTCCGACCCTGATCGCGGCCGTCATGGTCGCGCGCGGCGAAGCCGACGCGATGCTGTCCGGCGTGGTCGGCCGCTTTCACAAGAAGCTGGGCTATGCGCGCAGCGTGATTCCGTTGGAACCACGCGTGAGCTCCACCTCGGCGATGACCGGTGTGATCAACCAGCTCGGCGTGTTCTTCTTCCTGGATACCCATGTGCAGGAAGACCCGACTGTTGAACAAGTGGTGGAAGCCACGTTGCAGGCGGCGTATCGCCTCAAGCTGTTCGGCATCGAACCGAACATCGCACTGCTGTCGCATTCCAACTTCGGCAGCCACGACTCGCGCGATGCGCTGAAGATGCGCCAGGTGCGCGAAGCCTTGCTCAAGCGCAAGCCCGAGCTCAACATCGACGGCGAAATGCAGGGCGACACCGCGTGGGATGAAGCGCTGCGCAAGCAGATCATGCCCAACAGCACCTTGAAGGGCCGCGCCAACCTGTTCGTACTGCCGAACCTGGAAGCGGCCAACATCGCCTACAACCTGGTGCGCGTGTTCACCGACGGCGTGGCGATCGGCCCGATCCTGATGGGCATCTCCAAGCCGGTGCATATCCTCACCACCAGCGCCACCTCGCGCCGGGTGATGAATATGACCGCGATTGCCGCGGTGGATGCACAGATCCGCCGGCAGCGCGATGCGGAAAAAGCGGCGGCCGATAAAGCTGGCGAATGAGATTTCTGGTCGCTGGGAAGCAGCGACCAGCGACGTGCCTTTGACCTGTTTGCTCGCCATCGCAACACAGATCGCCACGGGGCACTGACTGCCGCGTGGCAATGCTCAAAGCCTGTCTCCCCTTGGGGTGAAGAGGCGCGATTTGCGCGCCGCTGGCGCGCATGCCTTAGAGCGCTCCGCTGCGTGCGCGAGCCGGAGCGCGAAATGGCGCTGGAGTGAGGTTTTGGTCCGGCCTTAGAATTGAATCTGCGCCGACTAGCGAAAACGTCGACACCGATAACACTGATTCAACGTAAGCAGACGCGCTGGCCGATTAGCTGTCCGCAAAGAACCAATCGCGCCAAACCTGCCGGACGTCACCGCGTCTGCGGTAAATCACCCAGCAACTCGATTTCCGCAAGTTCCGCACGCGCCGGCATCTTCAGCCGCAGCCGATATTCCGCATACGCACCAGGCGTCGTAATCCGGAACGGACGCGTCTGCAGCGGCCATTGAAACCGCTCGTCGCTGCGTTGATCGACGATCTTCCACGCACCGCCCGCAGTACGCGCTTCCAGCGTCCATGCACTGGCCCCAATTGCCGCAGTGCCGCTGGTCAAGGTATACAGCGTCGGCGTGCCGTGCGTGAGTCCACTCAAGGTGATGGTGGACGCACGCAACACCGCTACCACCGTTCCCGCATCGTCGTCATGCAATGCCGTTGCCTCGCGACCATCGTCCAGCGAAACGCGTGCATCTGCACCCAGCAGATCGCCCAACGGGGCAGGGCGCTTTCCCTGCGCGGTCAGCGACGGCGGCACATCGTCCGGCCCGCTGCCCCAGCGTGAGGGCGTCGGCCCCATCTCGAAGTCCAGCGTCGCACCCTTAGCAATCGCCGCATGCGGCAACCAGGTCTTGCGCCACGGTTTGCCGTTGAGTTTGAGCGATTGCACATACACATTCTGCGGCGAATTCTGTGGCGCATTGACGGTCAGCATGCCGCCGCCAGGCAGGCGCACGCGCGCTTGCTTGAACAGTGGCGAGCCGATCACGTACTCCGGCGCGCCCATGCGTAGCGGATACAGCCCCAGCGCAGCGAATAGATACCACGCCGACATCTCGCCATTGTCTTCGTCGCCGGCATAGCCCTGGCCGATTTCGCTGCCTAGATACAAGCGCGCCAAAATTTCGCGGGTAATGCGCTGTGTTTTCCACGGTTGCCCGGCATACAAATACATCCACGGAATATGGTGCGCAGTCTGATTGCTATGCGCGTACATGCCCATGCGCACATCGCGCGCTTCGGTCATCTCATGAATGGTGTTGCCATACGAGCCTGCAAACCGCGCTTCGGCAGTCTCGGGCGTGGCGAAAAACGTGTCCAGTTTTGCGGCCAATGCCGCGCGTCCGCCATACAGTGCAGCAAGACCTTCGCCATCGTGCGGCGCAGTGAACGCAAACGTCCAGCCGCTGGATTCGGTGTAATCGTTACCCCACACGCGCGGATCGTACTGCGCCGCATCCACGCGCCACGCACCATTGGGCTTGCGCCCCTGGAAGAAGCCGATTGCCGGATCGAACAGCGCCGCATACCCGGCTGCGCGATGGCGAAAATACAGTGCCTCGGTCGCATAGCGCTCGCGCGCTGCCGCCGTGGTGGCCTGGCTGGACAACGCCGCGGCCATGTTGGCGATGCCGAAGTCGTTGAGCGCACCTTCCATCGACCACGACATGCCTTCGTGCGTGTCGGTATCGGTGTAACCGCGGAAGGTCGAGCGCGCCATGCCCTTACGTCCGACATGCCGGTCCGGCGCAACCACCGTGGCGTTTTTCAGTGCAGCGGCGTAAGCCTCGGTGGGGTCGAAGCCTCGCACGCCTTTTCGCCATGCATCGGCAAACGCCACATCGGAACTGGTGCCCACCATCAGGTCAGCATAGCCGGGCGATGACCAGCGCGCGATCCAGCCGCCCGCCCGCGACTGCTCCACGAACCCCTCCACCAAGGCGCTGGCATCATCGGGCGCGAAGAGTGCGTAAGCCGGCCATGCTGTGCGAAAGGTATCCCACAGCCCGTTGTTGACATACACCCGGCCATCGCGGATCGGTGCGAAACTGCGCACCGCGCTGCCGTCGATATTGTCGTCAGACCAGCTGTTCTGGCTGGCATAGCGCCAATCTGGCGCACCCGCAGTGCCCACGTTTTCATGCGCCGAGTTCGGGTACAGGTACAGCCGGTACAGGCTGGAATACAGCGTGGTCTTCTGATCGCCAGTGGCATCGGGCACTTTGAAGCGCCCCAGTAATGCATCCCAGGCGTCCTCCGCGCGCGCGGCGATCTGCTCGAAACTCGTGTCTGCGGCAATCTCCAGTTCCAGATTGTGCTTGGCCTGATCCACCGAAATCAGCGAGGTGGCGATACGCATCTGCACCTGTCGCGCGTTGCCGGCATCGAACTTGATCCAGCCGGTCGGGCGGCCAGTGTCGAGCAGGCCGCTGCTGTGCCAGGGCCTATCGAAGCTGGCATAGACATACATGCGCGTCGCGCCCGTCGACAGACCGCTGCGCACATCGGTGTAACCGGACAGTGTCTGGGTGGCCGCATCCAGCGTTAGCCCGGCGCGCGCATCCACGTTGTCGAACAGCAGATTGGCATCGCCGCGCGCCGGGAAGCGAAAACGAAACAGCGCCGCGTGATCGGTCGGTGCGATCTCGGCATGGATGCCGTTGTCCAGTTGCACGGCGTAGCGATAAGGACGTGCAACTTCGTCGTCATGCGAAAACCCCAGCGCACGCTTGCTGCGATCGGCTTCCGGCGCGCCGGCCGCGAGCGATGGCATCACCTGAAACGTCTGCCGGTCGCCCATCCACGGGCTAGGCTGATGGCTGAGCGACAGCGCCTGCAGGCGTGGGCGATTGTCAGCAGCATTGTGTTCGTTCCAGCGATACAGCCAGGTCAGCGTCCCCGCATCGGTCACCGGCGTCCAGAAGTTGAAGCCGTGCGGCACGGCCGTCGCAGGAAAATTATTGCCGCGCGAAAACATGCCATTGGATTGCGTGCCACGCGTGGTCAGCACCCAATCCGAGGGCCACCCTGGCGCTACCAGCGGCACCTCTGCAATGGCGATATCGTCGATCCAGCCGGCCGCGCTGGCGCCTGCCGGCGGCGCCACGTCCAGCTCGATGGCACGCACGCGACGCCCACGCAACCCGGACACATCTCCCAGCCGCACCTGCTTGCGCGCCCACTGCTGCGGGTACAGGGTCTTCGAATCGCCTTGCGCTTGTGCACCTAGCGCAACGCCGTGCTGATCGCGCGCCGCGCTGGCAGACATGCGCGTGCCGTCATCCAACAACAGATCCAACGAGACATACGTGGATGCCACATGGTCGTTGCCGACGCTTTCCGGCAAGACCATCCACGACAGCGTGGTCTGCGTCTCGATCAGTAGATCGGTGGTGAACAACGTACGCCGCCCACCCGCACCGTTGCTCGCGTAACGCAACGCCTGCACTCCGCTGTAACCGGCGTTCGGCTTGGCGGCGTAAAGGCGCTGCCGGGCCGGTGCCGATGGCAACTTGCACGGCAGTGTCCGTCACATGTACCGGCAACGGGTCACCATCCTCGAATGCGCTTGCGAAATGCGTCGCTGCCAGGGCCGGCAGCGCGGCGGTACAGAGCAGGGCAGCAGCGATGGTGCGCGGCAAACGACGCGGATCCAGCAGGGCGACAGGCAAGATCACGGGACGGGTGTCTCCTTGGGGGCAGCAGTGCGTGCGCTGGGCCGATGGTGCGCCAGTGCGGTTCACGTCGCCGGTTGGCAAAGCGCTGACTCCCGATGATAGGCGGCATACTCGGTACGGTGTCGTTGCGCAGCGCTGCCGATTGGCGTGCGCTGCATATCGCTGCATCCACAGCGGCCTCGGCGATTGGTATAGCCAAACTCTTGCAACTACCGCCCGCGCGGCCCGGGGCTATCCGGTCGATGGGCCGATCACCGCGCAGGCTGCTAGAATCCGCGCTCTGCCTTTGCCTTCCGACAGCACCGCCATGAGCCAGACCGCCACCGCGCCCGCCAATGCGCAAACGCGTTACACCGTGCACCGCGGCGATCTGCCGCTGAGCTGCCCGACGCCGCAGATGGCGTTGTGGAACTCGCATCCGCGCGTCTACCTGCCGATCGAAGACGAGCCCAACGGCGAAGCCAAGTGCCCGTATTGCGGCGCACTGTTCGTTCTCGCCGACTGATCCTGGCCGGATGCACCGCCTGACCGTGGTGCAACTGCTGCCGGCGCTGCAGTCCGGCGGCGTGGAGCGCTCCACGCTGGAAATCGCCGCCGCGCTGGCGCGCGCCGGTCATCGCGCCGTCGTTGTGTCGGGCGGCGGGCGCCTGGTGCAGCCGTTGCTGGATGTGGGTGGCGAGCATCTCACCCTGGAGATCGGCCGCAAGTCGCTGCTGACACTGCGGCATGTGCTAGGTTTGCGCCGCTTGTTCGCCGAACTTGGGGCCGACATCGTGCATGCGCGTTCGCGGCTGCCGGCCTGGCTGGGGTGGTACGCACTGCGCGGCATGCCGGAAGCAACGCGGCCGCGCTTCGTTACCACCGTGCACGGACTCAATTCGCCCAGCCGCTACAGCGCGGTGATGACCTACGGCGAGCGGGTGGTTTGCGTGTCGCAGACAGTGCGCGATTACGTGCGCGTGCACTACCCGCAGACCGATCCCAAGCGCCTGCGCACTATTCCGCGCGGGGTCGATATCGCACAGTTCCCGCGCCGGCTGCAGCCGGACCGCCGCGCGCGCGCGTGGGCGCAGAACCTGCTGCCTGGGCTGCCTGCCGAGGCAGCGCTGCTGTTGCTGCCGGGCCGCGGCACGCGCCTGAAGGGGCATACCGATGGGCTGCAGCTGCTCGCCGATGTCCGTGCGGCCGGTATGCCTGTGTTCTTGTGGTTGCCCGGCGCGCGCGAACCGGGGCGTGAGGCCTATGTGCGTGAGCTGGAAGCCGACGCCGCAAGGCTAGGCGTTGCCGACGCAGTCGCCTTTACCGAGCCCACTGACCGCATTGCCGAGGCGTATGCCGCCAGCAACCTGGTGCTGCAACTCTCGCGCAAGCCGGAAGCCTTCGGCCGCACCGTGGTGGAGGCGCTGTCGGTCGGCCGCCCGGTGCTGGGCTGGGCGCACGGCGGCGTCGGCGAATTGCTGGCCGAATTGCAACCCAGTGGCGCGGTTGCCGCCTTGGATGCCCAGGCTCTATGCGCGCATGCGCTGGCGCTGCTCCAGCAACCCCCGGCTGCGCCGGCCGTCATTCCCTACACGTTGCAGGCCATGCAAGCGGCCACACTGAAGGTCTATGACGAACTCCGCCACTGAGGCCCTACCGAGGGCGCCCGGGTTGACGCCCGATGCCGGCCGCTGGGCGCCGCTGTGGGTGATCGTGTTCGTGGCGCTGTGGCCTACGCCCGGCCTGGCCGAAACGGTGTTGTCGCTGGGTGCGTTGTTCGCGGCGTATCGCCTGTTGCATGCGCGCTTTCGCGGCGGCACGCTTCTGCTCAGCGGCGCGGCCTGGGCGCTGTCCAGCGTGTTGTTCCTGGCGTACTGGTTGCCGCAGATGCTGTCGGCGTTCGATGCGGTGGATGCCGGCCGCGCGCTGCGCAAGTCGGCCACCGATCTGCGCTACCTGCCGTTCATGTGGTTATGCGCCATCGCCGTGGCCAATGCGCAACGTCGGCGTCGCACCTTTACCGGGCTGGCGGTCATCGGTGCAGTGTGGACGCTGGACGCGCTGCTGCAGGCCGCGTTCGGCACCAGCCCGTTGTTCTTCGGCATCGATCAGATCAAGCAGCTGATCAGCGGCCATGGCCTGTGCACCGCCCAGGAGCTGGCGCTGGTGGATCGGTTGAGCGGCGTGCTGGGGCCCTGCAATCTGAAATTCGGCCAGACCCTGGCCAGCCTGTCGCCGTTCCTGTTGCTGGGATTGGGGCGGCGTCATGCCTGGGCCTGGGCGGGCGCTGCGGCGGCGGTCGGCATCGTGTTGGTGTTGGCAGGTTCGCGCGCGTCGTGGATCACCTATGGCGTGATCATGTTTCTGTCCGGTTGGCAGCTGCTGGGCGGGCGTCGCTTGCTGGCTGTGGCGGTAGCCGGCGCACTGCTGGCCATTGCGGTGGTGGCGGTGGCGCCACAGGCGCGCGAGCGTATCCAGCGCACCACGCTGGCGTTCGGCAATGGCGGACAAGGCGTGGACCAGGCCTTGTCCGGCCGCGCCCAGATCTGGGGCGCGGCGCTATGCATGATCCGCGAGCATCCGCTCAACGGCGTGGGCGCCCGCGGGTTCCGGCAGGCCTATCCGGCGTGCAATCCGGCACCTGGCCAAGCGCCCGCATGGGGCGGCGGGCCGGCCTTTCATGCGCATCAGATCGTGCTCGAAATCCTGGCCGAAACCGGCGTGATCGGCTTGCTGCTGTGGCTGGCCGGCGCGGCGCAGGCGTGGCGCGCGTGGCGCTACTCAAGCATGGTGGCGCGCGAGCAGGCGCGGCCGGCAATGATCGCGCTGGTGGCCACAGTCTTTCCGTTCAATACCCATCTGGCGTTCTATTCCAGCTTCTGGGGCGGGCTGAGCCTGATGCTGGCCGGGCTGTATGCCGGTGCCTTGCTCAACGACGATGCGGATCGGATGCCGCAGCAGTAACGCGGTGCGTGTTCGGAGCAGCAAAGAAGCGACGGCGCAGTTACCAGACAGGCGCAGCCCGCGCTAGGAACCGCCATGTACCACACGTGTCCTGCGCCCTGTCCACAGCGACCTAACGACCGCTTGCTACGTGTTGTTAGCCGATCTTCATCGACATGTCGTCGATCCGCGCGCTAGAAACCCTGATTTCCAGATGCCCATGGCAGCATCCGCCGACCGGCATCAGTTATAGAACGCGCTACGTCCGCCCGGCTGGCGCTTGAAGCGCCGATGGATCCATAAATATTGGTCCGGCGCCTCGCGCACCATGTCTTCGATCGCGGCATTGACCTGCGTGGTATCGGCGATCACATCGTCGGACGGAATGTCGGCAAGTGGCGGCGCGATCTTGAGGATGTAACGGCCACCTTCGCGGCGATGGAAGTACGGCACTACCGCGCAGCCGGTCAGCCGCGCCAGCTGATGCGTGGCGGTAATGGTGGAGGCCGGATGCCCGAAGAACGGCACGAACACGGTGTCCTTGCCACGCATGTCTTGATCCGGCGCATACCACAGAAAACCGCCGCGCTTGAGATGCTTGATGGTGGCGCGCAGGTCTTCGTTGGCGAACATGTGCGTGGCATAGCGCAAGCGCCCACGCTTGACCGCCCATTCGAACACCGGGTTGCGATGCCTGCGGTACATGCCGGCCAGCGGCACGTGGTCGCAGAGCAGGCGCCCACACATTTCCAGCGTCATGAAATGGCCCGACACCAGCAGTACGCCGCGTTTCTGCTCCTGCAGCTGCCGCAGATGCTCCAGGCCTTCGATCTGCACGCCCGGGCGAATGGCATCAATGCTGCCCCACCAGGCACGCGCGAACTCGAACAAGCCCACCCCGAGTGCGTCGAAGCTGTCGCGCAATAGTCGCGCTCGCCACGCATCGTCCTGCTCGGGGAAACACAGTTTGAGATTGACCTCGGCCGCACGTCGACGCGTGCCTGCCAAGCGCATCGCAACCCAGCCCACGCCGCGGCCTATTGCACGCTGCAGGGTCCAGGGCAGGCGCCCGGCCGCGACCATCACTGCCAGGCCCAAATACATCGGCCAGTGCTTGGGGTTGCGCAGGGAGGGGCGGACGGCGACGTTGACTGACTCGGACATGCGCCAATTCTAAGGGATTGCGCCACGCGGGCAGCGTGCACATGCGCACGCACGGACGCTCCCGTATCCTGCACCGATGCGGAAAGACCCCATTGAATGGCTGTTGCGCGGGCTGTACTCGGCGCTGCTCTACCTGTTGTTGCCGGTCACGGTGTACCACCTGGTGTGGCGCGGCTTTCGTGTGCGCGAATACTTCAATCGGTGGAACGAGCGCTATGCGTCCTACACGCACGCGTGCGGGCGTCCACGCGTGTGGGTGCATGCGGTGTCGGTGGGTGAGGTCAATGCGGCCGCGCCGCTGGTCAATGCGCTACGTGCGCAGCGCCCGGATATCCGCTGGGTCATCACCACCATCACCCCGACCGGCTCTGAGCGGGTGCGCGCGGTATGGGGCGATGCGGTGGACCATGTGTATCTGCCGTACGACGTGCCGGGCAGCGTGGGGCGGTTTCTCGAACACTTCCGCCCGCGTCTGGCATTGATCCTGGAAACCGAGCTATGGCCGAACATGTTGTTCGGTTGTCGCGATCGCCAGATCCCGGTGTATATCCTCAACGCGCGGTTGTCGGCGCGTTCGCTGCGTGGCTATCGGCTGCTGGCGCCGTTGATCAGTCGCGCGCTGCAAACGGTCACCTGCGTGGCGGCGCAGTCGCAGGACGATGCCGAACGGTTCATCACGCTGGGCGCCCGCCCGGATCAGGTGATCGCGCTGGGCAATCTCAAATTCGATATCGCCGCGCCCGCGCAATTGCAGGCGCTGGTCGCGCAGTTCCGCACCCACGTGCCGGCCACGCGCCCAGTGTGGATCGCCGCCAGCACGCACGAAGGCGAAGAGGCTGCTGTTGCCGACATCCACGCACGTTTGCTGCCGCAATTTCCAGAGTTGCTGTTGTTGTGGGCGCCGCGCCATCCCGAGCGCTTTCCCAAGGTCGAGGCGCTGGCGCGCGAGCGCGGCTGGCGCGTTGCCACGCGCAAGGCGCAGCAATGGCCACAGGCAAGCGACAAGGTGTTCGTCATCGATACCCTGGGCGAGTTGATGAGCTTCTATGCGTGCGCGCAGGTGGCCTTCGTTGGCGGCAGTCTGCAGCCGATCGGCGGGCACAATCTGCTCGAGCCGGCAGCCGTTGGGACACCGGCGATCACCGGCCCGCATCTGCATAACTTCTCGGAGATTTCGCGGCGCATGCGCGAAGCCGATGCGGTCACCATCTGTGAGGATGCCGATTGCGTGTACCAGGCGTTGGCGCGTTTGCTTGCCGACCCCGATCAACGCGGGGCGATGACCACCGCAGGCCTGGCACTGGTCGCCAACGGCAAGGGCGCAGTGGCCCGCACCCTGGTACAGATCGCCGCGGATTTGCCGCCGGTGGTTGGTGATGTTGTGGCGCCTTGAAGATGTAGCTATGAACTTATTACATTATTTGTGCGAGATTTGTGCGAGTCACAAGCCGCGCTGGGCCCACGCAAGATCTCATCGCCGCTCTCGGGGTAAATGCTGAAGCACTGCATGCACTCGGTGACGGTATCCATGTTGTCGTAGGTTCCGGTAAGCGGCTAGGACACTGTCTCCGTCCGTTGGCTCGCTGTTTTTTATTAACAGCGATGCGCACTGACCATCTGGACTATTCCCTCCTGCTCACCGTCGCGGGGCCTTACGCGCCGTGAATGCTGCGTAGAAGCTGACATGGACGTACGTGCAGCGTGTCCCGCGATGGTGGGCGGGCAAGGGCTGCGGCCAGTCACCGATCACCCGCCGTGCAACCGATACATCCATAGGGTCCAAGCCGTCCATGCCAGCCGGGATATCACTGCTGAAGTGGCTGACAATCGCGCACAAAAAAGCGGGCCTGAGCCCGCCTTTTTGCTTTACATCTCAGATCGTTTACTGCAACGAACCGCTGCCCTGCAGTTTGGACTCTGCATCCTGCGACAGCAGGCGATTCACGTCCTGCAAGTCGGTGATGTCTAGCTTGCCGATGGCCTGGCCCAGCAGCAGACGGTTCTGCAGGAAGTTGTAACGCGACTGCGCGTAGTTCAGCTGCGCCTGGAACAGCGTGCGCTGGTTCTGCACGACGTCCAGCACGGTGCGCGTGCCGACTTCCAGACCCACCTGCGAGGCATCGTAGGCGGCTTGCGCCGATACCACGGCCAGACGGCGGGCTTCCACCTCGCTGATGCCGGCAACCACGGTCTGGTAGGCATTGCGGGTGTTGCGATCGAGCGCGCGCTTCTGCTGCTCGTAGGTGTCCTGCTGGATGTCGCGCTGCGACAGTGCCTGACGCACGGCCGACTGGGTCGCGCCGCCGGCAAAGATCGGAATCGTCAGCGTGATGCCGACCGAATCGGTGTCGATATCGCGGCCCGCGGTGGTGAAGTTGCCTGCCGCCTCATCGACCGTTCCCTGACCGCCCCAGCTATTGCTGCGGCCGACATTGGCACCCAGGCTCAGCGTCGGCAGATGGCCGGCACGCGCGGCACTGACCTGTGCCTCGGCAGCGCTGACCTGCAACTGCTGCGCCTTCAATGCGGGGTTATCGGCGATCGCGGTGGCGACCAGCTGATCCACATTGCTGTAGGCGGCCGGCACTTCCGGGCGAAACTCTTCCGGCAATGCGCGCAAGCCGACCACAGGCTGGCCGGTGAGCTCGGTCAGGGCCTGGTAGTAGTCCTTGAGCGTATTGCGGGCATTGATGGTGTCGGCGCGTGCCTGGTCGTACTGGGCGCGGGCTTCGTGCACGTCGGTGATCGGTGCCAGACCCACTTCCAGACGCTTGTCGGCATAGTCGAATTGCTTCTTGGCTGCCGCCTCGTTGGTTTCGGCTGCCGCCAGCGACTCGATCCCGACCAGTACCTGGAAATACGCCGCCGAGGTACGGGTGATCAGGTCGTTGTTGGCCGATGCCAGGGTGAAATCCGCCGCCTTGGCAACTTCGCGCTGCGCACGCAGGTTGGAAAACTGCGCCCAGTTGAAGATGGTCTGGCTGCCCTGAATCGCGTACTGGCGCTGCTTGGTCGTGGAGCGGCCATCGATGCCTTCCAGTTCACGATGCGACTGGGTATAGGCGGCGCTGCCGTCCAGCTGCGGCAACAACGCCGCACGCGCCTGCACCTGACCTTCCCGATTGACCAGGCGCGTGGACTCGGCCACGGCCAGCTGCGGATCGCCGTTGCGGGCCATTTCGTAGACCTGCAGCAGGTCGGTGGCGTGCGCAGCCATGGGAGACAGGGCGGCGGCCAGGGCCAGAACGAGGGATCGGCGGATCATCGGGGAAGCTTCCTTGGGAATCAGAATTGGAATCGGGGCGTCGGTGCGGCGCCCTGGAGATAGGCGAGGTCGGTTTCGAACAACGATTCGATGCGCGGGGCGTTGACGTCGCCACGCACCAGGACCGCTTCCATCACCGGGTCGTGGCCGCGCACGACAAACAGCCGGCCGTTCGGGCGCAACCACTGCAGCCACTGCACGGGCAGCGTATCGACCGCGCCGGTCACGCAGATGGCATCGAAGCGACGCTCGCTCTGCCAGCCGAACACGTCGGCGGTTTCGATACGGACATTGCTGCCCATGCCGGTGCGATCCAGATTGGCGCGCGCGGCGGCGGCCAGCGCCGGGTCGATCTCCAGGCTGAGGACTTCGCGCGCGAGCGCGGCCAGGCAGGCGGTGGCAAAGCCGCTGCCGGTGCCCACTTCCAGCACGTCTTCGCCCGGCTGCAGATCCAGCGCTTGCAACATGCGGCCTTCGACAACCGGCTTCATCATCTTGTGACCGGCCGACAGCGGAATTTCCACGTCGACATAGGCCAGCGTCTTGTAGGCCTCCGGCACGAACGCTTCGCGTGGCATGCGCGCCAGCACGTCGAGTACGCGCAGATCCAGCACGTCCCACGGCCGGATCTGCTGCTCGACCATCTTTTCGCGGGCCTGGGTGAAATCGATCGTCATGGTGCGGTTATCCAACGCGGTGGGGCGAACATTTTACCGGTGCGCGAGGCGCATGGCGCATCTAGCATCGCCGCGCGCTGCCATTCGGCGCAGTGCCGGAAGTCATCGCCACCAAAGGCCGGGGCCCTCAGCGCGGCGCATATGCCCTCAAAAAGAAGTCCACGCTGGCGTCGATGTGCTCATCCACCTCGGCGCGGGTGGGCTGGCCGTGCAGGCCGCACATCATCAAGGCGTAGAGCTCGCCCTTGAGCAGGCAGAAGAATTGCAACGCGGCGCGCGCGACGTCCGGGATCTCCAACTGGCCGTCGGCCACCCGCGCAGACAGGAAATCCGCCAGCGCCCGCTGGGTGCGTTTGGGGCCTGCATCCCAGAACATCTCGCGGATATGCACGTCGCCGGTCCCGGGCGCCATCATCATGCGGTGGGTGGAGATGGCCGACTCGGTGCTGACCATGGCGAAGAACGCATGGCCGATCTCGGTGAGCTGGTCGCGCAGGGCGCCCTTGGGGGCGTGGTCGAACAGGTCGTCCGGCATCATATGCTGGCACTGCGCACGGATCGCTTCAGAAAACAGGCTCTCCTTGTCGCCGAAGTGGCTGTAGACCGTCAGTTTGGAGACGCCGGCCTGCGCGGCGATCCCATCCATGCTGACCCCTGCATAGCCCTGTTCCATGAACATGGTGCGGGCGGCATCCAGGATGGCGGCACGCTTCCCAAGATCCTTGGGACGGCCGGGGCCGTTACTCTTGGCCTTGGAGGTGGGTGTGGGCGAGCTGGACATGCGCCAATACTAGACCATCGGGTTCTATATTTATACTCGGCGCCCACGCGTTACGTTAACGATTCTGTCTGTCTGGCTCTCGGTGTCATGGCACTCCCGGCAGCTGTCAGGGATCCACCGAACGCGGCGCAAAAACCCCGGTGATAAATTTGCCGGAAGCCTGCCAGTGCATACCGCAGGCATCTCCAGCGAACACGGACGAGGGGACGGAGAGCGTGGACAAGGTCGGTACGCAGGCGCATACAAGCTGCGTTCGCAGCACGTATGTGCCGCGGATCGGGCGCGCGTTGCGATGGCTGCTGGCGTGCTGCCTAGTGCTTGGCGCCTGGCCGGCCGGCGCGCAGGCGCTCAAACATACGTCATACCACACGGTCACGCGCTGGAACATGGACGATGGCCTGCCGCACAACCTGGTGCACGCCGTGGCGCAGGGCGAAGACGGCCTGATCTGGCTGGGCACCTGGGAAGGTGTGGCGCGCTTCAATGGGCGCGACTTCACCGTGTATGACCGCCAGAACACGCTCGGTGTCGAGCTGGGTGGGGTGTTCGTGGTGGTGCGCGACAGCACTGGCGGCATGCTCTTCGGTACCGCGTTCGACGGCGTCTACCACTATCAGGACGGCCACTGGCAGCAGCTGGGCGACGCCTCGGCGCGGCATCTGGCGGTGAGCGCCTTGCTGCGGCGGACCGATGGCGCGCTGTGGGTGGGCACGCCGCAGACGCTGTACCGCATTGAGGGCGACGGGCGGGTGGTCGATGTCGGCCGCCAGGCCGGGTTGCCGCGTGCGCGCATCACGGCGTTGTTCGCAGACGAAAGCGGCGACCTCTGGGTTGGTACCGAGGTCGGTCTGTATCGCCTGCCACGCGATGGCGGCCAGGCTGCAGCCTGGGGCAGGGCGCACGGGATGCGCGATGCGCCGGTGCGGCGGCTGGCCAGCGACCGTCAGGGCGGCCTATTGGTGGCCGGCGACGATGGCGTGTGGTGGTGGAGCCGTGGCGGCGGCCTGCAGCGGTTCCGTCAGGGACAGCGCGTGGATTCGCTATTGCTGGACCGGCGCGGGCATCTATGGATGAGCCTGTCGTCGGGCATGCTGGTGGTGCACAGCGGCCCGGATGACCCGGACGAGCAGATCGCCATTTCCGGCGTCGCCAGCCCGGCCCTGCTGGAAGACGCCGAAGGCCTGATCTGGGTCGGCAGCACGCACGGGCTGTTCCGGGTTGCCGAGGGTGCCGCACATGGCATCACCCACGACGAAGGCCTGAGTTCGGACTACGTGCGCTGTGTGCTCCAAACCGGCAACGGCACCGTGTGGGTGGGCAGCGCGGTGGGGCTGGATCGCTGGCGCAACGACTCCATCAGCCGCGTATCGCTGTCGCCCAGCGAAGGTGGGCCCGTGCTTGAGCAATCGGTGCTGGCGCTGGCCGATGCCGGCGATGGCGGCGTCTGGGCCGGCACCTACAGCCAGGGCGTGGTGCGTCTGGATGCGCAAGGCCACATGTTGGTGCGCATCGGCGCGGCCGATGGCCTGCCGTCGACGTCGGTACGCGCGGTGCTGCCAGATGGCGACAATCTGTGGATCGGCACCACTGCCGGGCTGGTGCGCTGGCGCAACGGCAAGGCACGCCGCTACACCGCCGCCGACGGTGTGCCGGACGGCGCCGTGCAGGGCTTGTACCGTGACGCGCAGGGCATCGTGTGGATCGGCACCGATCGTGGCATGACCGCGCTATCGCCGGACGGCAGCACGCGCGCCTGGCTGGGCGATCGGGATTTCCCCGGGCAGAACGCGTTCGACTTCCTGCGCGATGCCGCTGGCGATGTGTGGATTGCCAGCGATCGCGGGCTGCTACGTTTGCGCGGTGAGAGTTTTCGCGTCTACGACCACCGGGTCGGGCTGCCGCGCGACAAGGTGTTCCGGGTGATCGACGACGGTCGCGGCTATTTCTGGTTGTCGAGCAACCACGGCGTGTTCCGCATCGCGCGCAAGAACTTCGACCAGATCGATGCGGGCACGCGCGAACAATTGAGCGTGGAAGTGGTCGACCGCAGCGACGGTATGCCGAGCAACCAGGGTAACGGTAGCAGTGCACCGGCCGGCTGGCTGACCCAGTCCGGGCAGTTGCTGTTTCCCACCGCTGCAGGCCTGGGTGTGATCGACCCGACGCGGGTGGGCACCTTGCAAGGCCATCGGGTGCCGATCGTGTTCGAGCGCCTGCTGGTCGATGGCATGGTGCAGCCATTGAGCGGCCCGCATCGGTTCGGTGCCGAGACCCGGCGTATCGCGATTGGCTATGCGGGGCTGAATTTCCGTGGCCCGGACAAGGTGCGGTATCGCTACCGACTGGAAGGCTTCGACCCGGATTGGGTGGATGCAGACAATGCTAGCGAAGCGGTCTACACCAATCTGCCGCCGGGCCGCTTCCGCTTCCGTGTGCAGGCGATGTCGCTGCCGGTGGATTGGCGGCAAAGCGATTTGTTGGGCGAAGCCAGCCTGGTCATCGCACTCGCGCCGCCGTGGTGGCGCCGGGGCGAAGTGATCGGTCTGGGGATCCTCGGCCTGGCCAGTGTGATCTACGGGTTTTATCTGTGGCGGACTGCCAGTTATCGCCGGCGTCAGCGCCAGCTCAATACCGTCATCGATCGCCGCACGCGCGAACTGAGCGACAAGAACCTGGCGCTGCAGCAGGCCAGCCAGGAACGCGAAGCGTTGATGCGCCAGCTGGAATACCGCGCCAGCCACGACGTGCTGACGGCGCTGCCGAACCGACGCGAAGCCGAGCGTGTGCTGCAGCAATGGTTCGATGAGGCGCATGCAGGTGGCGCCGCACTGGCGCTAGCGCTGATGGATATCGATCACTTCAAGCGTATCAACGACGACTACGGGCACGAGGTTGGCGATGCAGTGCTGTTCGCCATCGGCCAGGTGTTGAGCGAGCAGGATCAGGCGCACTGCTTCGCCGCGCGGCACGGTGGCGAAGAATTCCTGCTTGCGGCCATAGGGCTGGATGCGGCGCAGGCGCGCGCACTGTTCGAGCGCGTGCGGCAGCGACTGGCCGATATCCAGGTCGATGCGCAAGGCACGCCCGTGCGTTGTACCGCCAGCATGGGCATGGCGATGAGCGACGAAGCGCCGAGCCGACGCGAACTGCTGGCGTTGGCCGATCGTCGGCTGTATGACGCCAAGCGGCAGGGGCGGGATCGCTTGATCGGGCCGTAAGGTATTGCACGGAGTGCAAGCCGCAGTCTCGATGCATTGCACGTGTTCTTGCATGAGCCGGGTGATGCGTGATGAAAACGACATCCGCAGCAAATCGTTGTTTCGCCTGCCAAGCGCATCGGTCTTCAGCAGTTCGCGAAATGCGTTGCACTGGCGCGTGCCATGTCGGCCCGGACCGAGATGGCGTCTTTTTTGATCGACTTGATCGGGCCAACCTTGCAAGCCGATCAGCGTGCCGGCGTTGCCGGCAACAGCAGACCAATGTTGACCGGTGAATCGAACAGGCGCTGACCACCGCGGCTGCTTGAATCTCTGCAACATGCAGTTCGCCTGTGCAGTAAGAGCGGCTAACAACACGTAGCGAGCAGCTGTCAGGTGGCCGCGGACGGCGCGCTCAGAACCGCAGTGTACGCGTGGTACATGCCAATTCCGAGCACCGGCCACGCCCGCTTGGCGGTGAGCGCAGTCGTGGTGTTAGCTGCACTAAACCCGCGCTTGATCCGCCTGCGCACGCAACAATGCGACAAACGCCTGCGCCGCGCGCGACAAGGTGCGCCCGCCATGCGTGACGCAACCCAGCTCGCGCGATAACGCCACATCGGCCAACGGCAACGCTACGATCTGATGGTCGATCATGCGCTCGGGCAACACGCTCCACGCCAAGCCCACCGACACCAGCATCTTGATCGTTTCCAGATAATTGGTGGTCATGCGCAAACTCGGTGCCAGGCCGCGTTCGGCAAATAGATTGGCGACGATGCGATGAGTGAACGTGCCCGGATCCGGTAAGACCGCCGGGTGCGCAACCACATCGTCCAGCGACACCGCGCGCAGCGCTGCCAACGGGTGATCAGGCGCAACCACGAACTGCAGGCGATCGTGCCAGATCGGCTGCGCACGCAGCGGCGCGCGCGTGTCGGGCGCCAGCGTGGTCACTGCCAGTTCCACCTCGCCACGCAGCACCGCGGCGTACGCCAATTCCGAATCCAGGAACTGGATGTCCAGTGCCGCCTGCGGATGTTGTGTTGCGAAACCGCGCAACAACGCAGGCAGACGGTGCAAGCCCACATGGTGGCTGGTAGCCAGGCTCAAACGACCGCCAACCGCCGCGCCTAGATGCTCAAGCACGCGGCGGGTGTCCTGCAGCTCGGCCAGGATGCGTTGCGCGCGCGGCAACAGCGCCTGGCCGGCTTCGGTGAGCACCACTTGGCGGCCCAGGCGGTCGAACAGCCGCGCCGACAGTTGTGCCTCAAGCAGCGCGATGCGTTTGCTTACTGCCGGCTGGGTCAGGTGCAAGGCCTCACCGGCTGCGGAGAAGCTGCCGCTCTCGGCGATCGCCACGAACGCATTGAGGCTCGCCAGGTCCATAGGTATTCCTGAAATTCATTTCTTGAATAAACAATATGAATTTGCGTAATCCAAGGCAAGCTCCTAGCATCGACCTCAGCCAGGTGGGCGCACCCACCATCCGCCACTCGGATTGCCGCGATGACTGCCAAAACCCTGTACGACAAGCTGTGGGAACTGCACGAGGTCACACGCCGTGACGATGGTTCGTCGTTGATCTATATCGACCGCCACATCCTGCACGAAGTGACCTCGCCGCAAGCCTTCGAAGGCCTGCGCCTGGCCGGGCGCAAGCCGTGGCGCATCGACGCCAATATCGCCACGCCCGATCACAACGTGCCGACCACACGTGCAGAGCGCCAGGGCGGGCTGGAGTCGATTTCTGATGAGGTGTCGCGCCTGCAGGTGCAGACCTTGGACGAGAACTGCGACGACTTCGGCATCCTCGAGTTCAAGATGAACGACGCGCGCCAGGGCATCGTGCATGTGGTCGGCCCGGAGCAGGGCGCCACCTTGCCGGGCATGACCGTGGTTTGCGGCGATTCGCACACCTCCACGCATGGGGCGTTCGGCGCGTTGGCGCATGGCATCGGCACCTCCGAGGTCGAGCATGTGCTGGCCACGCAGTGCCTGATCGCCAAAAAAATGAAGAACATGCAAGTCCGCGTGGAAGGCACGCTGCCGTTCGGGGTGACCGCCAAGGACATCGTGCTGGCGGTGATTGGCAAGATCGGCACCGCCGGCGGCAACGGGCATGCCCTGGAATTTGCCGGCAGCGCCATTCGCGCGCTGTCGATGGAAGGCCGCATGACCATCTGCAACATGTCCATCGAGGCCGGTGCGCGCGTGGGCATGGTGGCGGTGGATGACAAGACGATTGCCTACGTCAAAGGTCGCCCCTTCGCCCCCAAGGGCGCCGACTGGGATGCAGCGGTGGCGTTGTGGACCACGCTGGTCTCCGACCCGGACGCGCACTTCGACACCGTGGTGGACCTGCGTGCCGAAGACATCAAGCCGCAGGTCAGCTGGGGCACTTCGCCGGAAATGGTGCTGGCTGTCGATCAGCACGTGCCCGATCCGGCGACCGAGCAGGATCCGACCAAGCGCGATTCGATCGAACGCGCGCTGAAATACATGGGCTTGAAGGCCAACCAGCCGATCACCGACATCCGCCTGGATCGCGTGTTCATCGGCTCGTGCACCAACTCGCGCATCGAAGACCTGCGTGCCGCCGCCGCAGTGGCCAAGGGCCGCAAGGTCGCGTCCACCATCAAGCAGGCACTGGTGGTGCCGGGCTCTGGCTTGGTCAAGGCGCAAGCCGAAGCCGAAGGCCTGGACAAGGTGTTTCTGGATGCCGGTTTCGAGTGGCGTGAGCCGGGCTGCTCGATGTGTCTTGCCATGAACCCGGACAAGCTGGGTAGCGGTGAGCATTGCGCTTCCACCTCCAATCGCAACTTCGAAGGCCGCCAGGGCGCCGGTGGTCGCACGCACCTGGTTAGCCCGGCGATGGCCGCGGCAGCAGCGGTGAGTGGGCATTTTGTCGATGTGCGTGGCCTGCAGGGAATCGAGAATCGGGAATAGGGAATCGCCAAGTCCCGCTTCCTGCTCTGCCTATTCCAACCCCCATTCCCCATTCCCGGCACTCCAATGACTCCTTTTACCCAACACACCGGACTGGTCGCGCCGCTGGATCGCGCCAACGTCGATACCGACCAGATCATTCCCAAGCAATTTCTCAAGTCGATCAAGCGCACCGGCTTCGGGCCAAACCTGTTCGACGAGTGGCGTTATCTGGATATCGGCGAGCCCGGCCGCGACAACAGCACGCGCCCCTTGAATCCGGAATTCGTGTTGAATTTCCCGCGTTATCAGGGTGCCAGCGTGCTGCTTGCACGCGAGAACTTCGGCTGCGGTTCTTCACGCGAGCATGCGCCGTGGGCGCTGGACGAATACGGGTTTCGTGCGGTGATCGCGCCGAGCTTTGCCGATATCTTTTACAACAACAGTTTCAAGAACGGTCTGCTGCCGATCGTGCTTGCCGAAACGGAAGTGGATGCATTGTTCGAACAATGCCTGGCCACCGAGGGCTACCAACTCACCGTGGATCTGGCTGCGCAACGTGTGTGTCGCCCCGATGGCGTGGAGTACAGCTTCGACATCGATGCCTTCCGCAAACACTGCCTGCTCAACGGGCTGGACGATATCGGCCTCACCTTGCAGGACGCCGATGCGATCAGTCATTTCGAGCAAGGCCATCGCGCACGCCAACCGTGGTTGTTTGGCGCACTGCAGTGAATTCGGTCGCCAGAACCACTGATCCGTCTGCGCTGAGCGAACACGTCGCCGCGCAGTTCGGGCCGCAGGCGCACGCCTATCTGCACAGCGACGTGCATGCACAGGGCGCCGAGTTCGCTGAGCTCCGTGCTGGTCTGGCGGGTCATCGCAATGGGCGATTGCTCGATCTGGGCTGCGGTGCCGGGCATGTGAGTTTCCAGCTGGCGCCATTGATGGCCGAGGTGGTTGCCTACGATCTCTCAGCAGACATGCTCAAGGTCGTGGCGGCGACTGCCGCCGAACGAGGGCTGACACAGATATCAACGCTGCAAGGTGTCGCCGAGCGCCTTCCGTTCGAGGCGGGCAGCATGGATGCAGTGGTCAGCCGCTATTCGGCGCACCATTGGAGCGACCTGGGGCAAGCACTGCGCGAAGTGCGGCGCGTGCTGCGTCCGGGCGGTATCGCAGCGTTTATCGATGTGGTGGCGCCGGGGCTGCCGTTGCTGGACACACACCTGCAGGCAATCGAGTTGCTGCGCGACACCAGCCACGTGCGCGACTACAGCGTTGCGCAATGGTTGCAGATGGTGGGCGATGCTGGCCTGCAGGTGCAGCGGCATCAGTGCCAGCGCCTGCATTTGAACTACGCAAGCTGGGTGGAGCGCATGCGCACTGCGCAGGTCATGCGTGAAGCAATCCGCGCATTGCAGGACGCGGCGGTAGATGCGGTGCGCGACCATTTCCAGATCGATGCCGATGGCTCTTTCAGTACCGATGTGCTGGTGCTTTGGGCAGTACGTTGATTTCAATGGCGCTGCGGCGTCACTCACGAGGATGGCATGAGCAAGCAGATTCTGATTCTTCCCGGCGACGGGATCGGGCCGGAGATCATGGCCGAAGCGGTTAAGGTGCTAAAGCGCATTGATGCGCAGCACGGCCTGGATTTCGAGCTGGTGTATGACGAGCTGGGCGGTGCGGCTTACGACAAATACGGCAGCCCGTTGGCCGATGAAACGCTGGAGCGTGCGCGTGCTGCCGATGCGGTGTTGTTGGGCGCAGTGGGTGGCCCGCAGTGGGACACCATCGACCCGGCGCTGCGGCCGGAACGTGGCTTGCTCAAGATCCGCTCGCAGTTGGGTTTGTTCGCCAACCTGCGCCCGGCGCTGCTGTATCCGCAGCTGGCCGATGCGTCCACGTTGAAGCCGGAAGTCGTCTCCGGGCTGGATCTGCTGATCCTGCGTGAGCTCACTGGCGGCATTTACTTCGGTCAGCCACGTGGCACGCGCACCTTGGACAACGGCGAGCGTCAGGCGTACGACACCTTGCCGTATAGCGAGAGCGAGATCCGTCGCATCGCCAAGGCGGGCTTCGAGATGGCGCGTTTGCGTGGCAAGAAGTTGTGTTCGGTCGACAAGGCCAACGTGCTGGCATCGAGCCAACTGTGGCGTGCAGTGGTCGAAGAAGTGGCCAAGGACTACCCCGATATCGCGCTGTCGCATATGTACGTGGACAACGCGGCGATGCAGTTGGTGCGCGCGCCCAAGCAGTTCGACGTGATCGTGACCGACAACATGTTCGGCGACATTCTGTCCGACCAGGCATCCATGCTCACCGGCTCGATCGGCATGCTGCCTTCCGCCTCGCTGGATGCCAACAGCAAGGGCATGTACGAGCCCTGCCATGGCTCGGCGCCGGACATCGCCGGCAAGGGCATTGCCAATCCGCTGGCGACGATCCTGTCGGTGGCGATGATGCTGCGCTACACCTTCGCGCAAGCCGGTGCAGCGGATGCAATCGAACGCGCAGTCGGCAAGGTGCTCGACCAAGGCCTGCGCACTGCCGACATCTGGTCCGAAGGCACTACCAAGGTCGGCACCGTGGCGATGGGCGATGCGGTGGTGGCTGCGCTGTAGGTTCTGCGTGTGTCGTTGCGATGATTGCACTGCTGGCGGCTATCGTTTGGCGACGATGGCCGCTTTTGTTTGTCTTGGTTGAGCTAGGCATTGTGTTGTTTGAAACGACCAGCGTGTGACTAGGACTACCTGCGCTTAAACAATTCCGCGCCGGTAGTGATTGCCTGCCAGGTTGGTCGAGGCGCGGTCGTATCCGGAGCCGGACACGCCGTGGATCCATCCCTGGAGGCTCGTTGGCGGCGTCCATGCCGCCAACTGTCCCGGCCCCGGATACGGCACCACGCTCATCAGTGCGTCCGCTGATTTGAAAGCAATGCGTTCAAGCGCAGAGCTGAGCGAGGCAGCCTAACGCTATTCAGCAGCGCCGCCACAGCTTCTTAGTCGCAGCGGCGTTTGCCGCGTGCAACCAACACGCGATGAGGTGTGGTACTCGCGGCTGTGGGTCGCATGTTCCTGTCTATGCCGATGCACGGCATAGATTAGGAGCTCAGCCCCACTCGGCGTCGCTCTCATGCGTGCCCTGTTCGGTTAGCTGCAGTGTCTGTCTCAAGCTTGCTAAGCCAGAACGCAGTAAAACCCGGCAGCGCAACAGTCGTCAGCGGATCAAGAGCATCACTGCTCGCCCATCAGTTGCCGTGGTAATGAGCGGTGCTTGCACGCGTGCTGGCGTGGGACGTTGAGCGGCATGGATGCCGCGCCAGAACCTACATGGACGTACTTGCGGCGTGTCCCACGCCGGTACGCGTGCAAGCACCCGTAGCAAACTGAAGCTTTGCCACGTTGGCATGCACGCAAGCGTCAGCAGCAAACCAACGCACGCGTGAAACAGTTCGAACATCAAAACCAAAACAGCCAGCAGATCACTCTGCTGGCCGTCAGGTTTGCATCGTCCAGCGACTGCGCGGCGTTACGCCACCGCAGCCGTCTTGCTGGCGACCACGCCACGCTCGCGTTGCCGCAACAGGCGGTTGGCCACATCCAGCCATGCCAGCGCGCTGGCTTCGATGATGTCCTTGCTGGTGCCGGTGCCTTCGTATTCCACGCCGTCGTGGCGCACGCTCAGGCTGGCTTCGCCGCGCGCGTCTGCGCCGATGCCCACGCTGTGCACCTGATAGCTGTCCAGCTCCAGTTTCACGCCGGTGGCCGAGGCCAATGCACCGAACAGCGCATCCACCGGCCCGTTGCCCTGCGCGGTTTCGGCCACGCGATTGCCTTCCGGATCGGACAACTCCACCAGCGCATTGGCGCGGCTGCCGACATCGCTGATGGTCATCGATGCCAGACGGTAGCCTTCCTGCACGGTGGCATCTTGCATCAATGCCTGCAGATCGGCGTCGGTGACCACACGCTGCTTCTCGCACAATGCCTTGAACTGTTCGAAGACCAGCTTGACCTCATCTTCTTCCAGCAGATACCCCAGCGCGCGCAATCGTTGTTCAACCGCAGCGCGGCCGCTGTGGCGGCCCAGCACCATCTGCGACGATTCCCAGCCCACGTCTTCCGGGCGCATGATTTCGTAGGTACCGCGATGGCGCAGCATGCCGTGCTGATGGATGCCCGACTCGTGCGCAAACGCGTTGCCGCCCACCACAGCCTTGTTGCGCTGTACCGGCATGCCGACCAAGCGCTGCAGCAACTGCGAGGTGGACACGATGCGCGGGGTATTGATCGCCGAATCGATGTTGTAGAAGGCGCCACGCACTTTCAGCGCCATGGTGATTTCTTCCAGCGCGCAATTGCCCGCGCGCTCGCCGATTCCGTTGATGGTGCATTCGACCTGACGTGCACCGCCTTCGATGGCGGCCAGCGAGTTGGCCACCGCCAGACCCAGATCATTGTGGCAATGCGCGCTGAAGATGACCTTGTCGGCGCCTTCCACGCTGGCGATCAACCGCGAGAACATGCCGCGGATCTCTTCGGGCGTGGTGAAGCCCACTGTGTCGGGCAGATTGATGGTGGTGGCGCCGGCGGCGATCGCCACGCGGGTGACCTCGGCCAGGAAATCTCCTTCGGTGCGGGTTGCATCTTCGGCAGAAAATTCCACGTCGTCGATGTAGCTGCGCGCCAGCGTCACGTGCCGGTGCACCGATTCCAGCACCTGCTCGCGGTTCATGCGCAGCTTGTGCTCGCGGTGCAGCGGGCTGGTGGACAAAAACACATGCAGGCGGGGGTTTGCGGCTGCTTCCAATGCCTTGGCCGAGATTTCGATATCGGTCTGCAGGCAGCGCGACAACACCGCCAGGGTGGGACGGCGCAGTTCGCGGCCCATCATCGCCACCGCTTCGCGGTCGGAATGCGAGCTGGCAGGAAACCCGGTTTCGATGATATCCACGCCGAGCTCATCCAGCGCGCGCGCCATGACCAGCTTCTGCTGGGGCGTCATGCTGCAGCCGGGGGATTGCTCGCCGTCGCGTAGGGTGGTGTCGAAAATTCGGATATGCGGGGTCTGGTTGGATACGGTCGTGTTCACCAGGAAGACTCCTCTGCGGCGATGGCGGTGACAGGCGTTGAAGCGACTGCGGATGGGCGGGAAAGAACGGGTGTATCGGATAGTGGCTTGGCGCTACGTTCGTTGCGAAGTCGCTCGGTATTGCGACGACGCGGCTTGCGTGGCGGACGCGGCCGCACCTCGGACAAGAGTGTGGCCAACACGGTTGCGTCGATATTACCGCCAGAGACCACCGCACATTTGCGTTTCCCGGAAACGCGTCTGCCGGCGGCCAACGCCAGCGCGCCAGCGCCTTCGGCGATGACGTGCTCTTCCAGCGCCAGACGCACTAACGTTTCGCGTAATTCGGCCTCGCGCACGATCACCACATCGTCGAGCAGGCTCGAGCACAGACGACGCGTCAGGAAGCCGGGGATCTTGACCTTCACACCGTCTGCCAGCGTTGCAACCGGGGTGATCTCGCGCAGATCGCCGCGTACGGCGCGCGCCATCGAGTCGACGCCTTCCACCTGCGCCCCGACCACACGCACGCCCTGCGACTTCAATGCCAGCGCCACGCCGGACGCCAGCCCACCGCCGCCGATCGGCACGATCACCACGTCCGGCGCATGCGCCGCCAGTTCGATGCCAACCGTACCCTGGCCGGCAATCACATCCGGGTCGTCGAAGGCCGACAGGAAGCGATAGCCATTCTGGTCGGCCAGCTCGCGCGCAAACGCGAATGCCTCGTCGTAGCTGCTGCCATGCTGGCGCACAGTGGCGCCCCAATGCGCGACACCGGCAATCTTTGTCCGCGGCGCGCCGTAGGGCATCACTGTGATGGCCTGCACACCCAGCCGATACGCCGACCACGCCACGCCTTGCGCATGATTGCCTGCCGAGGCGCAGATCACCGGGCGCTCATCGCCGCGCTCCAGCCCGGCCAGCAATGCATTCAATGCGCCGCGCACCTTGTAAGAGCCGGTGCGCTGCAGGTTTTCAAGCTTCAACCACACGCCGAAGCGTTCGGCGTAATGCAGCGGCGTGGGCGACAGGTACTTGCGCAGGCGTGCCTGTGCCGCCAGCACGTCGGCCACGCTGACGGCTACGTCGCTTACCTCTGGCTCCTGTGCCGAAGCGGAAGGGCGGCCGGAATCAGGCATTGCGGCACGCGCGCGGCCGATCCGGAAGAAGACACCTCCGAACGGCAGTTTGATCGTCGCGCGAGGTCTGCATGCTCATGCCGCAGCCTCGACCGACTCCAGTGCAGTGATCACCACCGATTCGCAGTCGTACACTTTTTCCAACTGCAGGCGCAGCGTTTCCGCCGGACGGCTGCTGTCCACATCTAGTTGCAGATGCCAGCGCCCGGCATCGTCCGGTGCTGCTACGCCCTGAATCGCGCACGGGCGGAAGCCGCGGCGCTCGGTCATGCCGATCACCCGCACCAGCGCGCCTTCTGCCGGCTTCAGCACCAGATCAAGCCGGTAACGCATGCGATGTCTCCTTGGCCGCGTGTGCGGGGTTGCTGTCCAGCATGGTGCTGTTGGCGTTGTTGGGCGGCACCAGCGGCCACACGTTGGCGCGTGCGTCGATGGCGACATGCAGCAGGCCGGGACCGGGCTGCGCCAACAACTCGGCTAGCGCCGCATCCACATCGCCGCGCGCGATGATGCGCTTGGCCGGGATGCCGAATACCTGCGCCAACGCCGCAAAATCCGGGTTGTCGGACAGATCAATTTCGCTGTAACGCTCGGCAAAGAACAGTTCCTGCCACTGCCGCACCATGCCCAGCGAACTGTTATCCAGCAGCACGATCTTTACCGGCAGCTTGCAGCGCGCAATCGTCACCAGCTCCTGCACGTTCATCATGAAACTGCCATCGCCGGAGACCAGCACCACGGTGCGATCGGGGCAGGCAAACTGCGCGCCCATGGCCGCCGGCAGGCCGAAGCCCATGGTGCCGAGCGCGCCGCTGGTGAGGTGATTGCGCGGGTCGTTGAAGCGGCAGTGCTGGGCCACCCACATCTGATGCTGACCTACATCGCAAGCAATGATGGTGTCGGCTGGGGCTACTTCGCTCAGGCGCTTCAACAGCGCCGGTGCGTAGATATCGGTACCGGGCGCGTCGTAACGCGCGCCGAATTTTTCACGGTTGGCAAAGCAGCGCGTGCGCCAAGCCTGGCAGTTGGCGCGTGCCGCACTCAAGGCTTTCAAACTCACTGCCACGTCGCCGGGCACCGCGATATCGGCGGTGCGCAGCTTGGAAATTTCATACGCGTCGGCATCCAGATGGATGACGCGCGCAAACGGGGCAAACTCGCTCAGCTTGCCGGTTGCACGGTCGTCGAAACGCGCACCGACGACGACCAGTAGATCGCATTCCTGGATCGCCATATTGGCCGCACGGGTGCCGTGCATGCCCAGCATGCCCAGGTAATCCGGATGTGCATGCGACAACGCACCCAGGCCGCGCAAGGTCAACGCGGTCGGGATGCCGGTGGCTTCGACAAAGCGCCGGAATGGCTCCACTGCACCGGCCAACGCGATCCCGCCACCGCCGTACACCACCGGGCGTTCGGCACTGGCGATCGCTGCCAGTGCTTCGGCCAATTTCGCGTCCGCCGGCACCGGCGGCGGCAACACCGCTGCCGGCACATGCGCGGGCAGATGCGAGGCATCGGCCACCTGCACGTCCTTGGGCAGATCGATCAACACTGGCCCGGGACGTCCTTCGCGCGCAATGCGAAACGCCTCGCGCACCATCTCCGGAAGATCCTCCACCCGCCGCACCAGAAAGCTGTGCTTGACGATCGGCATGGTCATGCCGAATACGTCCAGTTCCTGGAACGCGTCGGTGCCCAGTAACGGGGTGGCGACCTGGCCGGTCAGGCACACCATCGGCACCGAATCGAGCATCGCGTCGGCGATGCCGGTGACCAGATTGGATGCGCCCGGGCCGGAGGTGGCCACGCACACGCCGACCCGGCCGCTGGCACGTGCATAGCCGTTGGCAGCGAGTGCGGCGCCCTGTTCGTGACGAACCAGGATGTGCTTGAGCCTGGAATCCACCAGGGCGTCGTAGAACGGCATGATGGTGCCGCCCGGATAGCCGAACAGCGTTTCCACGCCTTCGGCTTCCAGGGCCTGCGTCAGCCAGCGCGCGCCGTTACGGGGCGTGCTGTGTGCGGAGGTGTTCATGCGTTGCGGACCTTCGGTTTAAGCGGTGGGGGAGGCGGCGGCGTTATGCCGCCTGTTGATTCGCCGGTGCGGCGGCGGCTTGCTGTTCGCCGTTGAGCCACACCATCTTGGCGCGCAGCTTCTTGCCCACTTCCTCGATCGGGTGTTCCAGATCGGCCTGTTTGAACTTGTTGTAGCTCGGCAGCCCGGCTTCGTATTCGGCCACCCAGTTCTTGGTGAAGGTGCCGTTCTGGATATCGGTCAGCACGTCCTTCATGCGCGCCTTGGTGCTGGCATCGATCACACGTGGCCCGCTGACATAATCGCCGTATTGCGCGGTTTCGGAAACGAACTCAAGCATGCGGGTAATGCCGCCTTCGTAAAACAGGTCCACAATCAACTTCAATTCGTGCAGCACTTCGTAGTATGCGATTTCCGGCTGATAGCCGGCTTCCACCAGCACTTCAAAACCGGCCTGCACCAGCGACGAGGCGCCGCCGCACAGCACCGCCTGCTCGCCGAACAGATCGGTTTCGGTTTCTTCCTTGAAGGTGGTCTTGATGATGTTGGCGCGCGCGCCACCCAGGCCGCCGGCATAGGCCAGTGCGAGGTGTTCGGCCTTGCCGCTGGTGTCCTGGTACACCGCATAGATGCACGGCACGCCGCGGCCGATTTCATACTCGCGCCGCACCAGCGCGCCCGGGCCCTTGGGCGCAACCAGCACCACGTCCAGATCGGCGCGCGGCCGGATCATGTCGAAATGTACGTTCAAGCCATGCGCGAACAGCAGGCAGGCGCCCTGCTTCATGTTCGGGGCGATGACGTCTTCATAGAGCTTCTTCTGCACCATGTCCGGGGTCAGGATGGCGACAAGATCCGCGCTCTTGACCGCCTCGGACGGCGCCACGACGGTGAAGCCATCGGCCTGCGCCTTGGATTCGGTCGGGCCACCGGGGCGCAGGCCGACAGTGACGTCGAAGCCGGAATCGCGCAGGTTCAGCGCATGCGCGCGGCCCTGGCTGCCGTAGCCGATAATCGCGATTTTCGGTTGGGTGTCGTTGCTCATGGGTTGTCCTTACGGGGTTGGCAGTTGAGATTGGCAGTGGATAAACGGATCAGCCGGCAGTGCAGACACTGGCCGGCTGAGCAAAGCGGGGATGAGCGATGGCACTGCGCGGGCAACCACAAACATCAGCGTCTGACTGGGCAGTGCTGGGTCGTTTGGCGGAAGTGGCAGTGATGTCGTTCATGTCATTCGAAACTTTTGGTGGTCCCTGAAACGCGAAACCCCGCGCCGTTGCCGGTGCGGGGTCTGATCGAAGCCTTGTGTGTGTTGCCTACACGAAGTCTCGTCCCGCACCGGTTGGCGAGGTAATAAGTACGAGCACGAGAAGCGACGCAGCCAGCGCGCCGGAGGGCGCGGCCATCAGAGCGTTCGAGGTGGTGTAGCGGTGCGTCATGGGCTTGAGATAACCATCGCAGCAACTAGGGTGTCAACCCTTGCGCATGAAACATCCGCATCAATTTGCAAAGTCGCGTGCAAAGCCCCGTGGCAGCTGCATGGTTACCGTTGAAACCGGATCGATGCAGCACAAGAAGCGCTGACGACGGTCACCATCTGCGCGGCATCGAGTGCGTTGCCAAGTGTCGATTGGACGGCGGGGCACAGCCCCGCTGGTATGGTTAGAAGTTCATTACTTTAGTTTCATGGGGGCCATCAGTGATGCGTCGCGTACCTATGTTGTTGGTGTCTGCTCTGGCGCTGCTTGCGCCGCCCCTCTGCGCTGCCGACCGCGTCACCGGGCAGCCGTTTGCCACCCGCTCGGAAGTCATCGCGCCGCATGCCATGGCCGCCACCTCGCAACCGCTTGCGACCCAGATCGCATTGGATGTGATGAAGGACGGCGGCTCGGCGGTGGATGCGGCGATTGCAGCCAACGCGGCGCTGGGCCTGATGGAGCCAACCGGCAATGGCGTGGGCGGAGACCTGTTCGCGATCGTCTGGGACCCCAAGACCCACACGCTCTATGGTTACAACGGCTCGGGCCGCTCGCCCAAGTCGCTGACGCTGGCCGAGTTCCAGCGCCGTGGCTTGAAGGACATTCCGCCGACCGGCCCGCTGCCGGTGTCGGTGCCCGGCGCGGTAGATGGCTGGTTTGCGCTGCACGAGCGCTTCGGGCGCAAGCCGATGGCGCAGAACCTGGCGCCGGCAATCCGCTACGCCGGCGAAGGCCATCCGGTGGCCGAAACCATCGCCTATTACTGGGACCGCTCGGTGCCGCGCCTGTCGCAGTACCCGGGTTTCAATGAACAATTCACCATTGACGGCCATGCCCCGCGCAAGGGTGAGCTGTGGAAGAACCCCAACCTGGCCAACACGCTACAGCAGATCGCCGATGGCGGCCGCGATGCGTTCTACAAGGGCGACATCGCGCGCACCATCGGTGCGTACTTCAAGGCCAATGGCGGCTACCTCAGCTATGAGGATCTGGCCAGCCATACCGGCGAGTGGGTCGAGCCGGTGTCCACCAATTACCGCGGCTATGACGTATGGGAGCTACCGCCCAACAGCCAGGGCATCGCGGCGTTGCAGATGCTCAATATTCTGGAGGCCTACGATTTCTCCAAGATTCCGTTCGGCTCGGCCGAGCATGTGCACTTGTTTACCGAAGCCAAAAAGCTCGCCTTCGCTGACCGTGCGCGGTTTTACGCCGACCCTGCATTTCAACCGGCACCGTTGGCAAAATTGATTTCCAAGGAGTACGCCAATCAGCGCCGTGCGCTGATCTCGATGGATAAGGCGCTCAAGGAAGTGCAGCCGGGCACGCCCAAGCAACTGGAAGAGGGCGACACCATCTATATGACCGTGGCCGATGCCGACGGCATGATGGTCTCGCTGATCCAGTCCAACTACCGCGGCATGGGCAGCGGCATGGCGCCGCCGGGGCTGGGCTTCATCCTGCAGGACCGCGGCGAGATGTTCGTGCTGAAGAAGGATCACCCCAACGGCTACGCGCCGGGCAAGCGGCCCTTCCAGACCATCATCCCGGCCTTCGTCACCAAGGACGGCAAGCCGTGGCTGAGCTTCGGCGTGATGGGCGGTGCGATGCAGCCACAAGGGCACGTGCAGATCGTGATGAACCTGGTGGACTTCCATATGAACCTGCAGGAAGCCGGCGACGCACCGCGCATCCAGCATGAAGGTTCCACCGAGCCTACCGGCCAGGCCACTGCGATGAGCGATGGCGGCGAGGTCAATCTGGAAACCGGCTTCTCCTACGACACCATCCGCGCGCTGATGCGCAAAGGCCACCGGGTGATCTTTGCCGATGGCCCGTATGGCGGGTATCAGGCGATCGCCCGCGACCCGGTCAGCGGTGTGTACTACGGTGCTTCGGAAAGCCGCAAGGACGGCCAGGCGGCCGGATACTGAGCGCGCGTTACGGCCGAGGTTGTCGCTCAACTCCGGCCGCCGCGCGCCGCTAATCAAAGGATGTAGCAGGAGCCCTCATGAACTCGATGCAACAGCCGGACCCGTCGTCGCAGACCCAGCCGGCCATGCTCCCGGATGCGCCGGTCGCGTTGTTGCGGCTGTCTGCCGAAGCCTGCCTGGTGGCCTGCAACCGCGCCGGGCTGGATGTGCTGGGCAAGACGGCGGCCGAACTGCAGGGCGCGCCGGCCTCGGTATTGTGGGGATTAAGCGCCGCCGATCTGGTTGGCGAAGAGGGCGTCTGGGCTGCCCCGGGCGACGGCGCGGCGCGTGCGCTATGTGCGCGACCGTGAGCACGGGGGCTGGATGCTGTCGCTGCCGCATGTGGAAACCGCGATCCTGCTGCGTGAGGCTACCCGTCTGGCCGACGGCAGCCGGCCGGTGCCGATCTCGCCCCTGCTGCAGCCGCTGGTAGCGCGCCTGCAGGCCGAACACGAAGACCGCACGGTGCTCGAGCGCACCGCGCAAGCGCTGGCCAGCTGCGAACTCGACCTGCTGTTGCCGCCGGGGCTGGCGGAAACCGAGATGGGTCGCCGACTGCAGGCCGGGTTCGGCAATCTGGCCGAGGCCATCCGCCAGGCGGTGGCCTTGTCGGTGCAGATCGCCGCCGAAGTGCCGCCGCTGGTGGCCGAAAACGATGAGATGGTGCGCCAGTCGCAGGCGCAAAACGAGGCGCTGGATGGCGCGCGCACCGCGGTGGTGCGGCTGTCGTCGAGCCTGCAGGACGTTAACACCGAGTTGGCGCAGGTCATTGCGCTGGCCGCCAATGCCGATGACAGCGCACGGCAAGGCGTGGCCGCGGCGCATGCGCTCGGTCAGGCCATGCACGAAGTGGAGCGCCGGGCGTCACGTGCAGGCGAAGTCATCGAAGTCATCGATTCGGTGGCGTTCCAGACCAATATCCTGTCGATCAATGCCAGCATCGAAGCCGCGCATGCCGGCGATGCCGGCCGTGGCTTTGCAGTGGTCGCCACCGAGATCCGGCGTCTGGCCGAACGCGCCGCCGCGGCGGCACGCGACGTCCGCGCGATTCTGGCTGAAACCAGCGCCGCAGTCGGCGAGGGTGCGGCTTCTGCACGTGGCACCGAAGCGGTGCTCGATGGCATCACCCGCGTCCTCGGGCAGGCCAGCAGCGCGATGACCACGGTGGCCGGGCGCATCCAGGCCCAGGACGGTGAGATTCGCGGAATTGAGCGTGCGGTGGACGGTGTGGTTGCATTGGGCCGCAGCAATCTGCAGCACGCCGCGCATGTGGCCGAACGCAGCGAAGCGCTGGAACGCGGTACCGAAACTCTGCGCGATTGCGTTGGCTTGTTCCGGCTGCCGCCGGATCAGCTGCAAGTGCCCAGGCACGCGCAGGTCAAGGAACTGGCTGTCGCCACTGCCGGCAAGATCGGCACAGCACTGGCGCAAGTGATCGCGCGCGGGCAGATCGACGAAGCGGCGTTGTTCGCGCGTACCTACACGCCAATTGCCGGCGTGGAGCCGCCCAAGTTCAGCACCGATTTCGATGCGGTCTGCGATCAAGTATTGCCGGCGTTGCAAGAGCCGCTGCTGGATGCGCACCCGTGGATCGTGTTCGCCATCTGTGCCAATCCCGATGGCTATGTGCCCACCCACAATCTGCGCTTCACCCAACCACTGACTGGCGATGCCAAGCGCGATCTGGTCGGCAACCGCACCAAGCGCAAGTTCACCGACCGCGTCGGCCGCAGTGTGGGCGCACACACCGACCCGTACCGCTTGCAGGTCTATCGTCGCGATACCGGACAAATCATGTTCGACCTCTCCGCGCCGATCTTCGTCGGCCGCAAGCACTGGGGCGGGCTGCGGGTGGGCTATACGCTGGAGTGACGCCGTAGGGTGTACCCGCGCGCTCAAAAAAAGCCGCCGAAGATCGGCGGCAGGGAGAGAGAGCAGGTTTCTTGTTGTAGTGACTGCAGGGTAGCGGTGTGATGTGCCGTGGAAATGTCTGCGCATGTCGCCATCGCTCTGCCATGTGCCAGTCGCTCGCTTGCGTGTTATCGCGCTGGTGTAGGAGGTGCTATTGGTCGAGCAAGGATCGGAATAGGTATCGAAGCTGTCCGATGCGCCCAGATACAGATCTTCGATCGATGGTGCGCGGAAACCGGTGGCGTAATTGCCGCGAATCAATAGGTCGGCGACCGGCTTCCACTTGAAGCCGAACTTGCTGTTGGTGGTGCTGCCGAAGGTGTTGTAGTCCGAATAACGCACTGCTGCGCTCAATTCCAGCAACTGCTCACCGGGCACGTCTTTCAGCAGTGGGATGGCCATTTCGGTGTAATAGTCGTTGAGCGTGTACGAGCCAGAGGTGGGTGTGAACGAATTGCCAGAGGTGTAGCCGGCCGAGATCAAGGCATCCGGTGAGGAGAATCCGCTTTCCCCGCGGTGTTCGACACCGGCGGCAAAACTGATCCATCCGGCGGGCAGCTCGAACAGATCGCCGGTGAGGTTGGCGGTGAAACTGCTGTTCTTGTATTGGTACGTGTTGTGTGCGGTGAACAGGATGTAGTCCAGCATTCCTCCGGTCACGCCACCGGCCGGCGACAACGGATTAAACGGCACGCAGCCGGCAATGACGGCGCCGCCACTGTCCAGGCACACAAGGTGCCATTGACGATGCCCGATGCACCGAGCGCGTTGCTGAGGTTGAGCAGGTTGACATCGCCGTACTGGGTTTCGGTCTGGTCGGTCTGATTGTGCCCAAAGCCGACATCCCAGCTGAACTGCCTGTCCGCAAACTGGAAGTCGCCTTCCAGCCCGGTGTACACGTGCGAGGTCTTGACGTCCTGCTGGTAGGTGCGCGCGAATGCGGTCAATCGATGCGACCAGCCGACATCGCGCCCATCGCCACCGTAGGCGCTGTTGTAGGGGTTGTAGTAGCTGTCGCCGCTTGACAGGATGCCGGTGTTGACCGAGGCCAGCGGAAAGCCGGCCAACTGCTGCGACGACTGGCGGCGGTTATAGAGTCCATCGAACTTGAAGCGCACGTTGGAGCGTTGTCATAGTCATATGTACGGCGGTTTCCGGTAGAGGAGGAGCGACAGCGCGATCCCCGTTGAATGGCACACCTGCGTGCGGTGGCATCGGCAACACGTAGGCTTAGCGGGAATTTAACAAGCGGGTTCCGCCGCCGTTTTTCGTTAATCGGCACCTTGTTGCGTTACGACGCGCGCAACGCATGCGCGCGTCACCCAATGCCTGAGCGAGGCTGGGCGTGTGCTGCCACGGCGTGGGATGACCTGCGCAGACATATGTCGCGGTGACGCGCGACAACCTCGCTGCGCTCAACAGCAGCTATGTACGCTCGCTGCGTTACGGTATGCGTTGTGGATAGCCCGTGACATTGTTTTCGCCGTGCAACCCGCGATGTGGTTTAATCGCCGCCGAAGTGGGGGTACCGCAGCGCGCTGCGGTTGAGATAGTCCCTTGGAACCTGATCCGGCTGATACCGGCGTAGGGAAGCTTCGTCAGATGCGATGGTTCGTGCGTGCACGGGTCATCGGTATCGAGCGCCGCCGCTTCGTCCGCACTGCGACTCCTTCGCAGCGCCAGCCATTAGGACGAATGCCATGAACGCCGCGCCCACCGTTTTGCAGCAACAAGCCCAGTCGTTGTCCGAGGCTGTGACTCAGCCGATTCCCGGTTCACGCAAGATCTTCGTGCAAGGCTCGCGCGCGGATCTGCAGGTACCAATGCGCGAGATCGCGTTGACGCGTACGCCCACCTTGTTCGGTGGCGAAGAGAATCCGCCGCTCAGCGTCTACGACACCTCCGGGCCCTACACCGATCCCCGGGCGGCCATCGATCTGGCCGCTGGTCTGGCGCCGCTGCGCGCGCAGTGGATTGCCGAACGCGGCGACACCGTAGCGCTGGAAGGGTTGAGTTCCAGCTTCGGGCGTGGCCGCGAGCACGATGCGCGCCTGGATGGCGTGCGCTTTCCGGCACGGCGCTTGCCGCGGGTCGCGCGCGAGGGCGCCAACGTCACTCAGATGCATTACGCGCGCCGCGGCATCATCACGCCGGAAATGGAGTACGTGGCGATCCGGGAAAATCAGCGTCTGGAGGCGGTGGCCGATGCGAGCTTGCGCAAGCAGCATCCGGGTGAAGCATTCGGCGCCTCGATCCAGCAACGCATCACACCGGAGTTTGTGCGCGACGAAATCGCGCGCGGGCGCGCGATCCTGCCCAACAATATCAATCACCCCGAAAGCGAGCCGATGATCATCGGCCGCAATTTCCTCACCAAGATCAACGCCAATATCGGCAACAGCGCCGTGTCTTCGGGCATTGCCGAAGAAGTCGAAAAGCTGGTGTGGTCGATTCGTTGGGGCGGCGATACGGTAATGGATCTGTCCACCGGCAAGCACATCCATGAAACGCGCGAGTGGATCATCCGCAACTCGCCGGTGCCGATCGGCACGGTGCCGATCTATCAGGCCTTGGAAAAAGTCGATGGGCGTGCCGAAGCGCTGACCTGGGAAATTTTCCGCGACACCTTGATCGAACAGGCCGAACAAGGCGTGGACTACTTCACCATCCACGCCGGCGTACTGCTGCGCTACGTGCCGCTCACCGCAAAACGCGTCACCGGCATCGTGTCGCGTGGCGGTTCGATCATGGCCAAGTGGTGTCTGGCGCATCACAAGGAGAATTTTCTCTATACGCACTTTGAAGACATCTGCCAGATCATGAAGGCTTATGACGTGGCGTTTTCGTTGGGCGATGGCTTACGCCCGGGCTGCATTGCCGATGCCAACGACGCGGCGCAATTTGGCGAACTGGAAACGCTGGGCGAATTGACCAAACTGGCGTGGAAGCACGATGTGCAAACGATGATCGAAGGCCCCGGCCATGTGCCGATGCAATTGATCAAAGAGAACATGGACAAGCAGCTGCGCGAATGTGGCGAGGCGCCGTTTTATACCCTTGGGCCGCTGACCACCGACATCGCGCCGGGCTACGACCACATCACCAGCGCGATCGGGGCGGCGATGATCGGCTGGTTCGGCACAGCAATGCTCTGCTACGTCACCCCGAAAGAGCACCTGGGTCTGCCCAATCGACAGGACGTGCGCGATGGCATCATGGCCTACAAGATCGCTGCGCATGCGGCCGACCTCGCCAAGGGGCATCCGGGCGCGCAGGTGCGCGACAACGCCCTGAGCAAGGCGCGTTTTGAGTTCCGTTGGGATGACCAATTCCATCTCGGCCTGGATCCGGAAAAGGCCAAGGAGTTCCACGACGAAACGCTGCCCAAGGACGCGCACAAGCTGGCGCACTTCTGTTCGATGTGCGGGCCACATTTCTGCTCGATGAAGATTACTCAGGACGTACGCGATTACGCGGCCGAGCACGGCATGGGCGAGGCGCAAGCGTTATCGACAGGAATGCAGGAAAAGTCGGCGCAGTTCTTGGCGCAGGGTGCGCAGGTGTATCGCCCCACGTGATGCGTTACATCGAGGCGTTTCATAAACACCATGCAGCGCCCGCTTAGGAAAAATTCAGTTTGGTATTGCCAGATCGCATCGCGGTGCGCAAGTGCCGCGGTGCGGTTGGATTGCAAGCGATTACAGCGGATAAGGGTTTCAGCGGGTTTAGCTGAATCGCAGATAAAAAAATCGCGCCAAAGGCGCGAAGGATACGTCGTAATTATTTGAATTCGTCGGCGAGAGAGAGAGAGCCTGACGCTGCCGCCTGTCATAGGAAGCAACGAGGCATAGCGTAAAATTTGCACCAAATGGATGCATGACACAGTCAGTCGTGGTCCTTTGCCGAATTTGGCGTTTCGCGCGTTGTGCGATGCGCTCTTGTAGTCCTTTGCATGCCAATGCGTGTTTTTTGCCGATGAGTGTTCCTCCCGTTACTGCAATGCCATCGGACCGGCTGCGTGTCGGTCAGTGCGTGGTCGACGTTGCCTCGCGCGAGGTACACGCGCCGGGTGCAAAGCGACCGCTGCGTCTGGCGCCCAAATCCCTGTCGGTATTGCTGACCCTGGCGCGACAGCCGGGCCAGGTGGTCACGCGTGAGCAACTGCTTGCCGAGGTCTGGCCCGATACCTTGCCGACCAACGATGTGGTGACCCAAGCGGTCACGCAGCTGCGCAAGGCGTTTGCCAGCCACGGCGGGCAGCGTTCGGAGCATATCGAGACCATCGCCAAGACCGGGTATCGCTTGATGGCGGCGGTTGTGTGGGAAGCGCATGCAGCGGTATTGACGACTCTGCCGCATGAGGCATCTGGTGTGCACTCGCCGCAGCCGGCGCAAGCGGACGATGGGGCTGTATTCGCATCCTTATCGGTGTCCGAGCAGTCCGGCACTGCGCAACATATTCACTCCTACGCCACGCCCACGCAGCCTGTAGAACCAGTCGCTGCGCGGCCGGCCGCGCCACGGCAGCGGCGTTGGATGGCGCTGGCAGTTGCCGGTGTGGCGTTGCTGGTCGTGCTGGGCCTTGCAGTACAGACCATGTGGCATCGGGGTCCGGCACCTGAGGCTGCGCAAGCGCCTGCCGTCTTGGGCAGCCCCAAACGGCCGTATCAAGTAATTACCGCAGGCGGTGGATTCGATCTCACCCCGAGCCTGTCGCCGGATGGTGCGATGGTGGCGTATGCCTCGCTGACCGGCGATCGCGCCGGCACTTCGATCCTGGTCAAAACTACCGACAACGCCTATCCCCGCGTACTGGAAACGCCGGCGCCAGGCAGCTCCGATCGCTTGCCGGCGTGGTCGCCGGATGGGCGTGAGATCGCGTTTTCCCGGCAGGCGCGCGATGGGGTTTGCCGGGTCATGATTGCCGCCGCCACCGGGCCGGCTGCGGCACGCGAAGTAGCGCGTTGCGACGGTGCGGACATGCTGAGCTTCAGCTGGTCGCCGGATGGGCGCGCACTGGTGTTTGGCAGCATGACCGGCACGCATGGCGCGGCACGCCTGCGTCGCCTGGATTTGGAAACCGGGCAGTGGCAGACGCTGGATTATTCTGCGCAGGCCAGTGATTTCGACTACGCGCCGCGTTACTCGCCCGACGGGCATTGGATGGTGTTTGTGCGTAATCCGCAGCTTGGCGATCTGTGGCGGATTCCGGCTCAAGGCGGTGCTGCCGAACGGCTCACCCATGACAACGCCGATATCCGTGGCTGGAGCTGGTTGCCCGACGGCAGTGGGCTGATCTTCGGGCGTCGCGTGGACAGCGAGGCGCGGCTGTATCGGCTCGATCTGATTGACAGCAGCCTGCACGACCTGGGCGTAGACGATGCGCAGGCACCGGATGTGGCGCACGGCCATCTGGTGTTCGTGCAACGCAAACCGCAATTCGGCGTGTATCAAGTCATTCACGACAGCATGAATGGTGGCTACATTCGGCGCCGCTTGTTTCCTTCCAGCGGGCGCGACGATCAGCCGATGATCGCGCCGGATGGACACCAGCTGATCTTTGCCTCCAATCGCTCCGGTACGTACGGGCTGTGGTGGGGCGATGTCAGCAAGCCCAGCTCGGTGCGCCTGATCGAAGGGCTGCGCCCGGATTCGCGTCAGGCCGCGGACTGGTCGGCCGATTCGCAACGTGTGCTGGTTAGCGGCAGCGATGCGAACGGACATGCTGCACTATTCGAAGTGTCCCCAAGTACCGGCAAGGTCGTGCGACTGGCGGTGCCGCAACCGCGCCCATTGCAGGCGATCCATCTTCCCAATCCCGCGCACTTGCTGGTACTTGCCGCCGCAGACGACGGGCATACCTTCGCAACGCTCTACGACCGGCGCAGCAGCCCGTGGCGTGCGCTGGCAACGCTGCAGGACGTGTCGCAGTTACGACTGGACCGCGTCAGCGGACACGTGCTGCTGACGCGTCTTAGCGGCGGTGGCGTCTGGCAGATCGCGCCATCGCTTGCCGCAAATAGCTTGCAAGCCGTCGATCCGCAGCAGCCATCGCGCTGGCGCTATCGCAGTTGGGCGCCGGGAATGAATGGCCAGCTGCATTACCTGTCTTCGACTGATACCTGCGCCACCTATGACGGCGAGTTGCGCAGCGGTCGCGGCCAGTGTCTGGACGCGGCAAAGTTCTCCACGATCAACGGTTTTAGTCTGGACCCGCACGACGGTGCACTGTATGTGGCGCTGGCAGAAGAAGATGGCAGTTCCCTTGCCTACATGCCGCTGCCGCAGCGTTCCGTTGCGTCCATCGGTGTCTTGGCTAACCTGTTGTCGGTATTGAGAAAAATCGCCTCGTAAGTTCTTCGGAAAGGCTTCGTGGCAATTTCGGCACAGTTTCGTCAGAACTTCCTGACTGACGCCGCATTCGGCAAAACACTACGCCCTCTTTTGTACAGGGGGCTGCCAACATGCAACAGGTCATCACCGCAGATCGTGGGCTTGCGCTCGCGCTGGATAGTGCCAACGAGTCCACATCGACGACCTGTCTGGCGGTCTCTCGGCTCGGCAGCATCCGCACCAACGCAGCAACGTTCACGTTGTGGGTGCAGCTGCGTGGACGCGCGTGGGTGGAATCCAAGGAGGGACGGTTCCGCTTGCATGCTGGCGACTGGATCGCCTTCGACAAAGACTCCCATCCCACCGTGCAGGCAGACCGCAGCGCGCTGTGTGTGGGCGTCAGCCTGGACAGCGATAGTCTGCAATCACTCACCGAGCTGACCGACGCCACGTTGTATCCGGGCCGCGCCCAGTTGTCGCGCAGCGATCTGCGCATTGCACTGCGGCTGTGGCGTAACGCCGCGGCACAGAGCGGTAGCGCCCCCGCCCGCCCGTTGCTGCTGCATCTGGCGGCGATGCAGCGGGACTTCACCGAACAAGAGCAGCGTTGCCCTGGCCGCTCGCGTAGCCGTCGGCGTCAGGTGTTCGGCCGCATGCAGCGTGCTCGGCTTTATCTGGAAGGCAATAGCGACCGCGTGGTGCGTATCAGCGAACTCGCGCAGCTGACCAACTTCTCCAGCTGGTACGTTTCCAAGACATTTCAAAGCTTGTACGAAGAAAGTCCGCAGGCGCTATCGGCACGCTTGCGCTTGGAACGTGCCTCCGATCTGTTGCGCGATACCTCAATGATGATCGGCGAGGTTGCAGCTGCAAGCGGCTTCGACAATTGCTGCAGTTTCGCGCGTGCGTTTCGTGCGCGCTTCGGTGTCTCCGCATCGTGCTACCGCGACCAAATGGCAAATCCGCCAGATTCGGCAAAGCCACGTAGCGTGACGCGCAAAGCGACGGCGTTCACGCAATCGTAATTTGCACAGCGGCGTTAACGCGCCACTAACGAACCCTGGAGAGATTGATGAACCTTCGCACCTCCGCAGTGCGGCTGGGCCTGTTGCCCGCCGGTATTGCGATCGCGTTGACGCCGGCTTTCGCCGCCAACGCACAAGAGCAGTCCGCCCCGTCGACCACGACGCTGGATCGCATTGAAATTACAGGCTCGCGCATCCGCTCGGTCGACGTTGAAACCGCCCAGCCCGTGTTCACCGTGACCCAGCAGGACATTCAGAAGTCGGGCCTGGTCAGCGTTGGTGACATCCTCCAGAACCTGTCGATCGCCGGCACCCAGACCTATAGCAAGGCTGCCGTGCTGACCTCCGACCCGGAGCAGGGCGGCCAGTACGTCAACCTGTATAACTTGAACGAAAACCGCACCCTGGTGCTGGTGAACGGCAAGCGTTGGACCAGCAGCCTGAATGGCCTGACTGACATGTCCACCATCCCGAGCTCGCTGATCGAGCGCATCGAAGTGTTGAAGGACGGCGCCTCGGCCATCTACGGCTCCGACGCCGTGGCCGGTGTGGTCAACATCATCCTGCGCAAGAACTACGACGGTGCGGAAGCCTCGGCATACTTCGGCCAGAATGGCCGTGGCGACGGCTCCAAGGAGCAGTACTCCTTCACCGCCGGCACCACCACCGACCGCGCGTCGCTGGTATTCGGTGTCAACTACACCAATGAAGATCCGGTGTGGGCCAAGGACCGTACGCTGACCCGTTACTCCGCTGGTCCGAACCACATCGAAGATGGTTTGAGCGCAACCGGTCCGTGGGGTCGTTTTAACTCGAACGACGAAACTTACATCCTCAACCACACCGGTTCGTTCGACGGTAAGGGCGTGGGTGCGGATTCGCGCAATCTGGCCAACTACCACAACGACATCACCACCGACGACTACTTCAATTCCATCGACCAGATGATGTTGCAGCAGTCCAGCAAGAATAAGTCGATCTTCACGACCGGCAGCTACAACCTCACCGACAGCCTGACCTTCAAGTCGACCGCGATGTACTCCGAGCGCGATTCGAACCGTCAGATCGCCGGTTACCCGCTGCAGGCTGCATCGCAGCCGCAATTCCCGGTGGCCATCAGTGGCAGCAGCTACTACAACCCGGTCGGCCAGGACATCAACAGCTGGTTCCGCCGTACGGTTGAACTGCCGCGTACCACCGAAAGCAACGTCAAGACCCTGCACTTCGACGCAGCGCTGGAAGGCGTGTTCGACGTCGGCAGCCACGGCTGGAACTGGGACGTGGGCTTCAACTACAACAAGTACGATGTGACGCAGGTTTCGCGCGGCAACATCAACTTGCTGGCACTGCAGAAGGCGCTGGGTCCCTCGTTCCTCAATGCACAGGGTCAAGTGCAGTGCGGTACCGCGGCTAGCCCGCTGCCGTTGGGCACCAGCAATGCGCTGGGCCAGTGCACCCCGTTCAACATCCTGGGCGGCCCGTCGGCGTCGACCCCGAACGCGTTGCAGTACATCAACGCGCTGGGTCAGGCCACGCAGCAGAGCCTGAGCAAGCAGTGGACCGCCAACCTGACCGGCGGCCTGTTCGATTTGCCGGCCGGTGAGCTTGGCTTTGCAGCAGGTGTCGAACACCGCCAGGTCAGCGGTTACGACTACCCGGATCAACTGTCCAGCGCTGGTTACACCACCGACCTGGCTGCACAGGCAACCGAAGGTCGCTACCAGACCAACGAAGCCTACCTGGAGTTGTTGATTCCGGTGCTGAAGGACCTGCCGGGTGCCAAGGAACTGTCGTTCGACGTTGCCGCGCGTTACAGCAACTACAGCCGCTTCGGCGACACCACCAACAGCAAGTTCAGCTTCACCTGGAAGCCGATCGACGACCTGCTGGTGCGTGGTACCTACGGCACCGGTTTCCGTGCACCGACGCTGTCGGACACCTTCGGTGGTGGTTCGCAGACGTTCGACACTTTCACCGACCCGTGCGATGCAACCTTCGGTTCGTTGGGCAACGCCGGTGTAGCAGCGCGTTGTGCTGGGCAGGTGCCGGCTGGCTTCCGTCAGACCGACAGCGCAGGCAACCCGGTGACGCGTCGCGACGTGCAGGGCAACGCACCGTTCAATTCGGGCGTCGGCAATGCAGAGCTGGAGCCGGAATACAGCATCACCCGTACCGTGGGCATGGTGTATAGCCCGCATTGGGTGCAGGGCCTGGACTTCTCGCTGGATTGGTACCGCATTTCGATCTCCAACATCATCACCGCGCTGTCGGCCAATGATGTGTTGAACAACTGCTACCTCAACAACCTGGAAAACTATTGCGCCAACTTTGCGCGTGATTCGGTCACTGGCCAAGTCACCACGCTGAGCCGCGGCAACGTCAACCTGGGTCGTCTGGAAACCGAAGGCTACAACTTCGGCGTGCGTTACCGCATGCCGGAAACCGCCTACGGCAAGTTCGCGGTCAACCTGGACACCAACTACCTGGCGACCTACAAGTCGCAGGCACAGTCGGGTGCGGAGTGGTCGAACGCCGCTGGCTACTGGAACTTCCCGCGCGTGCGTGCCACCTTGGGTCTGGACTGGTCGCTGGGTTCGCTGTCGGCTAACTGGGATCTGCGTTACTACGGCGGCTTCCGCGATTACTGCTGGGATGCATCGGCAGGTATCGAGTGCAACGACCCGACCTACCAGACGCCGAACCCGGGTTGGGGTGGTGGCACCGGTTCCAACAAGAAGGGCTCGATTTCCTATCAGGACGTCTCGGTCACTTGGCAGGCTCCGTGGGATGGCAGCGTGACGGTTGGTGCCCGCAACATCTGGAACAAGCAGCCGCCGATCACCTATTCGATCACCAACAGCAGCACCGCTGCGATCGATCCGATGCTCGACTACGACCGCTTCCTGTTCGTGCAATACAACCAGCGCTTCTGATCACCGAAGTGGTGTAAGTAAGTAGAAAAAGCGGGCCGAAAGGCCCGCTTTTTTGTGTTTGTTATTGGCCGTGCCGAGTGTGCTGCGTGCCTGAGGCGCGGCGATTGCTTGGTGGTACATAGGCAATCGGAACGCTGCCGGAATGACACGACCTGCCTCCGAAATTCGGTCGAAGGCTCAAGGCCCACGGCGCTACACGCAAACGTGCGATTGCAGACAATTCGAGTGCGACGCTCTATGGTCGATCAGAGCAATATGGGTGCCGATCTGGACAGCGGTTATTTCAGAGGCCGTATCTCGGTAGCTTGCCGATCGCCCGATCCCGGCGCTGCAGGTCCACACCCTACAGCGTCCGTCATGCATCCTGCTGGCGCCAATCCCGAGTGCAACGCACAGCGACTAAACGCCAAAGAAAAAAGGCGCGATGTCATCGCGCCTTTGGTGACTTCAATCGCTGCTACCCAACGATGCCGCTTACGCCTCGGCAAGCCCCAGCAACGTGTCGGCCTGTTCGCGCCAGCTCGGCAGGCGGGTAATGACGCCGACCTTGGTCAGATACTCTTCGTCCACGCTTTCGCCGCTGGCCAGTGCCATGGCCACATGCACTGCGCCGGTGACCCAGAAGCTACGCAAGCTGGAACGCTGTGGATGGCGATGGAAGGCCACCGCTTCGATGATCGGCATGGGCAAACCCCACAGGCCAAGCAGATACGCACCGGCCTCCGTGTGACCCAATCGCTCGTCGCCGCCTTCGGCTGGCGGTTCGCGCTCGTCGCGCACGCCGGGCAGCAACAGGCCAATATCGGCCAGCAATGCGGCGGTCGAGCCGAGTTCTGCGCTGGTTGGCGGCAACACCTTGGCGGCCAGGCGCGAGGAGAGCAGGGCGCGGCGCTGCATTGCGCTGCGCTCTGCCGGGGTGAGTGTCTGGACCGAAAAGACTTCGCTGGCCAGCACCAGATCGCGCAGCGTCGCCACACCCAGGCGGGTTACTGCGGTGCGCAGATCGGTAATGCTGCGGCCGCCGGAAAAGAACGCCGAATTGCACAGTTGCAGCACTTTCGCCGCAATCGCCGGGTCGCCGGCGATCAGCTTGGCGATATCGGCCGCGTCGGCGCCTTCGTCTTCTTCCAGCGCATGCATCAGGCTCAGATACAGGTGCGGTGGCGAAGGCAGTTTCTCGATGCGCCCAATCGCCGCGCGCAGGCGCGGATTGCTGAGCAGATCGCGCAGCTCTTCCAGGCTGGTGACCGCTTCGAGCAGTACTTCCGGTGCCAGCGGCATCGGCAGGAAGCGGTGTGCCACGCCGATGATGCGGGCCGGCGGCGTGCGCTGGCCGTCCTGCGCATCGATCAGCGCAATACGAATGGTGTCCGGGCGCAGCGTGCGGATCTGCCCCAGCAAAGTGGCAGCAGTCAGGTCCGGCAATACGGGCGCAACAATGACGGCGTCGAATGGCGACAGTGCGGCAGCTTCAATCGCCGAATTACCATCGGCCACCTGCTGCGCCTGCCACTGGTCGCCCAGATCGGCAACGTAAGCGACAAGGTGGGACGGAAGACTGGCTTCGTCCCCAACAAACAGAATACGCAAGACACTTCCCCAGAAGTCACCGGTGGCAGACACCGGCCAAACGCAGTCGGCAATGTACCCAATTTGCCGACTGCGGTCACCGGGATCACGCAAAAAGCGTGATCCCGGTCACCCCGCATGTGCGGGTGGCATCACGATCAACGGATCATGGTGCATCGGAATTGTAGCGTTCCACCGACTCCACCAGGATGCGCTTGGCCTCAGCCGCGCCGCCCCAACCGTCCAGCTTGACCCACTTGCCCTTCTCCAAGTCCTTGTAATGCTCAAAGAAGTGGCCGATGCGCTCCATCCAGTGGCTGGACACCTGGTTGATGTCTTCGATATGCGCGTAGCCGGAGAAGATCTTCTCAACCGGCACGGCCAGGATCTTTTCGTCGCTGCCAGCTTCGTCGCTCATGCGCAGCACCCCGACCGGGCGGCAGCGCACCACCGAGCCCGGCACCAGCGGCAACGGCAGCACCACCAGCACGTCGGCCGGGTCGCCATCGCCGCACAGGGTGTTAGGCACGTAGCCATAGTTGCAGGGATAACGCATCGGGGTCGACAGGATGCGGTCGACGAAGATCGCCCCGCTGGCCTTGTCCACTTCGTACTTGACCGGCTCGGAATCCTTGGGGATCTCGATGACGACGTTGATTTCTTCCGGCAGATTCTTGCCAGAGGTGACCAGTTCAAGGCCCATGCGGGTAGCTCCGAGGCGTCAGTAGTGTGTGTGGAGCGCGATTCTACGCGTTCGGCTGTTGCGCTGCAGCGACACTGAATGGGCAATGTTCTGACCATCGTGTGCGGCGTAGCCCTCGTTCATCATGGGTGGCTCCCCGATCGTTCCGGCCCGATCGGCGGCGCACGCTGCAGGCTCATCCACTGCATAGGAAGTGCCATGTCCAGGCTCGCGCGTTTGCTCCTTGTTTTGCTGCTGTCCCTCACCGCCCAGGTTGCTGCTGCGGCCACGCCTCCGCCCACCTTCGTGGATGCGGTGGATTGGCCCGCGAATGGCGAAGGCTGGGAGGCATTCTTCGATCTGGAGCAGCGGCTGGATCGGGGTTTCGACAATATTTGCGGCGACACCTTTTGCGCCGGCGAATTCAGCGACTACCAGCCGCTGCGCTTCCGCTGTTCGGTGCATCGCGTCACCGGGGTGGTGCGTAGCTGCATCTGGACCTTCGGCGCCAGCGAGGTCAGCGTCGACCCCCGCAGCGGTTACCTGCGCTCCGACAGTCGTGTCTGGCGCTGCACGGCGCCGCTGAAGGCTGGCACACGCCTGGATGAGATGTATCGCACGCTTGCAGTCACTAACCCGCTGTTCGAGCCACTGCCTGGCGGCGCACCGCCGATCTATGACGGCTTGATTGGCTGCCTATGATCGATGGCCGAAGCCGAAAGCCGTGCCAGGGCTGGCAGATACCTTCGGGTGAGCGACGTCATCTTCCTATCGAAGATGGCTCGCCATGGCAGGCGAGAGCGTCACGTGGATCGCGAGCCGGGCAGTGCCGTTGACGGGCGAGTTGGCCCAGCGGCTTCTTAAACGACGTCTTCCCTACGCCGTAGTGCTGTCTTCAACGCAATGCCGGTTGCGGTTTGCAACTCACGTGGTCGGTCTACTGCTTCCCGTCAGCATGGCCGCGGGTCACCCGACCTGCGGCCACCGCACCGCTACAGCAGCGGCACGAGCAACAAGGCGACGATATTGATGATCTTGATCAACGGATTGATCGCCGGCCCCGCGGTGTCCTTGTACGGGTCGCCGACGGTGTCGCCCGTGATCGCGGCCTTGTGCGTCTCGCTACCCTTGCCGCCGAAGTGGCCGTCTTCGATGTATTTTTTGGCGTTGTCCCATGCACCGCCGCCGGTGGTCATCGAAATGGCCAGGAACAAACCAGTGACAATCGTGCCGATCAACAAGCCACCCAGCGCACGTGGCCCAAGCAGCAGCCCGACCACGATGGGGACCACCACCGGCAACAACGAAGGCACGATCATTTCGCGGATCGCCGAGCGGGTCAGCATGTCGACGGCGCGGTCGTACTGCGGCTTGGCCGTTCCGGCCATGATGCCGGGGAGCTCGCGGAACTGGCGGCGCACTTCTTCCACCACCGCGCCGGCCGCGCGGCCGACCGCTTCCATCGCCATCGCACCGAATAAGTAGGGAATCAGTCCGCCGATCAGCAGCCCGATGATCACCGTGTGGTCGGACAGATCGAAGGCGAACACCTGGCCGGGATTGGCCGCCTGCAGGTTATGCGTGTAGTCGGCAAACAGCACCAGTGCGGCCAATGCTGCCGAGCCGATCGCATAGCCCTTGGTCACTGCCTTGGTGGTGTTGCCCACCGCATCCAGCGGGTCGGTGATGTTGCGGACTTCCGGCGGCAGCTCGGCCATTTCAGCGATGCCACCGGCGTTGTCGGTGATCGGCCCATATGCGTCCAGCGCAACGATCATGCCGGCCATCGACAACATCGCCGTTGCGGCGGTCGCTATGCCGTACAAGCCGCCGAAGTGAAACGCCCCCCAGATTGCCGCACACACCGCGATCACCGGTAGTGCAGTGGACTTCATCGAAATGCCGAGCCCGGCGATGATGTTGGTGCCATGGCCGGTGGTACTCGCTGATGCAACGTGCTGCACCGGTGTGTATTGCGTGCCGGTGTAGTACTCGGTGATCCACACGATCAGGCCGGTGAGCACAAGGCCGATCAGTGCGCACACATACAACGCCGTTGCACCGTGAATGTTGTCGCGCATCAGCGATTGGGTGATGGGCCAGTAAGCCAGCGCCGCAAGCACGCCCGACACGATCACGCCTTTATACAGCGCGCCCATGATCGAGCCGCCGGCTTTGACTTTGACGAAGACCGCACCCACGATCGATGCAATGATCGACACGCCGCCCAACGCTAACGGATACAGCACCGCATGCGGCCCGGTTTCGGCCAGTGTCAGGCTGCCAAGTAGCATCGTGGCGATCACGGTCACTGCGTAGGTTTCGAACAGATCTGCGGCCATCCCTGCGCAGTCGCCGACATTGTCGCCAACGTTATCGGCAATCACTGCCGGGTTGCGCGGGTCGTCCTCGGGAATGCCGGCTTCAACCTTACCAACCAGATCGGCGCCCACATCCGCGCCTTTGGTGAAAATACCGCCACCCAGGCGCGCGAAGATCGAGATCAACGACGACCCGAACGCCAACCCGACCAAGGCATGCAGGTTTTGCTCCAGCGGTAGGCCCAGCGCTTGCAGCGTCGCAAAATAGCCGGCCACCCCAAGCAGCCCGAGGCCGACCACCAGCATGCCGGTGATTGCGCCGCCACGGAACGCCACATCCATCGCCTTGCCGATACCATGCCGCGCTGCTTCGGCGGTACGGACATTGGCGCGCACCGACACGTTCATGCCGATATAGCCGGCCAATCCCGATAACACCGCGCCAAGCGCAAACCCGATCGCGGTATACCAACTCAAAAACAGCCCTACCAACACGAACAGCACCGCGCCAGCAATTGAAATGGTGAGGTATTGCCGATTGAGGTAGGCACGCGCACCTTCCTGGATCGCGGCGGCGATCTCCTGCATGCGTGCATTGCCGCTCGGCTGCGCGATCACCCAGCGCGCCGACACAATTCCATAGACGATTGCCAAGACCGCACAACCCAGTGCAAGCCACAACCCGTAGTGTTCCAGCATGACCCCTCCCAAAGAATGGATGTCGTCCGGTCGGGACGAACCAAGGGCGATGCACACAACGAGTTAACTGACGAATACGGACTCGACGGCCATGGGCCGTAATGCGCGTCGCGAATGTTCAGGTGGCCGGATCGCGACCGAGTATGCGCCGCAGCGTGCATGGCTACCAGCGCTGCGGCTTTGGCGCGTCGTTCAGTTGCGGCATGACAGCCTGCGGCCAACGTGATCCGGTCGACCAGGAGTCTCCATGTCTCACCATGCTGCGCAAAAATATGCCGCGATGCTTGCAACGCTGTTGCTGACCAGCCAAGCGTTTGCGGCAGATCCGACGCCCGAACTCAAGCAGCGTCCGCCAGGCACTGCACAAGCGATTGGTGCGGTGCATACCTTGCGTCAGATCCCGGAAGCCTGTGCGCGTCTGGAAGGTGTGTTCACCGGCAATGCTGCACAGCCGTACACATTGTCGGTGGTACGCAGCAGTCCCACCTGTCAGCCGCGCGCACGCTTCGTAGATTTCGCCAAGGCTGCGCCGAGCGTTGCTTCGGGGTGGATCTTCAACGATGTGATCCGTGTACCAAGCGCAGCGTGCCCGTGGCAGCAAGCGGTCGTGCGCGTGTGGCGTAAGCCGGTGGACGCGAAACCGCAGCTAGATGGCCAGGGCCAATCACGTATCTATCTGGAAGACGCCAAACAACAAGCTGCTGCCGGAAAGATCCCGCAGGTGCCGATGTTCGCTGCGCAGATGACGGTAGAAGGTAAAGCCTGTCAGTAAGCCGGTCATCTGTTTCTCTGCCCCCATAACAACGACCCCCGGCCACGCCGGGGTTCCCTCTATTGGCGTGCAGTGTGTGGCAGTAAAGCGGCAGTCGCGCAGCCAAAGCATTTTCATGATCTGGTCGTAGTGATCTACGACGCCAGTCAGCGTGACCTTTCTCCTTCGGACGCAATGCGAGGGCGTGAGCCAATGGGTTCGCCGCGAACTGTGCCGACGTAGTCCGGTACGCCTCCGCAATGCTTCGAAACTACCCCGCCCAAGCCGGCAATTTCTTCGCCACCGCCACATTCTTCAGCGTCACATATTTCGGTAAGCCATCGCTGCCGTAGGCCAGCGGGGCTTCGCCCTTGACCAATGGGGCGAAATAGCGGCGGGCGCGTTCGGTGATGCCGAAGCCGTCCTTGCGCAGGAAGCTGGGCGGCATCTTCTTTTCGTGGTTGGCCACCTTGTGCAGGGGCGCGGGCATGATCTTCCAGCGGTACGGCGCGTCGCTGACGCGTTCGATCACCGGAATCACTGCGTTCATGCCCTTAAGTGCGTACTGCACGGCGGCTTTGCCGACGGCTTGCGCCTGTTCCCAGTCGGTCTTGGACGCGAGGTGGCGCGCGGAGCGTTGCAGGTAATCGGGCAAGGTCCAGTGCACCTTGTAGCTGAGTTCCTGTTTGACCTGTGCAGCCAGGAACGACGCCACGCCGCCGAGTTGCGCGTGGCCGAACGAGTCGGCCGCGCCGCCGGCATCGGCGACGAACTTGCCGTGTGCGTCCTGGATGCCTTCGCTGGCGACCACCACGCACCAGCCGACTTTTTCCACTACCTGCTTCACCTTGGCCAGAAACGCGGCTTGGTCGTAGGCACGTTCGGGCAGCAAAATGATCTGCGGTGCGTCGTCCGGGCCTTGCCCGGCCAGCCCTGCCGCGGCGGCAAGCCAGCCGGCGTGGCGGCCCATCGCTTCATAGATGAAGACCTTGGTGGAGGTGTCGGCCATGGCGGCAACATCCAGCGCGGCCTCGCGCACCGAGACTGCGGTGTACTTGGCCGCCGAGCCGAAGCCGGGACACGTGTCGGTTACGGCCAAATCGTTATCGATGGTCTTGGGCACGCCGATGCAGTGCAGCGGGTAGCCATACGCCTTTGCGAGTTGCGAGACCTTCCACGCGGTGTCGGCCGAATCGTTGCCGCCGTTGTAGAGGAACCAGCGCACATCGTGCGCGCGCAGCACATCGAGCAGGCGCTCGTACTTGGCGCTGTCCTCTTCCAGCGATTTGAGCTTGTAGCGGCACGAGCCGAATGCGCCGCCGGGCGTCTGCGCCAATGCGGCAATGGCCGCAGCGGATTCTTTGGAGGTGTCGATCAATTCCTCGCGCAAGGCGCCCAGGATGCCGTTGCGTGCAGCCAGCACCTTGATCTTGCGGGCGCGCGCTTCGGCGATGACACCAGCTGCGGTGGCGTTGATGACAGCAGTGACGCCGCCGGATTGGGCATACAACAAGTTGCCAGTAGTCATAAGGGGACGGGCTCCTCACATGGAACATGGCGCAGGGGACAGTGCCGGGACATTCCCCGGATGCGGTAAGCTGCACGACCATACGGTCAGCGCTGGCGAAGAAGTGAGTCTAACGCCGCCAACCGCACCGCGTTTTTATTCGAAAGTGGAGTCCACTGATGCGATTGGTTCTGTTGGGACCGCCTGGTTCGGGCAAGGGCACCCAGGCGACACGTCTCAAAGACACGTTTGAGATCCCGCATATTTCCACCGGCGACCTGTTACGCGCCGAAGTGGCCGCCGGTTCGCCGCTGGGTTTGAAAGCCAAGGAAGTGATGGCACGCGGCGACCTGGTGTCCGACGACATCCTGCTCGGCATGCTCGAGGCGCGCCTCGGCCAGGCCGATGTGGCCAATGGCTTCATCCTGGACGGCTACCCGCGCAACGTGGCGCAGGCCAATGCGCTGGATGCCTTGCTCAGCGAGATCGGTCAGCCGCTGGATGCGGTGGTGCAGCTGGATGTAGCCAGCGAATTGCTGGTCGAGCGCATCGCCGGTCGCGCCAAGGCCGAAGGCCGCGAAGACGACAATCCGGAATCGGTGCGCAAGCGTCTGCAGGTCTATACCGATTCCACCGCACCGGTGATCGGCTTCTACGAGCAGCGCGGCAAGTTGGCGCGCGTGGACGGCGTGGGTTCACTGGATGAAGTGCTGGAGCGCATCCGCAAGGCGCTTGGCCGCTGAGTCGGCATGGAGCGGGCGCAAGTCCCGGTCCTTCGCAGTCGCGGCAGTTGGCCGCACTGCTGTTGCGAAGGGGCGAGCGCGTTGAATGCCACGCGCAGGCTGAGCCGCGTGCGTGGGATCGCCCAAAAGAAAACCCCGGACGTACAAGACGCCCGGGGCAGAATAACGCCAGTAGTAGGCTTGCTCAGAGCCCCGACAGCATGAGCTCCCTGGGGATTTGGCCTCTTGGGGAGTAGGACCAAAGGGATGCTGCGACTGGCGTTTAGTATGGTGATGGATGTGACGCAGTTCGCATATCGGGAAATTTCCGACAGTACGGTAGGAATTTCCCGACACCTGAGCTCGCGTTGGATCGGAATGTCCCGCAACTCCGGCGATCAGCGACAATGAGCGGCATGACCAAACTCCACATTCTCGGCATCGCCGGAACTTTCATGGGCGGTGTGGCCGCCCTGGCGCGTGAGCTGGGCTGGCAGGTGGAAGGCAGCGACCAAGCCATCTATCCGCCGATGTCCACACAGCTGGAAACGCTGGGCATTGCGCTGGCGCAGGGTTATGCGCCGTCCAATATTTCGCCGGACGCGACCGATGTCGTCGTCGGCAATGCCTTGTCGCGCGGCAATCCGGCAGTGGAAGCAGTGCTGGATGCCGGGCGCCGCTACACCTCCGGCGCGCAATGGCTGGCCGAGCAGGTGCTGCCTGGCCGCGACACGCTGGCAGTCGCCGGCACCCACGGCAAGACCACCACCACCACGATCCTGAGCTATCTGTTGGAGGCCGCCGGGCGTGCGCCGGGGTTTTTGATCGGTGGCGTGGCCGAAGACTTCGGCGTGTCGGCACGGCTGGGCCAGGGCTGCGAATTCGTGGTGGAAGCCGACGAGTACGACACCGCCTTTTTCGACAAGCGCAGCAAGTTCGTGCATTACCGCCCACTGGTGGCGATCCTCAACAACCTGGAATACGACCATGCCGACATCTTTCCCGACGTGGCGGCGATCCAGCGCCAGTTCCATCATCTGGTGCGCACAGTGCCGGCACGCGGGCGACTGATCGTCAATGGCGAAGACGCGCACCTGGCCGAGGTGCTGGCGATGGGCTGCTGGACGCCAGTGGAGCGCTTCGGGGTCGATGCATCGCTGGACTGGAGCGCGCGTTTGATCGCGGCCGATGGCAGCGCGTTTGCGGTGCTGCACCGTGGCGTGGAAATCGGTCAGGTGCAATGGCCGTTGGTCGGGCGGCATAACGTATTGAACGGGTTGGCGGCGCTGGCGGCGGTACATGCGGTTGGCGTAGATCCGGCCACGGTGATGCCGGCGTTGGCGCGCTTTCAGAGCGTCAAGCGGCGGCTGGAAGTCATCGGCAACGCGCACGGGGTCACCGTGTACGACGACTTTGCGCACCATCCCACCGCCATCGCCACCACGTTGCAGGGCTTGCGTGCGAAGGTCGGTGCAGCGCGTGTGGTGGTGGCGATGGAGCCGCGCAGCAATTCAATGCGGCTGGGCGCGCATGCGCAGGCGTTGGCGCCATCGCTGCACGATGCCGACGCAGTGGTGTTTCTGCATCGGCCTGAACTGGCTTGGGACGCCGCACCGATCATTGCGCAGGTGCGCGGTGATGCACATGTGGCGCACGACGTGGACGCTTTGTTGCAGACGCTGGGCGAGATCGCGCAGCCGGGCGACCATGTGGTGTTTATGTCCAATGGTGGCTTCGACGGTGCGCCGCGACGTTTCCTGGCGCAGCTGTCCTGATGGTGCCTCTCATGCCTGCCGCCGAGACCAGCGCGTTGCCGTTGTTTCCGTTGCACAACGTGTTACTGCCGGGCGCGGCAATGGGGTTGCGTGTGTTCGAGCGCCGCTATCTGGATCTGGTGCGCGAGAGTGGCCGCAATGGCACGAGCTTCGGTGTCTGCCTGATCCTGGACGGCACCGAAGTCGGTGCGCCGGCAACGCCGGCTGCCTTTGGTACCGAAGTGCGTATCGAAGATTTTGATGTCGGCGCCGACGGTGTGCTGGTGCTGCGCTCGCGCGGCACGCGTCGCTTCCATGTGCAGCGCTCGCGCATACGCCACAACGGCTTGGTGGTTGGCGAGGTGCGTTGGTGCGAGCCCGACAGCGACGACGAATTGCGCCCCGAACACAGCCTGCTGGCCACCCTGCTCGAGCGCATGCTCGAACAGGTGGGTGGCGAATTCGCCTCGGTGGGGCCGGGCTTGCTGGATCAAGCCGCCTGGGTGGGCTGGCGGTTGGCCGAGCTGTTGCCGCTCACCGAACAGCAGCGTCTGTTGTTGTTGCAGCAGGACGATCCGCATCAGCGGTTGGATCAAGTGCTTGCGTGGATGCCGTGATGTGCTGACGCAATGGCGCAGGCGCGCTTCATCATTGCGCTTGCACCGCTGCAACGGCACACTCCTGCGCTTGAGTACGCTGTCGATGGCATCCACGCACTGGATGCGCGTAATGGCCGCACTCGCTATCGATCCACTGGAGTGAGCCTTGATCATCGATGTCAAACCGCGTCTAGCGGATGTATTCAACCAGGTCTGGCGGACCCTGGCGGTGTTGTTCGTATGGGATGTCTTGATCACGATCATCTACTACGTGCTGCCGTTCCGCGCGCCAGCGTTGCCGCTGACCATCTTCGGCTCGGCGTTGGCGTTATTCCTGGGTTTTCGAGCCAATTCCACCTATCAGCGTTGGTGGGAAGGGCGCGTGCTGTGGGGCCAGATGATCAATGCATCACGTAACTTGGTGCGTTTGAGCGTGAGCATTTTGTCTGCGCCGGAAGCTGCGGCGCTGGGGCGTGCGATTGCGCTGCGTCAGATCGCTTACGTCAACGCGTTGCGCTGCCAGTTGCGCCGGTTGCCGGTCGCGACGGCGTTGGAGTCGCGTCTGGATGCCGATGAAGTAACCGCAGTGATCACCCGCACCAATGTAGCCAACGGCTTGCTCGACATCACAGGTCGCAGTGTGGAGCAGGCGCGGCGCGATGGCTGGATCGACAGCATCCAGCAGGCCAGCGTAGAGCGCATCCTGGTGGATATTGCCAACGCGCAGGGCGGCATGGAGCGCCTGAAAAATACCCCGCTGCCGTACCAATACCGCTTCTATCCAAACGTGTTTACGCGGCTTTTCTGCGTGCTGTTGCCGATCGGGTTGGTAGAGACGCTGCAATACGCCACCCCGGTCGGTTCAACCGTGGCCGGCTTGATGTTTCTGGCGGTGTTCAAAATCGGCGATGAGCTGGTTGACCCATTCGCCAACACCATCCACGACCTGCCCCTGGACACGATGTGCCGTACGGTGGAAATCGATGCCTTGCAAGCCATTGGTGAGCAAGCGCCGGAGCCGATGCAGCCAGTGGGTGGTGTGTTGTGGTGAGGTACGCGCGCTGATTCAACGCGGCGTTTGCATATCCGAACGGCGCTGATTCCCAGTGCTCCAATCGCTTTGAAAGGCGATTGAACGGCGCTGACAGTTGCGGAGCCGATGATCCGCGGCGTTGCTGCAGGGCCCTTGCCCGCCCACCAGCGCGGGACACGCTGCAAGTACGTCCCTGGAAGCTCCGTGGCGGCCTCCATGCCGCCAAGGGTCCTGCGACGGTGAGCGGGCAAGACCAGTCGAGATGGTCGGTGTGTCAGTGCAGGCGACAGGCGATGTGCGCTGGCGATGTCAATAAGCGTTGGGAGTTGGCAGTTGGCAACGCCCAAGCACTAAGCCGCACACCGCCTTCGCACCACGAGCCGCTTTTATAAAGCCGCCGACCAACGTACTTGTCCGATGTCCTGGTCGCTTGCGGGACCGTTGGCGGCATGGATGCCGCCATCGAGCCCCCATGGACGGGTTTACGGCGTGTCGCGCAAGCGGTGAGGGCATCGCGCACTCGATGCACGAGGCTTTTGTTCTGAAGTTTCAGCTGCATCCAGACGCCAGCATACGATCGCCATCGATATAGGGTGTAAATAGCGTTGCTGGCAGCCCGGACCTATAAAAAACCGCGTGATTTCAGGCCGGTCGCGGTTATTGCCAGATCGATCAACGACGCCGCTGTGACGGGTCCGATGCAGCAGCACCGGGCGCAGTGGTTCCCGCCTGCGGTGCAGTGTTGTCTTTGTTCTCGCCACGCACTGCGCTACCCGAGGTGGTGTCGATCAGGATCACCGGCACCTGCGAGCGACGACGCTGTTCCATGCGATGCGGCAGTGGGCCGAGTGCGTCGCGCAATGCGCTCAATGCAGGATCGACGCCGCGCAACGGGTACCACAAGCCGATCAGGCTGAAGTGGCGGCTGTAGCGCAAGGTCTGGGTGCTGCCCACCCACAGGGGTTGTGCATCCGGTTGCAGACGCGCGGCGGCGGGCCACAGGCGCAGCACATGCACATGGCCGGGCGCGGCATGGCGCACCATCAACAGCGCTTCGACCTGGGTGTCCAGCGTGGCCGGCAGAATCGGCACTTCGTCCGGGCGGCCGCTGACATCGAGCAGATGCAGCGCCTGTTCCCAGCCTGCTTGCGGCTGGACCTGCCAACCGCGCGCTTCGAGTTGGTGCTGCAACGGGGCAAGCGGACCGGCCAACTGCACGTCCAGCGGCCAACGCTGATCGTCGTCGAATTCGTTGCGGCGTGCCGGCAGCAGGCGCCATTGCCTTTCCCACCACTCGTTTGCCGGCAACTCCATCAGCAACTGCGGCGGCGGTTCGAACTTCGCCAGCTTGGCGTCGAGATTGCGTGGCGCAAAGAAGATCGCGCAGCTCACGAACACGCCGTAGAAGATCCACGATACTGGCTTGACCCAGAACGCGCGCGTGGCGCGGCGGCGGTAGGCAATGCCCAGCACCAGCAGCCAGAAGATGCCGAACAGCATGCCGCCAACGACGTCGCTGAGCCAATGTGCGCCCAGATACAGGCGTGCGAAACCGATCAACGACACGATGGCACCGCTGACCAGATATGGCCACACGCGGCGGCGGCCGGGCAACTCGCGCGCGATCAGCAGCGCGAAAAAGCCAAAACCAATTGTGGCCATGGTGACCGCGACCGATGGAAACCCAAAGCCGCTGCTGGCCGCAGGCGGGCGGACCACCTGCACGGTGGCGCCAAGCAGTTGGGTCAGCGCAAGGCCGAAGGCCAGCGCGATGACCCAATGCGCCACGGCCATCCAGCGACGGCGCCAGGCCAGGTAGCCCATCGCGGCGGCAATGGCCGGCAACAGCACTTGCCAGTCGCCCAGCGAGGCCAGCGCCACCATCGGGTAGTCGGCCAGCGGGTTACGCAGCGCCAGCATCAGGTCGTGCACGGCCAGGTCCACGCGCAGCGGCTCGCCATGCGCCAGCACCACCATCAGCAGCACGAACCAGCCCCAGCCGAGCAGCAACAGCATCAAGGCCATCATTGCCAGTGGCACCGATTCGCGACGGCGCGGATCGAATACGCCGACCGACCAATTTCCCAATACCGGATGCCGATGCGACCACTCCAGCAGGCGTGCCAGCAAGGCATCCAGGTGGCCGGCGGACCAACGATACGCATACAGCACCACCGCCCAGGCGAGCCCGATCACGGCCGCGAGTAACGCGACCACCACGAACAGCCGCCCGGCCACCGCCGCGACTGCATCGTAGGCAGTGCCCAGCACCCAGCCGGGCACCAGGAACAACAGCGCCCACGAGATGCAGGCCAGCCCGCTGGCGAACAGATAGCGCTTGAACGGCATGTGCGACATGCCGGCGATTGCTGGCACGAACGGCCGCACCGCGCCCACATAGCGGGCAATCAAGATGCTCTTGAAGGCGTTGCGCCGGAACAGCAGCTCGCCGCGTTCCAGCAATTGCGGATAACGCCGGAATGGCCAATAGGTGTGCAACTGGTGGCCCCAACGGTGGCCGACCCAGAAGCTCAGCGTGTCGCCGACGAAGGCGCCCAGCGTGGCGCACGCCACTGCGTAGGGCCCGTTGATCTGCCCGAGCCCGATCAGCACGCCGATGGCAAATAGCAATGGCAGCGCGGGCACGATGGCGCCCAGCACAATCACCGCATCACAGAATGCGATGGCAAAGATCACCGCGCCAGCCAAGATGGGGTGGTGTCCGATCCACTCCAGCGTGGCGTCGATCCATGAGTTCATCGCTGAATTATAAAGGTGCGCAGCAGTGGTTGATTGCACCGTCCTCACATGGAGGGATGGGCTTCACCTCAGGTTGCGACCACGCAGATGCCGCCCGCGCGCGCGCCACAGAGACGCGCGGGGAGACAAACCAGCCGCCTACAATGGGGCATGAGTCACGACCCCACTGGCAATCTGCCGCTGAAGTCCGATACGTTCGGACGCATTTTGTTGATCCGCGATGGCGAGCACGTGTTCGTGCGTCGCGACCTGAGCGTGGCGCCATTGCTGTTGCGTGGCGTGGCCTGGTGGCTGGCGCGACGCGAGGCGCTGGCCTTGCGCCAGCTGGATGGCTTGCCGCGCACGCCACGGTTGCTGCACTGGGACGGGCGCCATCTGGACCGCAGCTACCTGGCTGGCGCGGCGATGTATCAGCGTCCGCCGCGCGGCGATCTGGCCTATTTCCGTAGTGCGCGCAGGCTGTTGCAGCAGCTGCATCGTCGTGGCGTGGCGCACAACGATCTGGCCAAGGAAGCCAACTGGCTGGTGCAGGACGACGGCAGCCCGGCGGTGATCGACTTCCAGCTGGCCGTGCGTGGCAACCCACGCGCGCGCTGGATGCGTCTGCTTGCCCGCGAGGATCTGCGCCACCTGCTCAAGCACAAGCGCATGTACTGCCCGGCCGCACTCACTCCGGTGGAACGCCGCGTGCTCAAACGCACTTCCTGGGTACGCGAGCTCTGGTTCGCCACCGGCAAACCGGTCTACCGCTTCGTTACCCGCCGCGTGCTGCACTGGGAAGACAACGAAGGGCAGGGGCCGAAGCCGTGAACGGCCGGGAATCGGAAATCGGGAGTGGGGAATCGGTAGAGCGCACCGGGAGAGCTGTTTGTTCGTCGGTTGCGGGATGTTCAAGGCGTTAAGCTTTTGCCATTCTCGATTCTCGATTCCCGATTCCCGATTCCCATGACGTTATCAGGCAAAACCCTGTTCATCACCGGTACCTCGCGCGGGATTGGCTTGGCGATTGCGTTGCGGGCGGCGCGCGATGGGGCGAATGTGGCGATTGCGGCCAAGTCGGCGGTGGCCAATCCCAAATTGCCAGGAACCATCCATAGCGCAGCTGCGGCGGTGATTGCTGCCGGTGGGCAGGCGCTGGCGCTCAAGTGCGATATCCGCGAAGAAGATCAGGTGCGTGCGGCGGTGGCGGCGACGGTCGATGCGTTCGGCGGGATCGATATCCTGGTCAACAACGCCAGTGCGATCTGGTTGCGCGGTGCGCTGGACACGCCGATGAAGCGCTTCGATCTGATGCAACAGGTCAACGCGCGCGGCAGTTTTCTGTGCGCGCAGGCCTGCCTGCCGCATCTGCTGCAGGCGGCTAATCCGCACATCCTCAGTCTGGCGCCGCCGCCGTCGCTGAATCCTGCATGGTGGGGCGCGCACACCGGCTACACGCTGGCCAAGATGGGCATGAGCCTGGTCACCCTGGGGCTGGCAGCAGAGTTCGGCCCGCACGGCGTGGCGATCAATGCGTTGTGGCCGCGCACGGTGATCGCCACCGATGCGATCAACATGCTGCCTGGCGTGGACGCCGCGGCCTGCCGTCGGCCGGAGATCATGGCCGATGCCGCGCATGCGGTGCTGACGCGGCAAGCGGCCGGGTTTCACGGGCAATTCCTGATCGACGACGAGGTGCTGGCCCAGGCCGGCATCACCGACTTAAGCGGTTATGCAGTGGATCCGTCGCGTGCGTTGTTGCCGGATCTGTTTCTGGACTGACGACAACAACCTGGCGGCTGGATGCTCGCAGCGCAGTTGCGTTACGCGCGGCTGCATGTACCGCACGTGCATCCGCGCGACAGCATGAGTGCCGCATGCGTCTGTGCGCATTGCGACGCTGAAAGTCGTCGTCGCAGGCATGCTGTGGCACGCACGGAGAGTTCACAGCCCGGTCTGCTACCGTGCGCGCCTGAAAACGCTTCCAACAAGGATGTTTCGACGTGACTCTCAACGTCTTGCGGCCAATCAGCCGCAGGCTGGCCCGTGAGGACACGCGCCAGCATGACCACGACGACCAATGCGCAAGGTGAGCCTCTGTTCTCACCCTCGATGATCGCACTTGCGCTGAATCCGCAGGCCATGCCTTAGACACTTCCCATGGAAAGCCACATGACTCATCGCCTTCGTTCTGCGCCGCTGACTGCGGCAATCGTTCTTGCCGCGCTGCTTGCCGGCTGCCAGAAAAGCGCATCCGCCGCCGCGGTGGAGGGCGCCGACAAGATCAATGCCTACGTCGCCTGTTTCAATGGTGTCGAACAGCCGATCCATGAGAGTTACCAGACCTATATAGGCTGGATGCAGGACCCGCAAGCCGGGCCCACCGGCAAGGAGCGCGGGATTCGTGCACCAGGCACGGTGCTGTCGCATCGGGTCGAGGCGTGCGGTGCGCCGATGACCGCCGCGTTGGCGCAGCAACCGGTCAACGCCGAGCTCGACCCGGTTGCCAAGACGTATCAGGAACGCTTCACCACGCTCAATAAGCGTATCGGGGAGACGGTGCGCTACTACGGCCGTGAGGATTATCTGCGCGACGAAGGCAAGGGCATGCGCGCACTGCACGCACCGCTGATGCAAGCCTATGCCGCGTTCTTCGAGGCCGGCGAAGCGATGAACGCGGCGTTGGAACACAACGAAGACACGCGGCGCAAGGCGCAGATTGATGCGATCGAAAAAGCAGAGGGCCACAGCGCAGCGTGGTATCACCTGAAGATCATCGGCGAGGGCAAGCAGCTGGTGAAGGTGCTCGACAGCGACACGCCGGATCTTGCCGCGGCGCAAGCGCAATTGGCCAACTACCAGCGCATTCTGGAAGACGCGCAGAAGGCCAAGGCCGGCCAGGGCGATGCGATGTGGGGTCACATGGAACGTGCTGCAGACAAGCTTGCGCGTGACTCAGGACGTCTTATCGAGCGCATTCGCAGCAAGACCCCGCTGAGCAAGAGTGAGCAGATGCAGCTGGAAAACGGCTCGATGCCGCCGGATGGTACCCGTCAGGCCGTGCTTGCCAGCTACAACGACCTGATCGACATGAGCAACCGCATGTTGCAGTGATGCTGTGCACGTATCGCTGGGGAATGATGCGAGTGAGCTCAACTGCTGATTGCGTTGGTGACCTCTTCGCGCTGCGAGCGCTGGCTGCCCATCAGCGATCAACACGATTGCAGCCGAACCACAGCCCATCTGCTTTGCAATCGAACTCCCACGCAGTATGCAGTTGGGCAGGGACGGCGGACTCGGTACCGGCATGTAGGTCTGCTACATGCCGTGGCGCGCAAGGGCGATGGCCGCCCGGCAACTGCGGCCTAATCTTTACCTCATCGTGGTCCACAGCACCGCATCAGCCATTGGACACCTTCGGCAGCGGCTCGGCGCATTGCCTGCAATAGCGTGCGTCCGCTGCGTGGCCTTCCAACCCGCAGCGGGCGCAGTAGCGTACATCGCGTTTGCCGGTGTGGCGGCCTTCGCGCAATGAGCTGGCCAGCTCGGCGGTGTAGATGCCGGTGGGCACGGCGATGATGCTGTAGCCGATCAGGATCAAGGCCGAGGTCACGAAGCGGCCCAGCGTGGTCTGCGGCACCAGATCGCCGAAGCCCACCGTGGCCATGGTGACGATGGCCCAGTACATGCTGGTCGGGATGCTGGTGAAGCCGTGCTGCGGGCCTTCGATGATGTACATCGTGGCGCCGGCGATCACGGTGATGGTGAGTACGCTGAACAGAAACACCGACACCTTGCGCCGGCTACGCCAGAGCGCGTCCAGCAGTTGCCCGCTCTCTTCGATGTAGCGGGTGAGTTTGAGAATGCGGAACAACCGCAGGATGCGCAGCACGCGCACCACCAGCAGCGTCTGCGCGCCGGGCACGAAGAAGGAGAGATAGCTGGGCAGGATCGACAGCAGATCGATCACGCCCCACACGCTGAGCGCGTAATGCAGCGGGCGCCGCACCACCGCCAGACGCAGCGCGTATTCAATGGTGAAGATCACCGTGAACGCCCATTCCAGCGGCACCAGCCAGTCCGCCGCATGCGAATGGATGCGCGGCACGCTGGCGATCATGATCACCATCACGCTCGCCAGGATCGCCACCACTAGCATCAGGTCGAAATTGCGCGAGGGACGGGTGTCGTGGCGGTAGATGATGTCGAACCACTGCCGGCGCCAGCCATCGTCGGTGGCGGCAGTGAGTTGCGGATCGGAGAAAGGGCGCATGCGCGCATTGTGCCGCAGGCCGGCGAATGCGCGAGAATGCCGGTTCTCCCTCCGCTTCTGCGACCCATCCTTATGAGCACCGCTGCCGATTCGCCCCTGTCCCTCGCGCACTACTACCTGCCGGTGTATCGCCCGCGCCAGGTGGTGCTGGAGCGTGGTCAGGGCAGCCGCGTGTGGGACGATGCGGGACGCGAGTATCTGGATCTGTCGTCGGGCATCGCGGTCAGCGGACTCGGCCATAACGATCCCGATCTGGTGGCTGCGCTCACCGAGCAGGCCGGCAAGCTGTGGCATACCAGTAACGTGTTCTTCAGCGCACCGCCGCTGAAACTGGCCGAGGAGCTGGTGACTGCCTCGCGTTTCGCGCACAAGGTGTTCCTGTGCAATTCCGGCACCGAGGCCAACGAGGCGGCGATCAAACTGGTGCGCAAGTGGGCCAGCAGCCAGGGCCGGCCGGCCGACAAGCGCGTCATCGTCACCTTCCGCGGCAGTTTCCATGGCCGTACGCTGGCATCGGTCACCGCCACCGCGCAGCCCAAGTACCAGGAAGGCTACGAGCCGCTGCCGGGCGGTTTTCGCTATGTGGATTTCAACGACGTTGCAGCGCTGGAAGCGGCGATGGCCAGCGGCGATGTGGCGGCGGTGATGGTCGAGCCGATCCAGGGCGAGGGCGGGGTGATGCCGGCCGCGCCGGGCTTCCTGAGCCGTGTGCGCGCGCTATGCGATCAGCACGATGCGCTGTTGCTACTGGACGAAATTCAGTGCGGCATGGGCCGCACCGGCACGCTGTTCGCGCATTGGCAGGAACAGGTGACGCCGGACATCGTGACCCTGGCCAAGGCGCTGGGTGGCGGTTTCCCGATCGGCGCGATGCTGGCCGGGCCCAAGGTGGCCGAGACCATGCAGTTCGGCGCGCATGGCACCACCTTCGGCGGCAATCCATTGGCTGCGGCGGTGGCGCGCGTGGCGCTGCGCAAGCTGGCCTCGCCGCAGATAGCCGACAACGTGGAGCGGCAGTCGGCGGCGTTGCGCGCGGGTCTGGAAGCGCTCAATGCCGACTTCGGTCTGTTTGCGCAGATTCGTGGACGTGGCCTGATGCTGGGCGCGGTGCTGGCGCCGACGCACGCGGGGCAGGCCGGGGCGATCCTCGACCTGGCAGCCAAACATGGCTTGCTGCTGCTGCAGGCCGGCCCGGATGTGCTGCGCTTCGTGCCGGCACTCAATCTGACCGACGTCGAGCTGGCGGATGGTCTGGCGCGTTTGCGTCTGGCGCTTGCCGAGTACGTCGCGCAGCCGTGATGGTGGGCTGTGCTTGCGCGTCTTCTCGCCGGCACTGCGCCGGTTAGAAGCGTGTTGGAGATGCGTGGTGTGCAGCGTGCATCTCACGCAGGGTGCGTGGTCTTTTGACTGCCTGGGTGGAATGGCTGTCTTCCGCCGTACCCTCACCCCAGCCACCATTCCACGCTCCGGCCCGCGCTTGCGACGCGGGCGCTCCAAGGCACGCACGCCGGTGGCGTGCAATCTTTCTCCGTACCCTCACCCCAACCCCTCTCCCGGGGGAGAGGGGTTTTGTCTTATGCAAGTCCGTAGCGTTTGAGCACCCGCCGCAACGCGCGGGCATCGCGCACGGTGTCGGCGTGCAGGCCGGCCGCGCGTGCGCCGCGCACGTTGACGAACAAGTCGTCGACAAACAGCGTGTGCTCGGCGCGTTGCCCGAGTTGTGCCAGCGCGCGCTGATACACCTGCACATCGGGTTTGCGGCCGCCGAGCGCGCCGCTGCACAGCACGCGGTCCTGCAATAGCGGAAACAACGACGGCACGACCCGCTCGATCGCGTCGAGCATCAGCGGGCCGTTGTTGGTGAGTACCGCCACAGCGGTGGTTGCCGACACCGCCAACACCTGTGCCACAACCGAAGGATCGGCGCGGCACGCGGCGACGCGTGCCGTGATCCAGGTAGCGCGATCGATCGGGTGCCTCAGCTCTTCGCTCAACTGCGCCAGATATGCGTGCGTGTCGATCGCACCGGCATCGTAGGCGCGCTCCAGGCCCTGCGCGAACAACACCTCATGCACGCGCTGCGGTGAGCAGCCAGCCGCTGTCGCAAGGGCGGCCATGCGCCGTGGCCGCGCGTAGTGCGCGAGCACGCCGTCGAAATCGAGCAATAGCAGCGACGTGGGTGTAGGCGACATCTGCGTACTCGTGTGGTGAGTCTGCAGCCTTGTCGATTCCGCGCTGCATGGCAAGCGCGCGACCTGCAATGCCAACACTGCACAGGTAGGCGGCAGAAGTCCCTATTCAGAGTTTTGAATTCGGTGGCGACCTACCCACCTGCATCGATCCCACCCTCCGCACTGTCGTTGCGGAGCAACTGCCCTGGTTATGGTCACCGCATGCCGCATCCGCGGCATCAACCGGTCTCGGGGGAGCGCCCGGTTACTCAGTACGCCACACATCTCCAGGGGTTGATTGCATGCGAAAGTGCTTGAATACCGATCAAGTGGCGGCCTCGGTCGCCACCATCCTCACCACTGCCCGCTCGCGCCACACGCTGGCGTCGATGACTTTGTTGCTGGCCGGTGCACAGAGTGTGCCCGCTCTGGCACAGGAAGCGCGCACGCTGGACGCCGTCAGCGTGGTGGGCACCGGGTCGACGCGCACCACCGCGTCCATCTCGGTTGACGAGATTCAGGCGCAGGTGCCCGGGGTGGCGCCGCAGCAGCTGTTGGCCAGCCTACCCGGTGTGAACGTGCAGACCACCGATCCGTTCGGGCTGTACGAGTTCGGCAATTCAATGACCATCCGCGGGTTTTCCGCCAACCAGATCGGCGTCACCTTGGACGGCATTCCGATCGAAACCTTCGACACTCGCGAAGGCGGGCCGATCACCCGTTACGTCTCCAGCGAGAACCTGCTCGACGTCACCGTGTCGGCCGGTTCGGGCGATGTCACCCAGCCCTCGTACCACGCACTCGGCGGTGCGATCCGTTACACCAGCCTGCCACCGAAGGGCGGCGACAGCTGGAGCGGCAATCTCACCCAGACCATCGGTTCGGATGATCTGGTGCGCACCTTCGTGCGCCTGGATACGCCGAATTGGTGGGAAGGCGGACCCAGCGCGTATCTCTCCGCCTCACGTACGCAAGGCGGTGTGTGGGACATGGAGCCGGCCACGCAAAAGAGCGATCACTTCGAAGCCAAGATTCGCCAGGCCTGGGATGCGGGCAGCCTGACGCTGGGCTGGATCTACAACAACCGCAAGGACTACGACGTACAGTCGTATAACTCCGACGGTTCGGTGTCATCGGATCTGCATGAGCGCATCACCGGCAACCCGGAAGTGGATGCCAAGCATTACAGCCAATGGCAGAACGGGCGGCGCGATTCCTTGCTCAGCCTGCACGGCGATTTTCTCTTCAACGATGCGATCGGTTTCACTTTCACCGGCTACTACGAAAACAAGCACGGGTACGGCGTCGGCGGCGCTCCGCCGAGCACGGCGACCGGCTTGTACAACGATGCGATCGCCGGCACGCCAGGGCGCACCGACATCGCCATCAACGACCCGCAAATTGTCGATGCCAACGGTAATGTCACCCACGTCGGTGCGATGACGCGGCGCGAAGAAGTCATAGGGGGCGATCGCTACGGCCTAACCGCGGCAGTGTCGTGGGAGACCGAGCACAACAAACTCGAAGCCGGTGCATGGTACGAAAACTACGACTTCGATCAGGTGCGCCCGCTGTACAACCTGGACCCGGCCACCGGCGCTTTGCTCAAAGGCTCGCTGCCGATCGTCATCTACTACGACAACCACTTCTCCACCGAAGTGAAGCAACTCTACATCAAGGACACGCTACGCCTGCTCGATGATCGCCTCACCATGGAGTTCGGCGCTAAGGGGCTGGATGTCAAACGCGACTACAACGGCACCGCCAATCTCGATGACTTTAATGTCGGTGTGCGCCGCGATGTCACCATCAAGAACAGCGATTGGTTCCAGCCGCAGGTCGGTGCCAGCTTCCAGCTTGCCGAGGGCGTGCAGGTGTTCGCGAACTACGCGGAGAACTTCAGCTCGGCGCCGCGGCTGGCCTTGACATCAGGGGCATTCAACCCGGATATCGCGCCGGAAGAATCCACCAATATCGATATCGGCATCCGCGCCGAATCCACACAGTGGAGCGGCTATGTCGCCGCCTACAAGATCGATTACGAAAACCGCATCATCGCGCTGATTGATCCGGACCCGCTGGTGGTTGCGCCCACCGTCTACGCCAACGTCGGCGACGTACAGACCTACGGCGCGGAAATCTCCGGCATGTGGAAACCGGCGCCGGGCTGGCGGCTGGGTGCATCGCTGACCTGGAACAACTCCGAATTCCAGGACAACTACTTCGGCCCGGTCAGCGGCAGCCTGGTACAGGTGAAAGGCAACGACGTACCGGATGCGCCGAAGGTGATGTTCAGCGTCAACGGCGGTTGGGAAGGCGAGCATTTCTTCGCCAATCTGGATACCAAATACACCGGCAAGCGCTACGGCGACACGCGCAATACCGACCAGGTGGATGCCACCTTCATCGTCAACGGCAGCGTCGGTTACCAGGGCGACAGCAGTGGGTTTCTCGCCGGTGGCCGGCTGCAGTTGTCGGTCTACAACCTGTTCGACAAGGACGATGCAATTGGTGCAGTGTTTCCCAACGAAAGCTCGGGTTCGTATCAGTTGATCGCACCGCGCCAGTTGTTCGCCAGCCTGGCCTGCAAATTCTGAGGTGCAGCCGCGGCCGCTAGGATTGCCGGCCGCATGCGCTCGTCCATGACATGCAGGGGAAGTGCGTTGATGCAAGGCAATCACTCGGGAGCGATGACGCGTCGGCAGTTGCTGGCGCGCATCGGCATGACCGCCGGTGGCGCGATGATGTATCAGGCGATGAGCAGCCTGGGCATGGCAGCCGAATCCAATTTCAAAGGCCCACTGCAGTTGGATGGCGACCCCAAGGGGGCCTCGGTCTTGATCCTCGGCGCCGGGCTCGCCGGCATGAGCGCGGCCTTCGAGTTGCGCAAGGCCGGTTACCGCGTGCAGTTGCTCGAATACAACGACCGCCCTGGCGGACGCAACTGGACCCTGCGCGGCGGTGACCGCTATACCGAGTTGGGCGGCGCCACACAGCATTGCCAGTTCGACGACGGTTTGTATCTCAACCCCGGGCCGTGGCGCATTCCGCACCATCACAAGGCGGTGCTGAGTTACTGCAAGCAATTCGGCGTGGCGCTGGAAGCCTTCAATCAGGTCAATTACAACGCGCTACTGCATAGCGAAAAAGGCTTCGGCGGCAAACCGCAGCGCTTTCGCGCCATCGATGCCGATTACAAGGGCCATGTGTCCGAGTTGCTGGCCAAGTGCACGCAGCAACACGCCTTGGACAAGACGGTCAGCCGCGAAGATCAGGAGCTGCTGCTGGAATCCTTGCGCACCTGGGGGGCGCTCGACCAGAAGTTCGGTTACGTCAAAGGCAAGGACAGCAGCGAGCGGCGCGGCTTTGCGCGTTACCCTGGTGGCGGGTTGTCGGGCAAGCCGGAATTCTCCGATCCCTTCAGCGTGCAGGATGTGCTGCGCTCACGCCTGTGGACCACGCTGGCAGTAGGCAATAAGTACGAAATGCAGACCACCATGTTCCAGCCGGTGGGCGGCATGGACCAGATCGGCAAGGCGTTCGCACGCCAACTTGGCGATGCGATCACCTATAACGCCAAGGTCACCAAGATCGATCAGGACGGCAGCGGCGTGCGTGTGTCCTGGCAGGATGCGGCGCGTGGCGGCGAAGAACGCATCGCCACTGCGGACTGGTGCATCTGCACGATTCCACTGTCGGTGCTCAGCCGTATTCCGGTCACTGCCAGCGATGCGATGACCACCGCGATCGGCAAGGTGCCGTATGCGGCATCGGTGAAAGTGGGCCTGCAATTCAAGCGCCGTTTCTGGGAAGAAGACGAAGCGATCTATGGCGGCATCAGCTATACCGACCTGCCGATCACCTTGATCAGTTACCCCAGCACCAACTACCACAGCCCCGGCAAGGGAGTGCTGCTCGGCGCCTATGTGTGGGGGCTGGACGCGTACCAGTTCACCGCGATGGCGCCCGAGCAGCGTGTGCGCAAGGCGGTGGAATACGGCACGCAGCTGCACCCGCAGTATCCACGCGAATTCGAAAACGGCATCGCAGTCGGCTGGCACCGCGTTCCGTTTACGCATGGTTGCTATGGCATATGGAGCGAGCAGGCGCGCGCTGAGCACTACACTCCGCTGTGCCAGATCGATGGACGGCTGGCGTTGGCTGGTGAGCATGTGTCCTACATCCCGGCCTGGCAGGAGGGCGCAATTTTGTCTGCGCACGATGTCGTCGGCCGCCTGCACCGCAAGGTCATTGCCGGAGGAACGCGCGCATGAGCCTTTTGCCAAGAATGTGCGGTGCCACCGTTGCGCTTGCCATCCTCGCCTTGATGCTGCCGCCCACTGTGCGCGATGCGCACGCACAAAGTTCCGATGCCACGCAATTATTTCCTCAGCAAGGCTTCGCCAAAGCGTCTGGACAGGATGTTTACCAGGCGATCTGCCAGGGCTGCCATATGTCGGCCGGGCGCGGCGCGCAAGGCGCCGGCGACTATCCTGCACTTGCCGACAATCCCAAACTGGCTGCCGGCCCGTACGTGACCATGATGGTGCTCGACGGCCACGCCGGCATGCCGGGTTTCGGCGACATGCTCGACGACCGTCAGGTGGCCGAAGTGGTGAGCTACGTGCGGACTCATTTCGGTAACGACTATGCCGAGCACGTGACCATCGAAGACGTCAAATCGCTACGCCACTGATCTTTTCTCACACAAGGAATTGCCATGCTCCGTCCCATGACCACCTTTCTTACCGTTGCCGTGCTGTGGTCTTCCAGTTTCGGCGCTGCGCACGCCGCCGAGGTGATCCGCCACAAGATTCCCAATAGCGATTTCCCCATTGCCGCCGCGGTGGAAATTCCCGCCGGCAAGGCTACGGTGTATGTCAGCGGCAAGGTGCCGGCGGTGATCGATACCAGCGCGCCGAAAGACTCTGCTGCTGCCTATGGCGACACCAAGGCACAAACGGTGAGCGTGTTGAATCAGATCAAACAGCAGTTGGCCACGCTTGGGTTGGGTATGGGCGATGTGGTGAAGATGCAGGTGTTTCTGGTCGGCGACCCGGCCATGGGCGGCAAGATGGATTTCAACGGTTTCATGGAAGGGTATCGCCAGTTCTTCGGCACCAAGGAACAGCCCAATCTGCCTGCGCGCTCGGCGTTCCAGATTGCTGCATTGGGTAACCCGCTGTACCGGGTCGAGATCGAAGTTGTCGCTGTGCGTCCCTGAGTTCGCGTCTTTATTTGCTGGAGATTGTCATGAAAACTGCTCTTTCGCGCCGCACGTTTGTACGCGACTGTGCGTTGTTTGCCGGCGCCGCCTGTGCAGGCAGCTTGCCGTTATTGGCCAGCGCTGCAGAGCGCTCCGCTGCCATCGCGCCGGCACCGGCAGCGGCATTGGCACCGGTGATGATCGACTCCAATGAGTTTCCGGATGGACCGTCTGCTGCCGCAGTGAAAGCCATCGCGCAGATCGCACCGCAAGGCGGGCGTTACCTGCGCGAGGTACAGATGGAATTGATGACTACGCTGGCTGCCGAGCTCAAGCTGCCGGTCGATCATTTGATGGCGTATGCCGGGTCCACCGAGCCGCTCGACTACACGATGCTGGCCTTCACTTCGCCCAGCGCCGCGTTGGTCACCGCCGACCCCACCTACGAATCCGGCTGGCGTGCCGCAACCCGCAATGGCGCACGCTTGGTCAAAGTGCCGTTGCGCAAAGATTTTTCGCATGATGTGCAGGCCATGTGCGCGGCCGATGCCAACGCGGGCGTGATCTACATCTGCAACCCCAACAACCCCACCGGCTCGGTCACCGCACGCAAAGATCTGGACTACGCGTTGGCGCACAAGCCCAAAGGCAGCGTGTTGGTGGTGGATGAGGCGTATATCCACTTCGCACAAAGCACGCGCAGCATGGTCGACATGGTCGCTGCGGGTGAAGACGTGGTGGTGTTGCGCACCTTCTCCAAGCTCTATGGCATGGCCGGCATCCGCCTGGGGTATGCGGCGGCGCGCCCGGACCTGTTGGCCAAGTTGAAGTTCTACAGCGTCAACAGCTTGCCGGTCACCGCCGCCGCCGCAGGGCTGGCTAGCCTGCGCGATCCTGAGCTGGTACCGCAGCGGCGTGCGCGCACGGCGGCAATCCGTCAGGACGTGATGGAGTTTATCGGCAAGCACGGCTATGCCTGCACCACGTCGGAGAGCAACTGCTTTATGGTCGATGTGAAGCGGCCGGCGGCTGGCTTCAAGGACGATATGGCCACCCACGGTGTGTTCATCGGCCGCAGCTGGCCGGTGTGGCCAACCTGGTCGCGCATCACCGTGGGCACCGAGGCGGAGATGGCACGCTTCAAGCAGGCATTCGTGCAGGTGGTCGCCGGTAAACGTGGCCCGCTGCCGGTGCCTGCCATTGCCTCTGCCGCGGCAGAGCCGATGGATGCATTTTTCCGTTACGCGTGAGGCAGGCGTGCTGCGGAAGGTTCGCTTGCAATCAAGACGGCTCTTCGCATCCTGTTCGATACGCGAGCGCACTGCACTGCACTGGGCTTGCGCGTATGCGCTGTTGATTGCGACAACGCGTTACTCTGGCACTGTCAGCACGTCTCACCACCTCACTGTTGCAGCGGCGTGCCGCGTGCGATGTGCTGCAATTTTCTAACGCAGGAGTGTTCTCTTGAAGCTGTTTTCCACAATTGCCGTATGTGCGCTGGCGCTGATGGCACCTTCGGCATGGGCACGGACGTGCGCGGTGACCATCACCGGCAACGATCAGATGAAGTTCGATCAGAGCGGGATCAAGCTTGCACCCGATTGCACACTGGTGGAGCTCACGCTCAAGCATTCCGGCAAGATGGACGCCACGGTGATGGGGCATAACTGGGTATTGACCAAGTCCGCCGATTTCCAGGCAGTGGCCAACGCGGGGGTCCGCTCGACCATCGCCGACAGTTATCTGCCCAAGGCCGACGCGCGCGTGATTGCGCACACCAAGGTTATCGGTGGCGGCGACAGCACCACGGTGAGCTTTCCGACCAGCAAGCTGAGCAAGGGCGGCGACTACACCTTCTTCTGCTCGTTCCCCGGCCACTGGGCGATGATGAAGGGCACGCTGAGTTTCGGGTGATGCGTGCCTGGCGGCCAGCGCTGTCAGGCCTGGCCGCCACACGTGCAGCGTTGCGCTGAACGTAGCGATGCACGCAATTGCTGATCAATCCGCAAGCGCGCCCTGATCTGCATGCGGGGCGCTTCCACGCAATAACCCGCGCTGCAATGCCTGCGCCAGGGCGTTTTCGCGGCTGCGTGCGTCGAGCTTGCGGTACAGGTTTTTCAGATGAAATTTGATCGTGTTTTCCGACAGATGCAGGCAGCGTGCGATCTGCTTGTTGGAATAGCCGCGCGCCAGTTGCGCCAGCACTTCCAGTTCGCGCTCGCTGAAAATGTCGCAGGCCGGGTCGTCGTCGCCGCTGAGGCGTTCCAGTGCGGCCTGGATGGTCAATGCACGCGTGGTGCCGCCAACGGTGTGCGGGTCATGCTGGCGTAGCGAACGCAGCATCGCCTTGGCCGGCAAGCCCAGTTCCACAATGGCCTGCCAGCTTTGCGTCAGCGCAACATGCTCCAGCGCGCTGTATAGATGCGGCAGGGCAGCAAGCAATTCGCCGCGTTGCTGCAGTACCAGCGCAATACGCGCACGGGTACGTGCCAGATGCCAGGCATTGTCGTCGGCCAGGCAGGCCTGTTCGATCTGCCCAAGGATGATGAGCGCCGCGCTGCTGCGTCCGGCCAGACGATGCCAGCGGGCTAGCGCGAACCCCATCGCCGCGCGATCGTGCCAGCGGTGTGGCGAGCGCAACGTATGCGCCAGGCCGGATTCGCCGCCGGTGCGCGCGATCAGCACATCAATGGTGGCGTTGCCCGGATGTTCCAGCAACAGCATCAACCGCCACGCGGCAGCCAGTTCCGACAAGCGCGCAAGCTTCCGCCCGTGCGCAATCTGCTCGATGTGCTCCAGCAACAGCAATGCACTGCGTCCGCTGTGGTCGCGCAGGCGTTCCAACCCCAACGCGGTGCCGTATCCGGCGGCCAGTACGTCCATGCCGCCATCGTGTTGCTCCAGCAATTCCAGTGCTGGATGCAACAAGTCGGGTGCGTCGTCGTGGTGGCCGCGTTCGTAATGCAATTGCGCGAGCAGGCATTGCGCGGCGGCTTCCAGCACGCGATCCAGTTGCGGCGTACGCGCGCACCAACTCAAGGCCTGCTGGTAGCAGGCTTCCGCATCGCTGAGCCGGCCGCGATAGAACAGGCTCTGGCCCAGCGACAACACCGCCTGGCTGGCGCCCAGGTCGCTGCCGCCGCGCTGCATGGCGTCGCGCGCGTTGAGTGCGTAGCGCTCTGCAACTGCAAACGCGCCTTGCGCAATCGCGGTAGTGGCGCAGATGCAGAGCAGCATGCCGCGGCCGAGATGGTCGTCTTCATCCAGTGCGCCGGCCTGCGCAGCAATCTGGGCCAGGCCATGCGGGTTGCCGCAGATTTCGTCCAGACGGTCGCGCAACAGCGCGACCATCACGGTGTAATCGCGCTGCAGCGGCTCGCGTAGTGCAGCGGGGAAATCACGGAAGCGTTCCAGCAACAACCGCGCGTGGCTGAACTCGCCAAGCTTTACGTGCAGGTGCGCCTGGGTGAGATTCAACGCAGGCGTGCCGCGGATGGTGCGGTGGTCGAAATGGCGCAGTAGCGCGCGCACTTCATGCGTGCCGTGGGTCAACAGCAGCTGCCAGGTGCCGGCGCGTGCGATGTAGCTGGCGGCAAGATCGCCGCAGTCGCCGCGCGAGGCATGCCGCACCGCTTCGGCCAAATGCTGATGTTCGCCGAACCAGCGCGCTGCGCGTTGATGCAGCTGCACGCCTTGTCCGGGATGTTCGCGGTCGAGCAGTTGCTGTAGGAAATCGGCAAACAGCGGGTGATAGCGGAACCATTCGCGTTCGCCATCCAGCGGCACCAGCAGACCATGAAAATGTTCCAGCCGCGCCAGCAGCCGGCCGCTGTCGTCGCGTTGGCGTACGGCATCGGCGAGCGCGGCGTTGATGCGTTCCAGCGGGCTGGTGCGCAGCAGCAGGTCGCGGGTGTCCGCATCCAGATCGTTGACCACCTGTTCGGCTAGATATGCCGCAATCTGCGCGCTGCGCCCGGAGAAACGTGCCGCGACTTCCTGTTGACGTTGTGCATCGCCTTCCAACCACAGCCGTGCGAGCTGCAGCGCCACCGGCCAGCCTTCGGTGTAGCGGCGCAGCTCGTCCACTACCGGTGCCGGCACATGCGGGCCGAGCAATGCCTGTGCTTCAAGATCGTCAAGCGCCAGTTGCTCGCTACCGATGCGGCTGAGCTGGGCTTGCAGATCCAACCGTGCCAACGGCAGGTTGGGCACGCGGCGGGTAGCGAGCAAGAGGTGCAGACGCCCACCGCTGTGCTCGATCAAGCGCAGCACCCATGCATCGACGAGGCTGCTGCCGAGCCGGTCGTAGTCGTCGAGAATCACGCTGATGCGGCGCGGCGCGGTGCGTAGCGCGCGAATCAACAGCGCCGCTGCTTCGCGCGGGTCTTGATCGCGGTTATGCAGGACTGCGGCGCACAGCGCGTGGTCGGCACCTGCGCTCTGCAACGCCAGCGCCAGATGGCCAAGAAAACGCGCTGCATCGGCGTCTTCTTCGTCCAGCGACAGCCACGCCACCGCGCCCGGCTCGCGCGCACTCAGTTGCGCATGCCACTGCGCCAGCAGCGTGGTCTTGCCGAACCCGGGTGGAGCGAGCAATAGCGTCAGTGGGCGTGCTTGCGCTTCATCCAAGGCAGCCAACAACGCGCCACGCACCACGGCATCGGCGCGCAGCAACGGCGGCTCCAGCTTGCCGGCAAGCAGCCAATCGGGAATGACGGGGTCGCGCGACGGTGACGGGCGCGGAGTGAGCAGCGCAACAGGCTTGAGCATGAGGCGAAGGCGGCCGTATCAAGCGTCGGCAGCATGCCGGCTCGACACGCTGCAGATCGGAGTGAACCAGCGGCAATGCAGCGTAATCACCGGATGCGGCGGCGACGGTGCAGCGGCTGCTTCGAGGGTCCCCACCCATGCCCGTCCCTGAGCACCTGTCGGAAAGGTATGACAGCCACGCGACAAAAGCAAAGCGTGTTGCGCCCCGTTGACGGGTTCAGCGTAACGGATGCGCCGGCTTGTGCGTGCGGCCAAGAGGCGCTAAAGGTCGCTTGGCTCGGGTGGTGCGCATTAACAGACATCACCACACGGCGTCAGAGGCATGCGGTCACGGACTTGTTGCGAGGTGCACTGCCGTGCAGTTGCTGCTGCTGCCGCGAACGAAACGCGCTACCCGCAGAGTGAGCGTCACCAGCAAATCCGGCAACGCGTACCTCGCCAACATCCCGAGCACGCCAAGCACGGCACGCTCACGCCGCACCGCACCGCAGACCCGCAACGCCCCGCGCCCACTGCTCACCGATTCCCAAGTCCCAATTCAGCGCGCCACTTCCGCAAACGCGTTGCGCGCCGCCGCCAGCGTGGCTTCGATTACTGCCTCATCGTGCGCGCTGGACATGAAGCCGGCCTCGTACGCCGAGGGCGCCAGGTACACGCCCCGCTGCAGCATCGCGTGGAAGAAGCGGTTGAAGGTGGTGGTGTCGCACGCGGTGGCCTGCGCGTAGGTCTCCACGATTTCGTCGGTGAAGAATAGCCCGAACATGCCGCCGACCTGATGCGTGGTGACCGCAATGCCGGCTGCGCGCGCAGCATCTTCCAGGCCCTCGCACAGTAGGTTGGTCGCTTCGCTCAGGCGCGCGTGGAAGCCCGGTTCCTGCACCAGTTCCAGCATCGCCAGGCCGGCAGCCATGGCGACCGGGTTGCCCGACAAGGTGCCGGCCTGGTAAATCGGCCCGGCCGGAGCAATCTGCTCCATCAAGTTGCGGCGGCCGCCGTACGCACCCACCGGCATGCCACCGCCGATGATCTTGCCGAAGGTGCTCAGGTCGGGGGTCACGCCGTAATGCGCCTGCGCGCCGCCGAGCGCGACGCGGAAGCCGGTCATCACTTCGTCGAAGATCAGCAGCGCGCCGTGCCGCGTGCACAGCGTGCGCAGGTGTTGCAGGTAGCCGGCGCGCGGCGGGATGCAGTTGGCATTGCCCACCACCGGCTCGATGATCACCGCCGCCACCTCCGCGCCGATCTCGTCGAACAGGGCGGTGGCGCCTTCAAAGTCGTTGAAGCTCAGCGTGGCGGTCAGCTCGCTCAGCCCGGCGGGCACACCTGGCGAGGTCGGCACGCCCAGGGTCAGCATGCCGCTACCGGCCTTGACCAGGAACGAGTCGCCGTGGCCGTGATAACAGCCTTCGAACTTGATGATGCGATTGCGACCGGTGGCGCCGCGCGCCAGGCGCACCGCCGACAGCGTGGCCTCGGTGCCGGAGTTGACCATCCGCACCAACTCGCAGGAGGGCACCAGCCGGTTGATGGTTTCGGCCATCGTCACCTCGGCCGCGCACGGTGCACCGAACGACAACCCGTCGCGGATCGCGCGCTCCACCGCTTCGCGCACCGCCGGGTGGTTGTGCCCGGCAATCATCGGGCCCCACGAGCCGACGTAGTCGATGTAGCGGTTGTCGTCGACATCGAACAGGTACGGGCCATCGGCACGCGCCACGAAGAACGGCTCGCCGCCGACCGACTTGAACGCCCGTACCGGCGAGTTGACGCCGCCGGGTAGCAAGGTCTGCGCCTGTGCGAACAGGGCGTGGGAGCGGGAGTGGTTCATGCGCGCAGATCCTTGAGAAATACCGATTAGGGACATCGACGCCCGCAGCGGGCATCGCGTCCGCCATTGTCAGGCCTGCGGCCTCGCGCGCCTACCCGCAAGAAGCCCACCTACCCGTCGGAACGGTCGGGTAGGGGAACTTGGCTGCCTATGATTGAACGCGACGGGATCGACAGTTTGGGCATGAGCTGATGGCGTGCAGTCATTGGCACTGCGCTGCAGATGTTCAGAAAGTGTGATTCCGGTAGCCACTGGCACCGTTGTCGCCTTGCCGACAGTTCAAGACTTGGGGAGAGAGCATGAACCGTACTATCCAGAAGCGTGCCTTGGCGTTGGCATTGGTTGTGGCCATGGGCAGCGTCTACGCACAGTCCACCACCGGCAGCATCGTCGGCAGCGTGGGACAGGGCAGTGGCACGAGCGTGCTGGTGGAAAACAACAGCGGCTTCAGTCGCGAAGTGCCGGTGGACGCGCGCGGTCGCTATACCGCCGGCAATCTGCCGCTGGGCACTTACAAGGTAACGGTCAAGCGCGATGGCGCTGTGGTGGAAGCCCGCGACAACGTCGCCATTACGGTTGGGGCCAACACCGACGTCTCGTTCGCTGCCAACGCCGCGGGGAGCGGCATGCAGACCCTGGACAGCGTTACCGTCAGCGCCGCCAGCCTGACCACCATCGACGTCAGCAGCGTGGATACGCGCACCGTGGTCACCGCCGAACAGTTGCAGCAACTGCCGCTAGGCCGTACCGCCGAAGCGATCGCGTTGCTTGCACCGGGCGTGGTGGTCAACAGCGGCGGCTTCGACAACGGCCCGCTCGGCGGCTCGCTGCCCAGCTTCGGCGGCTCGGCCGCCAGCGAAAACGCGTATTACCTCAACGGCTTCAATACCACCACCATCAGCAACAACCTGGGCGGCCTGACCCTGCCGTACGGCGCCATCGACCAGCAGGAAATCTTCACCGGCGGCTACGGCGCACAGTATGGTCGCGCCAACGGTGGTGTGATCAACCAGATCGGAAAGCGCGGCACCAACGAGTGGAAGTTCGGCGCCGCAGTGATCTGGGAGCCGAACGGCCTCAAGGCCAACCAGCGCGACATCTATTGGCGCCCGGACAGCCAGGGCAGCACCATCAACAATGCCGCTTACCGCTACGCGCGTGCGGCCAATGGCCTGTATCAGCCGGCCAGCGAGGCCGAAGCCAACCAGACCACCTACAGCGCCTATGTCGGCGGACCGATCATCCAGGACAAGCTGTTCTTTTTCCTGGCCGCCGAGCAGGTGAACTCTGACGGCATCCGCGTGGGCACCAATCGCGACACCGACAACGGCCGTACCGACGGCCTCACCGATTACGACTACAAACAGAAGCGCTGGTACGCCAAGGTGGATTGGAACATCACCGACAATCACCTGATCGAGGTGACCGGTGCCAGCGACGTCGCCGAAACCAACGGCTCGATCTATCGCTACGACTATCTTGCGCGTGAGCGCGGTGCGTATTTCACCGATGAATCCACCTGGAAAACCGGGCCGACGCTGTTCACCGGCAAGTACACCGGCTATCTGGGCGATAACCTCACCGTGACCGCGCTCTACGGCAAGATGAGAACGCCGGACGAACTGACGCCGTTCAACTACGACGCGGCCGGCGGTCCGGTGATCAACAGTGCCGCATTGCAGAATCCTGCCTACACCGGCGGCACACCGCGCATCGGCAACCAGTTGGTCAGCTCGGTCAGTTCGCCGGACCGCGAATACAAGAAAGACAACCAGCGCTTGAACTTGGAATGGCGCCTTGGCCACCACACGCTCAACTTCGGTATCGATAACCAGAAGTCCGAAGGTATCGATGTCGGCTCGATCCTCTCTGGTCCCGGCTATGCCTGGACCTACGGCCAGACCAATGATCCCTATGGGCTGGCCACCGGTGGGCTGGTCAGCCAGTCGGCCAACGAAGCCGGCGGCGTCGGTGCGCCGAGCCCGGGTTTGGTCGATCCGGTCAATGGGTCCAGTGGCTACTACGTGGTGCGCAACATCAATACCAGCCTGTATTCGTACGAGGCCAAGCAACGCGCCTACTACATCGAAGACAAGTGGCAGGTCACCGACAATCTGCTGCTGAGCCTGGGCCTGCGCAAGGACGAGTTCACCAACTACACCCCGTTCGGCGATCCCTATATCGAAATCGATAATGCCTGGGCGCCGCGCTTGGGCTTTAGCTGGGACGTCAATGGCGATTCCAGCCTGAAGGTGTTCGGTAACCTTGGTCGTTACTACCTTGGTCTGCCGCTGTCCGCGGTGAGCCTGTTCACCCCGGCGACCACCACCGATACCTACTTCACCTACAGCGGCATCAATGCCGATGGCACGCCAATCTTGGCGCAGCAGTTGGGTTCGGCGGTGTCGGCCAACTCGCGCTTCGGCCGCATTGCCGATGTGCGTACGGCGGTGGTCAAGGATATCGAAGGCGAAAATCAGGACGAACTCATCCTCGGTTTTACCAAGCAACTCGATAGCGGCTGGGTGCTGGGCGTGCGCGGCACGCATCGCCGCCTCAATGCCGGTATCGACGACCAGAACTACGATGTCTCCAATACCGCGTTGATCGACGCGGCGGCGGCGCAAGGCGTGACCATCGATTTTTCCAAGGTGGCGGGCGCTTCGTTGATCAATCCGGGCCAGACCAATACCTGGGGGGTGATCGGTACCGATGGCCAGTTCCACGAAGTGTCGGTGAGCCGCGAAGCGGCCGGTTTCCCGAAGTTCAAGCGCAATTATTCGGCGATGGAATTCAATCTTGAGCGTCCGTTCGACGGCAAGTGGTACGCCAAGGTCAACTACGTCTGGTCGCATAGCTACGGCACCACCGAAGGCCAGGTGCGCTCGGATCTGTGGCGCACCGGCGGCGCACTCGGCAGCTATCAGGGCCAGGCATCGGTCTCGACCACACAGAGCTGGGACCACCCTGCGTTGATGGAACACTTCAACGGCGATCAATCCAACGATCATCGCCATCAGCTCAAGCTGTTCGGGTTCTACCAGTTCACCCCGCAATGGGGTGCATCGGCCAATTTCAGCCTGATTTCCGGCGCTCCGCATAACTGCCTGGGTAACTACTACGGAACCGAATACAGCGGCCGCGATCCGGCCGGCTACGGCGGCAGTGCCATCACCGGCGGTCCCTACCATTACTGCTACAACCCGGAAACCGGCACCGGCGTGGCATCGCCTCCGGGTTCACAGGGACGCCTGGGCTGGATTGCGCAGCTGGATATGGGCGTGACCTATAAGCCGGCGTTTGCCGACGGCAAGCTGGCATTGCGCTTGGACGTGTTCAACATCACCAACGAGCAGACCGCGACCAACATCTACCCGTTCTCGCAGCTGCCCGACAACACCACCAACCCGCTGTGGGATCAGGTCGTCGCCTATCAGGCGCCACGCTCGGGTCGGGTGACGTTGAGTTACGACTTCTAACCGCATCATTCGATAACTGCCGTCCCGGCAGCGACGCGTGATGGCACGCGTCGCTGTTTTGTTTTGGAGATGGCGCTCAACGCGGCGCCACTCTGAACTCTGATGAGCGAAGAAATACGGCCTGAGCGATGGCTTGGATGAGCACGTGGCAGCCAAATCCTCGGCGGTGCCTTGGAGCTGCAAGTCTGCTTGTGTGCTGCAGGGCCCTTGCCCGCCCACCATCGCGGGACACGCTGCAAGTACGTCCCTGTAAGCTCCGTGGCGGCATCCATGCCACCAAGGGTCCCGCGACGGTGAGCGGGCAAGGACCAGTGGAGATGGTCGGTGGGCGTGGCACAAGCAGTGCATTGCGCGACCCATTAAACGAAGCACGTGTCAGCTCATTCGATTTCTGTCGCAATGCCTATCGGATGTCATGGTCAATCGATCCGCAGCAGTCACCCAATCGACAAATGCGGCAAGCTGTTCGTAGCAGTGAGCTGCTTTTCGTTAGCTGCCAGCCAACTATCTGGTGCGGTGTCCTCGCCGATTGCGGGACCGTTGGCGGCATGGCGAGCCTCCATGAACGGATTCACGGCGTGTCCCGCGAACGGCGCGGGCGCCGCGCGCTCGACGCAATCCGGCCTTTTTAGTCGCCCCTGAAAAACCCCAACCACCCAACGACCGCAAGGCCTTGATGTCTGCACCGGCGTGCTAAAACTACCAGTGTTCGCTACGCTGAAGGCTGGTTTCTTGCAATTTCCGCCCATGCGTAC